>NZ_LOSU01000033.1:0-542345 GCF_001522185.1 Burkholderia sp. RF2-non_BP3 | reverse complement strand
CTCGTGCAGAAGCCTTCGTAATCCTGCTCGGCTTCGGCGGCCAGCGCGCGGTAGGCCGGCATGCCGGAAATGGTCGCGCGCTCGCGCGTGTCGGCCGTCGGTTCGAAGATTCGGCGCTCCTGCAGGATCGATACGAGGGCAGTCAAGATGGTCTCCGTGGAAAGCGTTGGGTGTCGCATGACCGTTGAAACGCAACTTGCATGCCAATTGCGTGGGTTTTCGGCCGGAAAGGCGTGTGTGCACGTTGGCGCACGGTTCCCGATAATTGATCTGCATTGCAGATCAATGAAAGATGGAACGAGCGGCGTTCTTGTCAGCGTGAACGTTGCGTCGAAATGCAGCAGGGGGTGTTGCAGGCGTCAACACGACGCACGACGCACGACGCGCGGCGTGCGCGCCGTGGGACTGAGGGCACGCTATGCGATGAACGACCGCAGCACGCCGAGCGCGTCGGACGCACGAAGGCGCGTGAGCGCCGACGCCTCGATCTGCCGCACGCGTTCGGCGGACAGGTTCATCTGGCGGCCGATGTCGCGCAGCGAGCAGCCTTCGTCCGCGTGCAGCCCGTAGCGCAGCCGAAGCACCATCGCCTCGCGCGGCGGCAGCCGGTCGATCGCGGCAGCGATCGTGTTGCGCAACTGGGTGGCGCCAGCGGCGTCCTCCGGCGACGGCGACGACAGATCCGGCGCGACGTCGGCGAACGTCATGTCGCCTTCCGGCGAAACCGGCAGGTCCGCCGACACCGGTTCCTTCACGATCGCCAGCAGGTCGCGCACCTTGTCGACCGGCTCGCCCATGTGGACGGCCAGTTCGGCAGGCGTCGCGGCCGTGCCCGCGCGTTGCCGATGCTCACGTGCGAGCCGCGTCAGCTTGTTCAGCGCGTCGACCGTATGCGTCGGCACGCGGATCGTGCGGCCGAGGTCGGCGAGCGCATGCGTGATCGCCTGCCGGATCCACCAGGTCGCGTAGGTCGAGAATCGGAAGCCGCGCCGGTAGTCGTAGCGCTCGATGGCCTTCAACAGGCCGATGTTGCCTTCCTGGATCAGATCCGCGAACGGCAGCCCGCGATCGGGATAGCGCTTCGCGATCGACACGACGAGCCGCAGGTTCGCGTCGAACAGGCCCGCTTTCGCCGGCTGCATCGCGCGTTCGATCGCGCCGAGCCGGGCATCGAGCGACGCGGTCGCGCCGGGCGGCAGTTCCGACGCCGGGGCATCGCGCACGATCGCGACGCGTGCGTCGACGAATTCCGCCGCGCGTCGCGTCAGCGTCGCCGCGCAGGCCGGGTGCGCGGCAATGCACGACGCGAGCCAGCCGGCGTGATCGTCGTAGTCCGTCTGCGCGAACGAGGGCGGGACGCCCACGTCGGCCAACAATCGCGCCAGCCGGCCGCGCAGCGCGCGGTGCCGGCGCGCGCGGCTGCGTAACGGTTCGCTCATTCGTTCGAGTGTGCGAGCGGACAGACACAGCGTGCCGAGCAGCGCGGCGGCGTCGCGTACGTGCATGCGATACGCGGCAGACGCGGTGCCACCCGAGGCCAGCGCGGCACGAATGCCGTCCGCGAATGCGTCGATGCGGGCGAGCCGTGCCAGTACCGCGTCGCGCCAGGCCGAATCCTCCAATGGCGCGTCGTCGTCGCGCCCGGGCTCGCCGGCGGCGGCAGGCGAGGCGCCTGCATCGGCGTCAATGGACCGTCGGGCGTCGCGCGTGGCGTCGGCGAGGAAGATCACATAGGTCGATGCGGCGGCTCGGCATTCGGCGATCTCGGTACGAATCGACACGAGCGCATCGAGCGCATCGGGATCGCCGCACAGCACCGCGACCGACGCCGCGCGACCACGCTCGATGCGCTGCGCGTATGCGAATTCCTCGTCGCGCGTGAGGAGCGGCGTCGTGCCCATCTCGCGCAGGTACAGCCGGACCGGATCGGTCGTGCGCGGCGCGAGCAGGTCGGCGGCGGCGAGCGTGCCGGCGCCGTCGACCCACGCACGGGCGGGCGGCGCCGGCCGGAAGTAGCGGTCGAGCGTCCAGCCGCTCGCGGCATCGGCGCTGTCCGACACCGCGATGCCGAGTTCGGCGAGCACGGCGGCGGCCGCATCGATGCGGCTCTCGCTCGCATCGTCGTCGGGCAGCGCGTCGATGATGTCGCCGCGCGTGACGAAGCCGCGCGACAGGCCGGTCGCGATCAGCGCGTGCAGATGCGCGACCGCGTGCGGCGGCGCGCCGTCGTCGCTGCCGGCCGCCGGCGCCGGTGCGTGTCGCGCCGGCAGCCCGTCGCGCGACGCGTCACGCGCGCTTCGCATACACGTTGCACCAGCCGTCCGCCGCGACCAGCTTGCCGGCGAACATCGGACACGTGCCGGCGGTGTCCGCCGCTTCGCCCTTGTAGAAGCGGCAATTTGCACAGCGCTGGCCGGCCTGGTATTTCGGGAACTGCGCGGCGTCCACGCTGGACGCATGCGCGCGATAGCCGAGCGTCTTCGCGGCGGGGTCGTTCTCGTCGACGAGGGGCGGCGCCGCGCATGCGGAGCGTGCGGCGGCGAGCGTCGCGCACAGGCCGACGGCGTTGATGATGAAGGTTCTGCGGGAGGTCGGGTACGTCACGGTCGTTTCCTGTTGAAGATGAAATCGTGGGGACGGGCGCGGCCCGCATCGCGTGTCGAAGCCGCCTGCCCGGCGTTACTGGCTCGCGTCCTTGTGCGCGGCGGGCCCGGCGACGAGCGGCGCGGTCGACGCGTGAGCGGTATCGGCCGTCAGCTTGTTCTTGCTGGCGGCATAGCCGTTCGACGCGAGCAGGAAGGCCATCAGGTCCGCGTATTCGTCGTCCTTCAACTTGCCCGGCTGATCCGCCGGCATGTTGGTCGCCATGTAGCCGAACACGCCGCCGATCGTCAGGTGCGAATGCGACAGCGGCGCGAACGACGGGCCGCTCAACGCGGGCGCGGTGTTGCCTTCGAGATCGGCGCCGTGGCATTTGGCGCACGCATTGCCGTAGATTTCCTTGCCGTGGGCGACCTGGGCCGCGTCGAAGGACGGCGCGGCGTCACCGGTGCTCGCGCCGACGCGGATGAAGCCACCGCCGGCCGGCACGTTGCGCGCGCGCAGCAGGCTACCGGGCACGCGGCCTGCGCTCGCCGTCGCGCCGTCGAGGAAATGCGACGGCATACGCGACTCGTGCGCCTCGAGCGCGCTGCCGGGCAGCGTCCACTTGCGGGTCAGCGCGGCGAGCCGGCCGTTGTTCTTCATTTGCGTGAGCGCCGCATCGATACGTTGCTGCAATTCGGCCGAGCGCGGCGCGAACGCAAACGTGAGCTGCCATTCCGCATACGGCGACGACGTCGCACCGATGCGGAACGCCTGTTTCGGATGGGCGGCCTGATACGCGACGACTGCCGGATACCAGACGATCGCGCGATGCGCGCGGCCGCGCGCGACCGCGTCGACCGTTTGCTCGGATGTGTTCTCGAGATCGAAGCGTGCGTTTTTCTGCTGAACCGCGATCAATTGCGCGGGGCTCGCGTAGGTGGCCGCGACGATTTCGCGGCCGGCGGCCGGCGCGCCGGCATCGCGGCGCGTGACGCTTACGTAACCCGAGCGCAGGTATCCCTGCGAGAACAGCAGTTTCGTATCGGATGCGTCGGCGATGGCCGAGCGCGGAAAACCGGCGAGCACGTCGCAGTCGTGTTCGAGGATGTCGGCGAGCTCATGCGCGGACACGCCGTCGTCGTCGTTGCCGCCCGCGTCATGCCCGGAGAAGTTCGCGGCGATGCCGGCCGTGCGGAACACGTCGCGGGCGACGGCCTTGTCGAGCGCGGCCGTCGGCGTGCCCGGCAGCGAGCAGACGCGCACCGCCGTCGCGGCCGTGGAGAGCGCCGGTGTCAGCGCCGTGCCTGCCGCGAGCGCACAGGCCACGGCGAGGCGGGAAAGTCGGATGTTCATGATCGTACGCTCGGTTGAACAGGAGAATGGGAGGGGCGCCCACGCCGGCGGCGTGGGCGCAAAACGGTTGGCCGGATGCCGATCAGCCGCGGTCGAGGGCGAACACGTACAGCGTGCCGCCGCGCGGCACGTCGTCCGCCGCCTTGGCCATCGGGCCGCCCCAGATCGGATTCGCGCCGCCGTAGCCGGCGAGTACCGCTACGTACTCCTTGCCGTCGACTTCAAAGACGGACGGCTGCGCGATGATCCCGCTCGCGAGCTTCGGGCTCTCCCACAGCACCTTGCCGGTGGCGACGTCAAACGCGTACAGGTGGCCGTCGAGCGAGCCGCTGAACGCGAGGCCGCTCGCGGTCGTCGCGACGCCGCCGTTCCACGGCAGCTTGCTCCAGTGGCTCCATACCTTCTTGCCGGTGTTCACGTCGATCGCCTGGAGTTCGCCGTAGCCTTCGCTGCCCGGCTCGGGCTTGATCTCGAAGCCTTCGCCGAGATACGGCAGCCCTTCCATGTAGTTGACCGACTTGCCCGACAGGCTCATGCACGCATGCAGCGCCGGCACGATCGCGAGATGGCGCACGGGGTCGTACGACACCGACCACCAGTTCTTGCCGCCGAGGAAGCTCGGGCATGTGTCGATCGTCGTGCCGACCTTCGGATACTTCGCGGGATCCTGGATCGGCGCACCGTCTTCCGTGTAGCCGGTCACCGACGTCGCCTTCACGAACGGCTCCGCATAGATCAGCTTGCCGGTGTCGCGATCGATCGCATGGAAGTAGCCGTTGCGGTCCGCGTGGATGATCGCGTCGTGCTCCTTGCCCTTGTACTTGATCGTCGCGAGCACGGGTGTGTTGACGCCGTCATAGTCCCAGGTGTCGTGCTTCGTGTACTGGTAGTGCCACTTGAGGTCGCCGTTCTTCGGATCCAGCGCGAGCAGCGAATCGGAGTACAGGTTGTCGCCCGGGCGCAGGTCGGCGAGCCACGGTCCCGGGTTGCCGACGCCCCAGTACAGCGTGCGCGTCGCCGCGTCGTAGGTGCCGGTCAGCCAGGCCGGTGCGCCGCCGTGCGCCTGCATGCCGTCGGGCCAGGTGTCAGCGTGCTTCTCGCCCTGACCGGGAATGGTGAAGCGTTTCCACAGCAGCGTGCCGTCGTTCGGGCTGAGCGCCGCGATGAAGCCGCGTGCGCCGTATTCGCCGCCCGAGCTGCCGACGACGATCGCGCCGTCGAGCGCGAGCGGCGCGAGCGAGAACGCATAGCCGAGCCCCGGCTCGAACATCTGCTTCTTCCACACGAGCGCGCCGGTCTGTGCATCCAGCGCGGCCACCTCGCCGCTCAGCATCGCGACGTAGACGTTCTTGCCGTACAGCGCGACGCCGCGGTTCACGACGTCGCAGCAGGCCGTCTTGAATGATTCGGCGCCGAGTTTCGGTTCGTATTTCCACAATTGCGCGCCTGTGGCCGCGTCGAACGCGTACACGTTGTCCTTCGGCGTGGTCACGAACAGGTAACGGCCGTTGACGATCGGCGTGGCTTCGAAACCCTGCTTCAGCTCGGCCGGAAACTTGTAGCTCCACGCTTGCGTGAGCTGCTTCACGTTCGATGCGTCGATCTGCTTGAGCGGCGAATGCGCCTGGCCGTTGTACGTGCGGTAGTAGGTGAGCCAGCCCGGATCGCGTTGCGCATCCGTGAGCCGCTGGTACGTGACGGCCGGATAATCCGCGGCAGCGTCCACCAGGCCGGGATTCAGGGCGATCGCGGCCGCCGCCGCGATTCCGATCGTTGCCAGTCGGCTCGTCGAAGCCGAGAGTTTTTTCATGGTTGTCTCCAGAGTCATTGTGGTCGCACCGCGGCCAACACATGGCCGGGCCGGCAGGGTGGGGATCCGGGTCCAGTGCGCAGCCAATCACGCAAATCGCATGCCACTGAGGCGCGCGCCCTGTCGCGCAAGGCGAAGCGGCCGATCGTGCGCGCCGCGACGACGTGCGCGGCGTGGCGGGGATGATCCGCGTGTGTTGCGTTCGGGGACAGCCGCATGTCGAGTGTTGCGAAACATGACAGTGCGGTGCGCGGCCGCAGGCGTCGCCTCGTTGATCCAAATTGACACAGGCGCAACAGGGGTGGCACGAACTGCAACAGGTGCGCGGTTGCGTATCGATGCGTGGCGGCTTCGATCGGCGGCCGGCTGGGTGTTGTGCGGATCGGCATGCTTCTTGCCGTTCGACACGGGAATGATTCCGCGCAACGAGAGACCGCCATGCATGTCCCGATTTCGTCCGATGCTGCTCGCAGGTGCGAGCGCCGCCGCATGGTCGCGCTCGCATACGGCATCGCGCCCGCCGGCCCGTACGCGGCGACGATGGAGATGCCGCAGGCCGCGCGGGCCCGCGAACCGTTGCCAGCCGTCGCGATAACGGTATTCGCCGTTCATGCGGCGATCATGGTCGCCCTGTGGCACGCATGGGTATCCGATGGACGCCCGACGCTGCCACACGCACTCGCCGTCGAGGTGGACGCGAGCGAATTCGCGCGGGTGGCAGAGCCGGGTGTGCATCGTCGGGGGGATGCCGCGACGCAGGTTCCTCACGCGGCTATGCCGTCGCATTCGAGACGAGAAACAGCCGTGCATCGAGAGGCTCGCCCGAGTGTGGCCGCAACGCATCAGGCCGATCATGCAGGTCCTTCGCACAAGCCAGCCGCCGCCACCGCGGCCGCGCAGCCGGACAGTGAACGTTGGCGAACCGTACCGGGGCAGGAGCCAGCTCAGCCTGCCGCTGAAAATGCAGCGGCGGATACCGCGACGGATGCCGCGCATGCGATGCGGGGCGCGCAGTCGTCTACCGAACCCAAACCAGAACCCGTCACCGCACCGCGCTTCGCGGCGGCCTACCTGCGCAATCCCGCGCCCGACTATCCGGACGTCGCGCAGCGGCGCGGCTGGGAAGGCACCACGTTCCTGAACGTGCATGTGCTCGCGACCGGCCGGCCCGATCAGGTGCTGCTGTCGGCGAGCAGCGGACACGACGCGCTCGACGACGCGGCCGTCGCGGCGGTCTCGGACTGGCGCTTCGTACCGGCGAAGCGCGGCACGGAATCGATCGACGGCTGGGTCAGGGTGCCGGTCGTGTTCAAACTCGGAAACTAAGGAATCCGTCATGTCAGATTACATCCACTACGCGGTCGTCGGCGCATTTGCACTCCTCGCGGTGCTGTCGGCCCTCACCTGGACGCTGATCGTCGTCAAGACGCTGCTGTATGCGCGCGTCGCGCTCGGCAACCGCCGTTTTGCCGCGCGCCGCGGCGATCGCCCGGCGCTGTCGATGCCGACGGACGACGATGTGGCCGCCAGCCTGAACGCGCGTCTGCAAGGTGCCGTGTGCATCGCATTGCGCGATCTCGACGCGCCCGAGCCGCACGCACCTGCCGCGCTGGTCGCGTGGGATCGCCGCGATCTGCTCGAACGCACGCTCGCGCGCGAGATCCGGCGCGCGCAGCGGTCGCTCGAGCGCGGGCTTACCGTGCTCGCGTCGATCGCGAACGTCGCGCCGTTCGTCGGGCTGTTCGGCACCGTGTTCGGCATCGTCCATACGCTGCAGTCGATGACGGCGTCGGCCACGAACGGCATCGATGCGATCGCGGGGCCGATCGGCCAGGCGCTGGTCGCGACCGGCATCGGCATCGGCGTCGCGATTCCGGCCGTGCTGGCGTACAACCTGTTCCTGCGGCGGCTCAAGACCGTGACGGCCGGGCTCGACGAGTTCGGACAGGACCTGATCATGCTGGCCGAGCAGCGGCGGTTCAGGATCGACGCGCCGGTGCATGCCGCGCTCCCGGCCGCGAGTAATGCGGCCGCCGTGCGTCGGGCGGCCGTATGAGGACGGATAACCGCGAAGCCGACGCGGGCGAACCGCTCGGCGAGATCAACGTGACGCCGCTCGTCGACGTCGTCCTCGTGTTGCTGGTGATCTTCATGGTCGCGGCGCCGCTGATGACGCATGCGATCCGCATCGACCTGCCGAAGGCGGCCGCCCCGGCGCGCGACATGCGTGCATCGACCGTCACCGTGACCGTCGACGCGCACGGCGCGGTCCGTATCGACGGCGCGCAGGTCAAGGCAGCCGAGGTCGAAGCCGTGCTGGCACGCCGCGTCGCGCGCGACCCGCGGACGAGCGTCAGCCTGCACGCGGACCGCAACGAGTCGTTCGGCACCGTGGCCGGTGTCATCGCGTCGATCGGGCGCGCGCGTGTCGCGCGTGTGGCGATCGCGACGGCGGACGGCGATGCCAGTACGGCACGGTGAGGCGATCGACGGCAGCCGAGTCGCCACCGACATATTGATACGGATAACGATATAACGACGATAAGACAAGAAAAGAGGAGACGTGGAGATGAAGGAAACGGATGGGGCGAAGCGCCGCTTCGTCGCCCGGCGCGCGGGCGTCACGCTGTGCTTCGGCGGCATGCTCGGCGGCTGGCTGACGCCGGCGTCGGCGCAGGTCGAACCGGCCGGCAATGTCGATGCGCCGACGCTCGCGCCGATCGTCGTCGTCGGCACGACGCCGCTGCTCGGGATCGGCACGCCGCTGTCGCGCGTGCCGGCCAACGTCCAGACGATTCGCGGCGAGGACATCACGCGTCAGCACGGCGGCGTACTGACCGACTACTTCGAGAAGAACGTATCGAGCGTCGACATCAACGAGGCGCAGGGCAATCCGTACCAGACGGACGTGAACTACCGCGGCTTCACGGCATCGCCGGTCGTCGGCACACCGCAGGGGCTGTCGGTGTTCGTCGACGGCGTGCGCGTGAACGAGCCGTTCGGCGACGTCGTGAACTGGGATCTCATCCCGCAGGCGGCGATCGACACGATGCAGTTGATTCCCGGCTCGAACCCGACCTACGGGCTCAACACGCTCGGCGGCGCGCTCGCGATCACGACGAAGAACGGCAAGACGAGCCCGGGCGGTGCCGCACAGGTATCGGTCGGCTCGTGGGGACGCAAGACCGCGCAGATCGAGCAGGGCGGACGCATCGGCGGCAACCTCGATTACTACGTGACGGGCAACGTCGCGAACGACAACGGCTGGGCCGACCACAATGCGAGCCGCGTGCGGCAGGGATTCGGCAAGCTGCGCTACACCGACGCCGATACGACGCTGTCGATCTCGGCCGGCGGCGCGGACAATGCGCTGCAAGGCTCGCAGACGATTCCGCGCTCGTTTCTCGACAATCGCGCGCAGGCCTACACCTATCCAGACCTGAATCGCAACAGCGCCGCGTACGTCACCGTGTCGGGCGACCATGCTTTCGGCGATCACGTGCAGCTCAGCGGCAACGTCTATTACCGGCATTACCGCAACACCAACACCAGCAGCAACGTGAACGACGATTTCGGCAGCATCGACGGCAGCGGCGCCACCGACACCGTGCAGGCGACCAACGACCGCTCGGTGATCACGACCGACAGCTACGGCGCGAACCTGCAGCTGACGCTGCTCGGCAAGCTCGCGGGCCTGGACAACCAGTTCGTCGTGGGCGCGTCCGCCGATCTCGCTAACTCGGGCTTCGAGCAGTCGTCGCAGGATGCGATGTTCACGGATACGCGTGCGACGGTCGGCATCGGCGACTTCACCCGGAAGACGCGCGCGAAGACGCGCAACGCCAGCTACGGCGTCTACTTCGACGACACGCTGGCGCTGACGCGGCAATGGTCGCTGACGCTGGCCGGCCGCTACAACTGGTCGCGCGCGGCGATCGAGGACGCGAGCGGCCTGCAGCCGTTGCTCACCGCGCGTCATACGTTCTCGCGGTTCAATCCGGCCGTTGGCGTGACGTGGAATCCGGTACCCGGCTTCACCGCATATGCGACGTACAACGAAGGAATGCGCTCGCCGACCGCGATCGAGCTCGCATGCGCCGATCCGGCCGCGCCGTGTTCCTTGCCGAACGACTTTCTCGCCGACCCGGCGCTGAAGCCGGTGATCGCGAAGACGATCGAGTTGGGCGCGCGCGGCCGAAGCGGTGAGGCGACGACGTGGAGCGCGGCCGTCTACAGCACGACGCTCGACGACGACATCCAGTTCGTCAGCAGCAATGGCGGCGCGAGCACGCTCGGCTATTTCCAGAACGTCGGCAAGACGCGCCGGCAAGGCTTCGAGCTGGCGGGCCATACGCGGCTGGGGCCGGTCGGCATCGGTGTCAGCTACAGCTATGTCGACGCCACCTACCGCTCGACGTGGACCGAAAGCAGCGCGAGCGATTCGAGCGCCAATGCGCAAGGCAACATCGTCGTTCGCTCCGGCGACCGCATTCCCGGGATTCCGTCGAGCACCGTGAAGCTGAGGCTCGACTATGCGGCGACACCGAAGTGGAACGTCGGCACCAACATCACGTATCGCAGCGGGGTGTTCGCGCGCGGCGACGAGAACAACCAGGACGTGAACGGGAAAGTGCCCGGCTATGTCCTGATCGACCTCGACACGACGTGGCAGGTGACGAAGCGCCTGCAGCTGTTCGCGTCGATCACCAACCTGCTCGACAAGCGCTACGCGAGCTTCGGGATGCTCGGCCGGAATTTCTTCAACGGTCCGAATCATTCGTTCGACGGGCTCAACCCCGTCAACGAGCAGTTCGTCGGGCCGGGCGCGCCGCGCGGCGCGTGGGTGGGCGCCCGCTATGCGTGGGACTGAACGGGCGGCTCGGCGTGTTGCGGTGCGTCTTCTGTCGTGACGGTGAGCATCTTGCGGACCGCGCGAGCGACGCCACGCGCGAGGGCGTCGTCGCTCGCGAGATGCCCGGCCGGCACGCGCTCGACGATGGCCGCCGGCACCGCGCGCGCGAGCCGATCGACGTTGTCGACCGGGCACACGCGGTCGTGCGTGCCGTGCACGGCATGCAGTGGCACACCGGCTTGCGCGGCCCGCCGCGCCAGCGCCAGCAACCGGCGCTCGCCGAGCCAGCAGTCGCGTTGCAGGTAGTGGGCCTGGATCCGGTATTTGTCGATCAGCCGGTCGATGGCGGGTTGCGTCGGCCGCGCGCCGCGCGCCGGCCGCCCGGTCAGGACCGCATCCTCATACGCGTTCCATGCGAGCGCGACTGCACGCTGCCGCGCCGCACCGGCGCCCGGCTGGAGACGCCGCGCGCAGCAGGCGATCAGGCGATCGGCGCGCGCGGTGCCGGCGGCGGCCGTCAGGCGCTGCCAGGCCCGTGGCGCGCGTGCGCGCGTGCCGACGAACAGGCTGCGCACTTCGCGCGACGACGTCAGAAACAACCCGCGCAGCACGACGCCCGTCACGTGCGACGGATGCCGTCCCGCGTAGGCGAGCGCGAGCGCCGCGCCCCACGAACCGCCGACGACGCACCAGCGCGCGATGCCGAGCCGTGCACGCAGCGCGTCGAGGTCGCCGATCAGACGCATCGTGTTGTTGTGACGCAGGCCGCCGCGCGGTGTCGATGCGCCCGCGCCGCGCTGGTCGACCAGCACGACGCGCATGCACGTCAGGTTGAACAGGCCGAGCACTGCCGGTCGGCTCCCGCTGCCGGGGCCGCCGTGCAGCACGACGACCGGATCGCCGTGCGGGTTGCCGAATTCGGTCCACGCGATCCGGCATGCGTCGCGGGACAGGGCAGGTCGGGGCAGTCGCTGCATCATGTCGTGTCGGAGAGAGGGTGACGGGTCCGGGAGAACCCGACAACAGGCCGGGGCTTGACCCACGTCAAAGCCAGAATCGCGCCAGCGACCACGATCGGGATCGATCGGGTAGCGGCGGCGGGCGGAATCGCGATATTGCGTCCCGGCGCGTCGCCTGAATCGTATGCAATCGACGTTGCTTTCATTTTGATTTCGATTTGCGTCGAGCGATGATGCACGGCGTCCGACGCAAGCACTGCCGACAGCGTGGCCCGAAGTTTGCTTGATCCAGCACAAAGTCCGGCACCGACCGGAAGGATCCCCGGAGGAGACAATGCGCGATGACGTTCATCCGACGGCCAACGCACGGGCCACGCATGCGCCCGGCTGGCCGACGCCGACGATCCAGAAGTCCCATGAGCGGTCCGAGACGTTCGGCCTGCAGGCGTCTGCACGTCCCGACTACGACCTGCTGTCCGGCGCCGCGCTGGCGCTCAAGCGCGAGCAGAACCGCGTGCTGTGCGTGCATGCGATGCCCGTGATGGAGACGCTGCACGAGCAGATCGTCAATACGCAGAGCATGATCGTGCTGACCGATGCGGAAGGGCTGATCCTGCATTCGATCGGCGACGACGACTTTTTGCGGCGCGCGGAACGGGTCGCGCTGCGCCCCGGCGCGAACTGGGCGGAGAGCCGGCAGGGCACCAACGCGATCGGCACCGCGCTCGCCGAGCTGTGCCCGATGGTCGTGCACGGCGACCAGCACTTCCTGGCCGCGAATCATTTCCTGACCTGCTCGAGCGTGCCGATCCTCGACCCGTACGGCGACGCGATCGGCGTGCTCGACGTGACGGGCGATCATCGCAGCTATCACCAGCACACGATGGCTCTGGCGAAGATGTCGGTGCAGATGATCGAGAATCACCTGTTCACGACGACGTTCCAGGAAACGCTGCAGGTGTCGTTTCACGGCCGCCCCGAATTCCTCGGAACGTTGATGGAAGGGATCGTCGCATTCACCGCGGACGGCCGCTTCCTGTCGGCGAATCGCAGCGCGCAGTTCCAGCTCGGGATGCCGCTCGCCGCGCTGCGCGCACATACGCTCGCGTCGCTGTTCGACGTGACGAGTGCGCAGCTGATCGACCGGATGCGCGCGAGCACCGAGCAGCACGTGTCGTTGAACCTCGGCAACGGCGCGGTGGTCTGCGCGCGCGTGCAGTTTCGGCGCGCGTTGCGGGCCGAGGGCAGCCGGCCCGCCGAAGTGCACGACGGCGCCGCGTCGGCCGCGCGCCCGCCAGCCGCGCAGGGCGCGGCGAGCCTGTCGCGGCTCAGCTATCTCGACACCGGCGATCCGCAGGTGGCGGCGGTGATCGCGAAGGTCCGCAAGGTCATCGGCAAGGACATTCCGGTGCTGATCACCGGCGAGACGGGCACCGGCAAGGAACTGCTCGCGCAGGCGATCCACAACGACTCTCCACGCCGCGACGGGCCGTTCGTCGCGGTCAACTGCGCGTCGATACCGGAGACGCTGATCGAATCCGAGCTGTTCGGCTACGAGGAGGGCGCGTTTACCGGCGCGCGCCGCAAGGGCGCGACCGGCAAGCTGCTGCAGGCCAACGGCGGCACGCTGTTTCTCGACGAAATCGGCGACATGCCGTATCCGCTGCAGGTGCGGCTGCTGCGCGTGCTGCAGGAGCGCGTCGTCAACCCGCTCGGCTCGACGAAGGCGATCGGCGTCGACATCGCGATCATCTGCGCGACGCACCGCGACCTGCGCGACATGATCGCGCAGAACCGCTTTCGCGAAGACCTGTACTACCGGCTCAACGGCCTCGTCGTGCGCCTGCCGCCGCTGCGCGACCGCACGGACCTCGCGGTGGTCGTCCAGAAGATGCTGCAACGGGAGACGTTGTCGGGGCCCGGGCGCCGGCCGTTGAGCGTCGCGCCCGACGTGATGGCGCTGTTCGAGCGCTGCGCGTGGCCGGGCAACTTCCGGCAGCTCGCGAACCTGCTGCGCACGGCGGCCGCGATGGTCGACGACGACTGCGAGATTCGCTGCGAGCATTTGCCGGACGATTTCTTCGACGACGTGCGGTGCGACGGCGGCACGGCGGCGCAGGAGACCTGTGCGTCTGCGCCGCTCGCATCGGAAGCGCCGGCGTTCGCGACCACGGCCTGCGATGCGCGGCTGCAGGACGTGGCCGCCTCCGCGATCGCGGCCGCGCTCGCGCGTCACGGCGGCAACGTGTCGGCCGCCGCACGCGCGCTCGGCGTATCGCGCAACACGATCTACCGCAAGATGCCGTCCGCCGGACCGGATGCGCTGGAGCGGGACGAACCGTGACGCAAGCCGCGACTGTCACACCGGTGTGTCAGGTTGCAACACCCGGTGTTCAAGGATTCAACACTTGCTCAACCGGCCGTGCGTCACATGAGCCGTCGTCAGACGGTTTCTGAAATATTTCCGTTGGCACATCGTAAGAATGACGGTGCCGTGACCACCCGGCGGCTGCCGCATGCTTTCGCACGCCGCCGCGCGACGCAAGTCCCGCCCCGGCACGCTCCTTGCTGAATGGGTATCGGCCGCTCGATCGATGCGGTTTTTTCGACTCACCCACTCAACAAGGAGACACATCATGCAATGGACCACCCCGGCCTATACCGACCTGCGTTTCGGTTTCGAAATCACGATGTACATCGCCAACCGCTGATCGACGCGCGCTGTGCCGCCCGCATCGACGGACACGATGCGGGCGGCACCGGGAGCACACGCAGATGAAGATCAAGATACTCGGCTCGGGTGCCGGCGGCGGACTGCCACAATGGAACTGCAACTGCGGCAACTGCCGTCGCGCGCGGGCCGGCACCGACGGCATCGTGCCGCGCACGCAATCGTCGATCGCCGTCAGCGGCGACGGCGTCGACTGGGTGCTGGTGAATGCGTCGCCGGACATCCTTGCGCAGCTGCGCGCGGCCCCCGACCTGCAGCCCGCTCGCGCGATCCGTGACAGCGCGATCGTCGCCGTCGTGCTGTGCGACGCGCAGATCGATCATGTGACGGGCCTGCTGATGCTGCGCGAACGCACGTCGCCGCTGCCGCTGTATGCGAGCGCGCCGGTGCTCGACGACCTGTCGACCGGGCTGCCGCTCGTGCCGCTGCTCGGCCACTACTGCGGCGTCGACGTTCACACGATCGCACCGGGCGAACCGTTCGCGATACCGGGCGCCGGCGGCATCCGCTTCACCGCCGTGCCGGTCGACAGCAAGCCGCCGCCTTATTCGCCGCGCCGGGAGGCGAGCGTGCCGGGCGACAACATCGCACTCCTGATCGAGGATACGACGAGCGGCCGACAGGCGTTCTATGCGCCGGGGCTCGCCGACGTCGACGACGGCGTGCGCGCCGCGATGCGCGACGCCGACCTCGTGCTGGTGGACGGCACGTTCTGGACCGGCACGGAGATGATCGACCTCGGCCTGTCGTCGAAGCACGCGGCCGACATGGGGCATCTCGAGCAGTGCGGCGACGCGGCGAGGCCGGGCATGATCGACCGCCTTCGGCTGTTGCCGACGCACACGCGCAAGGTCCTCACGCACATCAACAACACGAATCCGATTCTCGACCCCGGTTCCGCGCAGCGCGCGCAATTGCGCGAGCACGGCATCGAGGTCGCACACGACGGCATGCAATTCGAGGTCTGACCATGAACGCACCGATTCCCGCTGCGGCGCTGCACGCGACGCCCTGGAGTGCGCAGGAGTTCGAGGCGCGCCTGCGCGCGCTCGAATCGCGCTATCACATCCACCATCCATTCAACCGCCGCCTGAATAGCGGCGCGTGTTCACCGGCGCAGATTCGCGGCTGGGTCGCGAACCGCTTCTACTATCAGATCAGCATTCCGCTGAAGGACGCGGCGATCCTGTCCAACTGCCCGGATCGCGACACGCGCCGGCTGTGGGTCGAGCGGATTCTCGACCACGACGGTCACGGCGGCCAGGAAGGCGGGATCGAGGCATGGGCGCGGCTCGGCGAGGCGGTCGGCATCGAGCGCGCGGAGTTGTGGTCGCTCGAGCATGTGCTGCCCGGCGTGCGGTTCGCGGTCGACGCCTACGTCAATTTCGCGCGGCGCGCGCCGTGGCAGGAGGCCGTGTGCTCGTCGCTGACCGAGATGTTCGCGCCGCAGATCCACCTCGACCGGCTCGCGGGCTGGCCGTCCCACTATCCGTGGATCGAGGCGGCCGGGCTGCAGTATTTCCGCAGCCGCGTGCCGCTCGCGCAGCGCGACGTCGAACACGGGCTCGCGGTGACGCTGAACCATTTCACGACACCGGACGCGCAACGGCGCGCGCTCGACATCCTGTCGTTCAAGCTGGATGTGCTGTGGTCGATTCTCGATGCGATTGAAAAGGCGTATCCCGCATGAACTCCAACGACGCCGTCAGCGGCGTGCCGCTGCGCCCCTCGCTGAGGGGCATGTACCGCCTGCAATGGGAGGCGGCCCAGGATGCGTACGTGCTCCTGTACCCGGAGGGCATGGTCCGGCTCAACCCGAGCGCGGGCGAGATCCTCGCGCGCTGCGACGGCACGCGCGAGCTCGACGACATCATCGACGAACTCGAGCGGCTGTTCAGCACGTCGGACCTTGCGTCGGACGTCTATCGCTTCCTCGATCATGCGCGACTGCGCGGCTGGCTCGACTGACTCGACTGACATGGACATGACCCCACCCCCGAACCGGCTGTCCGCGCCGCTGTGGCTGCTTGCCGAGCTCACGTATCGTTGTCCGCTGCACTGCGCGTTCTGCTACAACCCCGTCGATTTCGCGACGCACGGCGCGGAGCTCGATACCGACGCATGGCGCACGGTGATCAGCGACGCGCGCGCGCTCGGCGCCGCGCAGATCGGCTTTTCCGGCGGCGAACCGCTGCAGCGCGGCGACCTGGAGGTGCTGGTCGAGCATGCGCGGTCGCTGGGTTTCTATACCAACCTGATCACGTCGGGCGTGGGCCTGAATGCCACGCGCATCGACCGGCTCAAGGCGGTCGGGCTCGATCATATCCAGCTGTCGCTGCAGGATTCGACGCGCGAGCTGAACGACTTCCTGACCAGCACGCGCACCTTCGACCTCAAGCGCGGCGTCGGGCGGCTGATCAAGTCGCACGGCTATCCGATGGTGCTGAACTGCGTGCTGCATCGGTACAACCTGCCGCACGTCGGCCAGATCATCGAGATGGCGCTCGACCTCGGCGCGGATTTTCTCGAGCTCGCGAATACGCAGTACTACGGCTGGGCGATGCTGAATCGCGACCAGCTGATGCCGACCGCCGAACAGTTGCGCGAAGCGGAGGAAACGGTCAACCGCTACCGCAAGCTCGTCGGCGAACGGTGCAAGATCCTGTTCGTCGTGCCCGACTACTTCGAGCAGCGGCCGAAGGCCTGCATGAACGGCTGGGGCTCGGTGTTCCTCGGCGTCGCACCGGACGGCACCGCGCTGCCGTGCCATGCCGCGCGCGGATTGCCCGGCCTCGTGCTGCCGAACGTGCGCGACCGGTCGCTGAAGGACATCTGGTACGAAAGCGACGCGTTCAACGCGTTTCGCGGTGACGGCTGGATGCGCGACCCGTGCCGCACCTGTGACGAGCGCCATGCGGATCATGGCGGGTGCCGATGCCAGGCGTACATGCTGGCCGGCGATCCGGCGCAGGCCGATCCGGTCTGCGCGAAGTCTCCGCATCACGGCCGGGTCGAGCAGGCCGTGCAGTTCGCGCGACGGGTAGGGCGACAGGACGAGCGTCCGTTGATCTTTCGCAGTGCTGCGAATTCTGTCGGGCGGTGAGCGGTGTGTGCCGCTGTATCGGTCATGTCATTTTCTTGACTTCTTCGACGATCAACGCACCGCCTGTTCGAGCAACGCCGCGAACGCGGCCTCGTCCACGCGCAGCCCTCGCGGCGAGCGGCGTACCTCCAGCGCCGCGAGCATCCCGGCTTCGAACGCATCGAGCACCGCCGGGTGGATGTAGCAGCGCCGGCATACGGCCGGCGTGTTGCGCAATATGTCGGCGACGGCCCGCACCGTCTCGACGATCTGCTTGCGCGCCTGCGTGACGTCCTCATGCGGGATGCGCCGCAGCAACGCCAGCGCCTGAACGCTGCCCGCCCAGGTCCGGTAATCCTTCGCGGTGAACTCCGCGCCCGCCGCCTCGCGCAGATAATCGTTCACGTCGGACGAGCCGATCGAATGACGTGCGCCGTCGTCGTCCACATACTGGAACAACTCGTGCCCGGGCAACTCCGCGCAGCGCCGCACGATCCGGCCGACGCGCGGATCTTCCACGGTCACGTCATGCTCGATGCCGCTCTTGCCCGTGAAGCGCAGGCGAACCTGTCCCGGCCGGATCGTCACGTGGCGCTTGCGCAGCGTCGTCAGTCCGTACGACGCGTTCTCGCGTGCGTATTCGGCGTTGCCGATCCGCGCGAGCGTCGTGTCGAGCAGCCGGACGATCGTCGCGACGATCTTGTCGCGCGGCATCCCGGGCAGTGCCAGATCACGCGCGACGCGCGTGCGGATGCGCGGCAGCGCGCGGGCGAAGGCCGCCATCCGCGCGTACTTGTTCGCGTCGCGCGTCTCGCGCCACTGCGGGTGATAGCGATACTGCTTGCGCCCGCGCGCATCGCGTCCCGTCGCCTGCAAGTGGCCGCGCGGGTCCATGCAAATCCAGACGTCGGTATACGCCGGCGGAATCGCGAGCGCATCGATGCGGGCGATTTCGTCGGCGTCGCGGATCCGGACGCCGTCCTGCGTGTAGTACGCGAAGCCGTGACGCAACCGCCGGCGCGTGTAGCCGGGATGCCGGTCGTCGACATGGCGCAGCGGCGCGGCCGCACGATCGCCGGTTTCGGTGCCGGAGCCGCGCCGGGACGCGCGCTTCTTCATGGCGCGAGGCGCCAGCGGACGAGCGTTTCCATGTGCGCCGAGCATCATTGTTCTCCTTGTTGTCGGAGCGGCCGTCGCGGGGCGCGAACGGCGCTTGCAAGGGCGACAGCAAGATCCGTGCGCCGCCGCTGGATACGCCGCCCCATCGACGTCGAAGCGGTCGGGGCAGGCAAAGATAAGCGCTAGGTGTTTATACGTATGCCGATACCGATATCGCTTCAATCCAATATTTCATTGGAAGGTTATCGGACTTGTTTCTAGACTGATCCGGGGCGTACATACCGGGCCGACCGCACGCGCCGGCCGGCACCGCCCGAACCGCGTCCGCGCCACGCAGAACCACAACAGCACGGCACCGCGCCAGGCCGGGCCGCGACATACAACGACATCATCGGAGACGGACCATGACATTCATCAGGAAGCTGACGGCCGGTGCGCTCGTCGCCGCGGCGACGGTATTCGCGTCGGGCGCGCACGCGCAGCAAAAGCCGATCACGCTCGGGTTCTCGCAGGTCGGCGCGGAAAGCGCGTGGCGTACCGCGAACACCGTGTCGGTGAAGAGCGCGGCGAAGGATGCCGGCATCAACCTGAAATTCTCGGACGCGCAGCAGAAGCAGGAGAACCAGATCCGTGCGATCCGTTCGTTCATCGCGCAGAAGGTCGACGTGATCGCGTTCTCGCCGGTCGTCGAGTCGGGCTGGGAGCCGGTGCTGACCGAAGCGAAGGCGGCCCATATTCCGGTGATCCTGACCGATCGCGGCGTCGACGTGAAGGATCCGTCGCTGTACGTGACGATGATCGGTTCCGACTTCCTCGAGGAAGGGCGGCGCGCCGGCCACTGGATGGAAGAGCGTTTCAAGAACGACGCGGGCCCGATCAACATCGTCGAGCTGCAGGGCACGGTCGGCTCGGCACCGGCCAACGACCGCCGCGCGGGCCTGCTCGAAGTGATCAAGAACAATCCGAAGTTCAAGGTGATCGCCTCGCAAAGCGGCGACTTCACGCTCGCCGGCGGCAAGCAGGTGATGGAAGCGTTCGCGAAGACGTACGGCAAGCAGATCAACGTCGTCTACGCGCACAACGACGACATGGCGCTCGGCGCGATCCAGGCGATGGAAGAGGCCGGCATCAAGCCCGGCAAGGACGTGAGCGTCGTGTCGTTCGACGCGACCAAGGGCGGCTTCCAGGCGATGGTGGCCGGCAAGATCAACGTCGACGTCGAATGCAGCCCGCTGCTCGGCCCGCAGCTGATGACCGCGGTGAAGGACGTGGTCGCCGGCAAGCAGTTGCCGAAGCGCATCGTCACGAACGAGACGGTGTTCCCGATGAGCGTCGCGGCGCAGGTGCTGCCGACCCGCAAGTATTGAGTCCAAGCGGACGCGGGCGGCGGCGCGGCTGCCGTCGTCCGTCGTCCGCCTCGAATCGAGGGCGATCCATGACGAATCCGCCGGTGGTCGAGATGATCGGCATCGACAAGGCGTTTCCGGGCGTGAACGCGCTGCAGCGCGTGAACTTCCGGTTGTTTCCGGGCGAAATTCATGCACTGATGGGCCAGAACGGCGCGGGCAAGTCGACGCTGATCAACGTGCTGACCGGCGTGCATGCGCACGATGCGGGCGAGATTCGCGTCGGCGACGCGCCGGTGCGGTTCGCCGCGCCGCGCGAGGCCGAGGCGGCCGGGATCCAGACGCTGTACCAGGAAGTGAACCTGTGCGCGAACCTGTCGGTCGCCGAGAACATCTTCGCGGGCCGGCAGCCGATGCGGCGCGGCGCGATCGACTGGAAGACGATCCATGCGCGGGCGCGCGATGCGCTCGCCGAGCTCGACCTGTCGCTCGACGTCACGCGTTCGCTCGACGCGTATCCGATCGCGGTGCAGCAGATGGTCGCGATCGCGCGGGCCGTGTCGGTCGATGCGCGCGTGCTGATTCTCGACGAACCGACGTCGAGCCTCGATGACGGCGAGGTCGCGCGGCTCTTCGACGTGCTGCGCCGACTGAAGGCATCGGGGATGGCGATCCTGTTCGTCACGCACTTTCTCGAACAGACCTATGCGGTGTCCGACCGGATCACCGTGATGCGCAACGGCGAGCGCGAGGGCGAGTATCTCGCGCGCGACCTGCCGGTCGACATGCTCGTCGCGAAAATGACCGGCCGCGAACCGATGTCCGGCACGCTGCAGGCAGGCGCGGCGGCCGTGCAGCGCGATGCCGATGCGGCCGCGCCGTTCCTGTCGATGCAGCAGGCCGGCCGGCGCGGGATGATGAGCCCGCTCGATCTCGACGTGCGGCCCGGCGAAATCGTCGGGCTGGCCGGGCTGCTCGGCTCGGGGCGCACGGAAACCGCGCGGCTCGCGTTCGCGGCCGAGCGCACCGACACCGGCGCGATCGAGATCGACGGCACGCGCAAGCGGCTCGCGTCGCCGCACGATGCCGTTCGCAACGGGATCGCGTATTGCCCGGAGGATCGCAAGAAGGAGGGGATCGTCGCGGCGTTGTCGATCCGCGAGAACATCGTCCTCGCGCTGCAGGCGCGGCGCGGCTGGTGGCGGCTGATCAGCCGCGCGCGCCAGCGCGAACTCGCGGAGACGTACATCGCGCGGCTCGGCATCAAGGCGCGCGACGCGGAGCAACCGATCGGGCTGCTGTCCGGCGGCAACCAGCAGAAGGTGCTGCTCGCGCGCTGGCTCGCGACGGAGCCGAAGCTGCTGATCCTCGACGAGCCGACGCGCGGCATCGACGTCGCCGCGAAATTCGACATCATGGAGCGCGTGCTCGCGCTGTGCGCGCAGGGGCTCGCGATCCTGTTCATCTCGTCGGAGATCAGCGAAGTGGTGCGCGTGAGCCACCGGATCGCGGTGCTGCGCGATCGCCGCAAGGTCGCCGAACTGACCGGTGCCGAGGCGTCGGAGGAACACGTGTATCAATTGATCGCGGGAGGCCGGTCATGATCCGGTTACGCACGTTGCTTCGCCATCCGCTCGTGTGGCCGGTGCTGACGCTCGCGCTGCTGTTCGCGCTCGACGTCGCGTATCGGCCGGGCTTCCTGTCGATCGCGATGCTCGACGGCCACTTGTTCGGCGCGCCGATCGACATCCTGAATCGCGCGGCACCGCTCGTGATCGTGTCGCTCGGCATGACGCTCGTGATCGCGACGCGCGGAATCGACATCTCGGTCGGCGCGATCGTCGCGATCGCCGGCGCGGCCGCGGCGATCGTGCTCGACGGCGATCCGACGCGGGTCGGCACGGCGCTGGCCGCCGCGCTCGGCGTCGGGTTGCTCGCGGGCGCATGGAACGGCGTGCTCGTCGCGTTCGTCGGGATGCAGCCGATCATCGCGACGCTGATCCTGATGGTCGCCGGGCGCGGCATCGCGCAGTTGCTGACCGGCGGACAGATCATCCCGATCGGCGCGCCGGGCTACCTCGAACTCGGCGGCGGGTATCTCGCAGCCGTGCCGTGCTCGGTCTGGATCGCGATCGCGACGATCGCGGCGACCGCGCTGCTGGTGAACCGCACCGCGCTCGGCCTGTTCATCCGCGCGATCGGCGTGAACCCGGTCGCGACGCGGCTCGTCGGGCTGCGCGCGGGGGCGGTCGTGTTCGGCGTCTATCTGTTCTCGGGCGTGATGTCGGCGCTCGCCGGCATCCTCGCCAGCTCGAACGTGCGCAGCGCCGACGGCAACAACGCGGGGCTGCTGCTCGAACTCGACGCGATCCTCGCGGTGACGCTCGGCGGCACGTCGCTGCTCGGCGGCCGCTTCAGCCTCGCGGGCTCCGTGCTTGGCGCGCTGATCATCCAGACGCTCACCTACACGACTTATTCGATCGGCGTGCCGCCGGAGGCGACGCTCGTCGTGAAGGCGCTCGTCGTGATCGTCGTGACGTTGATCCAGTCGGACGCGGCGCGCGCGCGGGTGATCCAGCATGCGTCGCGGCTGCTGTCTTCCACCCGTTCGCGCACCACCACCGGAGCCACGCCGCGATGAACCGATTCTTCGCACGGTTTACCGACCCGCGCACGCTGCCGATCGTCGTGACGATCGTGCTGTTCGTCGCATTGTTCAGCTTCGGATCCGTGATGTACACGGGCTTCTTCTCGATGCAGGTGCTGACCGGGCTGCTCGTCGACAACGCATTCCTGCTGATCGTCGCGATCGGGATGACGTTCGTGATCGTGTCGGGCGGCATCGACCTGTCGGTCGGCTCTGTCGTTGCATTGACAACGATCTTCTGCGCGGTCGGCGCCGAACGATTGCACTGGCCCGTCTGGGTGATCGTCCCGCTCGTGCTCGTGTTCGGCGCGCTGTACGGCGCGGCGATGGGCGCGTTGATTCATTACTTCCGGTTGCAGCCGTTCATCGTCACGCTCGCCGGGATGTTTCTCGCGCGCGGCGCATGCTTCCTGATCACGACGCAGTCGATCACGATCAACGAGCCGACCTTCCATGCGCTCGCGGGCATCAGCGTGCCGGTCGGCGGCGGGACGCTGAGCGCGGGCGCGCTGATCGCGCTCGCGACGCTGGCCGCCGCGATCTACGTCGCGCATTTCACGCGTTTCGGCCGCAACGTGTATGCGGTGGGCGGCAACGAGCGATCGGCGTTGCTGATGGGGCTGCCGGTCGCGCGCACGAAGGTCGGCGTGTATGCGCTGAGCGGCTTCTGTTCGGCGCTCGGCGGCGTGGTGTTCACGCTGTACGTGCTGTCCGGCTACGGGCTGCAGGCGCAGGGGATGGAGCTCGACGCGATCGCCGCGACCGTGATCGGCGGCACGCTGCTCACGGGCGGGGTGGGGTACGTGATCGGGTCGGTGTTCGGCGTCGGCATTCTCGGCACGATCCAGGTGCTGATCACGTTCGACGGCACGCTGAGTTCGTGGTGGACGCGAATCGTGATCGGCGCGCTGCTGTGCGTGTTCTGTCTGCTGCAGCGGGTCATCGAGCGGCACGCGGCGCGGCGGCGTAGCGGTGGGACCGGGCTCGATCCGAAGCGGCGGAAGCGCGATGCCGCGCAGGTGACACCCGCCGCCGCGCCGCGTGACGATGCGGCGCTCGGTTCGACGATGCGCAGGCTGTTGCGTCTGCAACGTTCGGCGTGATGCCGGCGCGCCTTTGGCGGACTGCGCGGGCCGGCATTGCTTGCTGCGTCGCCGTTGCCGGCCGTCAGCCGCGCGTGGGCGCGGCAGCCAGTCGCGTTCGACCGATCCGCGAATGCGCATTGCGCGACTGCGACGCGTGCGTTGCAGTCACGCCGGCCCGGCCATGTCGGGTTCCACGTCGAACGACGCATCCGCGATGCCCGTCTGCTTCAGCGACTCGGCGAGTCGTTCGATCGCCGGCAGATCCAGCGTGTCCAGGCGCTCGCGCATCGCCTGCACGAACGCGGCATGCCGTGGCGCATGCGCGTGCTGTCCGAGCCATTCCTCGATATCGGTGAGGCGGCCTTCGCTCGCGAGCACGGCCAGCTCGTCGAGCGCGTCGGCAGGCGGACAGCGCATCGCGTGTGCGTCCGGCACGGGCCCGGTTGGATCGGCGGATTCGGCGGCGCGCACGAGCGCCGACGCCGGGATCATCGCGCGGCCGAGCGCGGGCGCCACGATCTGGAACGTGAACGACGTGCCGACGCCCGGCTGGCTCGACACGGCAAGCTCGCCGTGCATCGCGCCGACGATCCGCTGCGCGATGAACAGGCCGAGCCCGGTGCCGCCGTTCACCGCTTGCACCTGCTGGTACGCACGGAAGATGTCGGTGGTCTTGTCGATATCGATGCCGATTCCGGTGTCGGCGACTTCGAACACGATCCGCCATGCATCGCCTTCCGGATACGCGCCGACCGACAGCGTGACCGTGCCGTCGCGCGTGAACTTCGACGCGTTCGACAGCAGGTTGAGCAGCACTTGCTGCAGCCGAATGCCGTCGATCGACAGCTTGCGCGGCAACGGCGTCAGCGGCCGGTAGACGAACCGGTTGTCCTGCTGGGAACACAGCGCGACCGCATAGTCGCCGATGTCGTTCAGCAGGCCGGGCAGGTCGGTCGCGTGCGGCGAAATGCCGAGCGGCTGCAACTCCGCCTTCGTGTATTGCAGCAATTCGTCGATCAGCGTGAGCTGGTAGCGGATGCTGCGGTCGATCGAGCGGATCAGCCGCGCCTGGCTGCGCGTCGCGCCTTGCAGCAGCAGCTTCGCGTAGCCGTTGATCGTCGACAGCGGCGCGCGCAGGTCGTGGCTCACGTAGCCGAGCGTCTCGATCTTCTGCTGCATGTGCATGCGAACCTGTTGCAGCGCGTCGTTGAGCGCGACCGTGCGCTTCGCGACTTCGTCGCGCAGGCGATCCTGTTCGGTGAGCTGCCACTGCTCGAGGCGCTTGCGTGCTTCGGTGCGCTGACGGCCCACGTGGTTGATCCACGCGGCCAGCACGAGCAGGTGCGTGGCGAGACCGATGATCGCGATGACGGGGTTCGGATAGATGTCGGCCTTGAGCCAGAACAGCCACGCCGGGATTGCGTCCTTGCCGTCGAGAATGCGGATCACCATGTTGAAGCTCGCGAACGCGATCGCGATCAGCATCACGCGGCCGGTCGGCGTCCGGCGAATCGCGAGCGTCAGTGCGAGGGTGAGGTTCACGATCGCCAGCACGGTGTTCAGCCGCAGGCAGAACCACGTAAACGTGAGGAGGTCGCCGCATGCGGCCCCGGCGATGCCCGCGCACTCGAGCGCGATGAATCCCGCGTAGATCGCGCGGAACGGGATGCGTGCCTTCTCGCGACGGGCGACCGTCAGGATGAACGCGATGAAGCATACGACCGACAGGTAGACGAAGATCACCTCGCCGCGCGCCGACCATTCGCGCGCGGCGGGCCACAGATACAGCGCGGTGTAGCCGCGGTAGGTTGCCTCGAACAGCGTCGTGTTCAACGCGAGCATCGCCAGCACGACGAACATGCCGCTGCGTGAGAAGAAGCCGATCAGCAGCGCACACCACACGAGCGCGAGCAGCCCGCCGAGAAAGCCGAAGTTCCACATGGTCGCGTGCAGCTCGTGGGCCTGCCATGCGTCGCGCGTGAAGGCGCTCGGCGCGAGCCGCAGTTCTTTGCGCGACGTGATGCGGATCAGGACGGGCAACCGCTCGCCCGGGCGCAGCGTCGCATCGAGCACCGGATACCGGGACGCCGGCCGGCTCATGCCGTTTTCGTCGGCCGGGAAGTGGCCGGCGAGCGTCCACGTGCCGCCGTGCCCGACGTAGAAATCGGCGCGGTCGACGCGTGCGTCGCGGATCGCCAGCACCAGCGGCTGTTCGATGCGGTCGCGGTTGACCAGCGTTGCGCCGACCCACCACGCGGAGCGTGAGAATTCGATGTTGAACGACGGTCGCGCCGCGGCGACAGCACGGCGTTGAGGCTCGGCGAGCCGTGCGGCGGCCTGGTCGACGGACAACTGCGTGCCCGGATCCTCGAGCAACGAGACCGCGTCCAGCTGTGCGGGGTTTTCCGTCGCGGCGGCCCGGTGTGTCGCGCAGGCGAGCACCAGTGCCGTCAGCAGCAGCACCATCGCGTGCCAGCCCGAGGTGCGACGCCTATGCATCGCGCGGGCAGTCATGCGACGGCGGCGGAGCATCGATCGTCGGCCGCTGACGCCGCCAGTCCGACGGCGTGATGCCGAACCGTTCGCGAAACGCAGTCGCGAAATTGCCCGGCGTCGAGAAGCCGATCTCCTCGGCGATGTCGCCGATGCCCATCGACGTCTCGGCGAGAAAGTGCTTCGCGGCGCGCAGGCGCGTGTCGCGCAGGTATTCGAATACGGTCTGGCCGAGATGATCGCGGAACACGCGCGACAGCCGTTTTTCGTGCGTGCCGACCTGTCTCGCGAGTTCGTCGAGCCCGGGCGGGTTGCGCAGCTCGCGCAGCAGGATGTCGCTTGCCGCGCGCACCAGCGCGGCGTCGGGGTGGTCGGGCAGCTTGGGCAGATGCGCGAACGGCTGGCTGCGTCGCGCCCGTTTCAGATGATTGCGGATCCGTGCAATGACCTCGACCGGTTCGAACGGCTTCACGATGTAGTCGAGCGCACCGGTTTCGAGCCCTGCGATGCGATCCTGGAGATCGCTCGCGGCAGTCAGGATGATGACGGGAATGTTCTGCGTCGACGGCGTCGAGGCCAGCAGCCGGCACGCGGCGAAGCCGTCCATGCGCGGCATCCGCACGTCCATCAGGATCAGGTCGGGCGCGATCGCCTGCGCACGGTGATAGGCCTGCAGACCATCGAACGCGACGCTGATCCGGCAGCGCGCGGAACGCAGGATCTCCGTCAGGAGCCGCAGGTCGTTCGGTCGGTCATCTACGACGAGAATGTGTGCGCCAACGAGATCCGGCGTGACGCGGAGCGACGCCGGACTGGACGAGCGGGATGACATGGTTGCGAACGCGAAGGGAGGGTAGGCCGGGGTCGGAATCGATGCATCTATATGCACGATTGTTGCGAAAAATTATATGCCGACAACAAAGTCGTCGGTGAGGATTCCGTGCGGTCCGTGGGGGCATGTCTGACATGGCCGAGCGGGCGCATGGCCGCTCCGAACGGTTCGACGAAAAAGGGAGCGGAAAAACTTTCCTGATTGCCGATCGAATATCGGTTTTTATTTCCGCGTGATTCCTTATAAAAATGGCGTGGCCCGAATAATGATTTTGAACGATTTATGTCGTTGCCATGCCCGAATTCGGTGCTGGTCGATTTCATCAATTCATTGCCTCGTAATGGAAATCTTATCGGTGGCGGGTTGAAATTACTTTCATATTTAAATTTTCAGCCCGGCGGGCTTGTATGAATGTAAATATCGTCCGCTCTGGAAAAGCATTTTTCCGCCCGGGAAAAGGTTTGGTCTGACGAACCCCGGCACACTAGGCTGGAGGCGGATGGAATCGGTTCTGGACTGCCAGCGAATTCACCGCAAACGTTTTGCCGTCGCCGCCTTTTTCGGGGCGCAATATTCAATGTGACATTACATGCTGTCAATCTCATATTCCGGGATTGCAGCGGTGTGACGGAGACCGGCACGAGGGTAATAAAAACTTCATCATTCTTCGAATGCACCGATGTAACAAGGTGCATCGGTGAATGCAGAAGTCGATGCGAGTTTGACACATCAGGCAGCAAGAAATCGTCAAAGAAAGTCAGTCGATAAATGGAATGAAGGGGTCATCCGGTCAGTCGGCGGTATTTCCGGAAATCCGGAATGTCCGGCGGTGGCCTGGATGTAAAAAGGGGTGAGCGGGTACGCGTCGATCGCCGGGCAGTTCGATCCTTCGAACGGCGGTCGCGCGATACCGCTGTCGATCAGACGGGCACGAGAAGACATGAACATCAAAGGCATGGCAGATCAACGCACCGGTTCGCTCGAACCGGTGTCGGCTGTCAGCGTTCGCGATCCTGCGGCGCATGCGTCAACCCACGGGGCCGCACGGCGGCATCCGCCTCCCGAATGAACCAGGGCGGCCGGTCTGCAGGTCGGGCCGGCCGCTTCCATCCGGCGTCTGAACGACGCCTCCTCATGAGATTCGACGTCGCCGCGGGTCCGGCGCGACGGTGTCCGCACGCGTTCGTTTCGCGGGCGCGGGGCGCGTCGCGCCGTCGCCTGGCCCAGCGATGTCGGTGTCCGTGAGTCGATAACCCGCGATCGTCGCCGCGCCGCGTGTCCGATTGGCACGAGCGGTGTGCGGTCGTGCGATCGCGACAGCGGTCGCGAGTGTCGTGCGGGGCCGTTCGCAATCAAGTTAGTCGTACGAAGTGAAGCAATGGAGCGGTGCGAGGCGACGGGCGCGCGTGCATGGATGCGCGCTTCGTTTGCCGTCGCGTTCGCTGTCGCGTGATTCAGCACACGAAAACCGAGGGAAAACGAGATGAACAAGTCGTTCAAGTCGATCTGGAACGAAGCACTGGGGGCGTGGGTCGCGGCGTCCGAGCTCGATCGCGCGCGCGGCAAGCGCGTGGTGTCGTCGAGACGTGCGGATGCGCATGCAGCACCGGACGCTGGCGCTGGCACGACAGTGCTGGCGGGGCTGTCGCCGCGGCGAATCGCGATGATGGTCGCGGCCGCGTATCTCGGCTTGTTCCAGGCGGGCGCCCACGCGCAGTATTCGGCGGGGGGCGGCTCCGCGACCGGCGGCGCGAGTTCGATTGCCGTCGGTAACGGTTCGGTCGCCACGCAGGTGAATTCCACCGCGTTCGGCAACCTGTCCACGGCGACGGGCGTTTCTGCCACGGCGATCGGCCCGGGCGCGCACGCCATTGCCGACGGTTCGACATCCGTCGGCATCAATTCTCAGGCAACCGGCGTCAACAGCGTGGCGATGGGCGTGCAGGCGATCGGCTCCGGCAACTATTCGGTCGCGATCGGCAACCTGTCGAGCTCGACCCAAAGCGGCTCGGTGGCGATCGGCAGCGGTGCGTCGGCGATCGGCGTGTCCGCGATCGGGCTCGGGAACAATGCGACGGCCTCCGGTCAATACGCGGCCGCGCTCGGTCTCGGATCGGTCGCGTCGGGGGCGCAAGCCGTCGCGCTCGGTTTTTCGTCAAACGCCACGAATACGGGTTCCGTCTCGCTCGGCAATCAGTCGACGAGTTCGGGCGCGGCCGGCGTAGCCGTGGGCAGCGGCTCGCTCGCTTCCGGCAATTCGGCCGTGGCCGTGGGCGTGAACAGCGGCGCGAAGGGCACGTCGTCGATTGCCATCGGCTGGGGCGGCACGGCAGGCGTGCCGGGGTCGGGCGCGCAATCGCTCGGCACCAGTTCGATCGCGATGGGCTCGAATACCTCGGCAGGCGCCGACAATGCGCTGGCGTTCGGCCTGAACGCGAATGCGTCGGGCCTCAGCTCGATCGCGATGGGCGTGCAGTCGACCGCGACGCAGCAGTTCGGCGTCGCGCTCGGCAATCTCGCGCTCGCGACGGGCATATCGGGCACCGCACTGGGCGCCGGCGCGACGGCGTCTGCCGTGAATGCGACGGCGATCGGCATCAACAGCGTGGCGGCGGCGGGCGCCACGGTCGCAATCGGCGCCAGCAATTTGGTCGCGGCGGCGGCGGGCGCGGGCTCGATCGCCGGCGGGAACAACTCGCAGGTCCTGAGCGGCACCGGCGCCGTCGCGCTCGGCGAAGGCCAGACCGTGAGCGGCAACGGTGCGGTCGCCATCGGCGATCCGAGCACCGCGATCGGCACCGGCGCGGTGACGATGGGCTCGAACAACACCGCGAACGGCAACGGCGCGGTGGCGATCGGCAATTCGAACAACGCGCAGGGCGTGGGCTCCCTCGCGCTCGGCAATACGTCGACGGCGGCAGCGGCGGGCGCAGTGGCGTTCGGCGCGTCGGCCGTGGCGAACAACGCCAACGATGTCGCGCTCGGTTCCGGCTCGGTGACGGCCGCGCCGAATCCGACGGCGACCGCGACGATCGGCGGCGTCACGTACAGCTTCAACGGCGTCAATCCGACCAGCGTCGTCAGCGTCGGCGCGGCGGGCAGCGAGCGCCAGATCACCAACGTCGCGGCCGGGCGCATCAGTTCGTCGAGCACGGACGCGATCAACGGGTCGCAGCTGGATGCGACGAACCAGGCGGTGACGTCGCTGTCGACGTCGACGCTGTCGAGCATCACGTCCTTGTCGACCTCCACGTCGACGGGCTTGTCGTCGGCGAACAGCGCGATCACGTCGTTGTCCACGTCGACCTCGACCGGGCTCAGTTCGCTTTCCACGGGCCTGAGCTCGACGAACAGTTCCGTCGCGTCCCTGTCGACCTCCACGTCGACGGGCATCAGCTCGCTGTCGACCGGCCTGAGTTCGACCAACAGTACGATCACGTCGCTGTCGACGTCGACCTCGACCGTCGCCGGTTCATTGTCCACCGGCTTGAGTTCGACGAACAGCAATCTGACCTCGCTGTCGACCGCCACCTCGACGAGCATCGGATCACTGTCGACGGGCCTGAGCTCGACGAACAGCACGATCACGTCGCTGTCGACCTCGACGTCGACCACCATCGGCTCGCTGTCGACCGGCCTGTCGAGCACGAACAGCAACCTGACGTCGCTGTCGACCGCCACGTCGACGAGCATCGGGTCACTGTCGACGGGCTTGAGCTCCATCGTGAACAACAACACCAACCTCGGTAACAGCACGGCCGGCGCGATCGGCGGCGGGGCCACCTACGATCCGACGACCGGCACGATCTCGGCGCCGTCGTACGTGACGTACAACAGCGACGGCTCGACGACGATCAACAACAACGTCGGCTCCGCGGTCGACAACATCAACGCGCACGGCATCAAGTACTTCCACGCGAACTCGACCGCGCCGGACAGCCAGGCGCTCGGCATCGACAGCGTGGCGATCGGGCCGAACGCCATTTCTCGCGTCGACGGCAGCATCGCGCTCGGCTCGGGTTCGGTGGCCGACCGCGCGACGGTGCCGGCGTCCGGGACCATCCGCAACGGCACCGCGTCGATCCCGTTCAACACGACGGACCAGACGCTGCTCGGCGCGGTGTCGGTCGGCGACGCGACCAGCAGGACGTATCGCCAGATCACCAACGTCGCGGACGGCACGGGCCAGCAAGACGCGGTCACGGTGCGGCAGCTTGCCGGCGCATTGCAGTCGTTCGCGGTCACGGGCCAGAAATACTTCCACGCGAATTCGACGGCGGCGGATTCGCTGGCCGTCGGCGCGGAATCGGTCGCGGTGGGGCCGACGACGGTCGTCAACGGCGACAACGGCGTCGGCATCGGCAACGGCGCGATCGTCGATGCGACCGCGCCGGGCGGGATCGCGATCGGGCAGGCGGCGAGTTCCGCGCAGGCCGACGCGATCGCACTCGGCAGCGGCGCGACGGCGACCGGCGCGCAGTCCGTCGCGCAGGGCGCGAATGCGGCGGCGGTCAGCGTGGGCAGCGTCGCGCTCGGTTCCGGTGCGCGCAGCAACGCGACCGACGCCCTCGCGCTCGGCGCCGGCGCGTCGGCGACGTTCGCGAACAGCGTTGCGCTGGGCGCCGGTTCGCTGACGACGGTCGGCGCGCTGACGAACTACGTCGCGTACGGCCTGAGCAGCCCGCAGTCGTCGGCCGGCGAAGTGAACGTCGGCAACCGGCAGATCACGGGGCTCGCCGCCGGCAAGAACGGTACGGACGCGGTGAACGTGTCGCAGCTCGACTCGGTCGCGAACCAGCTGACGACACTCATCGACAAGCGCACGACCAACCTCGGCGGTTCCTACACGTCGAACCCGTCCGGTGGCAACGTGCCGCCGGGGCCGTCAGGCTCGAACTCGTCGGCCGGCGGATCGGGCGCGGTGGCTTCCGGTTCGAACAGCACGGCCGTCGGCAACGGGTCGACGGCGTCCGGCAGCGGCTCGACCGCGCTCGGCGTCGGGGCGACTTCGTCGGGCAGCAATTCGGCGGCGGTCGGCGCGGGCAGCAACGACGGCGGCCGCTCGAACGTCGTCGCGGTCGGCTCGGCGGATTCGGCGCGGCAAGTCGTCAACGTCGCGGCGGGCACGCAGGGCACCGACGCGGTGAACGTGAACCAGCTGAATGCGGTATCGAACCAGTTCACGCAATCGCTGAACACGGTCAACAACCAGCTCACGCAGATGCAGCAGCAGATCCAGCAGACCGATTCGATGGCGCGCGAGGGGATCGCCGCGACCGCCGCGATGGCGTCGATCCCGCACATGGACCGCGATTCGAACTTCGCGATGGGTGTCGGCACGGCGTCGTTCCAGGGCCAGAAGGCCATGGCGGTCGGCGTGCAGGCCCGCATTACGGAGAACCTGAAGGCGACGCTGAACGGCGGTTTCGCCGGCAGCCAGCGCGTCGTCGGCGCGGGCATGCTGTATCAGTGGAAGTGATCGCGCGCGGCGGTTCGTTCCGGCACGCGTTGCCGGGGCGGACCGCGCCGAGCGCAAACGCATGCGCATGCGGCCGCGCCATCGCGCCGCATGCGCCGTGCCCAACGCATTTTCGGAGTCCTCAAGTGAAAAACATCCATCTTGCCTTGCTGGCGTCCGTCGTGTCCCTCGCAGCCTGTTCGAGCGCGTCGGGGCCGACGTACAACGCCTACGAACTGCAGTCGCGAAACGGTATCCGGACGTTCCAGGTCGACTGCCACGGCATCCTGTCGACCGCGAAGACCTGCATGAAGGTCGCAACGCGCATGTGCGGCAACGAGCCCGTGCGCCTGGTCGATTCCACGACGCCGTTCCGCGACGGCGCCGATCCGCACTCGATCGCGTTCCAGTGCGGCGCGGCGCCCGCGCCGGCTGCCGCGGCCGTTGCGCCGGCACCTGCTCCGGTCGAGAAAGTGAGCCTCACCGGCGATGCGTACTTCGCGACCGACTCCGCGGTGCTCTCGCCGGCCGCGCGTGCGGAGCTCGACACGTTGCTGAACCGCCAAGGCGACAGGCATTTCTCGCGTGTCGAAGTGGACGGCTATACCGATGCGACCGGCCCGGATGCGCACAACCAGGCGCTGTCGAAGCGCCGCGCCGATGCGGTCGCCGCGTATTTGCGAGAGCGCGGGCTGAAGGCGGATTCGTTTGAAGCGACCGGGCACGGCGAAGCCGATCCGGCCGCCTCGAACGATACGGCCGAGGGACGGGCGCGCAATCGCCGGGTGGAAATCTCGTTGCAGCGGTAAGGCGCGGCACGCGGGTTGCCGCGGGCGTGGCCGTCGAAACCGGATGGCTCGCTCGCGGCAGCGGCGCTCGTCGCGGAAATGGGCCGAGGAGGCAGGAACCGCCGCCGAATCGAGCACATACAATGGAGGCGTCCGTCGGCACGCGCTTCGCCATCGCTTCGGTGGCGAGCAAACCGCTCCACCCGCGACCCTCCAAGGCCACCATGGAAATCAAATGGATCGAGGATTTCCTCGCGCTCGCGCAATACCAAAGCTTTTCCCGCGCGGCTGAATTCCGCAACGTCACGCAATCGGGCTTCAGCCGCCGCATCCAGTCGCTCGAGCAATGGATCGGCGCCGAACTGATCGACCGCAGCAGCTTTCCACCGGTGCTGACGCCGGCGGGACGCCTGTTTCGCGAAACGGCCGAGGACGTGCTCAGCCGCCTTTACGACACGCGCGCCATCATCCGCACGGAGCAGCGGATCGGCGGCAAGAGCCTGCAGATCGCCGCGGGCCACACGATCGCGCTGAGTTTCCTGCCGGCCTGGCTCAAGGCGCTCGCCCCGCATTTCGGCGAAGTGCGGGCGCGCGTGATTCCGACCAATGTCCACGACTCGATCCTGATGCTCGTCAACGGCAACTGCGAGTTGATGTTCGCGTACCACCATCCCGAGCTTCCGCTCCATCTCGATCCGGCGAAATACGAGCACCTGACCGTCGGCATCGACACGTTGATGCCGGCGTGCCGGCCGAACCGGCGATCGGCGCCGGCGTTCCGGCTTCCCGGCACGAGGCAGAATCCGCTGCCGCTGATTTCCTATACGGAAACCAGCTATTTCGGCCGGTGTCTCGCGCTGCTGCTCGGCCGTGCGCCGGACGCGCCGGCCTTGCAGTTGCATTACGAATCCGACATGGCCGAGGTACTGAAGAAGCTCGTGATGGAGGGCGAGGGCGTCGCATGGTTGCCCCGCAGCGCGATCGCCGCCGAACTGGCGTCCGGTGACCTCGTGCCGGCAGGCCCGGCGGTGTGGAACCTGGAAATCGAACTGCGCGTGTATCGCGACGTGTCCAATCGCAGCGAATTCCTCGACACGCTCTGGCAGCACCTGCGCGCGGCGCCTTCCCGCCTCGGCTGAGCAGGGTTTTCCCGCCTTATGCGGGACTCGCATACCGCCATGTTGCACCAGCATCACGGTTTTTCCGGCCGTCCCTACCATTCGTTCCAACGGCACATGTGACGCGTGATCCGCGTCGCACGGCCTTCTTCGCAGCGCTCGCCGCATTCCCACGGCGGGTGCCATCCAAGGACGAATGGACATGAAAAATCGCCTTACCTTCAGCATCGCAGTCGGCATGATCCTCGGTGTCGTCGCCGGCTATGCGTGTCACGCCAATATCGCGGACCCGGCCACGCTCAAGACGATCGCCGGCTATTTCTCGATCGTCACCGACATCTTCCTGCGCCTGATCAAGATGATCATCGCGCCGCTGGTGTTCGTGACGCTCGTGTCCGGCCTCGCCGGCATGGACAGCGGCGAAGACGTCGGCCGCATCGGCCTGCGCTCGATCGGGTGGTTCGTGTGCGCGTCGCTGATTTCGTTGAGCCTCGGCCTCGTCATGGCCAATGCGCTGCAGCCTGGCGCCGGCCTGAACCTCGCGGCGGGCGCGGGCGAGGTCGGCACCGGACTGAACACCGCCGCACTGAACGCCCGGGACGTGATCACGCATGCGTTCCCGACCAGCCTGCTCGACGCGATGGCGCGCAACGACATCCTGCAGATCCTGGTGTTCTCGGTCTTCCTCGGCATCGCGCTGAGTGCGCTGAAGCACGACAAGCGGGTCGGCGTCGTGATCCGGTCGATCGACGGGATGGTCCCGGTGATGCTGCGCCTGACGAACTACGTGATGCGCGCGGCGCCGCTCGGCGTGTTCGGCGCGATCGCGTCGTCGGTCACGCTGCGCGGGCTCGATGTGATCTACACGTATGGGAAGCTGATCGGCGCGTTCTATCTCGGCCTGCTCGTCCTGTGGGCGATCCTGATCGGCGTCGGTTACGCGTTTCTCGGACGGCGCGTCGGGAGCTTGCTGAAGGCCGTGCGCGAACCCGCGCTGATTGCGTTCTCGACGGCGAGCAGCGAGGCCGCCTATCCGCGCCTGACCGAGCAGCTCGAACGGTTCGGCGTCGACAAGAAGGTGGTGGGCTTCACGCTGCCGCTCGGTTACGCGTTCAACCTCGACGGCTCGATGATGTATCAGGCGTTTGCCGCCATCTTCATCGCGCAGGCGTTCGGCGTGCACATGCCGCTGTCGGAGCAGGTGTTCATGTTGCTGGTGCTGATGTTGAGCAGCAAGGGGATGGCGAGCGTGCCGCGCGGCTCGGTGGTCGTGGTCGCGGCGGTCGCGCCGATGTTCCATCTGCCGGTGGCCGGCGTCGCGATGGTTCTCGCGATCGACCAGATCCTCGACATGGGCCGCACGATGACGAACGTGATCGGCAACAGCGTCGCGACGGCGGTGATCGCGAAGTGGGAGAGCCGGCGGTCCGCGAAATCGCAGGACGCCGTATTCGAGCAGCCGGAGCTGAACGCATGATGCACGCGGATATCGTGAATGCACGGCGGAAATTCGGCGTCGTCGGCGGTCTCGGGCCGCTGGGAAGCGCCGACGTGTTCTTCAAGATGGTGAAGGCGACGCCCGCGTCGTCCGACGAGGAGCACGCCGAAATGATTTTCGAGCAATACCCGTTCAAGGGCTCGGGATCGGGCAGCGCGGCGACGATCGAACGCAAGCTGTACGTGTTCGACATGATTCGCGCGTTCGAGAAGCGCGGCGTGACGACGGTCGTGCTGCCGTGCTTTCTGAGCCACACGTTCATCGACGAGCTGAAGGCGAATACGCGCCTGCCGATCGTGGATATCGTCGAGGCCGTGCGCAGCCACGTGCTGCGCAAGTATCCCGACGCGACGCGCATCGGCGTGCTGGCGTCCGACTACGTGCGGGACAAGCGACTCTTCGATGCGTATTTCCCGTCGCCTCGGTTCGAAATCGTCCATCCGCGGATGCACGACGGGATCGACCTCGTGACCGAAGCCATCTACGGCGCCGACGGCATCAAGCGCGGCAATTTTCGCGGCCGGCCGGTCGAGCTGCTGCGCCGCGCGTGCGCGGACCTTGCCGATCAGGGCGTGCAGGTCATCGTCCCCGGCCTGACCGAGATCGCGCTGGTCGCGGATGAAATCGGCCCGCAGCGCGTGCCGCTCGTGGATTCGAACCTCGCGTATGCGCAGTACGCGGTGACCGGGCAGCCGGGAGCGCGCGCGGCGACGTTCAAGATCGGCGTGGTCGGCGGCGTCGGGCCGGCCGCGACGGTCGATTTCCTGGACAAGATCGTGCGCAACACGCCGGCGGCGCGCGATCAGGAGCACGTCAAGCTGCTGGTCGAACAGAATCCGCAGATTCCCGATCGCACCGAGAACCTGGTGGGCACCGGCGCGGACCCGACGATCTCGTTGTATGCGACCTGCAAGAAGCTCGAGGACGGCGATGCCGACCTCATCGCGATTCCGTGCAACACCGCGCATGCATTCGTCGAGCGGATTCAGCCGTACCTCGGCATTCCGATCGTCAACATGCTGACGGTCACGGTTGCTCACCTGCGCGACACGTATCCGGCGCTGAAGGAGGTCGGCGTGCTCGCGACGACCGGCACGATCGAAAGCGGTGTCTACGAGAAGGCGCTGGCGTCGCAAGGACTCCGGCAAGTCGCGCCGAAGCCTGCGTTGCAGGCGCGCGTGATGGAAGCGATTTACGGGAGGCAGGGCGTCAAGGCCGGCTTCACGACCGGGCAGTGCCAGGACGATATCGGTGCCGCCATCGAGGCGCTGATGGCCGAGGGCGTGCGCGTGATCGTGCTCGGCTGCACGGAATTGCCGATCCTGCTTCCGGGCGGTGAATATGTCGCGCGGAACGGGCATCGGGCAACGCTCGTCGACCCGACCGACGTGCTCGCCCGCACGTGCGTCGCCCATGCGACGGCGGGTGGCGGCTGAAGCGCATCGAGCCCGTGGCCGACGCCGACGGATCGTGCCGCCTCGCCTGCTCGTGGAAAACTGTATGAATATACAGTATAGTATCCGGCGAACTCGAGCGGCGCGGGCATGACCCGTGCGGCACGTGCGCCGCGCCTGCGGGCATCCGCCGCAGCGTTCCGGCACCGTGAATTCCGGCTAACTCACTCAGACGGGCAGGCAAATTGTCATCCAGCAATCTGATCCGCATTCGCGGAGCACGTCAGCACAACCTCAAGAACCTCGATCTCGACCTGCGCACGGGCGAAATGACGGTCGTTACCGGGCCGTCGGGCTCCGGCAAGTCGAGCCTCGTGTTCGACACGCTGTACGCGGAAGGCCAGCGGCGCTACGTCGAGACGTTCAGCGCGTATGCGCGGCAGTTCCTCGACCGGATGGACCGCCCGCAGGTCGAGCGCGTCGACGGCGTGCCGCCCGCGATCGCGATCGACCAGACCAATCCGGTCCGCAGTTCGCGCTCGACCGTCGGCACGATGACGGAGCTCAACGATCACCTGAAGCTGCTGTACGCGCGCGCGGCCGAGCTGTTCGACCGCCAGACCGCGCGGCAGGTGCGGCACGACACGCCCGAGACGATCTACGCGGAACTCGTCGAGCGCACGCGCGCCGACGATCCGCGCGTCGTCGTCACGTTCCCGGTCGAGCTGCCGGAAAGCGCATCCGAGGACGAAGTCGCGCAGTGGCTGTCCGCGAGCGGCTACACCCGCGTGCAGGCGCAGCGCGAAGTCGCGTCGCCCACGGGCCCGCGCAAGCTGCTCGACGTGGTGGCCGACCGCTTCCGCGTGCAGCAGGCCGACAAGGTGCGCGTGGTCGAGGCGATCGAGGCGTCGCTGAAGCGCGGCGGCGGCCGCGTGAACGTCTACGTGCTCGCGCCGGAAGCGGAGAACGCGCTTGCCGCGACCGTCGAGCCGCAGGTGTGGCGTTTCTCCACGGGACTGCACGACCCCGACAGCGACCTGCGCTACGCGGAGCCGCAAGCGGCGTTGTTCTCGTTCAACTCGGCATATGGCGCATGCGAGACCTGCCGCGGCTTCGGCCGCGTGATCGGCGTCGATCTTGGCCTGGTGATTCCCGACGCGCGCAAGACGCTGCGCGGCGGCGCGATCAAGCCGATGCAGACGCCCGCATGGAAGGAGTGCCAGGACGACCTGATGCGCTACGCGGCGAAGGCGGACATCCGCCGCGATACGCCGTGGTCCGACCTGACCGACGCCGAGCGCGACTGGGTGATCAACGGCTCGCCGGACTGGAACGGCAAGTGGCAGAGCCAGTGGTACGGCGTGAAACGCTTCTTCGGCTATCTCGAATCGAAAGCGTACAAGATGCATATCCGCGTGCTGCTGTCGAAGTACCGCAGCTACACGCCGTGCGAGGTCTGCGGCGGCGCGCGCCTGAAGACCGAATCGCTGCAGTGGCGGCTCGGCTCGAAGGCGAACGCCGATACCGTGCTCGCGCCCGCGAATCGCTTCATGCCGCGCGGCGTCGACTGGACGCGCGCGCAGCTCGAGGCGCTGCCGGGCCTGACGGTGCACGACCTGATGCTGCTGCCGATCGAGCGCATTCGCCGCTTCTTCGACGAGATCACGCTGCCGAGCGCGCTGCTCGACGATGCCTTGAAGCTGCTGCTCGCCGAGGTGCGCACGCGCCTCAAATACCTGTGCGACGTGGGGCTCGGCTACCTGACGCTCGACCGGCAAAGCCGCACGCTGTCGGGCGGCGAGGTGCAGCGGATCAACCTGACCACGGCGCTCGGCACGTCGCTGACCAAAACCCTGTTCGTGCTCGACGAGCCGAGCATCGGCCTGCATCCGCGCGACCTCACGCGGATCGTCGAGGCGATGCAGCGGCTGCGCGACGCGGGCAATACGCTGGTGGTCGTCGAGCACGATCCGTCGGTGATGCTCGCGGCCGACCGGCTGATCGACATGGGTCCGGGCCCCGGCGAGCGCGGCGGCACGATCGTCTACGACGGCACGCCGGGTGACATCCGTTCCGCGCACACGCTGACGGGCGAGTATCTCGGCGGCCGCAAGCACGTCGCGCATGCGTCGAACTGGGCGCGCCGCCCGGTGGACGCGAACACGCCGCGCATCGTGCTCGAAGGCGCGACCGAGCACAACCTGCGCGACGTGACGGTCGAGATTCCGCTGCAGCGGCTCGTGTGCGTGACGGGCGTGTCGGGTTCCGGCAAGTCGACGCTGCTGCAGGACGTGCTCTATCCGGCGATGGCGCGCCACCACGGCAAGGCGACCGAGTCGCCGGGCGCGTTCCGCAATCTCACGGGTGCCGACCAGGTCGGCGACGTCGTGTTCGTCGATCAATCGCCGATCGGCAAGACCACGCGTTCGAACCCGGCCAGCTACGTCGGCGCGTTCGACGAGATCCGCAAGCTGTTCGCGAAGGCGCCGCTCGCGCTGCAACGCGGCTACGGCGCCGGCACGTTCAGCTTCAACTCGGGCGACGGCCGTTGCCCGACCTGCGGCGGCTCGGGCTTCGAGCACATCGAGATGCAGTTCCTGAGCGACGTCTATCTGCGCTGCCCGGATTGCGACGGCAGCCGCTACCGCGCCGAGATTCTCGAAGTACGCATCGAGCGCGACGGCCGCGCGCTGAACATCGCCGACGTGCTCGACCTGACCGTCAGCGAAGCGGCGGCGTTCTTCGCGACCGATGCCGAGGTGCTGCGCGTGCTGCAACCGATCGTCGACGTCGGCCTCGAATACGTGAAGCTCGGCCAGCCGGTGCCGACGCTGTCCGGCGGCGAAGCGCAGCGGCTGAAGCTGGCCGGCTTCCTCGCCGAATCGGCGGCCGCCGCGGGCGGGCGCCGGGTTGCGAGCGAGGAGGCGCGCATCGCGCGTGCGAAGCTGTTCATGTTCGACGAACCGACGACCGGGCTGCACTTCGACGACATCGCGAAGCTGATGCAGGCGTTCGGCAAGCTGCTCGCGGCCGGCCATTCGCTGATCGTGATCGAGCACAACCTCGACGTGATCCGCGCGGCCGACTGGCTGATCGATCTCGGCCCGGAGGGCGGCGACGGCGGCGGCCTCGTGCTGTGCGCGGGCACGCCCGACGACGTGAAGGCGTGCGCGCAATCGCATACCGGCGTCGCGCTGCTGCAGTACGACCGCGCGATGGACGGCGAAACCGCGCTCGCCGACGAAGGCGTGCCGCTGCAGGCCGTGCTGAACGCCGCCCGCGAGCGGCGCGCGATCGAGGGCGAGGACGTCGTGCGGATCGTCAATGCGCGCGAGCACAACCTGAAGGCGCTCGACGTCGACATCCCGCACGGCAAGTTCAACGTGATCACCGGCGTGTCGGGTTCCGGCAAGTCGACGCTCGCATTCGACATCCTGTTCCACGAAGGCCAGCGCCGCTACCTCGAATCGCTGAACGCGTATGCGCGCTCGATCGTGCAGCCGGCCGGGCGGCCGGAGGTCGACGCCGTGTACGGCATTCCGCCGACGGTGGCGATCGAGCAGCGGCTGTCGCGCGGCGGCCGCAAGAGCACGGTCGCGACCACGTCCGAAGTCTGGCACTTCCTGCGGCTGCTGTACGTGAAGCTCGGCCTGCAGCATTGCATCCACGACGGCACGCCCGTCACGTCGCAAACCGTCGAATCGATCGCCGCGCAGTTGCTGCGCGACCATCGCGGCGAGCACGTCGGGCTGCTCGCGCCGCTCGTCGTCAACCGCAAGGGCGTGTATACCGATCTCGCGAAGTGGGCGAAGGCGCGCGGCAGCACGCATCTGCGCGTCGACGGCGAGTTCGTGACGGTCGATCCGTGGCCGAAGCTCGACCGCTTCCGCGAGCACACGATCGAATTGCCGGTGGCCGACATCGTCGTGTCGCCGGACAACGAGGCCGAGTTGCGGCGCGTGCTCGACGAGACGCTCGAACTCGGCAAAGGCGTGATGCACCTGCTCGCGCCGCTCGACGGGCTGCACCACGCGATGCAGAACGACCGCTCGACCGCGCGCGTCGGCGAGATCAAGGTGCTGTCGGTCAAGCGCGCGTGCCCGGTGTGCGGCACGAGCTATCCGGAACTCGATCCGCGGATGTTCTCGTACAACAGCAAGCACGGCTGGTGCACGACCTGCGTCGGCACGGGCGTCATGCTCACGCGCGAACAGCGCGCCGCGTACGACGACACGGTGCTCGCCGGGGACGATCGCGGCCGCGAGCAGACTCTGCCGTCGGACGAGCAGGAACCGGAAGGCGTCGGCAACGAGCCGTGCCCGGATTGCAGCGGCACGCGCCTGAACCCGTCCGCGCGCGCGGTCACGTTCGATGCGCATCCGATCGTCGAGGTCGCGCAGTGGACGGTGTCCGATACACGTCGCTGGATCGACGCGCTGGAGCTGACGGGGCGCGACGCGCAGATCGCGCGCGACATCGTCAGCGAGATCGGCAGCCGCCTCGCGTTTCTCGAGGAAGTCGGGCTCGGCTACCTGAGCCTCGATCGCGCGGCGCCGAGCCTGTCGGGCGGCGAAGCGCAGCGCATCCGGCTTGCGGCGCAGCTCGGCAGCAACCTGCAAGGCGTGTGCTACGTGCTCGACGAGCCGACGATCGGCCTGCATCCGCGCGACAACCAGATCCTGCTGGATGCACTGCGCAAGCTCGGCGACAAGGGCAACACGCTCGTCGTCGTCGAGCACGACGAGGACACGATTCGCCGCGCCGATCACATCATCGACGTGGGCCCGGGCGCCGGCAAGCGCGGCGGCACGCTGGTCGCCGAGGGCGCGGTCGCCGATCTGGCCGCGCGGCCGGACTCGGTGACGGGGCGCCTGCTCGCGCATCCGATGACGCATCCGCTCCAACCGCGCCGTGCGGTGAGCCTGCCGGGCAAGCAGGGCGCGCCGGCGATGCCGGAGGGCTGGCTGACCGTGCACGGCGCGACGCTGCACAACCTGCGCGACGTCACCGTCGGCATTCCGCTCGCGCGGCTCGTCGCGGTGACGGGCGTCAGCGGTTCGGGCAAGTCGACGCTCGCGCGCGACGTGCTGATGACGAACCTGCTCGATGCGGTGGGCCGCTCGGTGCTGTCGTCGCCGGCCACGCGGCGCGCGCGCAAGGCCGCGCAGCAGGATGCGCCGGCCGCGAACCGCCGCTCGAGCGTGCTCGCGCGCAGCGCGCCGCGGCCGTCGCTGAACGTCACGCATGCGTGGCAGGGCTGCGAGTCGCTGAGCGGCTGGGAACGGATCGACCGCGTGCTCGAAGTCGACCAGACGCCGATCGGCAAGACGCCGCGCTCGTGCCCGGCCACCTACATCGGCGTGTGGGACACGATCCGCAAGCTGTTCGCCGATACGCTCGAAGCGCGTGCGCGCGGCTACACGGCGTCGCGTTTCTCGTTCAACACCGGCGACGGGCGGTGCCCGGCCTGCGAAGGGCAAGGCGTGCGCACGATCGGAATGAGCTTCCTGCCCGACGTGAAGGTGCCGTGCGACGTGTGCCACGGGCAGCGCTTCAATCCGGAGACGCTCGCGGTCACGTGGCGCGGCCGGAACATCGGGGACGTGCTGACGATGGAAATCGACGAAGCCGTGGAGTTCTTCGCGCCGATTTCCAACATCGCGCATCCGCTGCAGCTGATGAAGGACGTCGGCCTCGGCTACCTGACGCTCGGCCAGCCGTCGCCGACGCTGTCCGGCGGCGAGGCGCAGCGCATCAAGCTCGTCACCGAGCTCACGAAGGTGCGCGACGACATCACGCGGCGCGGCCAGAAGGCGCCGCATACGCTGTACGTGCTCGACGAGCCGACGGTCGGTCTGCACATGGCCGACGTCGCGAAGCTGATCCGCGTGCTGCACCGGCTGGTCGACGGCGGGCACAGCGTGGTCGTGATCGAGCACGACCTCGACGTGATCGCGGAAGCCGACTGGATCATCGATCTCGGCCCGGAAGGCGGCGTGGGCGGCGGCACGATCGTCGCGGCGGCGCCGCCCGAAGGGCTCGCGCAGGTGAGGGCGAGCCATACCGGGCACGCTCTGAAGCCCGTGCTGGCGCGAACGGCGACGGAAGACGGCGAGGCTGCGCGGCAGGGAGAAGCGCGGGTCGGTTGAACGCGGTGCTTCATGTGAACGGCCCCGGTGTCAGGTCAGACACCGGGGCCGCTTTTACATGCGTCCGTGCGGTCAGTCGCGCAATCTCATTCGCCCTTGACGCCGATCGTCTCGATGATGGTCTCCAGTTGCGGGCTCATCGGCAGGTTGAGACTCATGCCCGACGGAAGCGGGCGCAGGAACCAGCGCTTGTACTGTCGCGTGATCTCGCCGTCGACGGCCAGCTCCTCGAATGTGCTTTTCACGACCTGCGCGAGCTGCGGATCGTCCTTGCGGAACATGATTCCGTACGGGTCGTATGACAGGAAATCGCCAACCACGTCGTACTTGCCGCCCTTGCTCGCATTCTCGGCAATCAGGCCGTACAGCAGCACGTCGTCCGTCGCGAACGCGTCGGCTTGACCGTTCGCGACGAGCGCGAAGCCCTGCGCATGGTCCGGCACCACCTGCAGCTGGATCCCGAGCCTGAACCGCGCGTCCAGGTCGCGCAGCGCCTTCTCGTTGGTCGTGCCGGCCGTCACCGCGACCTTCTTGCCCGCGAGATCGCGGAACGAGCGGATCGGCGAGCCTCGCTTCACCATCACCTTCGTGCCGGCCACGAAGATGATCGGCGAGAACGCCACGCGCTTCTGGCGCTCCAGGTTGCTTGTCGTGGAGCCGCATTCCAGATCGACCGTGCCGTTGACCACCGCGTCGATGCGGTTGTCGGACGTGACCGGCACCCAGCGGATCGTCAGGCTCTTGTTGACCGCATCCTCGATCGACGACACGAGCGCCTTGCAGAGCTCGATCGAATAACCGATCGGCTGGTTGCGCGCATTCAGATACGAGAACGGGATCGACGCGTCGCGATAGCCGATCGCGATCGTGCCGCTGCTGCGCACCTTCGCGAGCGTGCCGGTCAGTTGAGCCGGCGCGAACGGCTCGACGCGCGGCGCCGTGGACGGCGCATCTTCCGCACGCGCGGTGGCGCCCGCGGCAAGCAGGCCTGCGAGCGCGAGCGCGCGCCAGAATCGCTGCATCTTCATCGCCGGGCCTCCGTCAGACATCCGCCGGATGCGCGATCGTCCCTTCCTGCTCCGCGTCGATGCGCGCCAGGTTGGCCTCGGCTTCCGCCTCCGACATGAGCTGGCCTTCCCACTTCGCGACCACGGCGCTGGCGATCGAGTTGCCGACCGCGTTGGTGGCCGAGCGGCCCATGTCGAGGAACGTGTCGACACCGAGGATCAGCAGCAGCCCGGCTTCCGGAAGCCCGAACTGGTGCAGCGTGGCGGCGATCACGACGAGCGACGCGCGCGGCACGCCGGCCATCCCCTTCGACGTCAGCATCAGGACCAGCAGCATCGTGATCTGCGTGCCGAGCGACAGGTGGATGTTGTACGCCTGCGCGATGAACAGCGCCGCGAAGGTGCAGTACATCATCGAGCCGTCGAGATTGAACGAATAGCCCATCGGCATCACGAAGCTCGAAATTCTGCGCCGGACGCCGAACCGGTCGAGCGCGTCGAGGATCTTCGGATACGCGGCTTCCGAGCTGGCCGTCGCGAACGACAGCATGAACGCTTCCCGGATCAGCATCAGCAGCTTGAATACGCGGCGGCCGAGGAACAGCAGACCCGCGCAGACGAGCAAGGTCCAGAGCAGGAACAGGCTCACGTAGAAATCGCCCATGAACACCGCGAACTTCAGCAACACCGACAGCCCGTTGACCGCGACGGTCGCGGCCATCGCCGCCAGCACCGCGAGCGGCGCGAGCTTCATCACGTAGCCGGTGATCTTGAGCATCACGTGCGACAGTTGGTCGATCGCGGCCACGAGGATCTTGCCGCGCTCGCCGAGCGCGGCGAGTGCCACGCCGAAGAACATCGAGAACACGACGATCTGCAGGATCTCGTTGTTGCTCATCGCCTCGGCGAACGACCTCGGCACCATGTGGCCGACGAAATCCTTGAGCGTGAACTTGGATGTCGCGAGATTCGCCGATGCGCCGATGTCCGGCAGCGGCAGGCCGAGGTTGTCGCCGGGCCGCAGCAGGTTCGCCATGAACAGCCCGAGCAGCAGCGAGATCAGCGACGCGGTGACGAACCAGCCGATGGATTTCGCGAACACGCGCCCGACCGATGCCGCGTCGCCCATGTGCGCGATGCCGACGACCAGCGTGGAGAAGACGAGCGGCCCGATCACCATCTTGATCAGGCGCAGGAACACGTCGGAGATGAGCGAGATGTATCCGGCGATCTCGGTGGTGGCCTTTTTGTCAGGAAAGCTCGTGAAGATCATGTAGCCGATCAGGATGCCTGCCACCATCGCGATCAGGATCCAGATGGCTGCAGCGTTCTTTTTCTGCATCGTGAGCCTCCCATGCACCGGTTCCGCAACCGGGGATGGAAGGACAATACAGGACGCGAACGGCGATGAACAGTGCAACCGGGGGCGGGTTTGCGCTAGCGCGGTGTCGCGACCGATTGCCCGGCGACGATTGCACCGGTGGCGCCGCGGTGCGCGGGGCCGGCGCAACCCGGCATCCGGTTTGTGCGGAGCAGCACACGGCTCGTTCGATGGCCTGTGAATCCCGACGGCGGTTTCGCGGTGGGCGACGCGCTTCGCGTCGGCTTCCGGCTTCGGAGAAGGGCCGCGCGTCCCTCGAATCGCTGCGTGGGTGAATGCTGTCACTCATGCAGCGCACAACATTCGGAAGCAGGAAGGCGCAATGAAGAGGAGGCGTGACCGTGGAGGACTTCTTCCCGGCGCTCAAAAATGCGCGGCGCAATAGGATCGGGCTATGACCGGCAGAGTCGATCGATAGTTGTCGCGTGGCGGGTTTCCGCGTGTAATGGCGTCCGAAACCGGATGATGCCAACGACTCGACGGAGGAGCCGCCCGTGAAGATCGCAGCAGCAGTGAAACGAGCGGTCGATGACGACGTGAAGGTTCGCGTAAGGTCGGACAACATGGGCGTCGACATCGCGGCGAGAGAAGCGGTGCGCGTGAATGCCCGGTCATACCTGTTCGTGCCGGGAAACAAGCCCGAACGGTTCGACAAGGCGCTCGCGAGCGGCGCCGATGCGGTCATCCTCGATCTCGAGGATGCGGTCGAGCCGGAGGCCAAAGTGGCCGCGCGCGAGGCGATAGCACAGTGGGTTTCGCCCGGGCACCCGGCGCTCGTTCGAATCAACGCACGAAACACGCCGTGGTTCGAGGCAGATGCCGCGCTCGGCGCGTTGAACGGGGTGGCCGGTATCGTGCTGCCGAAGGCCGAGCGTGCGGATGACGTGTGCGCTGCCGTTGCGCTTGCGCGCCGGCGTGTGCCGGTCTATCCGCTGATCGAAAGCGCGCATGGCATGTGGAATGCGCTTGAGGTCGCCAAGGCTCCGCATGTCGAACGATTGTTGTTCGGCACGCTCGATTTCATCGTGGACATGGGTATGTCGGATGATGGCGTTTCGCTCAATCACTTTCGCTCGCAGCTGACGTTGATTTCGCGCGTCGCCGGGATCGAATCGCCGGTCGACGGCGTGACGCCGGATATTCACGACGGGGAACGGATCGAGCGCGACGCGTTCAACGGAAAGCAACTGGGATTCGGCGGAAAGCTGTGCATTCATCCGAGGCAGATCGGATTCGTGCACACGTGCTTTCGACCGAGTGCGGATGAGGTGCGCTGGGCGCGCCGCGTGCTCGACGCGATGCGCGATGCGAACGGCGGCGTGGTGACGGTCGACGGGAAGATGGTCGATCGGCCCGTGTTGTTGCGTGCGACCCGCATTGCGGAGCTGGCCGCGTCCGTCAGCCCGGCAGCGGAGGGGGCGGGCCGTGCATGACAAAGCGCGATCTTGCCGGCATCGGGACGAGATGCGAGTCGCTCCCGGCGACATCGCGCACGTTCATCGCCTGTCCACCGAAGCAGGTTCGTTCATCAGCTCGACAACCCAGTCGATGAACGATCCTGTTGTGGAAATTCGGAGAGGTTGCTCATGAGCGACGTCGGCCCTCGCATGTGCGAGCACGGCGTTTCCAAACCACGCGGCAATCGCGCTCACCTGCTCGATTCGATTCGGTGACCGCTCGCCTGCAGAAATGGAAAGCCTGCAAAGCAAAGTTGGCTCGCGAGGCCGATCGCGCCGGGCACAGACCAAAAGCCGGCAAAGTACTCGAGCACGGTCCTTTTGAACAGCAGCCAGCCAGTGCACACTTCCGCAAACGTCAATATGGCCAGCGCGATCGCGCCCATCAGCAACGCCTCGTTGGTATCTGTCAGCATGTCGTGTTTTTTCGCGCTCCAGCGCGACAGGTACCAACTCGCGGCAAGCATGAATGGCGCTTCGAGCGATACCGCTGCCGTCTCTCCCAGGAGCCGCACCAGCAGCAGGACACGAATCGCGCCGAAGGCGAAGCCGATCACAAAAACGGTCAATGCATAAACGCAGCCCGCTTTGGCGCAGGTTGCCCACCTGGGGCTACGATGCGAGCGCCGCGTCACGGAGTTTCACGTGGTTGATAGGGAGGGGTACTAGCACGTGAAAAGATCGGTGTGCCCGAAGCCCTGCGAGTAATCGAGCACCGAAATGACTGTCGGAATCACGCGAAATATTCGGACTTCGTCAGGAGACGGCATCGGCATCGGCGGCGCCTGCATATCCGGATACTTCAGTGGAAGCATGCGCAAGACCTTCTCTGCTTCGGCACGATCGGTCACGGGCTGTGCGTGCGCCGCCATCGACAAGCCGGTAATCGCCATCAGATCTGACGTGTCGTGATCGATCGTGAGCGATACGCGGTCGTCGCGGGCCAGATTGGCCGCCTTCTGGCTTTCCAGGCCGCAAAGAAAGTAAAGCGTCAGCCCCTGGCTCACGTAGCCGACGGTGGTCGCCTGTGGCCAGCCGTCCGGCCTCAGCGTGGCGATCGTCATGATCCGATGCTGGTCCAGCAATGACAGGATCTTTTGCTTGATCTGTTCGTCCATGGATCACCTTCCCGTTCGTGAAATCCTATCCTGTACCACCGTGTCATTTGGCGCTTGATGCAAATCAAATGCCGAAGATGAGCGACTTCGAGACGCACGGCGCACAAGAGCGAGCGGACCGCCTGCACGGCCCGCTTCGCAGGACTCGACTCAAGCCGACCGCAATTGACTGAAATCAACAGCGCCGGCATTTGCCTGACATAGGTTGAGGCACGGGGGATTGGGACTCGCGGTCCAAAGGGGGCATTGCGAATTTTCCGTTGCCCGCTGCAACGTACGGGAATCTGGCATGAACAGGCGAACTTTTTTCGTCGGCACCGGCGGCGCCTTGTTGCTGGCCGGCGGCACGACGGCGTGGATGTCGTCCGTGGGATCGATGGCCGACTATCAGGCCTATGCAAAGCGCCTGCGTGCCGATCTGACAATGCCGCCGAACCTTGGCGGGCTCATCCGCCATGCGACTCTTGCCGCCAACAGCCACAATACGCAGCCTTGGTGGTTTCATGTCGGCGACGGGTTCATCGACATTCTGCCGGATATCTCGCGCCGCACACCCGCTGTCGACCCGGACGACCATCATCTGTTCGTGAGCCTTGGATGCGCGGCGGAAAACCTCGCCATCTCGGCGGCGGCAACCGGCTGGCCGGGCGAGGTGCAGATGGTGCCCGGCGGGGACGGCGCGCGTTATGCATTCGTCCACGGATCGACGAGGGCGAGTTCGCTCCATGCTGCAATTGCGAAACGACAGTCGACGCGCGCGGAATATGACAGGCATCCCGTTCCTGTCGCGGATCTCGCATTCCTCGAGCAGGCTGCCGCCACGCCCGGCGTTCACTTGACCCTCATCACTGACCGAATGAGGATCGACAAGGTCAGAGATCTGGTTGTCGCGGCCAACGACGTTCAAATGGCGGATTCGGCTTTCATGAGCGAACTGGAACGATGGATCCGATTCAACCCACGCAGCGCCATGTCGTCGGGCGACGGCCTGTTCTCCGCTGCGAGCGGGAATCCCGTGCTGCCGAGCGCACTCGGCCGCTTCGCGTTCGAACGGTTCTTCAACGCCCGAACCGAGCGCGACAAATATGCACACCAAATCGATTCGTCAGCGGGCATCGCCGTGTTTGTCGGCGATCGGGAAGACAACGAGCATTGGATCAGGGTCGGTCGGGCCTGTCAGCGCTTCGCGCTGACGGCGACAAACCTTGGAATCAAGGTCGCCTTCGTCAATCAGCCCGTCGAGGTCGCCCGCTTTCGTCCGCTTCTGGCAGGCATCGTCGGCGATACTGGCCGGCGCCGGCCGGATATCGTCATGCGCTTCGGCTATGGACCGACCTTGCCGTTCTCGCCCCGCCGTCGCGTGGAGGCGGTGCTGGTTTGATGCCGCCGGTATTGCCGCGCTGTTGGCGTCGTGGAGCACGATGTGAGGAGGGGACTGTTTGACCTGGACAGTTGCCGTTAGGCGGATGGGACTCCGAACGTCAGGGAAGGGGCGAGCGTGGTCCGCTGCGTCAGGCGCCCCTCGGTGACGAACGGTCTTTCAAGTCGCTGCTTCGTCAGACATCTTTCAGTCCAGAGTCTCGCCGCCGCAAGCGGCCGCGGTGGGTTCGGAAAGTCAGCGGATCCGCTATCCGAAAACCCGAGCCCATACCGCCCGAAGGCGTCGCGCGCGATCTTCGAGGAGATATGAGGCCGCAAGCGTCAAGAGACCTGAAATTGCACCCGTCAAGATGTGCTCGACAAAGGGGATGCGGTAGTGACTCGTGTGCGAGTAGGCATCGCCCAACGTTGTCAGGACACCAACGATCAGCGCATTGCCGTATCGATGCGTGTAGAGCTTCGCCGCGGGTGTGAAAGTCAAAAGTACAGCCAGGAGTCCGGTGAACAAACCTGTATGAAACGCAATGGACCAGTGGGCAAGGCTCGTGATATTTCCCCAGCTTCCCGGCATGCAGGTCATGCACGCACTGGTCGGCTGCCAGAAGCGCCGGATAAACAGTCTGACGCGGTGCTTCCACTCGGTTGACATGATGCATTCCCGTCGACGCCATCGTCACGGCCGACGCCACCACACGCATTGTTCAAGCGGTTTCCAAACCCTCCACGAGCTTGCCGCCCTCGTCACGGATGGGTTGGCTGTGCGTCGCGGAGGCCGAGCAATAACTTGGACATTGGGGGAATACTACTCCACGATTAGACGGTCGCTGTCTCCGCCGAGACCGGAATTCAACTTTCGCGTCTATCGGTGCGGGCCCGTCCATGACGCGCATCGAACGATGCATTTCCGAGCGACGTCGACGTCCGACATCGACCCGAAGCGGTCCTCCGATCCAGCACGTACTCAGCGGTCGCTTACGAGCGTAAGACGGCCAGTTGCGACGGCGCTGACGGCTCGGTGGGCTGAACGGCTATTCAACGAATGGTTAGCTTACGCTTATCGCGACGCCAGACCGAATAGGTAAGAACCGAGAACCCAAGGTTCTCGTTGCATCGGGATCGGTAGGCCGGAGTTGCACGCCTGCCGACGCAGGTCTTCAAAGTTTCCACTGCACCGTGGAGCGGTACTCGGATAATTCGGACAAGAAACATTAAAGTCTTGAGGCCACCACGCCGCCGCTAGCGGGAGATGATGCAAAATCACTAGGCAATCCCGCTCGAAATGCGTAAATTCATATGTCCAGAGCGACAAGAAAATTACAAAGAGAAAGTCGAAAGAATTCCTGAAAAATAATGTAAGAATGGGGATCCGCCATGGCTAAGAAGACACAAGACGCCGCTACAACCGCCAGACTTGAGGATGACGATCCTCGATCGCTACAGCTCCTCCTGAGCCATATTGGTGCCGGCAGCTCTTATAAGAAATTACAAGCACAAGGCGTCACCAACCTCGTCGAGCTGCGGAAGGTCATCGGTAGCGCCCCTGGAAAAGACGCGCTCCGTAAAGCGCTTAGCGGCAAGTCTGCGACCACGAGCGATGCCCTTGCGGGAGAGTTGGTCGGAGCCGATGATGTCGACGAAAGGCTGGGAACCTTGCTGACCGAGATCGAGCCGAATCGAATGGTGAAACTCAAACCACCGGCCCGCACCATCTTGCGTCCGCGTGCGAACGCGGAACTGAAAGCGTATCTCGGCGCCAACGGCTTCGGCGCGGAACTGATGCCCGTCTTCGAGAGTGAGGGGGTAACATCACTGGACTCACTGCGTCGCGCATTGAACAACAAGTCCGACGCTAAAGGAACCTTTCAAAAACTGACGAGGAAACTCGGCAAAACGACAGACCTCGACGCTACCACTACCGTACTTGGCTCGGCCGAGCTCAGCAATCAACTGGCATCGCTATCATTACCCATGCTGGAGGCAGAGCAGGCGAAACCACGTCCGGATTTCCGGCAGTCAGGGCTCGATGCGAATGCGGTCGCACGCTACGAGCATTTGAAGCAAGCTGTGGACGAAGTCAATGCGCTGCGCCAACAAGATGCCGACAAGGCCCATGATCTGTCCGACGACATTTCCGAGAAGACCCAGCAAAGGCTCGCATCGATTCTGACCAAGGTGAATTCGCGGGATCTCCTCAATGTATTCGACGGTCGATCACCTGCGACCGTGGAGGACCTCAATGAAGCGCTCGATGCCGTGACGCACGGGCTAAGTAGAGCCGCGGATGAAGCATTCAGCGCGTTGATTTTCAAAGACTGGAAACCACAGGACGTGGACGCCCTGGCCACGCAGAATTGTTTGAAGCGCGGGTTGCTGATTTCGGCGACTGGCATCTACGAGGTCAGTGGCAGCGATCTGGTGACAGCCGTCTGTGGGCGTGGCACGCCCGCAGCATATGAAGAAGTCGTCAGCGACTACGAGAGCGAACAGAATTACCAACTCGCAGAGAGGACTATTAAGGAATCCTCGCATACATACTCGACCTCGAACAGTCTTCTTGGCGGATTCTTCACCTCTTCGGGCATCGGTGCAATATGCGGCGCCTTCCAGTACGCAAAATCGAGGATGACCAGCGAATCCAAGGCGCACGCGCAAAAAACCTGGCAGTCCGTGAAGGTGAAAGAGCGCAGCGTCTATGCCCCAAAGATGGTCATCACGCTACCGCGCGAAACGATCGCGCTGTCTGACACGGCCGTGCGCCATCTGATGCAGATTTCCAAGGCGGACCCGCAATTGCACGACGAGTATGCGCGCCTCTTTCTTTCAAACTTTGGCGGTCACGTCTTCCGGTCGGTCACGCTAGGTGGACGATACAGCTATGTGGCCAGAGCAGAGTCAACCAGTAGAGAAACCTATGATGACCTGGAAACAGCGCTGAGCGAAGCGCAACAGAAGGCGGGGTCGCTCGGTGCCGGATTCTTCGGAAAGTTCTTGGCGGGCGGATCGTCGGCGCACGAGAACACGACGTCCTCGGTTTCGGCGACGAGCATGGTCACGAAGGCCGGCAAAAAGCAACAGGATGTCCGCGTGAATATCGTAGGGCGCGGAGGACTGCAGGAGATGCCGTTCGACCAATGGAGGCAGAGCCTGTTGCGTTCGGAATGGTGGAGCGTAATCGACCGCCGGGAGGCGATTGCCGTCTGGGACCTGCTGCGCACGACGGAATCTGTCGAGCTTGATGCCGACAAGCGCGGCATCCTGGCCAAATTGCTCGAGCGCGTCTGGATTCACGATGTCTTCCTTCAATCGCTGAACGGATCGGACTTGGCATGCTATCGGCGGCTCGCCGAAGGGATACGTGCAGCGACAGAGAAAGGCACGAGAATCGACACGGTGAAGCAATTGGAGGAGGTCCTGAAAACGCACGCATCCGCTCTGGCGAAACCGCAGATGAGACTGAAATACGTGACGGTGACCAGGGATGAGGAAACCAAGGGCGGCGCCGTGGAAGTCACGTTACCGCCACCATGGAAGATCCTCTCCGGCGGCGGCGGTGCGCTCACGAACACAGACCACGTGCTCATCGAAAGCTATCCGATCAAGGAAACCAAGAATGGCAAAGAAATCTGGAAATGGCGCTTGAAGACAAGAGCTGCAGCCTATACGGATCATGATGACAGGGCAAAGGCCAAGCTGACGATGGGTCTCATTCTGCTCTACGATCCGGACAATGAGTGGGATGTGCGCGTGTTCGATCGTAAAGCAGAGGATAGTCTGGAGCAGCATGAGATGGGCATAGATGCCTTCGGCTTTGTCATCACCGGAGGCGGCGCGCGCATCGACTACTATGAACGTCCAACGATTACTGGTATCGGATTTCCTCACGAAGCTGTCACGCAGGCCCGCTATGCGCCGCTCAGAGTCTGGTGCGTGAAGACAGCCAACGTGCAGTCTCCACATGGAGGCGATGGGACAAATGTGAGAGCGCACATGTTGACGGGCTATGTCATCGCCATCAAGGCGACCAATGGCGCGGCGCTCGAACCCGTTTACACGTCCACGCTGACCGACAAAAGGCACCATCCGACCGCCGAGCTGGTACATGAACGCGGTGCAAGCGACTCGCCAATGATTGGCGGCGGCGCATGGGTAACGGGGCAACGCAACTTTATTTCGTGGAGCATGCCCGTGCTGGACGCAGACGGGCGCGGCATCTGGAAGGCCTACAGCGCCGACCGTGCGGATTGGAAAGATGAGCAACAGTTGCAGCTCGTGACCATCGGCCTGAAAAATATCGAAACGAGCATCACTCCGGAGTCGCATACGGGAGCAGGCTACAATTGTTCGTTCAAGGACGTCTATACCGACTGGAAGAACGAACACCTTTGACGCGAACGAGACAGCTCAACTCATTGAATTTGGCATTTTCAGACTGGAGGAGAATCGTGTTAAGAATTCTTTTGATTTTCAGCTTCTTTTTGGCATTTGCAGCGTCTGCCCATGCGAAGATTCAGTTTGCGAACGAGTGGAGCGAGCCAGAAAACAGCGATGTGCGAAAATACGATAAGTCGGGGGCGACGAATTTCTTGAGGGGGGAGAGTGACGACCTTAAAAGAATCATCGACAGTCCGGATGCTTGCGTACTTCAAGTAACCAAGGGCTGTCATCAGAAGAGCGATCCGCACTTCACCGTCAATGGAATGAGCTCATCAAAATGCAAAGTCGATAATCTTTACGCACATACGAAGAGTGTTCATGTGCCATGTAGACCGTAAGCATATCTGACGCTCAAGCCGTCTCGACTACGTACCCAGGCTTTCTTGGGATGTCTGGATAGGTTGGCGATGGGTGGCATGCTCATTGCGCCCCGGACTTGGTTGCAAAACTCGGTTCCGAGGCCGTGGGTCCGGTAACAACAAACCGATCGAACCGTTCGTCGTATCGATCAGCGTAGTCGGCCGCTTCCAAACGAAATCTTGTCGTTTGAGCGGCACACGAGGCGTGCGGGTTGAATCCGCAAACGATCGACGACGCCTGTGTGCCACTCTCGGAGTGGCGCCCGGCGATGCCTTAGTATCCGTTCACGATCTCTACGATCGCTTCGATTTCCACAGACATCCCGTTTGGCAGAGAACCCATCCCGACCGCCGATCTGGCGTGTCGGCCGCGATCACCTAGAACCTCGACCAACAGGTCTGAGCATCCATTGATGACCTTCGGGTGATCTTGGAAATCCGGCTCGGCGTTTACCATTCCGAAGATCTTCAAAACTCCCTCCACGTGGTCGAGCGACCCCACCGCCTGCTGAATTGTCGATAAAAGCTGTAGACCCACTTGACGGGCGTCGGCGTAGCCACGATCGACACTATAATTTCGACCCAATTTTCCCTTGATCACTGAGCCGGAAGCATCACGTGGCCCCTGACCCGATAAATAAAGAATCTGACCGGATCGACGCCAGCTCACGAAGTTGGCGATCGGGGCGGGAACTGGAGGCAGCACTAAACCTAAACTTTGAATGCGATCGGCGGTAGTCATGGTGGTCATGGTTTTAGTACCCGGTTTGAACGCGAAAAGTAGATCAGCTTCGCTTGTCATTTTGGCATATCTGCCTGTGTTATATCCACGACGGCCCCCGCGTGAGTGAGGTGCTTCTATTAATGAAGCGTCCCTTTTCGAGAACGTGGAGTCGATCGTGAACAAATCATGTGATGCCATCGAACGGTTGAATCCGCCGCCGTTTTGAGCCATTCGACGCGACCGGCTGGTGATAGAACAGGAGCGGCATCGCCGTAGGACATATTGGTCGTGACGGGTGGGCGCATTCATCTACATACCGCCGTCAATCGAAATAAGGCTGCAACACCCCCTCGATCCAGTCCATGAACGCCCGAACGCGCGGCGACAGATTGCGCCGATGCGCGACGACGAGCGACGCCGCGAGAGGCTCAGGACGCAGATCGGGCAGCACCTCGACCAGCGCGCCACTTTCGATATGATTCGCGAGCGCCGAATACCCGGCCTGGATCAACCCGATGCCCGCAAGCCCGGCTGCGTGATAGGTCTGCACGTTGTTGACCTGCATCGCGCTCGGCAATGCAAGCGTCGCATAGCCGTCGCCGCTCGGATATTCCCACCCGGGGTGCCGCGCGCCGAGTGTCAGCGCGTAGTGGACCATCCGGTGTCCCTGACCGACGAGATCGTCGAGCGTTCGCGGCAAGCCATACCGCGCCAGATAGCCGGGACTCGCCGCGTTGATCATGCGCAGGCGGCCCAACGGCCGGGCAATCAGCGTCTCGTCCACGATCGGCCCCAGACGGATCACGCAATCGAATCCTTCCTGGACGAGATCGACGCGCCGATCGGTGCTCGACAGTTCCAGTTCGAGCTCCGGATGCATCGCCATCAGTTGCGGCAGCGCGGGAACCACGACGCTGCGCGCGAGCTCGGTGGGCATGTCGACGCGCAATCGTCCGCGCAGCCGCGTGCCATTGCCGGAAAACATCGACTGAAGTTCCTGTACGTCGGCCAGCAGGTCCCGCGCGCGCGCATAAAAGGCGCGTCCGTCCTCGGTCAGCTGCACGCTGCGCGTCGTCCGATGCAGGAGCGCGACGCCCACGTCGCGCTCGAGCGCGCGGACCACCATCGACACCCGTCCTTTCTGGATGCCCAGGCTTTCGGCCGCGCGCGTGAAGCTCGTCATTTCGGCGACACGGGCGAAGATCAACAGCGCGTCGAGGTTTTGCATTGTTCTCTCTGGAAGTAACAGAACGTTCAATCGGCCGTCATTTATAACTCAATTTCAACTCAGTAAAGTGCCTTCCGATGTCGTCCCCCGACGACCACCTGAACGAAAGGGCACAACCATGACACAGCACATCTCTCCGGTTAAAACGATCGTCGTCTATCACTCCGGCTACGGGCACACCGAACGCATGGCGACGGCTGTCGCGGAGGGGGCCGGCGGCGTTCTCGTCGCAATCGACGCCGATGGCAACATTGCGCAGGACGCGTGGGACGCGCTTGCCGGCGCGGATGCCGTCCTGTTCGGCTCGCCGACCTACATGGGCGGTCCCAGCTGGCAGTTCAAGAAGTTCGCCGATGCATCGTCGAAGGCCTGGTTCGAAGGCGCATGGCGCAACAAGATCTTCGGCGGCTTCACCAACAGCGCAAGCATCAACGGCGACAAGCTCAATACGCTCGAATACTTCGTTCTGCTTGCGGGGCAGCACGGCGGCATCTGGGTGAGCATGGACATCAAGCCGGCGAACCTGAAGGCGTCGATGCGTGACGACCTGAATCGCATGGGCTCCTATATCGCGCCGATGGCGCAGACGCCGGCCGATGCGTCGCCCGATGAAATGTCGCCGGGGGATCTCGAGACGGCACGCCGCTATGGCGCACGGGTCGCAACGATCGCCGGACAATTCCGGGCAGGACACGCTCGCATCAGCTGAAACCTGGCGTGCGGGGCGCCCCGGAACGGACGCCGCCGCACTTTTTCCCGCCGACCTCGAAGGAAACGGCCATGAAATACAAGCAACTGGGCCGCACCGGCCTGTACGTCTCCGAGCTGTGTCTCGGCACGATGACGCTGGGCGGCAATGCCGATGCCGGCATGTGGGCCGCGATCGGCGCGGTCGGCCAAGACGACGCGACCCGACTGATCTCGCGCGCACTGGACGAGGGAATCAACTTCATCGATACCGCCGACATCTACTCCTTCGGTCAGTCCGAACGCCTCGTCGGACAGGCGCTTCGGGACCTCGGCGTCGCACGCAGCGAGATCGTGCTGGCGACGAAGACAGCGGGCGTGATGGGCACGAAACCCAACGATCAGGGCGCGTCGCGCGGCCACATCATGGATTCCGTGCAGCGAAGCCTGGAACGGCTGCAGGTCGACCATATCGACCTTTACCAGATCCACGCGAACGATCCCGTGACACCGATCGAAGAGACGCTGCGGGCGCTCGACGATCTGACGCGTCAGGGGCTGGTTCGCCATGTCGGCGTCTCGAACTGGCGCGCCGGAAAGATCGGCAAGGCGCTCGGACTCAGCGAAGCGTTCCATGCGACGCGCTTCGAGACCCTTCAGGCCTACTATTCGATCGCCGGACGCGACGTGGAGCGCGAACTGGTGCCGCTCGCGATCGACGAGCAGATGGCGCTCCTCGTCTGGTCGCCGCTCGCCGGCGGGCTGCTGTCGGGGAAGTTCGGCCCCGGCGCGCCGACCGAAGACGGTTCGCGGCGCAGCCATTTCGATTTTCCGCCGGTCGATCTCGAGCGCGCCTGGCCGTGCGTTGCAGCGATGCGCGCGATCGCGGACGCGCGACGCGTGTCGGTCGCCCGGATCGCGCTCGCGTGGCTGCTCGCCAAGCCGCATGTCACGAGCGTCATCATCGGCGCCAAACGCGTCGAACAGCTCGAAGACAATCTCGGTGCTGCCGATATCGTGCTGACCGGGGACGAGCTTGCGCAGCTCGATGCCGTGAGCGCATTGCCGCCCGACTATCCCGGCTGGATGATCGATCGTCAGGCGGCGGGCAGGGTGCCGCGGCCTTTCACGCGTGCGGTGTCGAAATAGGGTGGCCGACGGCGATCCTTGTCGTGCTCGACGGGATCGCCCGACGCTGAACGCCGCCCCGCGCCGGGTATCCGCATGGCGATCGTCGCCGCAACCGCTAGAATTGCGGTTTTAGCCCGGAACACGTCCATGTCTTTTGCCTCGCTAGGCCTGATCGATCCCTTGCTGCGTAATCTGCAGGGCCTCAATTACCAGACACCCACGCCGGTGCAGGCCAAGGCGATTCCCGCTGTGCTCAGCGGCAAGGACGTCATGGCCGCGGCGCAGACCGGCACCGGCAAGACGGCGGGTTTCGCGCTGCCGCTGCTGCAGCGGCTGGTGCAGCACGGGCCGGCTGTGTCGAGCAACCGCGCGCGCGTTCTGGTGCTGGTGCCCACGCGCGAACTGGCCGAACAGGTGCTGCAGAGTTTCGTCGAGTACGGCAAGGGCCTCGACTTGCGGTTTCTGGCCGCCTATGGCGGCGTGAGCATCAACCCGCAGATGATGAAGTTGCGCAAGGGCGTGGATGTGCTCGTCGCCACGCCGGGCCGTCTGCTGGACCTCAATCGCCAGAACGCCGTGCAGTTCGATCAAGTCCAGACGCTGGTGCTGGATGAAGCCGACCGCATGCTGGATCTGGGCTTCGCGCGCGAACTCAACGCCGTCTTTGCCGCATTGCCGGTGCAGCGCCAGACGCTGCTGTTTTCCGCGACGTTTACCGACGACATCCGCGCGATGGCGGCGAGCATTCTGCGCAGTCCGGTCAATATCAGCGTCAGCCCGCCCAACGTCACCGCCAGCAAGATCAAGCAGTGGGTGGTGCCGGTGGACAAGCGGAACAAGCCCGACCTCTTCATGCACCTGGTGGCCGAGAACAACTGGGACCACGCGCTGGTGTTCGTCAAGACCCGCAATGGCGTGGATTACCTCGCGGCCATGCTGAACGATGCGGGTTATGCGGTCGACACGATCCACGGCGACAAGCCGCAGCCCGCGCGCCTGCGTGCGCTCGAGCGCTTCAAGACGGGCGAAGTGCAGATGCTGGTCGCGACCGATGTGGCCGCGCGCGGCCTGGATATCGACGACCTGCCGCTGGTGATCAACGTCGATCTGCCGATCGTCGCGCAAGACTACGTGCACCGTATCGGCCGTACCGGCCGCGCGGGCGCCAGCGGTGTGGCGGTGTCGCTCGTGTGTGCCGACGAAGCACCGCAACTGGCCGCGATCGAGGCGCTGATCCGGCAAACGCTGCGCCGTGAGGAAGAGCCGGGTTTCGAAGCCGAACACCGCGTGCCGGAAACCAGCGCGACCGGGCAGATCGTCAAGAAACCCAAAAAGCCGAAGAAGCCCAAGGTGCCGCAAGCGGGGGCGGGCGCCATGCCGGCGGCCGGCAAAAAGCCGCGACCGCAAGGCGGGGAAGGCAAGCGCAAGCCCACGGGGCAGCGCGCCGCGCCCGCGGGCAAAGGGGCAAGCCTGTCGAGTGGTAGCCCGTTCAGCGTGCAAAAGCCGCGCGGCAAACCGGCTGGCAAGACGTCGGCGGGTTCGCGGAAGCCGGCTGGCAAGCCCGCGGGCGGGCGCGGGACGCGCTGATGCCGATCGGGGCGGCGCGGACTGCCGCCGTGTAGTCGAACATCGGTCGATCGCGCGCACCCGAACCTGAATATCGGAACATGGCGGGCTTGCGTCCCCGGCGCGGACTGGACGCGTTTCTTCGACGTCAACGTCCTGAGCGGCGTACGCCTTGCCCGCCTGTTCCTGCCGGCGATGAAGCAGGCCGGCCGGGGGCGCATCATTTTCAACGAGCTCCGTGGCCGGACTGGCTCCGGCCAGTCCGGATTATGCTCGTTCAGTGTTCCGATGCGATCGGTCGATTGCCGGGCAAAGCCAGCCGCTCGCACGCCGGCGCGCCGGATCGTACGTGATCCGAAGCATCCGTCACCCGAGGAACGAACGAGAACCGCGATCAGCGAAAGAAGAGTTCCCGCATCCCGAAGGTGTGATGCGCTTCGGCGGCCATCAGCACCATGAGCACCAGCAGGCACAGCGGCGGTATCAGGATCGCGTACACCAGCGCCAGCCGCTCCCACATCATGTGCATGAAGATCGATACGATCAGCCCGGCCTTGGCGATCATCAGCACGACGATCAGCACCCAGCGCATCAGGCCCTGCACGTGGAAATAATCCACCAGATACGACAACGTGCTCAGGACGAACAGCAGGCCCCAGATCTTCAGGTAGATGCCGATCGGATGCTGCTGGCCGTGCGCGGCGTCGGGGCGATCGGCGGGATCGGAGTGGTCCATGGACTGCCTCACCACAAATAGAACAGCGCGAAGATGAACACCCACACCAGGTCGACGAAGTGCCAGTACAGGCCGGCGATCTCGACGATCTGGAAGTTGCCGTGCTCGGTGAACCCCGGCTGCAGGATCTTGCGTGCGATCAGCAACAGGTAGATCACGCCGCAGGTCACGTGAAAGCCGTGGAACCCGGTGATCATGAAGAAGCACGCGCCGAACTGCGTGGCGCCGAGCGGGTTGCCCCACGGGCGAATGCCTTCGTGGACGATCAGCTTGGTCCATTCGAAGGCCTGCATCGACACGAAGGTCACGCCGAGCAGCGCGGTCGCCAGCAACAGCGCGGCGGCGCGCCGTGCATTGCGCCGGTAGCCGAAATTGACGGCCATCGCCATGGTGCCGCTGCTGGTGATCAGCGTGAACGTCATGATGGCGATCAGCAGCAACGGCACGTCGACGCCCGCCACCGTGAGCCCGAACACCTTCGACGTGTCGGGCCAGGGCGCCGTGGTCGACATGCGCACCGTCATGTAGCCGATCAGGAAACTGCTGAAGACGAAGGTGTCCGACAGCAGGAAGATCCACATCATCGCCTTGCCCCACGGCACCTTGAAGGCTTCGCGGTCGGCCGACCAGTCCGTGACGATGCCGCGCCAGCCGTCAGGCCCGGCGTCGGCGGGCGGGGTGGCAGCGGATTCCGGCGGGAGCGTGGGCGAGGTCATGGCGCGGCTCCATACAGCGGCCCGCAGATGGCGGCGACAACCGCCGGGGTGAGCCACCACATCGCGGCCAGCAGCACGAGCCAGACCGCCAGCAGGAAATGCCAGTAGAGGGCGCACAGCGAAATGGCGCGTTGAGCCCGGAACGGGTCCACATGCCGGCGTTGCACGATCGTCACGGCCCAGGCCGCCAGCCCGCCGAGCACGTGCAATCCGTGCAGGCCGGTGAGCAGGTAGAGGAAGCTGTTGGAAGGATTCGCGATGACGGTCTGCCCGGCCGCCGACAGCATGCGCCACGCGGTCAGTTGCCCGATCACGAACACGGCGGCCAGCACGCCGCCGCACACCAGCCACGCCACGCGGTGCACGGTCAGCTGCCGGGCCCGCTGCATGGCGACGCTGGCCAGCGCGAGCGCGCCGGTGTTCCACCACAGCAGCGCCGGATGCGGGATCGGCTGCCAGTCGGGCTCGCGCATGCGCATGCCGTACGCGAGCAGAAGCAGTGAAAACAAGGCCGTTGCCACGGCCATGAACACGATCAGGCCGACGCGGCTCGCATTCGGCAAGACGGGCGGCGGCGTGTCGGGAACGAAGGTGCGCGGCAGCGTGGTCATTTGCGTACCTCGCCGGGTTGAAGCGTCGAGCGGGCCGGTTCCGGTTCCGGTGCCGTCGCGGGCGGCTGGTTTTGCGGGACGAAGTCTTCCGCTTGTCCCGGCGGGCTGTATTCGTACGCCCAACGGTAGACGACGGGCAGTGCGGCCCCCCAGTTGCCGTGCGCCGGCGGCGTTTGCGGCGTCTGCCATTCCAGCGTGGTGGCCCGCCAGGGATTGCCGTCGGCACGCTTGCCGCGCACGAGGCTCCACGCCAGGTTGTACAGGAACAGCAGCTGCGCCACCGCCACGATCAGCGCGACGACGGTGATGAACGCGTTGAGCGTCTGCGCCGAGTGCGGAATGAAGCTGTAGCCCTCGTACGCGTAATACCGCCGCGGCATGCCGAGGATGCCGAGATAGTGCATCGGGAAGTAGATCGCGTAGGTGCCGACGAAGGTGGCCCAGAAGTGCGCGCGCCCGAGCGTGTCGTCAAGCATGCGGCCCGTCACCTTCGGATACCAGTGGTAGATGCCGCCGAACACCACCAGGATCGGCGACACGGCCATCACCATATGGAAGTGCGCCACCACGAAGTACGTGTTCGACAGCGGAATGTCCACGCTCACGTTGCCGAGATAGAGCCCGGTCAGCCCGCCCAGCACGAAGGTGCTGATGAAGCCGATGGCGAACAGCATCGGCACGGTCAGGTGGATATCGCCACGCCACAGCGTCAGCACCCAGTTGTAGACCTTGAGGGCGGTCGGGATGGCGATGATGAGCGTGGTGGTCGCGAAGAAGAAGCCGAAGTACGGATCCATGCCGGCGATGAACATGTGGTGCGCCCAGACCACGAAGCTCAGTGCGCCGATGATGACGATTGCCCACACCATCATCCGGTAGCCGAAGATGCTCTTGCGCGCGTGCGTGCTGATGAGATCCGACGCGATGCCGAAGGCCGGCAGCGCGACGATGTAGACCTCCGGATGCCCGAAGAACCAGAACAGGTGCTGGAACAGCAGCGGGCTGCCGCCGGCATGCTTGAGCGATTGCCCCATCGACACCACGGCCGGTATGAAGAAGCTGGTGCCGAGTGTCCGGTCGAGCAGCATCATCACCGCCGACACGAACAGCGCGGGAAACGCGAGCAGCGCCATGATCGTCGCGGTGAAGATGCCCCACACCGTGAGCGGCATGCGCATGAGCGTCATGCCGCGGGTGCGCGCCTGCAGCGTGGTGGTTACGTAATTCAGGCCGCCCATGGTTGCCGCGACGATGAAGATCGCGAGCGACACGAGCATCAGCACGATGCCCCATTCGACGCCCGGCGTGCCGGGCAGGATGGCCTGGGGCGGATACAGCGTCCAGCCCGCGCCGGTCGGCCCGCCCGGCACGAAGAAGCTCGCCACCAGCACCAGCACGGCCAGCAGGTAGACCCAGTAGCTCAGCATGTTGAGAAACGGGAACACCATGTCGCGCGCGCCCAGCATCAGCGGGATCAGATAGTTGCCGAAGCCGCCCAGGAACAGCGCGGTCAGCAGGTAGATCACCATGATCATCCCGTGCATGGTGACGAACTGGTAATAGTGGTTGGCGTCGATGAAGCTGAACTTGCCGGGAAAGCCGAGCTGCAATCGCATCAGGTCCGACAGGACGAGGCCGACCAGGCCGATGGCGATGGCCGTCAGCGAATACTGCACGGCGATGACCTTGTGGTCCTGGCTCCAGACATAGCGGGTCCAGAAGCTTTTCGGGACGTGATCGGTGTGCGCGTAGGGCATTGCGTCTGCTCCGCTAGGGCTGGCGGTTGGCCGCGGTGCTGGCAGCCGCGCCGCCTTGCGATTCGATGTAGGTCACGAGCGCGGTCAGCTCCTGCTCGCTCAGGTCGAAATGCGGCATGATCGGTGCGTACCCCTTCACGACGCGGGCCGTCGGGTTGCGGATGAACGCGCGCAGATAGGCTTCGTCCACCTTCGCGGTGCTGCCGTCGGCCATCGTTTCGGTCTTGCCGTACAGGCCCTTCCAGGTCGGGCCCACGCGCGGACTGCCGTCCACGGTATGGCACGCGAAACAGCCCTTGGCTGCCGCGAGCGCCTTGCCCTGGTCGGCAAGCGCCTGGGTGCTGCCGCCCGCCGTGGCGGCGGCGGCCTGCACGCCGGCCTGCTGCCGCTGCGCGAAGGTGGCCTGCTGCGCCAGCCAGCGCGAGAACGATGCTTCGTCTTCCACCACCACCACGCCGCGCATGCTGGCGTGCCCGAGACCGCAAAGCTGCGCGCACAGGATGTCGTAACGTCCCGCCCTGGTCGGCGTGAACCAGAAGGTCGTCACCATGCCGGGCACCATGTTCATGCGCGCACGGAACGGCGGCACATAAAAGTCGTGCAGCACGTCGAGCGACCGTGTCAGGACCTGGACCGGCCGGTTCAGCGGCAGGTGGACCTCGGGCGTCTCGATCAGGTAGTTGTCGCGGCCGTTGGGGTCGGCGGGATTCAGGCCGAACGGGTTGTCGTTGCTGACGTAGCGCACGTCCGTCGTGCCCAGCTTGCCGCCGGGGCCGGCGAAGCGGAAGCGCCATTGCCATTGACGGCCGAGCACCTCCATCTGCAGCACGTTGCTCGGCGGCCGGATGTAGTCCGCGTAGACGAACAGACCGGGTGCCAGCAACGCCGCGACGCCGACGGCGGTCAGGCCGATCAGCCACCATTCCAGCCGCCGGTTGTGCGGCTCGTAGGCCGCGCGATGCCCGCCGCGGTGGCGGTAGCGCATCAGTGCGATCGCGATGAACAGGTTGATCGCGATGAAGAATGCGCCGGTGATGACGAGCGTGATCGTCAGCATGTCGTCCATGCGCACCCAGTTCGACGCGATCGGCGTGATCCACCAGGGACTGGCAAAGTGAAACCCCACCGCCAATGCGATGATCACGATCAGGGCAATCGCAAGCGCCATGGGCCGCCTCGCCGCGCGTCACACGCCGGAGCCGCCAATCCGCGCTCCTGGCATCGTCGTGCCGCCTTGCCGGATTTCGTATTACATGTTGCCGGCAGTCCACCAAGTCCGATTCGCCAAGCGTCGTCGGCGGCTCTAAAGAAAAGGTAGTCTGCTCCTTTGCATCGTGCAAGGCAGCGGAATGGAGGAAGCACGCTCCCATACCCGCATGCATCGCACAACTGACGGTTCAACCTCCCCGCGACGACGAGCAAAACGGCCGCCCCCGGCGCGGATCGTCGAGGCAGCCGTCCTGCGCGGCGCGAAGCAACGGCGTGTCAGGGCGTCGCGTTCTGCTTGCGCCGTTCGAGCATGCCGTAGACGACGGCGGTGACCACCCCGAACAGCAGGTTGGCCAACAACGGTCCGGAGCCGCGCTCCGAGATGAACCAGGGGAACACGGCGGTCATCACGTAGAAGTTCCAGACATACGCGACGATCCCGAAAGCCAGGCCGATGACGGCCTCCATGCCGACGCTCGAATCGAAGCGGAACGGGGCCATGATCGCGGCGAGGATCATCCCCATGATGGCGCCGAGCACGTAGTGCAACAGGAGCGCCACGCCCACGATGCTGAAGCTGAACACCGACATTTGTTCGAGCGCGCCACGGCCCATCACCATCGCCGCGATCTTGTGGGTCGGTTGCCACGGGCTTTCATCGAGCACCATGGTCGACCAGAAGAATTCGAGCACGATCACCAGGGCGCCACCCGCGAGACCGGCCACGGCAGCGGCGAGCCAGTCCGGCATGCGCCGTTGCCAATGGTGTGACTGAATGTGCAGTTCCATAGGACCTCCTTGCCGAAGGATCGACCTCAGCACTCAGGCAGGCCGGTTTCCGCGTGTCAGGGGAAAACCGGTGACGTAGGCTCGCCGCCCTCCAGATCCGCCTGCGGAAAATGTCGGGCGATCATCTGCTCGATTTCCTGCTCTCGCAATGCCGGCACGTCGGCCATGATCAGAATCTGGCCCTCCTTGATCGCGTCACGAAATCGCTCGAGTCGCGCATTCGGTTCGGCGATGCCGATCATACCGGCCGTCCACGCGCCGAAGCCCGCGCCCACCACCGTCAATGCGACGACGGCGCCGCCCGCGATCACGAGCTCGGCAGGGGGGAACACGAGCGCGACGAGACCGATGAGCGCGCCCGTCGCGCCGCCGAGTGCGACACCACGCTCGAGCGCGTGCACGACGTCGCTGCTTTGCAGCAAAGACGCTTCGGGCAATTCTTCAAGGGTGACGCTGTGATCGGCGAGGACGTGGATATGGCGCCAGATGATGCGCGCGCGGAGCAGGTCATCCACGATCGCCTTGGCCATCTGCGTGTCGGGTACGAGGAAATAGAGGCGCCTCATGTCGGCCCCCTTTTTCAGTCTGGAGTACGTTCTATTTTATGTCACCATCGGCAGCGTGGTGCCTGCGCGCGCGTACGGGGTTACACGCGATCACGCTTGAGTGCGCTGTAAAGGGGGCGAACAGCACGTCAGCGGAAATTCGCACGGAACCCTTTTTATCGAACGCTTCGCGCGCTTCGCTCAACGCGAAAAGGCCCCCGTCAGACCGTGCCGGATGCGTGCAACGTATGAATCTGTTCATCGGCATAGCCGAGTTCGCGCAGCACGGCATCGGTATGCTGGCCAAGCGCCGGCACTGGATCCATGCGCGGCTCGTCGCTCGGTGCGACACCGGGCGGCAACAGGGCAGGGATCTTGCCAGCCGGCGTATCGACGCGGGTCCAGCGATGTCGCGCGGCGAGCTGTTCGTGCGCCCAGACGCCGTGCATGTCGTTCATCCGCGCGTTCGCGATGCCGGCTTGCTCGAGCCGGTCGATCACGTCGGCGGCCGTCAGCGTCGAGAACGCGCGGACGATGACGGCCGCGAGTTCGTCACGATTCGCGACGCGGCGGCTGTTCGACCCGAAACGCTCGTCGGTCGCCAACCCGGGCATGCGGATCACGGTCTCGCAGAAGCGTTTCCATTCGCGCTCGTTCTGCAGCCCGAGCATCACGGTCTTCCCGTCGCCGGCCTTGAATGGACCGTACGGAAAGATCGTCGCGTGCGATGCGCCGGCTTGCGGCGGCGGCGACTGTCCGTCGATCGCGTAGTAGAGCGGATAGCTCATCCACTCGACCATGCTTTCGAGCATCGACACGTCGATGTGCCGGCCGTGTCCGGTGCGGCCGCGCTCGATCAGCGCGGCGAGGATGTTCGTATACGCATACATGCCCGCGGCGATGTCGGCGATCGAGCAGCCGGCCTTGGCCGGCTCGCCGTCGGAGCCGGTAATGCTGAGGAATCCGGATTCACTCTGGATCAGCAGGTCGTACGCCTTCTTGTCGCGGAACGGTCCGTCGAGCCCGTAGCCGGAAATGTCGCAGACGATCAGGCGAGGATAGCGCTCGCGCAGCGTGTCGTCGTCGAGCCCCAGGCGCTGCGTCGCGCCGGGTGCGAGGTTCTGCACGAACACGTCGGCATCGGCGAGCAGTCTGTGCACGATGTCGAGCGCCGCGGGCTGCTTGACGTCGAGCGTGATGCTTTCCTTCGAGCGGTTGGTCCACACGAAGTGGGACGCGAGCCCCGACACGCGTTCGTCGTAGCCCCGCGCGAAATCGCCGACGCCCGGGCGTTCGACCTTGATCACGCGCGCGCCGAGATCCGCGAGCTGGCGCGTGCAGAACGGCGCGGCGATCGCATGCTCGAACGTGACGACCTTGATGCCTTCCAGTGGGCGCATGCTCATTGCTCCGTTAGAACGAACGCGGCAGGCCGAGGATATGCTCGGCGACGTACGACAGGATCAGGTTCGTCGAAATCGGCGCGACCTGATACAGGCGCGTCTCGCGGAACTTGCGCTCGACGTCGTATTCGCACGCGAAGCCGAAGCCGCCATGGAACTGCAGGCACGCGTTCGCGGCTTCCCAGGACGCATCGGCGGCGAGCAGCTTCGCCATGTTCGCCTGCGCGCCGCACGGCTCGTGCGCGTCGAACCGGCGCGCGGCCTCGAAGCGCATCAGGCTCGCCGCCTCGACGTTGACGAACGCGCGGGCGATCGGAAACTGCACGCCCTGGTTCTGGCCGATCGGGCGGCCGAACACGACGCGATCCTTCACGTACCGCGACACCTTGTCGACGAACCAGTAGCCGTCGCCGATGCATTCGGCCGCGATCAGCGTGCGCTCCGCATTCAATCCGTCGAGGATGTACCGGAAGCCCTGGCCTTCCTCGCCGATCAGGTTCTCAGCGGGGATCTCGAGGTTGTCGAAGAACAGCTCGTTCGTCTCGTGGTTCACCATGTTCGGGATCGGGCGCACCGTCATCCCGTTGCCGATCGCGTGATGCAGGTCGACGATGAAGATCGACATTCCTTCGGACTTCTTATTCACGTCCGACAGCGGCGTCGTGCGCGCGAGCAGGATCATCAGGTCGGAGTGCTGCACGCGCGAGATCCACACCTTTTGCCCGTTGATCACGTAGCGGTCGCCCTTGCGTACCGCGGTTGTCCTGACCTTCGTCGTGTCGGTGCCGGTGGTCGGTTCGGTCACGCCCATCGACTGCAGACGCAGCGCGCCGCTCGCGATCTTCGGCAGATAGCGCTGTTTCTGCTCGGCCGAACCATGGCGCAGCAGCGTGCCCATGTTGTACATCTGGCCGTGACACGCGCCGGAATTGCCGCCCGCACGGTTGATTTCCTCCATGATCACCGACGCCTCGGTCAGGCCGAGGCCCGAGCCGCCGTATTCCTGCGGAATCAATGCGGCGAGCCAGCCGGCTTTCGTCAGCGCGTCGACGAACGCGTCCGGATAGCCGCGTTCCGCGTCGATCTTGCGGAAATATTCGGCGGGAAATTCGCCGCACAGGTCGCGAACGGCTTCGCGAATGGCTTGGTGCGCGTCGGCAGGATTCATGTTTCGTATCGGGGAATGTCAGGCGAGGATCGCGCTCGCGGACATGGTCAGCCAGCCGTCGTGATCCCTGGCCCAGAGATCGACGGTCTTGCCGTCGTCGGCGAGGCGGCCGCACACGCTGAAGGTGTTGCCGAGGAAAGTCGGCCGTACCGCGCGATACGCGTATTCGCCGATCGTCGCACCGGGCAGCGAGCGCGTGACGAGATCGAGCAGCAGCGTCGAGATGAGCGGGCCGTGCACGACGAGGTCCGGATAGCCTTCGACGTCGCGCACGTAGGTGCGGTCGTAGTGAATGCGATGGCCGTTGAAGGTCAGCGCGGAATAGCGGAACAGCATGACTTCATCCGGCGCGATGTCGCGCTGCCATTGCGCATCGTCGGGTGCGGCCTTCGGCGGGGGCGCGGCGGCGCCGGGCGCGGCCGGGCCGCGATAGACGATGTCGTGTTCCTCGCGGATCGCGACTTCGCCCCCGGATTCGATCACGTGCTCGACGGTGACGAAGCCGAGCGTGCCGCTGCGGCCTTCCTTGCGTTCGACTGACAGCACGCGCGACGTGCGCGTCGCGATGGCGCCGATCGTCAGCGCGCGTTCGAACGTCAGGCGGCCGCCGGCCCACATGCGCCGCGGCAGCCCCAGGTCCGGCAGGAAGCCGCCCTTGCGCGGATGACCGTCCGGGCCGAGTTCGGCCTGCTGCGCGATCGACCAGAAATACAGCCAGTGCCAGGCGGGCGGCAACGCATCGCCGGTCGCGGGAACGGTCGGATGGTCGAGCGTCGCCGCGAGGGCGATTGCCCGTTCGGTGCTGATCAGGTCGGTCGCGACCTGTTGGACATCGTCGCTGGCATGCGACCGGGGCGCGTTCACTGTCACCTCCATCGCCGGGCAGGCCGGCGGTTTCGACTTGGCATGAAGTGACTCTAGGTGAAGCTCGCGCGCGGCGGAAATACCGTTTGAATGTGCCGGTCATAGGGGTACCCTATGACTTTTTCGCATCGACCAACCCGCCATGGACATCCGCCAGCTCCGTTACTTCGTCAGCATCGTTGAATACGGGAGCCTCGGGAAAGCGGCCGAAAAACTGTTCGTCGCGCAGCCGTCGCTGAGCCAGCAGATCGCGAAGCTGGAGGGCGACATCGGCGTCACGCTGCTGGTGCGCAGCCCGCAGGGCGTGAAGCCGACCGCGGCCGGACAGGCGCTGTATCGCCATGCGCGGCTCGTGCTCCGGCAGATGGAGCAACTGCGCCAGGAAGTGCGGGAAGGCGCGGGCAGCGAGTCGGGCACGGTCGCGGTGGGGTTTCCCACCACGATGACCGCGAGCCTCGCCGTGCCGCTGTTCGAACGGGTGAGGGCGCGCTATCCGGGCATCCGGCTGCAGTACCTCGAAAGCATGAGCGGCTTCATCAACGAATTGCTGGCGAACGGGCGGCTCGACCTCGCGATCCTGTTCCGCGAATCCAACACCACCGGCATCACCGCGATGCCGCTGTTCGACGAGGTGCTGTATCTGCTCGGCGAGCCGGGCGGCGCGGTGTCGTCGCGCACGCGCACGTGCACACTCGCGTCGCTCGCCGGCGTGCCGCTCGTCGCGCCGGGCGTGCAGAACGGGCTGCGCCTGCTGCTCGAACGCACATTCGCGCGCGAGGACGTGCCGCTCAACGTCATCGCGGATATCGATTCGCTGCCGACGATGATCTCGCTCGCGCAGTCGGGGCTCGCGTGCACGATCCTGCCGGCGTCCGCGCTGGCGTCGCGCGAGCCGTCCGGCCGGCCAAGGATGCGCCGGATCGTCGAGCCGGAAATTCGCCGGCCTGCCAGCCTGTGCTGGTCGAACACGTCTCCGGTCAATTCCGCCGCGCTCGCCGTGCGGCAAACGATCGTCGAGCTGGTCGGCGAACTGGCCGCGAGCGGCGCGTGGACGGGCATCACGTTGCGCGAGGGCGAATCCGCGCCGTCGTGACGGGCGGGGTGAGCGGAATGCGCGGACGGCCGCCGCGGATGCGGTGTGCGAAGTCTCCGCGCGCGCCGCGTGAACGATACGCATTCTCCAATGCCGCGCTCGGCATTTCGTTCGGCATGCTGATTGCTGACGGATCGATGAACATGCGTGACATGACACACACATCACACCTTCGCCATTACGTCGAGCATGCCCGAGTCGATCGGATCGCCCGCGCACCGGCGGCCGGCCGTCCGCGCGCAAACATCGACCGTCGGCAGGTTGTACGAAGCGCGATATTGAAACTACACTGATTATCGGCCGGCGCCGAGACACGCGGCTCATCCATTCAACACGCATCACAGTACTAATTAAACGCGTGCCGACAATCGCCATAGAGGATGCTTGCCTTGTTCCTCAACATCCACCGGGGGAAGTGGCGATGAAAATCGGGGCTGCGCGTCATCCGTCAGCGGTTTGTTAGCCGAACGGCGCGCGCATGAACACGACCGCAGGCATTCACGCGACGTCACTCGGGCTGCACGGCTCGAGCCCGGCGATGGCCGACCTGCGCCGCTATCTGGCGAAGGTCGCGCAGACCGATACGACGGTGCTCGTGACCGGTGAAACCGGCACCGGCAAGGAGCGCGTCGCCACCGCCGTCCACCGCCTCAGCCCGCGAACCGACAAGCCGTTCATCGCTGTGAACTGCGCCGCGGTGCCCGACAGCCTGTTCGAGTCCGAGATGTTCGGTCACGAGCGCGGCGCCTTCACGAGCGCCCAGAACGCGTTTCCCGGCCGCTTCGTCGAGGCCGACGGCGGCACGCTGTTCCTCGACGAAGTCAGCGAGATGCCGCCCGCCGTTCAGGCCAAGCTGCTGCGCCTGCTCGAGGACCGCACGGTGATGCCGGTCGGCTCGTTGCGCCGGCGCCCGGTCGATGTCCGGATCGTGGCCGCCAGCAACGAAAGTCTGGAGGACCTGGTCGCGGAACGCCGTTTCCGCGCCGACCTGTTCTATCGCCTGAACGTCGCGCGCATCGAGATCCCGCCGCTGCGGGAGCGGCCGGAGGACATCGCGTCGATCGTCGATCACTTCGTCGCCGAGCACAACCAGCGGCGCGCGATGCGGGTGGGGCGGCCCGATCCGGCGTTGCTCGAATGCATGCGGCACTACCGGTGGCCGGGCAACGTGCGCGAGCTGCGCAACCTGGTCGAGGCGTTGTTCGTCGATGCGCCGGAAGGGCGTCCGTTCGGGCTGGGCGACCTGCCGCCGGCATTCCGCCGCCTGTTCCTGCAGGATTTCTCGGCCGGCGAGCACGAGCGCGAGCGGCTGGTCTCGGTACTGCGCCAGACCAACTGGAACAAGATGGAGGCGGCGCGCCAGATGAACTGGTCGCGCATGACGCTGTACCGCAAGCTGGCCAAGTACAACCTGGACGCCGGCAACACTGCCTCGGTGTGACAGCCGGGCTGTCACATGGTACAGCCCCGCCGCATTCGCGAATCCCGCTCCGGTCGGGAAATTCCACGCCAAATCAAGCGCTTGTGTCGGCGCATGCGCATTGGCCCGCTCCTTGCGAAGCAGAACGGACAGACCGCCCGTCGCCATGCAAGGAGGCCGTCGTGCACGTCATCGAGCCACTCCAGGACGCCCCGCCGGAACCGGCGCAGCCGGCCGGCCAGCCACGGCCGCTGCTCGCCAGCTATGCAAACTATTTCGAGGTCGGGCACAACGCGTTCGAGTTCCTGATCGATGCCGGGCAGGTCGAGCCGCAGTCCGGCAACGTCCAGTTGATGAGCCGCGTCGCGGTCAGCCCGGTGCACGCCAAGCTGCTCGCGCAACTGCTGGCGAGCGCGATCGCCCAGTTCGAGGCGACCCACCACGCCATCCCCGACATCGCCGAACCGGAAACGGATCTGGCGATTCTTCCCCCGCAGGAATTCGAGCGGCGCGCGATCGACGCGCGCAGCAAGCCGATGCTCGGCGGCCGTCGCGACGAGCCCGATCAAAACCAGAGCTGAGGACACGACATGGCAGCGCAACTCCATCCCAACCGCATGGTCCTGACCGACCGTTTCCCGATGCTGGGCTTCACGATTCGCGTCGGCCACGCGCCGTGCGTCGCGGAACTGGTGATCGCCACCGATCCCGCGCTGTTCACGCGCAAGGACGGGCGCACGTCGTCGACGTTCTACACCAGCCGCGAGGACGGCCTGCTGGCGATCCCGCGCGGCGAAGCGGTGTACATGGTGCCGCCGGCGGTGCTGGCGCGCTTCGTGGGCGCGGGCCGCCTGTGGTTCGGTCTCGCCACGGCCGCTTCGTCCGATGCCGACGCGTGGACGATCGACGTGCTGCCGAATGCCGACAGCCCGTACGTGTCGCTGTCGGGGCTCAGCGATCGCGGGTTGCGCAGGGTCCGCGTGTTCCCGACGCGCGGTGGCGCCGCCGCCAGGAGTCCGCTGTTGAACTGGGCGGGCGACGGCACGCGGCCGGGCGCGACCGCCGTACCGGCGCCTGCCGCGCCGGGCGCCGCTTCCGCCGCGCCGCGGCCGGCCGTCGAACCCGTTGCGCCGCACCACGATGTCCATTACGACGACGGGTTCGGTCCGCTTCCGCCGCTGAATGCTGCAACACCCGTCGAGGCGAAGCCCCTGGCGCCGGCGCCGGCACCGGCCGCGCACCCGGCGCCCGCCACCGCGCCGGCGCCCGTCTCGCAAGGGATGAGCGACGATGCCGAGTTCCGCATCGCCGGCGACCGACGCAGTTTTACCTGGCCGCGGCCGCGCAAGCTGTCGACCGTCGAGCGGGCCGCGCTGCGCGCGATCCTGAGCGCGAATCCGGCCACCGCGTCGCTGATGCTGCTGCTGCCGGTCGCGATGCGCAACGGCCTGTCGGTCTCGATCGGCGCGGGCGCGGGCGCCGGAATGGAATCCGGGGCCTCGGGCGCGGTCGGCGTCATCTTCGACGCCAATGGCGACGACATCGGCGTGTTCGTGTCGGGCGAGCTCGACTTCGGCTACATCGTGTCGGCGAGCCTCACCGGCCAGATCAGCCTGCTGCGCGGCCATATCGACGACTTCTCGGGCACCGGCACGACCGCCGGCGTGATGGTCGGCGAAAGCGCGGCCGGCGGCATCTCGGCGCTGTTCAACGCCCGCGGCGAATTCGTCGGCGTCACGTTGTCGGCCGGCGTCAGCGTCGGCAGCCCGGTGAGCATCTTCGTCGGTGTTTCGCGCGCCGCGGCGGGCACGATTGCCACGTCGTCGTCGCTCGCGTGGTCGCGCGCCCTGAGCGACGACCCGGAAGCCTACGGCATCGATACGCCGCCGTACAGCGACGACGATGCGGGCGCCGAGCCGCCCGCGACGGCCAGCGCGCTGGCGCTGGGCGCGCGCGAGAACAGCCTCGTCACGCGCACCGCGGCCAGCCCGAATTTCGACGAGGGACGCGGCAGCAAGACGATCGATCGCATCATCATTCACATCGCCGACGTACCCACCGTCCAGCGCGTGGTGAATACCTTCACCAATGCCACCTCGAAGGTGAGTGCGCATTATCTGGTCGGGCAGGAGGGCGAAGTCGTCCAGTTCGTCTCCGAGGCCGACACGGCATGGCACTGCAAGGGCTCGAACCAGCGCAGCATCGGCATCGAACACATCGCGGTGAAGCGCGGCGGCGCCGACTACCCGCGTCGCAACGGCACCGTCCAGCATTTCGACGCGCTGGCGCCGACCCAGCTTCAGTACGAAACCTCGGCCGCGCTGGTCGCGTCGCTGTGCGACAAATATCAACTGCCGATCAATCGCACGACGATCATGGGCCATCGCGAGGCCGACACCTCGACCGGCCATACGGCGTGCCCCGACGGCAACTGGGACTGGGACTACTTCATGCGGCTGGTCACCAGCCGCACCTGCCAGCCGCAAGCGGCCGGCCAGGCGCTGGGGCTCGCCGCCCGCGGCCTCGGCGACGACATTCCGCTCGACCCCGGCGTCGGCGGGCTGTCGATCGGCACCGACGCACTGGAGATCGGCGACATCATTCTCAGCACCACCGGCAATCCGGGCTCCGGCGTCATTCGCGCGGGCTCCGGCGCCGAGGTCAGCCACGCGATGCTCTACGTCGGCCAAGGCGGGCAGGTGATCGAGGCGATTCCCGGCGGCGTTCAGCTGCGTCCGCTCGCGGATGCGCTGGCCGATGCGCGCCTCGCGGTCGCGTTCCGGGTGCCGGGCCTGACCGATACGCAGCAGCGGCAGGTCGCCGATGCCGCCGCGCGCTATCTCGATCGCGGTTTCAACTACGTCGGGCTGGTCCGCTGCGGCAGCTATCTGATCGACCGTCGCGCATGCGACCTGCTGTCGGGCGACGCGGCGGAGCGCTGCCGCCGCTTCGTCGGCCGCATCGAACTCGGAGACGGCGCCGACACCGACAACTTCTTCTGCTCGCAACTGGTCGCCCAGTCGTTCCAGGACGCAGGCAGGCCGATCGTGACCGTGCCGCCTCACTGGGTGCCGCCGGGCGATCTCGCCAGCCTGTCGACCGGCACGATGGCCCCTGGAACGCTTGCATACGTCGGTCATCTGAAGGCGCCGATCCCGAGCCGCGGCTTTTTCGGCATGAGCCAGGCGCTGGCGGTCGCGCCGGGCGCCGCGCGCGCGCTGGGGGCCGACGACTGGACGGTGAACTGGGACGACGTGCAGATGACGCCGCAGCCCACCGACATGGGGTGCTGGGCGACGGCCGCGTCGATGGTGCTCGGCTGGCGCGACAACCAGAGTGTCGATCCGGCGCTGCTGGCGCGCTGCATCAGCCTCGAGCGCCAGATGCGGGACGGCCTGGCGCCGGCCGAAGTGGCGGGGTTCGCCGCCGCGTCGACCCTCACGGTCGAGCCCAACGCGTGCTTCGCGCCCGAAGGCTTTCGGCGGCTGCTGGAGGCGAACGGGCCGATCTGGGTTGCCGAAGTCGTGCGTGCGCCGGTCAACTTCTTCCATGCGGTGGTGGTGACGGGCATGTATCGCAGCGGCGACGCGTATTTCGTGCGGATCACCGATCCGCTCGACCGCGTGGTCGGCACGCCGGGCCATCCCGGCGCGCGGACCCTGCCGCCGACCCACGCGACCGGCAGCCGCTACATCATGACCTACGAGGATTTCGTGTCGGAATTCGAGGCGGCGGCCGGCATCGGCGTGATCCAGCTCATGCATTCGGGCGGCACGTTCGGCCACACGATCAATCGCGGCAGCGCGGCGGGCGCGGGTTACGCGCTCGGCATCGAGCCGCCGTCCGCGGGCGGCGAATTCGGCCTCGGCGTGACCCTGACCCGGCGCACCGAGAGCCGAGACGGGCGCAGCTACGATCTCGCGCAGCTGGCGGGGCTGGTCCAGCCCGCCAACGCGCTGGCGGGCGGCGCGGGGCAGCCGCGCATGGCGGGTCAGCGCATCACGCTCGACGACTGGCCGTACATCGACGGGCCGAGCGGCCGCACGTCGGCGCCGGTGTCGATCGACTGGGCGTGGCAGGGCGGCGCGGTCGGCGACGTGACGATCGCCGCGGCCCAGGGGCAGATGCTCGACGGCTGGACCGCGTTCGTGCGCGCCGATATCGGCCGCGGTTCGGGAACCCCCGAGCGGGCGAGCGTCACGCTGCGTATCACCACCACGTTCCGGCATGCCGGCGAGGAGGAGCAGGTCGGGGTGACGGAGGTGGTGCTGAACGGCGACGGCCGCTTCCAGACCGTGCACGGCGCCGACGGCGCGACGCCGCTTCCGGCAAGCGGCACGCAGCCCGCGCCGCGCGAACCGCAACCTGCCTGACCCTCGAGGGACACGCGCGATGGCCCGCCTCATCCCCCCTCCGCCACCACGCGGCGCGGTAACGCCCGCGGTGGCACTTGCTCGCGACGCATTCGGCCGCGAGATCGTCGACGGCTCCGGATCGAGCGACCCGGGCAGGCAGGACGGCGTGCTGCCGCAAGCGGCGCCGGCCGGCGGCGGGGCGTCCGGCGCGCCGGGCGCGTCGACGCCGCCCAAGGAGAAGGCGACGGACGCCATCGGCCGGCGTGCGGCGGCGCTGGCCGATGCGATCGACTTTCCGACCTTCGTCGCGAGCCTGGTGCATGGCACGTACGACGCGATCGTCGACAGCTCGATCAAGCAAGTGGAGAGTTTCGCGGACCTGGTCGGCGCGGTGGCCAAGCCGCTGGACCAGTTCACGCAGGAGAACGTGACCGACGGACAGGCGCGCGCATGGCTGGTCGAGCAGTATCCGCACGACGTGACGCTGGTGCAGGACGGCGGCGAATACCGCCTCGCGCCGGTGGCCCGGCCCGGCGACGACGACACGACGCCCGCGCCCGCATGGCTCGCCGATTTCGGTGCGGCCGACGGCGCGTTCGACACCCAGACGCTCGAATCGGTGGTGCTGCCCCACGCCCGCGAGCGCGTCGCGCAGCATCGGCTGTCGACGCTGTCGACGATGGTGCTGCTCGGCATGCAACGGGTCGTGGTCAAGGACGGCACGATCGCGGCCAGCCTCAATTTCCAGGCCAAGGCGCGCGACCGGGCCGCCGTGCAGTACGCGACGTCGAACGACCCGTCGTCGGGACAGACGACCTGGGGCGGACGCGGCACGTCGGGCGATGTCGTCACCACGGTCTCGACCGTCGCGGTCAATGCGCAGACCGACACCGATCTCAAGGCGACGCTGACCGGGAAGGTGAGCATCAATTTCGCATCGGAGACGCTGCCGCTCGACCGTTTCGTCGACGAGGCGTCGCGCAATCTGCTGGAGCGCCACAGCCGGCCGGCGGCGCGGATCGCGCCGCCGGCGGCGACGGGCACCCCGCCCGCGGCACCGGCGGCGGCGCCCGTACTCGCGCCTGCGGCGACACCGGCGCCCGCCGCCGCGCCGGCATTGCCGGCCGCGTCCGCGACGCCCGCCGTGCCTGGCGCACCGGCCGCTCCCGCTACGCGACCCGCATCCGCCCGGGGAGAAACGACATGATTTCGCCGCGGCCGCTGGGCGAGACGCTGGGCGCGTTCGCCGACGTTGCCGAACAGCTGACCGCGGGCGCGGCGCAGGGGTTGCGGGTGCGCTCGGTGGCCATGGAGCTGCCGCTCGACCTGCGCGTCGCGCGGGGCGCCGACGGCATCGAGCTGGTCGGCGACCTGCCGCAGTTCCTGACCCGCACGGCCTTCGATCCGGAGCCGGCGCGGCTCGCGATCGTCCTCGAAGCCGTGCCGATCGACGGAGCGGGGCGATGAACAGCAACGCCAGCCTGCGCCTCGAGGATTTCATCCAGGCCGTGCAGAGCCAGCTCGACAACGCGCAGGCGGCGATGGCGATCAAGGCGCGCAACCTCAACCTGCCGCTGACTTTCGCGATCAAGGACGTCAACCTCGACTTGCGCGCCCATGTCGAATTCGTCGAAAGCGAAGTCTGGATTCGCCCCGCCGGCCCGGGCGACACCGACAGCAGCACGTTCCATCTCGTCTTCACGACCATCACGCGGCCGGCGATCGAGGAAAACGCGATCGCGCTGTCCGAGGACAGCAAGGACCAGCCGCTCGACGCGCTGGGCGACGAGCTCTCGGCCGAGGACCGCAAACGGCTGGAATGGGCCGGCGTGCGCACGGTCCGGCAATTCCGGCAGGCCGAACAGCGCGACATGGTGCATGCGATCGGCCGCGTCACCAATCTGTCCGTGGACCGGCTGCGCCGGGCGCTCGACCGGGCGTCCGCGCCGAGCGTCGAGCGGGTCGAGCCCGTGGCGCCCGCCACCGATGCGCAGCCCGACGCGTCGCCGCTGCTGCGCGTGATCGGGCGCAACCTCGTCAACGGCACGCACGCGCCGCTGGTGCGGATCGGCAATCGCCCGGTCGCGGTATTGCAATCGACGGACGACGAGCTGCTGCTCGCGCCCGGTCGCGACCAGTGGGCCGGCGAACTCGCCGTCTCGCCGACGAGCCGGCATGCTGCCGCGCTGGCGTTCGACCTGAGCGCATTCGCGCCGACGCCCGCGCCCGCGGCCAGGCCCATGACGCTGGCGGCCGTTCCCGGTCAGGAGGAGGCGCGGCCATGACGATCCATGCACTCGGCACGCCCTGGGCATCGCCCGGCGAGCGTCAGTTCAGCCTGCCGACCAGTCTGCTCGTCAAGCTGGCGCTCGGCGAAGCGCCCGAGCACGTGCCGTCGATCCGCGACGTGACGCGCGGCGCGCTGGCCGCCGCGCAATGCATCGACGGCGGCCCGGTCGACCGCATCGTGGCCGCGTTCGCCGGCCGCTTTCTCGCAGTGCGCCCGTTCAGCGCGGCAGCCAGGCGCTGGGTGCCCGGGCACGCGCACCTCGGATACGACGCGATCGAACAGATGACCGGCATGGCCCGCACGCTGCTGTTGCGCGTGCCGGCCGGCACGCCGATCGGCGAACTCTGCGACGCGCTCGCCCAGCTCGCGACCGTGGAAAGCGTGACGCCCAACTACGTGGCGACGGTCCCGATGGACGCGCCCGGCCGCCTGGCGCCCGTGCCGCCGGCCGCGCGGGTGGCGCAGGATGCGCGCGCGCTGGTGCGCATGGCCGACGCGCACGCGATCGAGCCGGGCGACAGCGGCGTCACGGTCGGTCTCATCGACAGCGGCATCGCCCGCCAGCATCCCGAATTCGCCCACGCATTCCGCGCGGGCGCCGATACGGTGCGGCTGGAGCCCGGCGATCTGTCGCCGGGCGTGCAACTGCTGAGCGGTCACGGTCATCGCGGCGATTTTCCCGAAGACCGCTTCGTCGGTCACGGCATGGGCTGCGCGGGGATCATCGCGGCGGAGGGCGTGGCGATGCCGCGCGGGCTCGGCGGCGACTGCCGCATCTTGCCGATGCGCGCGCTGGCCGCTGCCCGTTTGCCGGGCAAGGCGCACGCGATCGGGCTCGGCGCGATCGCCGATCTCGATCGCGCGCTCAAGCTCGCGGTCGACCTCGGCGCGAAGATCATCAACATGAGCTTCGGCACCGACGATGCGACGATCGCCGCCAACCGCCCGAAACCGCACGCCGACACGGTCGCGTACGCCGCCGCGCGCGGCTGCATCCTCATTGCCGCGAGCGGCAACAACGGCAGCGTGAGCCGCTACTGGCCCGCCGCCTACCCGCAGGTGATCGCGGTCGGCGCCGTGGGCGACGACGGCCGGCCGGCCCCGTTCTCGACGCGCGGCCCGCACGTCGCGCTGTGCGCACCCGGCGAACAGGTGCTGACGACCGCGATCGAGGCTTATCAGCTTGCGACCGGCACCAGTTTCGCCGCGCCGTTCGTCGCGGGCGCCGCGGCGCTGCTCGTCGCATACGCGCAGCGTCGCGCCTATCCGCTCGACGGCGCGACGGTGCGCGATCTGCTCGTTGCCGCCGCGCGCCCGTTCGCGCCCGGCGCGGCCGACGGCTGCGGCGCCGGCATTCTCGACGCGGCAGCGGCGCTGCAGGGGCTGTCCGGCCGCATCGACGCCTATGACGCGGCGGGCGACGACGGTTGCATGGGCAAGGAAGGAAGCGCCGACGACGGCTGACGTGCGCACCGGATCCCGTTCATCCCCTCGAACCGACCGGATTTCAAGGAGAAGTTAAATGTTTCATGTCAATCATCAAGTCCGCTTCCTCGACCTCGTCGACCTCGAGACCCGGGCACGCGACGGGCTGGTCGATATCGTCAACCGGCTCGAGTCGCTGAAGCGGCCGCCGGTCGCCGCCGAGCGGGAGCAGCTCGCGCTGTGCAAGGCCATCCTCGCGGTCGTCTACGACACGAAGCCGTCCGACGGCGTTCCGGAAGTGTGCGATCCGCTGTTCGTCGCCACCCGCGAACTGCTGGCCAGCAAGTCGCTGGTCAACCCGCCATTGCTCTCCGAGATCAACGGCCAGCTGGTGTTCGACGCGGGCGACGCGAGCGGCGCCAATGGCGCGAACGGCTCGGACCCGGAGGCCGCGTCGATCACGCTCGTCGCGCTGGTGCTGGGCATCCTCTCGGTGGACGGGGCCACGCCGCCGCCCGTGAAGGTCGTAGACGGCAAGACCGTGCCGGACGACGACAACGTGCTGATGAACACCTTTACCCGCCAGTTTTTCGCGGCGGTGGGCGAGGCCAATTCGTACGGCGCGCTGGCGCAGCGGGTGCTGGCGCTGCTGTGCATCGAGGGCGATCCCGACGGCCGCGGCGGCGAGCAGCCTGGGGTGGTCACCACCGAATTCGCACGCGTGATGCGCGGCCTGCAGGCGCGCAAGATCCAGGCCGACGAACCGCAGTTGCGTCGCCGCATCAACGAGGAGCTGAACACCGTCCAGAACATCGGCGGCGAGGACGCGATCGCCGATCTCGGCATCGACCTGCCGAACCTCGAGGATCTGGAGGACGCGAACATCGTTGCCGACAACGTGCGCGTGATGGGCCCGATGATCGTCGCCGCGATGTTCGACGAGCTCAAAGTGTTCCAGGTGGTCGACCGCATCGTCGAGCAGTTCCAGCACGGCACGCTGCCGATCGGCCCGGGCAATGCCGGCAAGCTGCTCTATCGCTACTGGCGCGAAACGCCGAACCGCATCTCCGAGCAGGAGCGCAAGAATTTCGCGGCGATCACGCTCGGCGTGCCGGGCGGCGATCCGAATACGGCCGGCAACCGCGAATTCAACGACTTGTGGATCCGCTTCGTGTCGTCGGTTTCGTCGTTCGTGCGCCAGACCGAAGTCGACTCGCTGCTGCGCGCGAGCGTGCCGAATCCGATCAACCACCAGCAGGTGCGCAAGGCCGCCCGCGATCTCGCCGGCAACCTGTCGCTGCACGGCTACGGCATGGCGCATTACGCCGCGCGCGAGATCCAGTCGCAGGTCAAGTTCATGATCGACCTGCTGCAGGACCCCGAGATCCGCGGCTGCTACGGCGCCAAGGACATGTGGCAGGTGATCGACCAGGTCGCGACCTACGATCTGGGCGGCGCGCGCACCAGCTCGCGCTATCGCACGCTGGCGACCTGCGGCACGATCATCACCGCGTGGCTGGCCAACAACGTCGATCGCGTCAACAAGGCGACCGGCCCGCTGCTCAGCATCGACCAGATCGCCAACCCCGACGTCTCGTCGAACCACAAGTCGACCGTCGACCCGACCGATTACGACCTGGTCAACGCGTGCGAGCTGTGGCTGGCCGATACCGCGACCACCGATACGCAGATCGAGCAGTTCTCGCAGCCGCGCGAGGCGCCGCAGATGACGTCGAAGCCCGTGCCGATCCCGGCGATGGCGCGCGAGATGCTGGACGGCGTCGGCGATATCGGCGCCGGCATCGGCCTGGGGGCGGGCGTGCCGGTGAAGGCGGGCTACGGCGTCGGCACGCACAACGGGGCGAGCTATTACGCGAACCGTCCGCACTGAACCGGCGTTGCGTGCGCTGCGCCATTCCCGAACCCTGCCGGAGCCGAGCCATGCCCATGACCACATCCCGCGAACCGGTCGTCGCCCGGGTCGAACGACGCCTGAAAAGCGCCGCGCGAAGCCTTGGCACCGCCGATCCATTCGCGCCGTCGCGCGACCTGTTCCTGCGCACGTTCGGCGACGGCGCCGACGATCTGCGGTTTCGCGACAACGCGCTGATGCCGATGGCGGTACCGTTCGAGCCCAGCTTCTCGGAAAGCCAGCCGGGCAAGCTGCGCTTCACGATCGAGCCGTTGCCGCCGGAGGCGTCCGCGATCGACCGGCGCGACGAGTCGACCCGCGAAATGCGCAAGCTGATCCGGGACTTCATCGGCCGCGAAGCGCTGCACTGGTTCGACCAGGCGAGCGAGCCGTTCCGCGGCTTCGCGCGGCCGGGCGGCAACCTCGATTACGGCGCGTTCTTCGGCTCCAGCTACGACCGCGACGGGCTCTATGCGTCCAAGGTGTACTACGAGCTGCCCGGCGACGCCGGCACGATCGAGAACCTGCCCCGCGACCTGGCCGGCGTCGTCCAGGCCGCGCTGTGGATGGTGCCCGGGCTCAAGCCGCTCTTTACCACGATGGCGGCCCAGCGCGATCTCGGCGGCCAGCGGCTCACGTTCGCGTGCACCCGGGCGCTGCGGCTCGCCGATCTGCAGCCGGTCATGGATGCGCTCGGCATCGGCCATCGGCTTCCCGGCATCATGCAGCTTCTGGGGCTGGTGCTCGGCGGGCGGTTCGACCTGCCGCCGCATGGCGCGCTGCTCGCGTTCGGGCTCGGTCCGGACGGGCCGGATTTCGAGCTCTACGTGCTGCTCTCGGCGATCCCCGACGTGCCGCCGGCGTTCCTCAGCCTGCTGACGATGGGGCTCGCCGAGCGTCCGCGCGGGCTGCAGGCGCTCGAGCGATGGATGGGCGCGTTCACGCCGGAGGACGCGCACTGGCCGGGCCGCTTCTCGATCATCAGCTTGCGCACGGACGCGGCCTGCCCGGCGCGGGTGAGTCTCTACCTGCGCCCCATCGAGTTCGAACTGCCTGTGGACGCGCCTGCCCAGGCCAACTGAATCGCTTCGTCACGCGTTTCCCGCGAGGTCGCCATGTTCCCGCAAGCCGCCCGTTCCACGCCGATCGCGCCACCGCCCAGCGCCGCCGCGGCCGCCCCGCGCCATATGCCGCCGGCGCCGGCGCCGGTGCCGGCCGACGAAGTGCGCCACGGCGTCGCGCAGATGCTGACCCGGTCGCAGGCATTCAACGCGATGCCCGACGCCGATCGCCGCGACATCGCGCGCAACACCGCATTGATCGCCGACTATCTGGCCCGCCCCGAAGGGTTCGCCGGCAATGAAATCCCGGGCGGGCTGGGCACCGCCACGGCGCGCGCGCTCGACGACAACACGGATCATTCGGCGCACGAGCAGGATTTCAACGTCCACAACAAGGCAGTCGAGGACATCGGCAAGTCCAAGTTCACCGCGTCGGCCGCGCGCGAGGGCGCGGCGGTCGCAGGCGAGCTGCTGAACCAGGTGAAGTTTCCGACCTTCGTCGCGAGCCTGATCAGCGGCGTGTTCCAGTCGATCACGCACAGCTCGATCGAGCAGATGAAGGCGTATCAGGAAATGATCGCGCAGGTGGCGAAATCGCTCGGCCAGTTCGCCGACGAACATGTGACCGAGAACCAGGCGCGCGATCACATGGTCGGCCAGTTTCCCGACCTGTTCGAGATCGGCATGGACGACAGCGGCGATACGCCGAGCCCGCGCGTGCAGGTGCGCGACGGGGTCGACCCCGACGAGGCGTCGAAGACCGTGCGTGCCCGCCTGCAGATGGGCGACGGCGACACCTTCGACCTGTCGGACGAGGCCTCCGAGCTGGCCATCGTCAACCGCTTCAAGATGCAGCTCGCCAAGCAGCGCCAGCAGATGCTGGCCTCGATCGTGCTGATGGGCATCAACCGCATCGTCGTCACCGACGGCAAGATCTCGGCGAAGATCATCTACGACGTGCGCGCGCAGGACACGCTCACCAAGCAGCGCAGCGCCAGCGCGGTCGACCTCGCCCGCGACAAGGACGGCAACGTCCAGTCGACCTACGCGGGCAAGGGCACCTACGATCGCGGCGGCAAGTACGATTCCAGCAACGACAAGGACAACGGCCGCCAGTACAGCGCCGACTATTACGCGAAGGGCGACTACGAATACGAGAACAAGCCGATCGTCACCGCGTCGACCGCCGCGTCCGAAACCAGCAACGCGGCGATGCAGACCAAGATCCAGATGTCGGGCGCGGTCGACGTCAATTTCAAGAGCGACTACCTGCCGCTCGACAAGATGGCGACGCCGCAGATGATCGCCACCATCACCGGCAACGCGACGCCGGCCGATCCCAACGTGCTGCCCAGTCCGAAAACGCCGCCGGCCGCGGCCGCACCCGCCGCGGCGTCTGCCCCGGCAGCGGCGGCTTCGGCTCCGGCTCCGGCGGCGGCCAAGGGAAACTGAGCCATGCGCCCGCCCGCTTCCCCCGACGCGCTTCACCCGGTGCGGCCGCCCACGAGCGCCGCCGCGTTCGACGCGACGCGGCCCGAGGTACGCCGCCTGCTGACCGCGATTCCGTCGTTCCTCGACCTGCCCGACGACGAGCGCCGCCGCATCGCCGCGGATACGGTGCGGGTGCTCGCTTACCTGGCGGATCCGAACGGCGTGCATGCCGAGATCGCCGAGCGCGAGGCGAACGGCGAATTGCCGCCCACCGGCCTCGCGCACCCGATCGCGCAGCCGCAACCTCGGCCGGCGCCGGCCGCCGCGACGCTGGCCGACGATCCCGTCACCGCGACCAAGCGCCAGCTCGCGCAGGATCCCGGCTTCGCCGGCAAGGACTTCCAGGCCGGTGCGGTGAAGCAGGGCGTCGAGCAGTTCGGCCAGATGGTGCAGAAGGTCGATTTTCCGAAATTCGTAGGAGGACTGATCAAGAACGTGTTCCAGGCGATCGTCGAAAGCTCGATCGAGCAGATGCGCGCGTATGGCGAGCTGATCGCCAACGTCGCCAAGACCACCGCGCAGTTCATGAGCGACAACATCAGCGAGGGCGCCGGCCGCGACTATCTCGCCGATTCGTTCCCGGACGTGCTGTCGGTGCAGGCGCAGGAAGGCGCCGACGCGTTCGACGCGGACAGCGCCGGCGCGGCCGCGGCGGCGGCCCCGACGCGGCTGGTGGCGCAGGGCGACAACGCGCAGCAGCGGCTTGCCGAGATCAGCCGGAACTACAACCTCGATCCGCCGGTGACCGATCTGTCCGACGACAAATCCGAGCTGCGCCTCGTCACCGCGGCGCGCCTGCAGATGGCGAAGCAGCGGCAGCAGCTGCTGTCGTCGATGGTCATGCTCGGCATCAATCGCATCGTCGTCACCGACGGGTCGATCAACGCCAAGGTGGTATTCGACATGCGCGCGAGCGACACCGCGAAACGCACCTACACCGCGTCGATGCACGACCGCGAAAGCCAGAAATACAAGGAATCGCTCAACGCCCATTACGGCAGCTGGTACACGCCGTATTCCGCCGACGCCGCGTTCGAGGGGCAGCAGGAACACGTGGCGACCGTCGGATCGGCGCTCGACGACACGAGCGAATCGAAGGCCGAGGTGAAAGCGAAGCTCTCGGGCGAGGTGCGCGTCAACTTCAAGAGCGACTACCTGCCGCTCGAGAAGATGGCGACGCCCGAGATGATGTCGGTGATCCAGGGCAACTCGACGCCGTACAACCCCAACAAGCCGGCCCCCGCCGCCGGTTTGCCCGCCGGGCAGCACTGAATCATGGCGCGCATGCTCATCGCCCCGCCGGCGGATGCCGGACTCGCGGCGGCCATCCGGTCGGGGGAGCGGCTCGTCGAGCGTGCGACCGCACACGGCCTCGCGTTCGCGCTCGACGAACTCGGCGACATCGCGATCCCCGATCCCGTTGCCGCACGCATCGACAAGGCGCAACTGCGGGCGCTCGCGTCGCTTTATCTGGCGGCCGACCTCGAGTCCGCGGGGGTGATCCCCGCGGTCGAGGCGCTCGCCGGTTTGTCCGCAAGCGGTGCCGTCGGCGTCGACCTTGGCGGCGCGGCGCCGCTGGTCGTCAACTGGTGGCGCCACCGCGCCGAGAAGCTGGCGGCCGGCGAACGCGCGGCGTTCTATTCGCGATTGTTTGGCACTGCGTACGGCCCGGCCGCGGCGGATGCCGAGCGCAACGTCCCGTTCGAGGAGTGCATGCTCGAGCTTTGCGAGGCGCTCTACAAGCTCGACGAGACGCCAAGCGCCGACCCGCGCGGGGATCTCGGGCAGCAGGCGCGGGTCCGCAATGCCGCCCGCGCTCTCGCGCAGAACCTCGGCGCCGCCTGCACCGGCGTGACCGCATTCATGGCCGGCGAGATCGTCGGCATGCTCAGGGACGCGTTCGCGATCCTCGGCCATGCCGACCTGCGTCAAGGCTTCGCCGCGCGCGACATCTGGGGCGTGGTCGCCGGCATCGACCGGCTCTCGCGCCAGCCGTCGCGCTCGCCCGCCGCCTATGTGCGGCGCGGCAAGGCGGGGATGACCGTGATCGCGTGGCTGGCGGACGTCGCGGATGGGCTGGGCGCCGCGTCGCCGCTGCTGAGCACGGACAATCCGGTGATCGCCTCCGCCGCCGACTGGATCGAGGCGACGCTCAGTCTCGGCGAGAAGCCCGACGGCGCGGCGCGTTCCGCCTCGGACGACGGCCGCGCCGTGCCGCAGGCTTCGCGCCCGGCCGCGCCGGCAAACTCGTGGGCGGCACTCGGAACCTGACATGAAACCGCGCTGCTCAGGCCGTCGCGACACGGGCGGCGCAATCCGGGAACCGACGGCGGCAGGCGTGCCGTCGCCATCGCGGCCGCACGCCATGCGGCGGAGCGGTTGAAATGGCGGCAAGCGCACCTCTTGCGCGTTCGCCGGTGCCGCGGCCCGACGTTCGACACCGTGTCCGCGAACTGCTGTCCGCGCAGCAGGGTTTCGGCGCGCTCGATCCGGCCATGCGCCGCGATCTCGCGTCCGGACTGGCACGGATCGGCTCGATCGCGCTCGACCACCACGAACTCGCGGCGCGCCCCGGCACGGCACTGGCCGTTGCGCAGAATGCGGGTTCCGAGTATTCGGGCACCGCCATCGACCGGATGGCCGGCACCACCCGGGCGGTGCTCAACGCGGTGTCGTTCCCGCGCTTCGTGACCGAGCTGATCACGGGCGTCTTCAAGGCGATGAACGATTCGAACCAGCAACAGCTGACCGCGTTCGTCGACCTGATCCGCAATGTCGCGCAGACCACCGAAGGCTTCGCGGACAGCAACGTGGGCATCGCCGGAGCGCGGCAATGGCTGGCCGAGCATTTCCCCACCGCCTACGAGGTCACCGGCGACGACGAGGCCGCGGACGACGCCGACGAACTGGCGGGCCTGCCGCCGGACGAGCGCCATCAGCGCCAGCAGGAGCTGCAGGCCGAGCGCGATGCCGCGACCCGTTTGGCGTTGCGCCCGGGCGCGACCCCGCCGGCCGAAGCCGCGTTGCGCAGCGCGCTGGGATTGGGGCCGGGCGATGCGGTTCCGGCCTCCGATCCCGAGCGTCTGGTGCCGCTGGCCCAGCAGGTGCTGGCCCGCAACCGCCAGCAGTTGCTCGCGACGATGGTGCAGATGGGGTTGCAGCGCATCGTCATCGAGAGCGGGCGTCTCAACGCCGCGATGAATTTTCATATCGACGCGAGCAGCGCCGCCGCCAACGACCGCGGCTCGCAATTTGACACGCGCAACACGGTGGGGGTGAGCGGGGGCGCACGCTTCGGGCCCTGGGGCGCGGAGGCCAACGTGCAGAGCACGATCGGCTACGTGTCGACCGACCGAACCCAGACGACCGAGAGTTCGCACGCCGACGTCAACCTGAGCAGCGGCGTCGAACTGGTGTTTCGCACCGACTACGTGCCGTTGAACCGGCTGGCGGGCGTGGGCGACATCGAACGCATCCGTGTTAACACGATCAATCCGGATGCCGAAGCGGCGCGCCTGTCCGCCGATCGCACCGCGCAGCGCAGCGCCGAACAGGCCGACATGGCCGCTCGCCGGACTTCGCTGGACGGCGGACTGCGCGCGCCGCCGCCTGTCGGCCCCGCGGCGTCGGGCTCGGCAGGGGGCGCGCATGCGAGCCAGCCGGGCTCGTCGGCACCTTCGGGCTCTTCGACCTCTTCAGCCTCGTCGCCGAATTCGGCGTCTGCTTCCGCGCCCGCGCCGCAGCCGCCGGCCAGGCCGGGCGCCGCGGCGTCCCCGTCGCCCGCGCACCCCGCGACGGCCGCGCCTCGATCGCCGGCCGGCGCAACGGCGGCGGGACATCGCGCAGCGTGATGAACATGCACGGCGGCAGCCATTGGCGACATCCCGTGCAGCGCCGAAGCACGTCGATGACGACGTTCAGCCGCGCGAGCGACGTGTCGGATACGAGGTGGCGCGAGGGCGTCGACTGGCAGCGCCGATCTGGCGCGACAACATCGTGAGGATCACTTGACGTATGCGTCGATCAGGCGCGCGGTGCGACCGACGCACCGACGATGCCATGCCGCCGCAGCGAATCCGCGACGAAGCCCGACGCCTTCATCTCCTCGACGAACGCGCCGAGCAACGCGGCGGCCGCTTCGCCGCGGCTCTTCGGTACGCCCATCGCCTGGCGGATCACCATGAAGCGCTCGCCGAGCAGGCGCAGGCCCGTGGTCTTCGCCGCGTCGGCCTCGAGCTGCTGCTTCACGCCCGCCGCGACTTCGAGCTGCTGCTCGACGAACGTCGACACGACGGCCTGCGACGACGGCGCGCGCACGATCTGCGCGGCTTTCAATTCGCGCGTGAGGAACAGGTCGTACGCGCTGCCCTTGCCGACGGTCACGCGATTGTGCGGCTGATCGACGTCGGCATTGCCGCGGATCGGCGAATCGTCGCGCACCAGATAGAAGCCTTCGATCAGCACGTACGGTTCGGTGAACGCGACCGTTTCGCCGCGCAGCGGATCGACCGCGAAGAAGCCGAAATCGGCGCGTTCTTCGGTCAGCGCCTGCACCGACTTGCCGGCGGTGTCGAACACGACGAGTTCGAGCTCGGCCGACAACCGCTCGGCAAACGCGCGCGCGAGGTCGACCGATACGCCGAACGGCTCGCCCGTGGCCGGGTCGCGGTTCGCGAGGATCGGATTGCCGAGATTGATCGACGCGCGCAGCTTGCCGGTCGGGATGAATGCGGAGCGGACGGAGGGATCGACGGTCATGAAAGGCTCGTAAGGAATCGGATGGGCCGGAACGGCGAACGGCCAGGGCGCCGAGGCGGCGTCATCCGCGACGGATCGGGTGGCGCGTCGCGGCTGTGGCTTCGCCGCGATTACTTCACTGCAACTTCCGTATGCACGACTTGCGGCGGGCTCTTGAAGAACGGCCCGGCCAGTTGCCGCCACGCCTGGAAGTCGTCCGATTGCCGGAAATGCACCATGTGATCGTCGACGGTCTCCCATTTGACGACGAGCAGATAGCCGCCGCTGCGCTCGATCACGCGGTGCAGTTCGGCGCCGCCGCAGCCGCGCGCGCGGGCAAACAGCGGAAGTGCCTGGCGAACTGCCGCTTCGAATTGCTCGGCCTGCGACGGATCGATTTCGAGCGATGCCATTTCCAGAATCATGAATGCTCCATGCGGGATGAAGGATGCGACGGGGCGCGCCATGATCGACGCGTCCCGCAACGATACCGGAAGTCGGCGTCACGCGTTCCGGATGACCGGCTCGCGCGCGGCCGACCGCGCGAGGGATGCCGCCGAACGGCTCATACGAATCAGCGTTTTCCCCAATGTGGAATACGCGCCACGCGCCGATGTCACAGAGGTGGTGAAGATAAACAATCCGAGGACAGCCATGACCACATCCGCGATAAACGGAACGAATGATGCACCACCCGAAACGATCGCCGAAGCCGTATCCGACAACCCCGTCGCCGCGCCGTCGATCCTGCTGGTCGACGACGAGCCGAGCGTGCTGTCCGCGCTCAAGCGGGTGTTGCGGCCCGCGCGCTACGACATCCTGACCGCCGAAAGCGGGGAAGCCGCGCTCGACATTCTGGCTGCGACCGAAGTCGACCTGATCGTGTCGGACATGCGCATGCCGAACCTGAGCGGCGCGGCGTTTCTCGCCCGTGCCCGGTCGCTGTACCCGGACACGATGCGTATCCTGCTGACCGGCTATTCCGACGTCGCGTCGATCGTGGAGGCCGTCAACGAAGGCGGCGTGTATCGCTACCTGAACAAGCCGTGGGACGATCACGACCTGCTGATGACCATCGAGCAGGCGCTCGAACAGCGGCGCCTGCGGGCAGAGGCCGCGCGGCTGGCCGCGCTGACCGAAGCGCAGAACGAAACGCTGCGCCGCTTCAATACGGAACTCGAAACGCAGGTTCGCGCGCGCACCGAGGAACTCGGGCAAACCGTGATGTTTCTCGAAGCGGCGCAGCATGACCTGAAAAGCAGTTTCACCGCGATGGTGCAGGTCTGCGCGAGCATGATCGAGATGCGCTGCGGATCGGCGAGCGGGCATGCGATGCGCGTCGGCGAGATCGCGCGCCGTCTCGCGCTGTCGGCGGGGATGAGCAGCCTGCACGCGCAGGACGTGTATTTCGCGGGACTGCTGCACGGCATCGGCAAGCTGTCGCTGCCCGACGAGCTGTTGCACAAGCCGCTCGTGAAGATGACCACGGACGAACACAGCCTGTTCCAGCAACACCCGCTGCGCGCGCAGATGGTGCTCACGCCGGTCGCGCAATTGCACAAGGTCGCGTCGATCGTGCTGCACCAGTACGAGCGGTTCAATGGACGCGGCACGCCGGACGGGCTCGCGGGCGACGCGATTCCGCTCGGCTCGCGGATCGTCGCGATCGCGCGCGATTTCGAAGGGTTGCGCAACGGCGAGATCGGTTCGCCGCATTCGGTCGAGCAGGCGATCGACGTGCTGCACTCGCAGGCCGGCGTGCGATACGACCCGCTGCTCGTCGCGCGCTTCATCGACCTGATGCGGGATCCGGCGAGCCTGCGCATCGCGGCGTCCGTCGCGGAGATCCGGTCCGAGCAGTTGCGCGAGGGAATGCAGCTCGCCGACGATCTGCGCACGCATCGCGGGGTGCTGTTGATGACGAAGGGCAGCGTGATGTCGGGGCACCAGATCGAGCTCGTGCGCCGTTTCGAGGCACGCGAAGGCACGACGTTCGACATTCTCGTGACGACCGGCGCCGCCGCGTCGACGCAGTCGCCCGCCGGCACGCCGCCTGACTGACGTCGCGCGGGACGGCTCGACCGTGGCGCGCGATCGGCGCGCGTCGCGGCATCGCGTTCAATTCGACCGGGGCGCTCGATCATGCATGGCACCTACGACCTGCTGCTTGTCCTGCTGTCGCTCGTCATCGCGACGCTGGCTTCCTATACGGCGCTTGATCTGGCCGCATTCATTTCGCTGCTCGACAACCCGACGCTCAAGCGCGCGTGGCTGGCCGGCGGCGCGGCCGCGATGGGCACCGGAATCTGGTCGATGCATTTCGTCGGCATGCTGGCGCTGTCGCTGCCGATTCCGCTCGGCTATGCGCTGCCGGATACCGGCGCATCGCTGGCGATCGCGGTGCTCGTGTCGTATTTCGCGCTGAACGTCGTTACGCGCGCGCGGTTGGGTCGACGGCGCCTGCTGGCGGGCGGCATGCTGATGGGCGCCGGGATCGTCGGAATGCATTACACGGGCATGGCCGCGATGCACATGGCGCCGGGTATTCGCTACGATCCCGCGCTGTTCGCGGCGTCGATCGGCGTCGCGGTGATCGCGTCGACCGTCGCGCTCTGGATGGCGCAGACGTTGCGTGCGCAACAGGCTCGCCATGCGACCGCGCAACGCATCGGCGCCGCGCTGATCATGGGCATCGCGATCACGGGCATGCACTACACGGCGATGGCGGCCGCGCATTTCGCGCCGGATGCGCGCTGCGGCGCCGCGAACGGCATCGACGCGCCGTGGCTCGCGACGACCATCGCGCTGTTCACGATGGCGACGCTGATCGTCACGCTGCTCGTCTGCCGCTTCGATGCGCGCACGACCTTTCTGCGCGGCATGACGGACACGCTCGAACGGCTGGTGCGATTGCGGACCGCGGAACTCGAAGCGGCGTTGCAGCGTTACGAGCAGACGACGGCGATGCTGCAGCGCACGCGCGAGAACATGGCGACCGAGATCGACGAGCGCCGGGCGGCTCAGAGTCGGCTCGAACAGGAGAAGGACGAACAGCGGCGCCTGCTGCGGGCGCTCGAGGAAACCCACGTGCAGTTGCTGCAATCGGAGAAACTCGCGTCGATCGGTCAGCTCGCGGCCGGCGTCGCGCACGAGATCAACAATCCAATCGGCTTCATCAGCGCGAACCTCAATACGCTGAGGACGTGGGTGCGAAGCCTGCTCGACGTCATCGCCGCGCATGACGCCGCGCTGACGCAGCTGGAGCCGGCGACGCGCGACGCGCTGACGGCGATGCGCGTCGCGGCCGATCTGGACTACGTGCGCGACGAGATCGTGACGCTGATCGACGAATCGATCGACGGTGCGGTGCGGGTGCGGCGCATCGTGCAGGACCTGCGCGATTTCTCGCGGCCGGGGAGCGGCGAGTGGAGCGTGGTGGATATCCACGCGGGCCTCGAGAGCACGCTCAACGTCGTCCACAACGAACTCAAGTACAAGGCCGACATCGTCCGCGAATACGGCGACGTGCCGCAAGTCGAATGCCTTCCGTCGCAGTTGAACCAGGTATTCATGAACCTGCTCGTCAACGCCGCACATGCGATTCCGACGCGCGGCGTGATCACGATCCGCACGTCGAGCGACGGCGAGCAGGTGTCGATTGCGATCAGCGATACCGGAACCGGCATGACGCCCGACGTCGTTCGGCGGATCTTCGATCCGTTCTTCACGACGAAGCCGGTCGGGCAGGGCACGGGGCTGGGGTTGTCGGTGTCGCATGGCATCGTCGAACGCCATCGCGGCACGATCGACGTGACGAGCGAGCCGGGGCGCGGCACGACGTTCTGCGTTCGACTGCCGATCCGGCGCGCGGAAGGCAGCGCGGATGCGGTGGAGGCAGTCGAGCAACAGGCGTGAGCGACAGGTGACGCCTCGTCACCGCGCCCGCTTGCGCCGTCGCCTGCGAAAGAAATTCCAGAACATCGCGGTCGCGTCCGGTCCCGTCGCGGAGTGGAACGCTTCGCGCGGATCGCCGCCGCTCCACGCGTGCGCCAGACGGCGCACGATGCAGACGCGGACGATCAGCCGGCCGCCGCGCAGATAGTCGGTGTAATCCGCGTCGTCGTGCGCGTACGTATGTTGCTCGCCGACACGCAGTTCACCGTGCTCGTCGACGAGCCGATTGATCCGCGCAAACGCGACGCCGAGCTGTCGCGCGTTTTGCTCGGCGACGACCGTATCGAGTCCGCCATGCACGACGAGCGCGGGCATCCCCGGATAAGCGCGTACGTCGACGCAGGCGTCGACGACGCCTATCGGATCGTCGTGCAGGCCGCGGCGCATCAGGCTCATCGCGGCCATCGTCGACAACGGCGGCGCGATGGCCGGACCGGAGTGCAGGCCGACGGCCGCGAACAGGTCGGGAGACTCGATCGCCAGCCGTGCCGCGAGCCCTGCGCCGGCCGACATGCCGGCCAGGTAGATTCGGTCGCGGTCGAACCCGCGCGCCTGCACGATCGCATCGATCAGCGACGCGATCGCCGGGGCCTCCGACTGCGATGCATCGCCATGCCAGTTCCAGCAGCGATGCGAATGGGCGGTCTTCGCCTGTTCGGGAAACAGCACGGCAAACCCGGCGCGCTCGGCGATGCGGCAGATGCGCGTGCCCGCGGCGAACGACTCGGCCGTCTGCTTGCAGCCGTGCAGCATCACGACGACGGGCATGCCGTCGCTCGGCGCCGAAGCGGCGGGCAGGTACAGCGCGTACGCGAGATGGTTGACGAGGCGGCCGGCGGCCGGGCGCGCGGAATGAAACGAGCGCAGCCACGTGCCGGGTGCCTGGTGCGGCGATGTCCGCGCGGCGGTCGTCGAACCCGGGCGACGCGGGGGCCGTATGTTGGCGGCGCGCTTGGCCGCTGTGGCCGGTTTGGTCGTCTTCCTTTTGGGTCGCGTACTCGTCGCGGCGGAAAACAGGTCGAACGGGCGTAGCCAGAGGCTGGATTTTTTCCTGGGCATGGACGGATCTCGTGCCGGCGGGGGCGTGCGACAGCATGCGGCGAAGCCGGCCGCTGGATGGCGGGCGAATGCGGGGGCAGCGCACAATGCGTGCCGCGGGAAGCATCCGCGTCGAGGTGCGCCGGCACGGCCGACACGGGGAAGCGACCGATCGACGGAACCCCGCACCCCGCGACGTCCATCCGGCAGCGCCCCGATTCGGGCCGGCCACGCATCATGCTAGCAGGCGTCGCTCGCCTCGGGTGCGATGGTTCCGTGACCAATCGGTGAATGCTTTGACCCCACTGCCTGCGGTTATCGATACGTCCACAGCCGGTGCATCACGAACATCGTCGGCGGGATCAGTAGCGCGATTGCGACGATCGCCGCACCGCGCGGCATGTCGAGCAGTTCGGCCGCACGCGCGAGCAGCATCGTTTCGGCGAAGCCGGCCAGCGCGACGGTCAGATAGCGCAGCAAGCTGCGCGAATGCACGGTCGACGAGAAGCTCCACAGCGTATTCGCGAGATACGAGAACGCCGTCGCGCAGACGAACGCGACGGCGTTGGCGGTCACCTGAGTCGCGTCGAACAGCGCATACATCGCGGAGGCGACCAGCAAATGCAGCGCGGTCGAGCCGAGTCCGGACAGGCCGAAGCGCGCCAGCCGCACGCGCTCGGCATAAAGCAGGTCGAACATCGCTGCCTCCGCTGCTCAGCGCTCGCCCACCCGCACGCGGGCCGGCTGCGCGCGGCGGCGTGCGTTCGGGCGCCGCGTATCGCGCGCGACCGGCAGTTCGATCACCTTGGCGTGCGTCTGGTAGCGGCGGCGAATCAGATAGACCGGGCGTTGTTTCGACTCGTCGTAGATGCGTCCGATGTACTCGCCGACCACGCCGATGCCGACGAGCTCGATCCCGCCGATGAACAGCGTCACCGACAGCAGCGACGCATAGCCGAGCACCGGGTTGCCGAACAGCAGCGTGCGGCCCACGATGAACGCGCCGTACAGGAACGCGAGTGCGGCGATGCTGAGGCCGATGTAGGTCCAGCTGCGCAGCGGCACGGTGCTGAAGCTCGTGATTCCCTCGAGCGCGAAGTTCCACAGCTTCCAGCCGGAGAATTTCGAGTGCCCGGCGCTGCGCGCTTCACGCTGATATTCGATGATCACGGTCTGGTAGCCGACCCACGCGAACAGCCCCTTCATGAAGCGATGGCGCTCGGGCAGGCTGCGCAGCGCGTTCACGACCTTGCGGTCCATCAGCCGGAAGTCGCCGACGTTCTCCGGCAGCTTCACGTCCGACAGCATGTTGTGCACGCGGTAGTAGATCGCGGCGGCGGTGCGCTTCGCGAACGAATCGCATGCGCGGCTGCTGCGCTTCGCGGCGACGACTTCCGCGCCGTCGCGCCAGTGTTCGAGCATCACCGGAATCAGGCTCGGCGGGTCCTGCAGGTCGGCGTCGAGCGGAATCACCGCGTCGCCGGCCGCTTCGTCGAGGCCGGCCGTCAGTGCCGCTTCCTTGCCGAAGTTGCGGGTGAGATCGATGACGCGCACGCGGCGGTCGATCATGCTGACCCGGATCAGGCGTTCGAGGGTGTCGTCGCGGCTGCCGTCGTTCACGCAGACGATTTCGAAGCGGATCGAATCGAGTTCGGCCATCAGCGGAATCACGGCGTCGAAGAAGCGTTCGACGGCCTCGCCTTCGTTGTAGAACGGTACGACCAGCGAGACGAGCGGTGTGTAGAGTGGTTCGCGCATGATGGGTTCCCCTGTGATGACGTGCGTGTCAGCGGCCGGCACCGAAGGTCGGGCGGCCGGTGCGGCGCAGTCCGTGCGCCGGGCGGTGGTGTGAGCGGACCGGATGCGGGAAGCCAGTCTCGGTCGAGTTGTCGCGTGCGTCGGGCATCGACGGCACGTCGTGCCTTTCTTGTGCAATCCGGCTGACGAGCAGCGCCAGCGATGCCAGCGTGACGAGCGGCATGAACTGGAACGGCAGATGCGTGACGATCGCGAGGCCGGCGAGCGGCGTCGCCCACATCAGCATCAGCCATTCGCGATCGAAGCGGCGCCAGCCGTGCGTCCACGCATAGCGCGCATACCACGCGATCACGAGCCCGTACCAGGTCAGGTCGTAGTCGTACAGGTACGGGCTGACGATCAGGCATGCGCAGGCGAGCGTGGCGGCGCGCAGCGCGTACGAACACGCGCCGCGCCACGCGTACACGACGGCGATCGCGGCGGCCGCGGCCGACAGCAGCTGCAGGCCGCGCGCGATGTAGGCAGGCCAGCCGGCGAGGGTGGCGAGCGCGAACACGGTCGGCATGCGCGCGAGCTTGACGTGGCCCGCATTGACCGTCTGATACGCGTCGTTGATGCCGTGCGCGAACGCGATCCACGACCCGATCCCGAACGCGAGCGTCGTCAGTACGACGCCAGCAGCGATCGTCGCGGCCCATGCGGCCAGTGCGCGCCATTGTCCGGCGCAAAGCAGCGCGAGCGGAAACAGGACCGCCATCTGCGGCTTCATCGTCAGCAGACCGAAGCAGATGCCGGCGATGACGGAGCGGCGATTCAGCGTCAGCAGTCCGAGGCCGGCGAGCGTCGCGGTCAGCAGGCTCGTCTGCCCGACGATCACCGTGAGGAACGCGCCGGGGAATGCGAGCGCGCAGAGCAGCGCGGCATCGCGCTGCACGGTGGCGCGGATCGTCACCGCGAACAGCATGCAGGTCCCGCCAAGCCACAGCACCAGCGCGAGCAGGTACGGCATCCAGCCGAGCGGAAGCACCAACAGCAGCATGGTCGGCGGATAGAGCCACGGCAGCGAGCCGTCCGCGGCGTTCAGCGTCGGGATCGCGAGTTTCTCGATCGCGAAGAGCGAGGAGAACTGCCATGCGTCCACCGCATGCCCGAGCGCGGCGAGCCGCGCGGCGCTCCAGATCGGTGCGAAATCCTGCGCGAGCGGTTCGGGCACGGACGTATGCGACCCATGCACGCGTGCGAGATAGATGCAGATGAACAGCAACTCGGTGAACAGTACGGCCGCCGCATAGAGGCGTACCCGATCGCGATTGAGCCAATGCGGGAAACGGCGCGGGCCGGCGATCGGCAGTTCCGGATGAGCGTCGAGGGCCGAATCGACGTGCAGAAGGGAGAGTGGCGTTTTCATTGCGCATTCCGCGACGCGAGGGTCGAGCGACGCACGACGACGAACAGGACGGCGAGCAGCACGACCGGGCCGATCTGCGGCAGCCGCGTGATCCGGTTGAACACCTCGAATACCGGCAACAGCCATGCGAGCACGATCACGATCTGATCTCCCGGCAGCCAGCCTTCATCGAGTCCGTGGGCGATCAGGCAGAAGACCGCGATGCCGAGCCAGGCCAGTTCGTAATGCCACAGATAGGGCGTCGACAACAGCGTGGCGACCACCAGCGCCGCGCCGCGCAGCCGCATGTCGTCCGTGCGACGCCAGACCTGAACGGCGGCGGTGATGGCGAGCAATCCCACGGCGGCTTGCGCGGCGAGCGAGGCCGGAATCGATGCACCCGCGAGGCGGAGCGCCGCGAACGTCGTCGGCGAAACGAACCAGTAGGCGGGAAGGGTGAAGTGCATGCCGCGCACGATCGACATCGCATGGGCCAGGCCGCTCAGGGAGCCCGTGCCGGTCAGTGCAATGCCGGCCACGGTGAACAGCACGGTCGTGATCGCCGCCGACATGAAGGTTCGCCACGAGCGCGTCGCGATCAGCACGAACGGAAACACCATCGCCATCTGCGGCTTGATGGCGAGCAACCCGATCAGCATGCCGGCGACGATCGGGCGTCGGCCGAGGAAATGCAGCGCGAGCGCGGCGATGCCGGCGGTCAGGATGCTGTTTTGCCCGTACAGGATGGACGCGAACACGCCCGAATAGGCGAGCACCGCGAGCGCCGCGGCGCGCGGAACGGGCAGGTGCGCACGCAGGCCCGACAGTCTCAGGGCGGCATACGCGTAGCATAAAAGACTGCCCGCAAAAAAGAGGAAATACGCGGGCAGGAAAGGCACGAGGGCAACCGGCGCGATGAACAGCAGCATCGTCGGCGGATAGAGCCAGGGCAGCGATTGGTGACCGATGTAGGCACCGAACCGCGCGACCTCGGCATGAGAGAAGAAGACCGGATCGTAGATCGCTGCGGCGTGGCCTTGCAGCACGAGTTGCGACGCGGTCCAGAAGACGGAGAAGTCGACACCCGGTCGGGCAGTCGACTGGGACGTGAAGGCGTCCGTTACGACGCCCCAGACGATCAGAAAGGTCACGCACAGCAGCAGCATGACGCAGCTGTACGGAACGATCCGGTCAGCCGTCAACCATTGAGCACAGCGTTTGGCGCGATAGCGCACTCCACGATTGGCTGTGTACATGATGCCCCGTTTGCAGTGAAGGCTGCCTGAGCTTCGGCAGCCATTTTGTGTTGTCGTGTATCCGAATCGAATCGCGCTCGATGGCGCTGTCCGGTGAATGCATTGTTGGAGAAAAAATCGCGTGACGCAAACCGCGGGCTGAATCGTGGAATCGCGATTCGACGGCGATATGGCTGAAAAGCGGGTTTTCACGTCTGAGAAAACCGCACCGGCGCAAACGATGTTTCTCGCTTGAAACATTCCGTGTTTTTCACCGCTCCGGCGGTATGCGGAATGCGCGTCGGGCGACGGGTGATCCAGATTCGGGAAAATCCCGAGAAAATTTTTTGGCGCCCTTGCACAGCACGGCGGCGCGCTGCCGGCACGCGGCGCCGGCCCGCATGCGTATATCAAATCTGAAACATTTTGTGCGGTGCGCCGAAACCCGGTCGACGGGTGAATCGCCGGAACCCTTGATGCGCCTCGTTTTCCCTCCGGCTGGCCTGCTCTTTGCGTCAAGGTCCGCACGACAGTCGACGACGTGATGAACGACCGGTTGAAGCAACAGGCTGACAAGACCGGATTCAATCACCTGCGGAAAGCAACGGATCGAGGGCGCGTCGGGGAATACGCCGCCCAGGCCTTGAAAACCGCCGGAAACGTCGACTGGGCGAATAGGCGACGGCATTGTCCGCGCAAAAAGAATCACATGACAGCATTGGGGAATAAAAATGAAAGACCAGAGCACGCCGCGGCTCGCATGCCGCGCAGAAGACCCGCAGTCGCATCGACGCATCAGCGTCATCCGCTCAATCCGTATTCATGCACGGAACGGTCGTTTCGCCGTTCTGCTCGATCGCGTCATTCGCCAGATCGCAGCGCGCATGGATATCGCACGCATCAGCTCACCGACCATCGTTCGCCAGGCCAGGCTCGTACCCTGCCGTGTGCGTCGCTGAGCGCAGCATCCGAATCCTTGTGTTGTTCCGGTAGTACCCCCGCTCCCCGCGTCGATCCCCGACAACGGGATTTTTATAGTAGTGCGAAAGGAGAGTAGCCATGTCCACGTTCATCCAGAAGATCCGCGGTTTCGTTCAAGACGAACAAGGCGTGACGGCCATCGAATACGGCCTGATTGCCGCACTGATCGCAGTTGGCCTCGTTGCAGCACTGACGCTGGTCGGCAACGACCTCAAGACCGTCTTCAACACGATTGCAGACGATCTCAACGCGGCGATCTGAATGGCGGGGCGGCGAACGGTGGGTCCGGCCCGTTCGTCGCCATCCCGTCGATCGTGCAGGGCCGGACACTCAACCAACAGATGTCGAATGGATCGAACGGCGGACGACTCGGCCGGTGCACTGCGCGAGTCTCCCCGCTCTCTTGACCAACCGAATCGGAGGCTGTCATGCGGACCAGCGGACGTGCGGTAGCGGTATCGCGATGGATCGGCGACGAGCAGGGGGTGACGTCGATCGAGTACGCGCTGATCGCGGCAGTATTCGCCACCATCGTGCTGGGAAGCGTGGTCACACTGAAAGGTTCGGTTGAAGACGCGTACAACATGATCGCGTCGATCGTGACCGCGGCGGTCAATACCGCACTGGGTCAGTGATTCCGACTAATACAGCCAATCGAGGTTCGCCATGTTGCCTGCCGCGCTGCCTTATCCGGTCCCGTTGTGCGTGACGGTGCTCGTCGTCGTCGCGGCCAGCACGGACATCACGAGCCGACGCATCCCGAACCGGCTCGTCGCGATCGGGCTGGCCGGTGCGCTGATCGCCCAGTGCGCGCTGCACGGGGTCCAGGCCGGCGCACTCGCGTGGCTTGGCGGCGCGGCGACCGGCTTCGGCATGCTGCTGCCGTTCTATCTGCTGCGCGGAATGGCTGCAGGCGACGTGAAGCTGATGCTGGCGATCGGCGCATGGGTCGGCGCGCAGATGACGTTCTACATCGTGCTGGCCACCTTTCTGGCCGGCGGGATCGGCGCGATCGGCCTTGTGCTGGTGCGCGGGCGCATGCGCCAGATGTGGGCGAACGTCCGGGCGCTGATCGCGCATCGCTCGATCCGCGCGTATGCAGGGGCAACCGACGGCCCCGTGGAAGTCGCGTCGGTCGGCGCGTTGCCGTATGGCGTCGCGATTGCCGCCGGCACGCTGGGCATGCTGTTCGTTTCGCGCGTCTAGCGCGACGAACCCGCAACGAGGATGAAACGCACATGAACACGATCCCCACCGAACCGAAGCGCGACGCGCAGGTTACACACCTGCCGCATCCGTCGCCGTTGCGGGAGGCTTATGCGAAGCCGGGCACGCAGTTGCCTGCCGCGCCGCGCTCGCTCGAGGAAACCGGACTGAGCCAGTCGTTCGTCGCGGGGCTCGTGCTGAAGTCGACGCTGGTGCTCGGCCGGCCGTCCTACGGCGACCTGATCGAGCGCCACTGCCTGCCGCTCGCGGTGCTCGACGACATCTTCGCGTTCCTGGTACGCGAGCATCTGGTCGAACTCACCCATCGCGGCAAGACGGACCTCGACGTGACGTTCCGCCTGACCGACGCGGGCCGCGTGGCCGCGCTCGAAGAGTGCGCGCGCAGCACGTACAGCGGCCCCGCGCCGGTGACGCTCGACGCGTATCTCGACTGCGTGTCCACCCATTCGGTGCGCAAGCTGCGCGTGGCCCAGAACGACGTATGGGCCGTATTCGAAGGCGTCGTGATGGACACGTCGGTACTCGACTCGGCGGCCGCCGCGCTGAACTCCGGCCGTCCGCTGCTGATCTACGGCCCCGCCGGCAGCGGCAAGACCTTCCTCGCCGAGCGGCTCGGTGCGTTGATGGGCGGCCATGTACCGGTGCCGTATGCGATCTATGCGGCCGGGGAGGTGATCCAGATCTACGATCCGCTCGTGCACGTCGACGCGCCGTCGCAAACGGAGGGCCAGTCGATCGATCGCCGCTGGCGCCTGTGCGAGCGGCCGGTCGTGATGTCCGGCGGCGAGCTGACGCTCGACGAGCTCGACCTGCGCCGCGATGAGGCGGCGGGCTTCTACCAGGCGCCGCCGCACATGAAGGCGAACATGGGCATGTACATCGTCGACGATCTCGGCCGCCAGCGCGTCGAGCCGCGCGACCTGCTCAACCGCTGGCTGCGTCCGCTCGATCGCGGCGTCGACTTCCTGACGCTCGAGTCCGGCAATCGATTCGTGCTGCCGTTCGACGTCTGGCCGGTGTTCTCGAGCAACCTGGCGCCGGAGCAGTTCGCCGACGACGCATTCCTGCGCCGGCTCGGTTCCAAGCTTCACGTCGGCCCGCTGTCGATCGACCACTACCGCGCGGTGTTCGACGCCGCATGCGAGTCGCTCGGACTGGTGTCGACGCAGGACGCCTTCGACTATCTGCTGCACCGGCTGCACCTGCCGACCGGCAAGGCATATCTCGCATGCTTCCCGATGGATCTGCTGCGCCTCGTCGCCGCCGGCGCGCGGTATCGCGGCGATCCGCCCGAAGTGACGCACGACGCGCTGCACGACGCATGGGCCAGTTATTTCGGCACGGCGCCCGAGCGCGACGGCGGATATCTGCCGCCTGCCGAGCACGGCGGTCACACAGTCATAACCGGTTGAGCCGTTTCTTTCACGATTCGTTGAGGAGCATTGCCATGAAAAACAGTCGAGCGCTCATGATGCTGATCGTCGCGATGGTCGCGGGGCTTGCCGCGGTCGTGTTCGCGTCCCGCTGGTTGATGAATACATCCAGCAGCTCGGTCACGTCGGTCGCGGTGGCGACCACCGACCTGAACCTGGGCGAGCCGCTCGGGCCGAACCAGATCCGCATGGTGAGCTGGCCGTCGGGCAGCGTGCCGACCGGCGCGTTCACCGACACGAAGGAACTCGAGGGGCGCGTCGTGCGCACGAGCCTCGCGCGCGGCGAGCCGGTGATCGAGTCGAAACTCGCGCCGGTCGGCACGAAAGGCGGGCTGTCCGCCGTGATCGCCGACGGCAGCCGTGCGATCACCGTGCGCGTGAACGACGTGGTCGGCGTCGCGGGCTTCGCGCTGCCGGGCAACTACGTCGACGTGATCGTCAACACGCAGGAACAGCAGGGCAAGACCGACGGGCAGAGCATCTCCAAGATCGTGCTCGAGCACATCCTGGTGCTGGCCGTCGCGCAGCAGGTCAGCCGCGACGACACCGCACCGAAGGTGGTCAACGCGGTGACGCTCGAAGTCACGCCCGACCAGGCCGAACGCCTCGACCTCGCGCGCAGCGTCGGCACGCTGTCGCTCGTGCTGCGCAACCAGGTCGACCAGAAGACGCTGACGACCGACGGCGCGACCAAGCTGACGCTGCTCGGCAAGGCTCCGGTGCCGGATGCACCGCCCGCACCGGTACACGAACGCGTACGCACCGTGCGCGTGCACGTCGCATCGCACGCGGCACCGGAGGCGCGCCACGATTGTGTCGGCGTGCTGACCGGCGTGCGGGGCAGCGTCGAATGCTTCTGAAGCCGTAGAACACACATCCAGACAAACACATCAACCAGATCGGCCGCCGTCAGGGCACGGCGGCCTTGGAAGTCGACAACCGGCGGCTCGCCGGTCACTCGGGGGATCAGACGAAATGAAGATCAATCCGCAACATTCAGGTACCGGCCCGGTGCGCACACGCATCGCACGGGGCACGATGATGGCCGCGATCCTGTGTACGGGGTGGCTGACGGTATACAGCGCGCTGGCCCAGGAAGGCGCGGAATCGGCTGCGCTGATGAAGGGCGGCGCGAGCGCGCCGGCTGCCGTCGCCAAGGGGCCGATGCAGATGACGATCAGCATGGCGCCGGCGGTTGCCGCCGCGCCTGCCGCGTCGGCAGGCCCGCTGCGCGGACCGAATTGCGTGGGCGCGGTGCGCGAGTCGACCAGCGTCAGCGTGCCGCTCGGCAAGTCGCTGCTGGTGCCGATGCCGGAGCCGGTCCGCAACCGGACCATCGGCAACCCGGCCGTCGCGCAGGCGACGATGGTGTCGCCGCAGACGCTGTACATCCTCGGGCTGACGGTCGGCACGACCAACATGATCGTGCAGGGCCGCAGCGGTGCATGCCGCGTGATCGACGTGGCGGTCGGCGCGGACGCCGGCGGCCTGCAGGCGTCGCTGACGCAGCTGATGCCGAACGAGCGCGACATCCACGTCTCGACTGCCGCCGGCACGATCGTGCTGGCGGGCAACGTGTCGAACTCGCAGGCCGCGCAGCAGGCGGTGCAGATCGCCCGCGCGTACAGCGAAAGCGCCGGCGACGGCAGCGGCAAGGGCGCCGGCGTGCTGAACATGCTGGCCGTCACGTCGCCGCAGCAGGTGATGCTCGAGGTGAAGGTCGCCGAAGTGTCGAAGACGCTGATCAACCAGATGGGCAGCGCATTCAACATCCAGGGCGGCTTCGGCTCCTGGAGCGGCGCGCTCGTCAGCAACCTGCTCGCGGGTGTCGCGAGCGCCGCGGTCTTCAACAAGGCGAACAACAAGCCGTTCAGCATCGCGGCCGATGCGCAGAACACCGACAACCTCGTCAAGATCCTCGCGGAGCCGAACCTCGTGACGATCAGCGGCCAGGAGGCGACGTTCCTCGCCGGCGGCAAGATCTTCATCCCGGTACCGCAGAGCAGCGGGACGGGCACGTCGTCGATCACGCTGCAGGAAGAGGAGTTCGGCGTCGCGCTGAAGTTCACGCCGACGGTGCTGGGCAACGGCCGGATCAGCCTGAAGGTCGCGCCGGAAGTGTCGGAACTGTCGCAGACGGGGGTCACGCTGAGCGCGACCAACATCGGCGGCACCTCGATCCTGCCGCTGATCACGACCCGGCGCGCGTCGACGACGGTCCAGATGGGCGACGGCGAATCGTTCGCGATCGGCGGGCTGATCAAGGACAACGCGAGCGGCGCGCTGAAGGCGATCCCCGGTGTCGGCGAGGTGCCGGTGCTCGGCGCGCTGTTCCGCAGCACGTCGTTCCAGCAGGACCGCACCGAGCTGATCTTCGTGATCACGCCGCACCTGGTGAGGCCGTTGCAGACCGCCGACCTGCCGCTGCCGACCGACAGCTTCTCGAAGCCCAACGAAGCAGACGTGTATGCGACCGGCAACATGGAAGGCCGCAAGGGTGTCCGCAAGGCGGGCGCGCAACCGGCGAGCGGCGCGATGAATGCACCGCAGACGCCGGCACCGGCTCCCGCGCCGCAATCGGCTGCACCGGCCGCCGCACTGCCCGCACCGCGTGCGCCGCAACCTGCCGAAGCACCGGCACCGGCACCGGTGCCGGCGCAGCCCGAGAAGCCGGCGGCCGCAGCGGCCGCCACGGCGGGGGCGGTGAACGTCGAACCGGTGCCTGCCGTGCCGTTGCGGCCGCAACCACAGGCCGACGCGGCCAGCGCGGCACGGATCGCGCGCATCGAAGCCGCTGCCGCGCGTCTCGCGGCGGCCGGCTCCGACACGCCGGCAAAACCGGCGCCGCGTTCGAAGCAGAGTCTGCCGGCCGCCGCCCACGCGCAGATCGCGCGGGCGAATGCGGAACCCGCGTCCAACGATCGTTGAAGCCATCCAAGGGGAAGCTCATGAAATCCGCCTACCTCGTATTCGTGCGCCGTGCGGCGCTCGCCGTCCCGCTCGCGTTCGCGCTTGCCGGCTGCATGTCGTCCACGCCGGTGTGGGACAGCCGCTTCGGCGACTCGGTCCGCGCCGTCACGCAAGCCCAGATCATCGATCCGCATGCCGCCGAACACGCGGCCTCGCGGCAGGGGGTCGACGGCAGTGCCGCCGCGTCCGCGCTCGACAACTACGACAAGTCGTTCAGGCAGCCCGAACCGAAAGCGAATGCATTCGTGATCGGGATCGGCAAGTCGTCGGGGCAATAACACAGGCACGCTCAGGGAGAACGCCATGTCCAGCGCAGCTCGTCATCCGAAACTCACGCGTCGCGGTATGCGTCGCCAGCAAGGCGCCGTCGCGATCATCGTCGGCCTCGCACTGGCGGTGATGATCGGGTTCGTCGGTCTCGCGCTGGACCTTGGCAAGCTGTACGTCACGCGCAGCGAACTTCAGAACAGCGCCGACTCATGCGCGCTGTCCGCTGCGCGCGACCTCACGTCGGCCATCAGCCTGCAGGTCGCGGAGGCGGACGGCATCGCCGCCGGCCACTCGAATTTCGCGTTCTTTCAGCAGAACGCGGTGCAGATGCAAACGGATTCGAACGTCACGTTCAGCGATTCGCTGACCAATTCGTTCCTGACGAAGACGGCGGTCGCCACGCCGGCGAACATCAAGTATGTGAAGTGCACCGCGCAGTTGACCAACATCGCGCACTGGTTCATCGAAGTGCTCAACACGATTCCCGGCGTGCAGGTCGCGAACGCGGCGCAGGTATCGGCGAGCGCGATCGCGACGGTGGGCGCCGGGCAGACCACCTGTGCGATCCCGGTGTTCGTGTGCCGGGCGTCGTCCACCGCGCCGTACAAGGTGGGCGACTGGATCGCGTCGCCGTCCGGCTCGTCGTCGACGTACGGGCCCGGAAATTTCGGCTGGGCCGCGCTCGACGGTTCGACGAACGAAACGACCATCGCGAGCGAATTGTCCGGCAATACCTGCAACATCACGTCGCCGCCCAAGCTCGGTTCGACGGGCCTGAAGTCCGCGTCGCTGCGCGCCTGGAATACCCGTTTCGGCATCTACACGAACGGCGCCAACGGCTCGAGCGGCCAGCCGGACTTCACCGGCTACGCATACGTCGGCCCCAACTACGGGCCGCCGGGAACCGCGGGCATCGTCGGCGACGCGTACACGCAGTTCGTGCTCGATCGCGCAAGCTTCAAGTCCTACCAGGGCGACGGCGCGCCGCCGGCCGGCAGCGGCATTGCGACCAATGGGACCGCCACGGCAAGCAACTATCAGACGTTCGGCGGCGACCGTCGCGTCGCGCTTGCCCCCGAGGGCGACTGCTCGACGCTGAGTGGGGCAAGCAACCAGCTGACCGTCACGCAGTGGGACTGCGTGCTGATGCTCGATCCGCTGCCGTTCAGCCCGGGCGCCGGCGGGGTCGTCGCGCATCTCGAATACCTCGGCTCGGCGTCATCCGGCAACACGCCTTGCGCGACGCACGGTTTGCCGGGCAGCGGCAGCTCGGTCGGCCTCAAGGTGCCGATGCTCGTTCAATAGAGGAGACGCGATCATGAAAAGGTTCCCGATTCGCCGGTCGCGCATGCGCGGTGTCGCCGCGGTCGAGTTCGCGCTCGTGCTGATGCCGATGATCGTGCTCGCGACCGGTGTGGCCGAGTTCGGCCGCGCGATCTATCAGTACGAGACCCTCACCAAGGCGACGCGCGACGCAGCGCGCTACCTGTCGGTCTATCTGCCGGCCGACAGCGCGTATCCGCTCGCGGCGGCGCAGTGCCTGGTCGTCTACGGCAACACGACCTGCGGGTCTGCCGGCACCGAGCTGGTGCCGGGGCTCACGACATCGATGGTGATCGTGTGCGACGCCGCGCATTCGACCGATTGCGCCGACGCGTCCGACCCGCCGCAGTTCGCGAATCTGCCGACCTACGACTCGACGAACAACGCGGCAAGCGGCACGGCGACCGGCAGCATCAACGTCGTCGAGGTGAAGGTGAAGGGCTACCAGTACCAGCCGATTCCGGCCTACCCGGGGCTGTCGTCGATCACCTTCGGCAACATCGTCACCGTGATGAGGCAAGTGTCATGAACGCGCGTCCCTTTCCGCTGTCGCGCCGTCGCGGCCAACGCGGCGCGACGATCGTCGAGTTCGCGCTGATCGCATCGATCCTGATCATGCTGCTGATCGGCATCTTCGAATTCGGGCGCGTGCTGTTTTACTGGAACACCGCGACCGAGGCCATCCGGCTCGGCGCACGCACGGCGATCGTCTGCGACGTGAACGCCGCCGGCGTCGTGAAGCGCGTGAAGTCGCTGATGCCGATGCTGTCGAACGCGAACGTGTCGGTGAGCTACACGCCGTCAGGTTGCGACGTGAGCTCCTGCTCGTTCGTGACCGTCAGCATCACCAACGTCACGGTCAGGACGATGATTCCGATCGCGAACGTCGCGATCACGATGCCGCCGTTCACCACGACGATGTCGCGGGAAAGCCTGAACTCCTCGACGGGCGGTAGCGCCTGTCAATAATCGAAACCGACGAGGCACAGTCATGATCAATATCCTCGTAGCTGCCGACGATACCGCCCGGCTCACGCAGACCGCGCGCCTGGTCACCGACAGCGGACACTATCGCGTGACCCGAGCGCATGGACGGCCGTCCCAGATCGAGCATCGAACGGACGGGCTCGATTCATTCGACATCCTGCTGATCGACGGCGCGACGACCGACGCGTCCGAGCTGTCGGCGCTCGAACGGATCTGCCGGCTGCACCCGGGCCTGACCTGCATTCTGGTGACGGCCGATGCGGCGCCGAACGTGCTGCTCGACGCGATGCGGGCCGGCGCGCGCGACGTGCTGCAGTGGCCGCTCGATCCCGCGGCGCTCGCCCGCGCGCTCGAGCGTGCCGCCGCGCAGAGCACGCGGCGCGACGGCGACGATACGCGCTTCGTGTCGTTCATGTCGTGCAAGGGCGGCGCGGGCACGAGCTTCGCCGCGAGCAACGTTGCGTACGAGATCGCCGAAACCCACAAGCGCCGCGTGCTGCTGGTCGATCTGAACCAGCAGTTCGCGGATGCCGCGTTCCTCGTCAGCGACGAGACGCCGCCGTCGACGCTGCCGCAGCTGTGCGCGCAGATCGAGCGACTGGACGGCGCGTTTCTCGACGCGAGCGTCGCGCACGTGACGCAGAACTTCCACGTGCTCGCGGGTGCGGGCGACCCGGTCAAGGCCGCGGAGATGCGCGAGGATGCGCTCGAATGGATCCTCGGCGTCGCGGCGCCGCGCTACGACTTCGTGATCTTCGACATCGGCGTGAGCATCAATCCGCTGTCGATGATCGCACTGGATCGCAGCGACCAGATCCAGCTCGTGCTGCAGCCGGCGATGCCGCACGTGCGCGCGGGCCGCCGGCTGCTGGAGATTCTCGTGTCGCTCGGCTACCCGACCGACCAGATGCGGCTGGTGGTGAACCGGATGACGCGCGCGAGCGAACGGTCCCGCACCGCGCTCGAGGAAGTGCTCGGCCTGCACGCGAGCAGCACGATACCCGACGATGCCGACACCGTGCGCGAGGCGCTCGACCAGGGGCATCCGGTCTCGCGCGTCGCACGCAGCGCCGCGGTGACGCGTGCGTTGCAGGCCTGTGCGAAGCAGATCGTCGAAGGGGACGTGCGCACCCGGCACGACACGTCCAGCAGCGAACCGTTGATGTCACGGCTGTTCGGCCGCAAGGCCACGCCGAAGCTCAAGTCCATGTGAATCTTTCGGGGAAACCATCATGTCATTGCGCGAACAGATGTCCTTGTACCGGACGCAGCCGCAGGCGGCGGGCACCGAACCGGCAGGTGCGACGCATTCGTCGGTACGCGACGCGTACCAGAAGCTGCGCCGTGAAATTCATCTGGCGGTTCTTGAGCGGGTCGAGCTGGAGCGCCTGTCACGCCTGCCGCAGGAACAGGTCCGGCAGGAAATCGCGGCGCTGATCTCGCGCATCCTCGACGAGGAGCGCCTGCTCGCGAACGACATCGAGCGGCGCCAGCTCGTGATCGACGTGTACGACGAAATGTTCGGCTTCGGACCGCTGGAGGCGCTGCTGCGCGACCCCGGCATCTCCGACATCCTCGTGAACACGTACCGCCAGGTGTACGTCGAGCGCGCCGGCCAGCTCGAGCTGACCGACGTGACGTTCTACGACGACGCGCACCTGATGAAGGTGATCGAGAAGATCGTGTCGCGGGTCGGGCGCCGCATCGACGAATCGACGCCGATGGTCGATGCGCGTTTGCCGGACGGCTCGCGCGTGAACGCGATCATTCCACCGTCGGCGATCGACGGGCCGCTGATGTCGATCCGGCGTTTCGCGGTCAACCCGCTGAAGATGGACGACCTCGTGAGTTACCAGAGCCTCACGCCGCCGATGGCGGAACTGCTCGATGCGCTGGCCAGGGCGAAAGTGAACGTGCTCGTGTCGGGCGGGACCGGCAGCGGCAAGACGACGCTGCTCAACATCCTGTCGGGCTTCATCCCGCGATCGGAGCGGATCGTGACGATCGAGGATGCGGCGGAGCTGCAGCTTCAGCAGCCCCACGTGCTGCGACTCGAAACGCGGCCGCCGAACATCGAGGGCAAGGGCGAGATCACGCAGCGCACGCTCGTGCGCAACGCGCTGCGGATGCGGCCCGACCGGATCATTCTCGGCGAAGTGCGCGGCGCGGAAGCGCTCGACATGCTCAACGCGATGAACACCGGCCACGAAGGCTCGCTCGCGACGATCCACGCCAACACGCCGCGCGATGCGCTCACGCGGCTCGAGAACATGATCAGCGTCGGCGGCCTGACGCTGCCGCCGAAGACGATGCGTCAGCAGATCGCGTCGGCGATCTCGGTGGTGGTCCAGGCGACGCGGCTCACCGACGGCAAGCGCAAGATCGTCAGCATCCAGGAGCTGACCGGGATGGAAGGCGACATCATCAACATGCAGGAGATCTTCACGTTCAAGCGCACCGGCATGGATCGCGACGGAACGGTGCGCGGACACTTCTGCGCGACCGGCGTGCGGCCGAAGTTCGCCGAGCGGCTGCAGGCGTTCGGCATCAACCTGCCGGATTCACTCTACGACCCGGCGCAGCGTTACGAGACGAAGTGACGGCGCGCGTTCGTCTGATTCCGGGGAGGTCTCATGGACTCGATATTCTACGGTTTTGTGATTCTCACCTTCGTCGCGGTCGTGCTCGCGATCGAAGGTGTCTATCAATGGTGGAACTCACGCCACGGTGCCGCGGCACGCCGCATCGAGTCGCGCCTGCGCGCGATGTCGGCCGGCGGCAGCGTGCAGCAGGAGCGGCTGTCGATTCTCAAGAAGCGGATGCTCGACGAGTCGAAACCGTTCGACCGGCTGCTGCTGCGCGTGCCGCGTGTGCAGTCGGTGGATCTGCTGCTGCAGCAATCGGGGCTCGACTGGACGGTGGCGAAGCTCGTCGTGTACAGCGCGGTATTGCCGGTGACGGCGATGCTCGTCCTGTTGTTCACTCCGTTGCCGCTGATCGCCGTGGTGCCGATTGCGTTGCTGACCGCGTGCTTTCCGGCCTTGTACGTGATGCGGCATCGCAACCGGCGGATGCTCAAGCTCGAGCGCCAGCTGCCGGATGTCTGCGACATGATCGCGCGCGCGCTGCGCTCCGGCCACTCCTTCACGAGCGCGCTCGGGATGGTCGGCGAGGAGTTTCCGGATCCGATGGGCGGTGAATTCCGGATCACGTTCGACGAGATCAACTACGGCGTATCGCTGCACGATGCGCTGGTGAACCTCGCGACGCGCGTGCCGGCCCATGACCTGCGCTACTTCGTGATCGCGGTGCTGATCCAGCGCGAAACCGGCGGCAACCTGGCCGAGCTGCTCGACAGCATCGCATCGCTGGTTCGCGAGCGCTTCAAGCTGTTCGACAAGGTCCGCGTGCTGTCGGCGGAAGGGCGGCTGTCGGCCTGGATCCTCGGGCTGCTGCCATTCGGCACGGCGGGCATGATGGCGGTGTTGAACCGGGAGTTTCTGTCGGTGCTCTGGCAGGATCCGGCCGGCATCAAGATGGTTGGCGTGATGCTGGGGTCGATGGCATTCGGCATGCTGTGGATTCGCCGCATCATCCGGATTCGCGTCTGACGCGTGTCTCAGGCTTCACGAACCGATTCGAGGCTGTCATGCAAAACCTGAGCGTAGTACATACCGTGATGCTGGCCGGCTTGTTCATCTTCGTCGCCGGCGGCGTGCTGGTCGCGATGCTGCTGTTTGCGCCGCGCAACATGGAGCGCCGGATCCAGCAGGCGAGCGGAGCAAGTGTCGGCATCGGCGCCGGCGCGGGCGACGGCGGCGGGCAGGCATCGCGCTGGGTCGCGAAGCTCGTCGAGCTGTCGCAACCGATTTCCCGGCTGTCGGTGCCGCAGGAGGGCTGGGAGAATTCACCGCTGCGGATCCGGCTGATGAACGCCGGCTGGCGCGATCCGAACGCGGGCGCGCTTTACTTCGCGGCGAAGACGGTACTCGCGCTGGCGCTGCCGGGCGCGGCGCTGCTGGCACTCGCCACGACCCGGCTCGCGGGTCAACGCATGCTGCTGTCGTTCATTCTCGTCGCGCTCGCCGGGATCGGCTACTACGTGCCGAACGTGATCCTCAAGCGGCGGATCGCGACGCGTCAGCGGGTGATCTTCGAGGACTTTCCGGATGCGCTCGACCTGCTGACCGTATGCGTCGAAGCAGGGCTCGGGCTCGATGCGGCGCTGATGAGGGTGAGCGAGGAACTGCGCTTTCGCAGCGAAGTGGTCGCGAGCGAGCTCGACTTGCTGCTGCTCGAGATGCGTTCCGGGTTCACCAAGGAAACCGCGCTGCGCAATCTGGCACTGCGGACCGGCGTCGAGGACATCGAATCGTTCTGCGCGATGCTGATCCAGGCCGACCGCTTCGGCACGAGCATCGCCGAATCGCTGCGCGTGCTGTCCGACATGCTGCGCACGCGGCGGCGGATGCGCGCCGAGGAGCGCGCCGCGAAGATCGCGCTGAAGCTGCTGTTCCCGCTGATCTTCTGCATCTTCCCGGCGCTGATGTGCGTGTTGCTCGGGCCGGCGATGATTCACGTATATCGCGTGCTGCTGCCGACCTTCACGAGCATCGGGCAGTAAGCAGCGGCGCGGGACTGCCGCGCGAACCGGATGTATGTGCCGACCGGGCATCGCGGGCCGGCACGGTCACCGTCTTCATGGGAGGCTCCTCCTCCCCCCGGGCGGCGCCGCGAGACAGGTCGATCATAGCGGCGTCAACGCAACCCGGACCCATGGTCGACCATGGAGACAGCCGTAGTCCACTGCCCGCGCGGGTGGCCCCCTACGGCTAACCCTGGACGGAAAACCGCCCGGAATGGACCAGCCGTCACGGCTGAATCCATTCGTGTCGATAACGCGAGCGATTGTTTACCGGATTGCTGGTCGACGCAGGCAACCGCCGCGCGGCCGCGGCACGTATCGACAGATGCCGCCGCCGATGCGCGCGTCATCGCGCCCGAAAATCTCCTTGAAATCGTCGATTCGAATTCCTACGATTGTTCAAAATCAGGCTCGAATGATGCCGCGAACGGGACGATCGCCCCGCGTCGCGGAAAGAACGAACACAGCGCCTGAAAATCGAGCGACTGCCCGACGATACGGGCGACAGGCCAGTCAAGCACGATCGGGGCCGGGGGAATCATGAACGAATACGCAGCGCGATGCACGCCGCCTGACGCTTCATCGAACAGGCGCCCACCCGCGCGGACCGAACCCGCGATGCCGCCGGACTTCGGCGCGCGTCGTCTCCCTCCCGATTCCTGACGGCCGGCGCGCGCAACCGCGCCCGGAACACCGCTTTCTCACCGACATCCTGTGCACCGACGCACACGCGTATCGGGCCGCTCGCGGCCGGCGTGGCGACGCACGTCGCGCACTCGACGGACCGACATAACAATTCGAACGAGGGACGCAGCATGGCCATCCATGTGCCTGTGACACGCCGGACGTTTCTGAAGCTCGCCGGCAGCGGCGCCGTCGTTGCCGTTTCGGTTACGCATTTGCCGGCACTCGTACTCGCCGCAGGCGAGACGCAGGCCGATGCGGACGGCCCGAGCTGGGCGCCGGTGCCCGGAAAGGCGCGCTGGCGCATCGATGGCATGCCGAAGGTAACGGGCCAGAAGATCTACGCGCGCGACTTCAAGTCCCGCGACTTCGTCGGCTGGCCGCAGCAGGAAAACTGGCTTTATGCACTGCGCTGCGACCGGGTCGACGCCGTGTATCAGGGCTACGATCTCGGCGTGCTGCCGCACGAACTGCGGCCGATCGCCATCGTCGACAACGCATTGCTGAGCGCGCGCAGGATCAAGCTTGCACCGGGGCCCGATCCGATCGCGAACCAGGACATCTACTGGCTCGCGCGAGTGGGTTACCCGGCGGACTGCTACGGGCAACCGGCCGCGCTGTTGATCTTCGAGAACTTCGACATCTATCGTCGCGCGAGGAAGCTGCTCGATTTCAATCGCGGCGTGATCCGCTACGGCGCGCCGGTCGGCACCGGCCAGGCCGCACCGGTCGTGCCGTATTCGCCCGTGACCGTCTACGTGCGCGACGACGCGCGGCGGTTCAGCTACGTCGACAACTACCAGACCGACGGCAACGGCAAGCCGACGGCGAAGTACCTGGAGGAACGTGAGGCGGCGGTCGCCAACATCGATGCGACGATCGCCAGCCACGCGGCCGCCGGCACGTGGATCGGCATTCGGGCGACGGGCGACGAGGGGTTCGAGACGCCGGCGATGGACCCGATGTTCATGGAGCCCGAAGCGGGACTCGCGTGGTACGACGCGTCCGCGTCGAAGATCAGCCTCGTGCTCGGCACGCAGTCGGCGAACGACGATGCGAATGGTGCGTGTGCGCTGTTCGACGGCAGCGCCGTCGCGGTCAAGGAGGCCCAGGTCATCGCGTGCTACCCGGGCGGTGGATTCGGCGGACGCGACAAATCCTACTTCCCGCTGTATCTGGCCCTGGCGGCACCGTTCGCGAAGGGCGCGCTGCGTTGGCAGCAGTCGCGCTACGAGCAATTCCAGGTTGGCCTGAAACGCTGCGAAACGCAGTTCTCCGAATCGCTGTGGTTCGACCGCCGCGGCAAGCTCGAAGCGATCACCTGCGATTTCCTGATGAACGGCGGCGGAAAGAAGAACCTGTCGCCGTACGTCGCGCAGCTTGCCGCGTTGAGCGCGATGAGCTGCTACGAGATTCCGCGGGCACGCGCGCAGGCCGCGTCGACCTACACGCGGGAAGTCTTCGGCGGTTCGCAGCGCGGCTTCGGCGGGCCGCAGGCGTTCATGGCGATCGAGACGCTGATGGACGAGGCTGCACGCCGGCTGGGGATGTCGCCGTTCGAGATCCGGCGCGCCAACCTGCTCGGCAAGGCGCCCGATCTCGGCAAGGGCCGCGCGATCACGGGCGCGCCGATCCTGTTCGACCTGCAGCTGGACGCGCTGCTCGACCGGCTCGAACGTCATCCGTTATGGCTCGAGCGTGAGCAGATTCGTGCCGAGCGCAGCGCGCGCGGCCTCCGCTACGGCGTCGGCCTCGCGATGGCGAACGAAGCATACGGCACTTCCGGCGACGGGATGTTCGGCATGGTGCAGATCCTGCCCGACGGCAACCTGCGCGTGGTCACGCCATACACCGACATGGGCAACGGCGCGGCCACGACGCTCGGTCTCGCGCCGGCCGAGTTTCTCGGGCAAAACGCGCAAACGATTGCGATGAGCGAGATCGGGCCGTTCAACGCGCTCGGGTTGAAGCGTTCGAGCAGTCCGCCCGACGACAGCAAGTACGTCTGCTACACCTACGGTTCGTCGAGCGCCTGTCTCGGCGCATTCCATCAGTACCACGCGGTCAAGGGCGCCGCGCAGGTGCTGTTTCTGCAGAGCGTGCTGCCCGCTGCGCGCGCGTGGTGGGGCATACCCGTGCGTGCGGAGGATGTGCGCTGGACCGATCGCGCACTCGCCGCGAACGGCCTCGCGCCGATTCCGTGGGCGGCGCTGCTCGGCACGATCAGGAAGCTAGGATTACAGACGATTGCGGCCGTGCATGCGAGTTATGCCGGGTATTTCTGGAAGGGAACCTATCCGTTCGCGTCCGGCAATGCGCAGATCGACTACGACTACGTGGCGGTCGGCCTCGATCCGTATCACCTGACGCCGTTGAAGCGCGTGCTGCAGCCGCCGCCGGTCAATACGACGCTTTACGGGCGCACGACCTACGCGCCGTCGGCGACGCTCGTCGCGGTGTCCGTCGATTCGGCGACCGGGCGCGTGAAGGTCGAACGCGTGGTGACGGCGGTGAGCGTTGGCCGGCAGTTGTCGCCGGAGCTCGTGGAAGGGCAGTCGCAGGGCGCGGTTGCGATGGGTATCGGCAACGTGCTGACCGAAACCTGTCCGCTGGGGCCGGACGGGCCGGGCGGCGGCCGATGGAATCTGGATCGCTACGAGGTCACGCGGCTGCCGGACATCCCCGTGCAGGAGCTGATCGCATTACCGCCGCCCGGCGGCGATCCCGCGAACGCACGCGGTATCGCGGAAGCGGTGATGTGTCCGATCGCGCCGGCGCTGCTCAATGCGCTCGCGATGGCGACGGGGCGGCGGTTCCGGGTGACGCCCGTGACGCCGGAGAAGATTCGGGAGGCACTGCAATGAGCAATCCGGTCCGAATGATCGTCAACGGCAAGCCCGTCGAAGCGGACGCGGCCGACGCGGACATGAACCTCATCGACTTCCTGCACGAGCGGCAGGACCTGACGGGCACCAAGCTGTGCTGTGGCATCGGCGTGTGCCGCGCGTGCACGGTCGGCGTGCGCAATGCGCCCGATGCGCCGATGGAAAAGACGCTGTCGTGCTCGACGCCGGTCAGCGCGATGGCGGACATGCACGTGTACACGATCGAGGGGCTCGCGCAGGGCGGCGCGCTGTCGCCGCTGCAGCAGAGTTTTCTCGAGTCGTTCGCGTTCCAGTGCGGTTACTGCGTGTCGGGTTTCCTGATGGCTGCGACCGCGATGCTCGATCATCTACGCGCGCAGCCGGTGCACGAGCGCGATCTCGACGCGATGATCGAAACCTGGGTGGGCGGCAACATCTGTCGTTGCACCGGTTACGTGAAGTACATCGAGGCCATTCGCAAGGTGGCGATACGCTACACGAAGGGGGCGGCATGACGATGAGAACCTGCGTCGTCGCGCTGGCGACGATGCTGGCCGCACAGGTCGCGCCGCTCGCGCTCGCGGCCGCAAGCGGCGATACGTCGCTGCACGAATATGCGCAGCAGTGCACCGACGAAATCGGCGAGATTCCCGCGTTCGACTGCAATGACGGCACCGATGTGCCGATCACCGTCAACGGCCGCGTGCCCGCGCGCTACGCGGCGCACATGACGTGCGATCGCCCGGCGCTGTTGCCCTACGACGCGCCGACGTCCGGACAGTGCACGCCGTATTCGAAGATCCTCGACCTGTCGCGCGGCGACACGCAGATCTCGGCGTTTTGCCGCCGCAAGCAGATCCGCGCGAACCGGAGCCCGTATTACGACGAAGTCGACATCGTGCTGCATCATGCGGGCAACGGCAAGACCTGCTGGTTTCATGCGGAGAAGGGCGGCGCCGAGGGCATGAACGCCGCGCGCGTGCCGCCGCCGAACGAGGCGACGCCACCGCCCGGCCATCCGTCCGCGGCGGAGTTCTGGTGGAAGCCGGCCGCGACCGCGACGAAGCGCTGCGTGTCGTGTCACGACGCGAGCCCGGTCATGTACAGTCCGTGGATCGGCCAGGTCTGGAACAAGGTGCCGACCGATCCGTGGGGCAAGTACGTGAATCTCGGCGCCGACTTCGCGTCGTGGACGTCGCACGCGATCAGCACGCCGGGCAATACCTGCATCGGCTGTCACCGGATCGGCGATCAGAACAGCTGCAAGATCTACGTGCCGCTGGCCGCGGGTTTGCTGCCGCCGCCGAAGGGAAGCAACGCGCGTGCGAGCCGGTATCCGATGACGCACTGGATGCCGATCGACAACAACAAGAGCCTGTATGAATGGAATGCGGCGAACGCGAAGTCGGTGAGCGACCTGCTCGAATGCTGTTCGGCGCGGGGCAAGAACGATCCGAAGTGCAGTTTCACGCCGGCCGCGCAGGCGGCCAAATAGGTCGCGCGCGGGTTGGGCGCCGGTTCCGATCGCCGGCACGTCCGGGCCGAGCGCCTGGCGTGCCGGCGGTATCGCGCAACGAGACCGGTTACTTCAGCCGATCTCGTTGCGCGTATTTCAGAAATGCACGACGGTCCGGATGGACTTGCCTTCGTGCATCAGGTCGAACGCTTCGTTGATGCCGGTGAGCGGCTTCGTGTGCGTGACGAACGGCGCCAGCTGGATCGTGCCGGCCATCGCTTCCTCGACCATGCCCGGCAGTTCGGAGCGGCCCTTCACGCCGCCGAATGCCGTACCGAGCCAGCGGCGACCGGTGACGAGCTGGAACGGGCGCGTGGAGATTTCCTGGCCGGCGCCCGCGACGCCGATGATGACGGACTGGCCCCAGCCGCGGTGCGCGCATTCGAGCGCGGCGCGCATCACGTTGACGTTGCCGATGCACTCGAAGCTGTGGTCGACGCCCCAGCCGGTCATGTCGACGATCACTTGCTGGATGGGCTTTTCGTGGTCCTTCGGATTGACGCAGTCGGTTGCGCCGAACACGCGCGCGAGGTCGAACTTGCCGGGGTTGGTGTCGATCGCGATGATGCGGCCGGCCTTCGCGAGCTTGGCGCCCTGAATCACCGCGAGGCCGATGCCGCCGAGACCGAATACGGCCACCGTATCGCCTTCCTGCACCTTCGCGGTGTTCTTCACCGCGCCGAGGCCGGTCGTGACGCCGCAGCCCAGCAGGCACACCTGCTCCGGGTTCGCGTCCGGGTTGATCTTCGCGAGCGAGACTTCGGCGACGACGGTGTATTCGCTGAACGTCGAGCAGCCCATGTAGTGATAGATCGGCTGGCCGTTGTAGCTGAAGCGCGTGGTGCCGTCGGGCATCACGCCCTTGCCCTGGGTGGCGCGCACCGACACGCACAGATTCGTCTTGCCGCTCTTGCAGAACAGGCACTCGCCGCATTCGGCGGTGTACAGCGGAATGACGTGGTCGCCGGGTTTCACGCTCGTCACGCCTTCGCCGACTTCCACCACGATGCCGGCGCCTTCGTGGCCCAGCACGGCGGGAAAGATGCCTTCCGGATCGTCGCCCGACAACGTGAAGGCATCGGTGTGACAGACGCCGGTATGGGTGATCTTGATGAGCACTTCGCCCTTGCGGGGCGGTTCGACGTCGATTTCGACGATCTGGAGCGGCTTACCCGCCTCGAACGCAACTGCGGCACGTGATTTCATGGCAATCCTGTCAAAAAAGAATCATCGAATGGCTCGGACGTCGACGAACCTGCGCCGGTCAGCGCAAGTAGGACCGGACGAGGGTCACGATATCGTCGATCGATCCGGACGAGGGCCGCGGGGCATCCGCGAGCTGGGTGAATTCCTCGCGCAAATGGCTTTCGAGCACGCCGGCCATCACGCCGTTGATCGCGCCGCGGATGGCAGCCAGTTGCTGAAGTATCGGGCCACAGTCCGCCCCCTCCTCGAGCGCTTGCTCGAGCGCGTTCAGTTGCCCGCGAACACGGCGCACGCGGGTCAGGACGCGTTTCTTTTCTTCGGGGGAATGGGGCATGGGATCGGTGGGTTCCGGATACTGGGGGGCAGTATAGAGCAATGCGGCGCGGAGGTATACGGGATCGCTGCCGGGCAGGCGCCGCGCGCGTGCGCCTGCCCGGCACATCGTCAGATCAGCAGCGTGAGCGTGCGGAACAGTGCAAGGTCCTCGCTGCGCGCCGACCGCGCATGCCGACGGATCACCTGCAGCAGGCAGTCGATGAAGCAGCGCGCGGCATCGCTCAGCGTGCTGCTGCGGCGCGTGACGATGCCGAGTTCGCTCGGCTCGAAGGTCTCCCTGAGCGACAGCACGCGCATCCGCTCACCGAACGGCGGCACCGCCGCGAGGATCGTCGGGCACCACGTGCACATGCCGGCCTGCTCGAGCATCGTCTGCAGCATCGCGACCGATTGCGCGCGCACGATGCGCCGCTCGTCGATCCGTGCGCCGTGCCGCGTAAACAGATAGTCGACGAGCGCGGCCTGGCCGTCGGCCGACGAATTCAGCACCCAGTCGCATTCGAGCAGGTCGTGCACCGACTTCGCGCGTTCGAGCGGATGCCCGGCGCGCACCATCACCGACGTCTCGTAGCGCAGCAGCGGCTCGAACGCGAATTCCTGCGCGCCGCCGCCGGCCTGCACGTGACCCAGCGCGAAATCCATGCTGCCGTCGCGCAGCAGCGGTTGCGCGACGGCCATCAGCGCTTCGTAGAGTTCGAGGCGCACGTCGGGCATCCGCTCGCGAAACCGCAGCACGGTTTCCGCGAGGAACGTCATCGTCAGCCACGGCGTGACGCCGACGCTCAGCCGCCCCTCGACGCGCCCGCGCATTCGTTCGAGATCGCTTTGCGCATGCTCGAGCTGCTTGAGCACGAGCTTCGCGTGCGTGAGCATGCGGGGATTCGGCACAAGTTCTGACCGGATCGGGATCGAAAGCGGGACGGCTGGCCATTCACGCAGAAACGCGAATGCGTGAACGGCCGGCCGATGCGCGACGTCGACGCGGCGCGCTCCGTGCGTCAACCCCGCGCCCCCCCGTTGATTCCCGCGACGAGCTCCGGCGCCCCGATCTGTGACGTCGGAAACCGCACCGGCCTGGCGGCCAACGCTGCGCGAGCGCAACCGCCGATGCCGACGCAAAGAACGCGTGCGTTGCCTGCTATCCGCGAATGCCGACCCGATACCGGGTCGTCTGGCGATAGGTCTGGCCCGGATGAAGGATGGTTTCATCGCGCAACGCGTCCATGTTGACCTGGTTCGGATAGAACCCGGCTTCGACGCACAGCGCCGCATGCCGCACGCACGGGATGCCGCCGCCCACGCGCACGCCATCCAGATAGTTACCCGTATAGAGCTGCAGCCCGCGCTGATCCGTCGACACGGTGAGCTCCCGACCGCTTTCCGGATCGTAGATCGACGCGACGGGCCGCACGCCGCGCGTAGGGTCGCGCAGCACGTAACAGTGATCGAAGCCGCGCCCGCGCGCGAGCTGCGCATGCGGCCAGTCGAGGCGGGCGCCGATCGGCGCGCTCTGCCGGAAATCGAACGCGGTGCCGGTCACGTCGGCCGTGCCGGTCGGGATCAGCGCGTCGTCGACTTCGACGAACGCGTCGGCGTCGACCTGCAGCAGGTGGCCGCGCACGTCGCTGCCCGCGCGTCCGCTGAGGTTGAAGTAGCTGTGATTCGTGAGGTTCAGCGGGGTCGGCGCATCGGTTCGTGCCGAATAGTCGATCGTCAGCGTGCCGTCGTCGTCGAGCACGTAGCGCACCTGCACGCTCACGTTGCCGGGGAATCCCGCATCGCCTTCCGGCGAATCGAGCCGCAGCGTCAGCTCGCCGCGGTCGTCGATCACGTCCCAGCGCGCGCGATGAAAGCCGCTTGCGCCGCCGTGCAGCAGATTGCCGTTCTCGTTGCGGTCGAGCGTGTAATCGATGCCGTCGAGCGTGAAGCGCGCGTCCGCGATCCGGTTGGCCCAGCGGCCGACCGTCGCGCCGAGGTACGCACCCGATTCGAGGTACTCGGCCGGCGTGTCGTGCGCCAGCACGATATCGGCGAAGCGCCCGGTGCGGTCGGGGGCGAGCCACGACACGACGGTCGCGCCGAGATCGCTGACGACGACGCGCATGCCGTGCGCGTTGCGCAGCGTGTAGCGCCGCACCGGGTCGCCGCCGGGCAGCGTGCCCCACGGTTCGGACGGAATGCGGCCGACGTCGGATGCCGGGCGGGGGGAGTCGGTGTCGATATGCATGTGTGGGTTCGCTCGTGAGCGGTGAATTCAGTGAGCCGATGCCGCGCGTTCCTGATACTCGCGCGGCGTGCAGCCGAGTTCGCGGCGGAACACCGCATACATGTATTGCAGCGACGTGAAGCCGCAGCGGATCGCGACTTCCGCGCTCGACGCATTGCGGCTCGCGAGCAGCGCCTGCGCGGCCTCGATCTTGTGACGCAGGATTTCCTGGTGCACGGTGCGCTGCAGTTCGCGCCGGAAGTGCTCTTCGAGCAGCGAGCGCGACACGCCGACATAGTCGGCGACCTGTTCGGTCTTGATCCCCTGGCACGCGTACTGCCGGATGAAATGCCGGGCGCGCATCACGTGCGGGCTCGCGAGCGGCTGGTGGCGCGTCGATTCGAGCACGTTGATGCCGACCGGGGGCACGAGGATGCGCTGCCCGGGAAACCTCGCGCCGCGCAGCATCCGGTGCAGCAGGTGCGCGGCGGTGCGGCCCATTTCCTCGGTGCCCTGGATCACCGACGACAGCGGAATGCGCGTCAGCGTGCGCGTGAGCGGATCGTTGTCGATGCCGATGATCGCGACCTGTTCCGGCACCGCGATGCCGGCGAGCAGGCACGCCTGCAGCAGATGCCGCGCGCGCGCATCCGTGACCGCGATCACGCCGACGGGCTTCGGCAGCGCATGCAGCCAGCCGATCAACTGCTCGATCGCGTGATTCCAGCCCGATGCGCTCGTGGACACGCCGCGGTAGATCGGCGCGTCGAGCCCGTCCGCGCGCGCGAGCCGGTCGAGCGCGAGCTCACGCTGCTGCGCCCAGCGGTTCTCCTGCGCGACCGGCAGGCTGTACATCGCGAAATGCGTGAGCCCCGCGCCGATCAGATGCGTATAGGCGAGCGACACGAGCTTCGGGTTGTCCGTCGCAATATATGGGACGCCGTCCGGGTACTGCGCTGGATCCTCATACGACGAGCCGACCGCGACGATCGGCAGCGGCGAGCCGGCGAGCGCGTCGGCGACGGCCGGATCGTCGAAGTCCGCGATGATGCCGTCGCCGTCGAAGCGTTCGATGCCGGCAAGCCGGCAGCGGAAGTCGTCTTCGAGGAACAGGTCCCACACGACGCGCGTCGTGTGCAGGTACTGGCCGATGCCGCTGATGATCTCGCGGTCGTAGACCTTGTTCGCGTTGAACAGCAGCGCGATGCGGTGCGGCGTCTGGGCGGAAGAGGCACGGGTCATGTCGGTCTCGGGGCGGGCGCCGCTCGGGCGTCTCGCCATTGTCTCCGGGGCGCGCGGGCGGTGCCGCGCGGTTCTCTGGTGTCCGGCGATTGTAGGACGGAACGCACGCCGCGCGCAGCGGCTGGCAAGAAACGTTAAGCGTGCTGCGCAATTTCGCAATTGCCGGCCGGCAGTCGCGCGGGCACGATCCAGCCAACCGGATTCGACCGCGTGCGTCGTCGCGACGCGCGTTGCGCTGCACCAAGACCCAGCACGGAGACACCATGTCGTATTTCGAACACATTCCCGCCATTCGCTACGAAGGTCCGCAGTCGGACAACCCGCTGGCTTACCACTATTACGACCCCGAGAAACGCGTGCTCGGCAAGACGCTCGCCGAGCATCTGCGGATCGCGGTCTGCTACTGGCATACGTTCGTATGGCCGGGGCACGACATCTTCGGGCAGGGCGCGTTCCGGCGGCCGTGGCAGCAGCCGGGCGACGCGCTCGAACGTGCGCGGATGAAGGCCGATGCCGCATTCGAGTTCTTCACGAAGCTCGGCACGCCTTTCTACACGTTCCACGACACCGACGTCGCGCCGGAAGGCGACAGCCTGCGCGAGTACGCGGCCAATTTCGCACGGATGGTCGACTATCTCGGCGAGCGCCAGCAGGCGAGCGGCGTGCGGCTGCTGTGGGGCACTGCGAACCTGTTCTCGCACCCGCGCTTCGCGGCGGGCGCCGCGACGAATCCGAACCCCGACGTGTTCGCGTGGGCCGCGACCCAGGTGCGCCACGCGCTCGACGCGACACACCGGCTCGGCGGCGAGAACTACGTGCTGTGGGGCGGCCGCGAAGGGTACGAGACGCTGCTCAATACCGACCTGAAGCGCGAGCGCGATCAGTTCGCGCGTTTCCTGTCGATGGTCGTCGAGCACAAGCACCGGATCGGCTTCAAGGGTGCGCTGCTGATCGAGCCGAAACCGCAGGAGCCGACCAAGCATCAGTACGACTACGACGTCGCGACCGTGCACGGCTTCCTCATGCAGTACGGACTGCAGAACGAGATTCGCGTGAACATCGAGGCGAACCACGCGACGCTCGCCGGCCACTCGTTCCATCACGAGATCGCGAATGCGTTCGCACTCGGCGTGTTCGGCAGCGTCGACGCGAACCGCGGCGATCCGCAGAACGGTTGGGATACCGACCAGTTCCCGAACAGCGTCGAGGAACTGACGCTCGCGTTCTACGAGATCCTGCGCCACGGCGGCTTCACGACCGGCGGGATGAACTTCGACGCGAAGGTGCGGCGCCAGAGCATCGATCCGGAAGACCTGTTCTACGGCCACGTCGGCGCGATCGACGTGCTCGCGCTCGCGCTCGAACGCGCGGCCGTGCTGGTCGAGAACGACCGGCTCGATGCGCTGCGCCGGCAGCGCTACGCGCAGTGGGACGACGCGTTCGGCCGCAAGATCCTGTCGGGCGGCTATACGCTGCAGTCGCTCGCGGACGACGCGCTCGCGCGCGGCGTGGACCCGCGGCATGTGAGCGGCGCGCAGGAGCGGCTCGAGAACATCGTGAACCAGGCGATCTACGGGCTGCGCTGACGCCATGTACATCGGACTCGATCTCGGCACGTCGGGCGTGAAGGCGGTGCTGCTCGACCGCGACGGTGTGGTGCGGGCGAGCGCGAGCCGCACGCTGACGGTGAGCCGGCCGCGGCCGCGCTGGTCCGAACAGGCGCCGCGCGACTGGTGGGACGCCGCGTGCGGCGCGCTGGCCGCGGTCGTCGATGAGGCGCGCGCGGCCGACATCGATCCGCGCGACATCGACGCGCTGGGACTGACCGGGCAGATGCACGGCGCGACGCTGCTCGATGCGCACCGCGACGTGCTGCGCCCCGCGATCCTGTGGAACGACGGCCGTGCGGACGCGGAGTGCGCGGAACTCGAGCGGCTCGTACCCGCGCTGCGCGCGGTGACGGGCAACGTCGCGATGCCGGGCTTCACCGCGCCGAAACTGCTGTGGGTGCGCCACCACGAGCCCGACGTGTTCGCGCGCATCGCACACGTGCTGCTGCCGAAGGATTACCTGCGCTACCGGCTGACCGGCGCGTTCGCGACCGATCCGTCGGATGCCGCCGGCACGCTCTGGCTCGACGTCGCGAAGCGCGACTACGACGATACGCTGCTCGCCGCGTGCGGGCTGTCGCGCGCGCAGATGCCGGCCGTGTTCGAGGGCAACCGCGTGACCGGCACGCTGCTGCCGGCCGTCGCGCGCGCGCTCGGGCTGCGCGAGATTCCGGTGGTGGCCGGCGGCGGCGACAACGCGGCCGGCGCGGTGGGCGTCGGGATCGTGCGGCCCGGCGACGCGTTGCTGTCGCTCGGCACGTCGGGTGTCTATTTCGCGGTGTCGGACGGGTTTCGCGCGAACCCCGAATCGGCGGTGCACAGCTTCTGCCACGCCCTGCCCGATACCTGGCATTTGATGTCGGTGATGCTGAACGCGGCCGGCTGCATCGACTTCACCGCGCAACTGGCCGGTTACGACGGCGTTGCCGCACTCCTCGCCGATGCCGAGGCGAACGCGCGCGCCAGCCGCCCGTGGTTCCTGCCTTACCTGAGCGGCGAGCGCACGCCGCACAACGACGTGAATGCGAAGGGCGTGTTTTACGGGCTCACGCCCGACACGCAGCGCGCGGATCTCGCGAACGCAACGCTCGAAGGCGTCGGCTTCGCGTTGCTCGACGGCATCGATGCGCTGCATGCGGCCGGACTGGCGCCCGAAGGCATCACGGTGATCGGCGGCGGCTCGCGCAGCGCGTACTGGACGCAGATGCTCGCCGACCTGAGCGGTCGCGCGCTGACGCTGCGCGCGGGCGGCGAGGTCGGCCCGGCACTCGGCGCCGCACGGCTCGCGCATCTCGCGCTCGAACCGGATGCGTCGCTCGACGACGTGTGTCCGCAGCCGCCGATCGTCGCGGTGCGCGAGCCCGATCCCGCGCGACACGCGTGGTATCGCGATGCGCGGCGGCCGACGTTTCGCGCGCTTTACCGCGCGCTCGAGCCGGTGTTTGCGACGGGCGCGTGACCGGCGCTTCGCCGGTGCGATCCCGTGCTTTGCAGTGACTCGATGCGGGCGGCGCATTCCCGCGGCCGCCCGGTGTTCGTGAGTTGTCCAATAACAAGGAGTGGAGACATGAAATCCGTGACGCGTCGTACCGTATTGAGTTCCCTTGCCGGCGCCGCAGCGCTGGCGCTCTTCGCGCTCGGCGCGCCGCTCGCGCATGCGAGCAAGGACAAGCCCGAGATCGGCTTCTGCATCGACGACCTGCGCGTCGAGCGCTGGTCGCGCGATCGCGACTATTTCGTCGCGGCCGCGACGAAGCTCGGCGCGAAGGTGTCGGTGCAGTCGGCCGATGCGAGCGAGGAGCGGCAGATTTCGCAGATCGAGAACCTGATCTCGCGCGGCGTCGACGTGATCGTGATCGTGCCGTTCAATTCGAAGACGCTCGGCAACGTCGTCGCCGAAGCGAGGAAGGCCGGCATCAAGGTCGTGTCGTACGACCGTCTGATCCTCGATGCGGACGTCGACGCGTACATCTCGTTCGACAACGAGAAGGTCGGCGAACTGCAGGCGAAGGGCGTGTTCGATGCAAAGCCGAAGGGCAACTATTTCCTGCTCGGCGGCGCGCCGACCGACAACAACGCGAAGATGCTGCGCGAGGGCCAGTTGAAGGTGCTGAAGCCGGCGATCGATCGCGGCGACATCAAGGTCGTCGGCCAGCAGTGGGTGCCCGAATGGAGCGCATCGACCGCACTGCGCATCGTCGAGGATGCGCTCACCGCGAACAACAACCGGATCGACGCGATCGTCGCGTCGAACGACGGTACCGCAGGCGGCGCGATCCAGGCGCTCGCCGCGCAACACCTGGCCGGCAAGGTGCCGGTGTCGGGGCAGGACGCGGACCTCGCGGCGGTCAAGCGCGTGATCGCCGGCACGCAGACGATGACCGTCTACAAGCCGCTGAAGCTGATCGCGAGCGAAGCCGCGAAGCTCGCGGTCGATCTCGCGAAGGGCACGAAGCCCGCGTTCAACGCGCAGTACGACAACGGGAAGAAGAAGGTCGACACGGTGCTGTTGCAGCCGACGCTGCTGACCAAGCGCAACGTCGACGTCGTCGTGAAGGACGGCTTCTATACCCAGGCCCAGCTCGCGAGCCAGTAACGGCGCGACGGGCAGGATGCATGCGGCCGGCCAGGTGCGGCCGCATGCTCACTGCGAGGCAATGAACGTATGACCGAACCCTTGCTGACGATGCGCGGCATCGTCAAGGCATTCGATGGCGTGAAGGCGCTCGACGGAATCGATCTGACCGTGCGGCCCGGCGAGTGCGTCGGGCTGTGCGGCGAGAACGGCGCCGGCAAGTCGACGTTGATGAAGGTGCTGTCGGGCGTTTACCCGCACGGCACGTGGGATGGCGAGATCCGCTGGGAAGGCGCGCCGCTCGTCGCGTCCGGCGTGCGCGATACCGAGCGCGCGGGCATCGTGATCATCCACCAGGAACTGATGCTCGTGCCCGAGCTGTCGGTCGCGGAGAACATCTTCCTCGGCAACGAGATCACGCTGCCCGGCGGGCGCATGCACTACGCGGAGATGGTGCGGCGTTCCGAGGCACTGTTGCGCGAGCTGCGGATCGACGCGATCAACGTCGCGCAGCCGGTGATGAACTACGGCGGCGGCCATCAGCAGCTGATCGAGATCGCGAAGGCGCTGAACAAGCGCGCGAAGCTGCTGATCCTCGACGAGCCGTCGTCGTCGCTGAGTGCGGCCGAGACGCGCATCCTGCTCGACATCGTGCGCGACCTGAAGCGCCGCGGCGTCGCATGCGTGTACATCTCGCACAAGCTCGACGAAGTCGACGCGGTGTGCGACACCGTGACCGTGATCCGCGACGGCCGCCACGTGGCGACCGAGCCGATGCGCGGGATGACGACCGACCGGATCATCGCGATGATGGTCGGCCGCGAGATCCGCAACCTGTATCCGCGCGAGCCGCACGAGATCGGCGACGTCGTGCTGGAAGCGCGCAACGTGACTTGTCACGACGTGGCGAACCCGCGCCGCAAGCGCGTCGACGACGTGTCGTTCAGCGTGCGGCGCGGCGAGATCCTCGGCGTCGCGGGGCTGGTCGGCGCCGGCCGCACCGAGCTGATGCAGGCGATCTTCGGCGCATATCCGGGCGCGAGCACGGCGAGCGTGCGGATGAACGGCCGGCCGCTCGCGATCCGTTCGCCGGCCGATGCGATCCGCGCGGGCATCGCGATGGTGCCCGAGGACCGCAAGCGTCACGGGATCGTGCCGCAGCTCGGCGTCGGCCACAACATCACGTTGTCGGTGCTGCGCCGTTTCGCCGCCCACGGGCGGATCGACGCGGCCGCCGAACTCGACGCGATCCGCACCGAGATGCAGCGGCTGTCGGTGCGTGCCGCGCATCCCTTTCTGCCGATCGCGAGCCTGTCCGGCGGCAACCAGCAGAAGGCGGTGCTCGCCAGGATGCTGCTGGCCGACCCGCAGGTGCTGATCCTCGACGAGCCGACCCGCGGTGTCGACGTGGGCGCCAAGGCCGAGATCTACCGGCTGATCTTCGCGCTCGCGCAACGCGGCGTCGCGCTGATCGTCGTGTCGTCGGAGTTGCCGGAAGTGCTCGGGCTTGCCGATCGCGTGCTCGTGATCGGAGAAGGCGAGCTGCGCGGCGATTTCGTCAATGACGGTCTCACGCAGGAACAGATACTCGGCGCCGCGCTGAAGCCCGCGCGGCAGCCGGCCGAACCCATTGCAGCGAGTGCCACATGAATAGCGAACTTTCCTCCTCTTCCGCCGTGCCGCCGGACGCCGACGCGCGCCGCACGCATCGCCATCCGCTTCGACAGATCTTCGTGCGCTACAAGGTGCTCGCGCTGCTGTTCGCGGTCGCGGCGATCTGGGTGTTTTTCTCGGTGCTGACCGACGGCGCGTTCGTCACGCCGCGCAACGTGTCGAACCTGCTGCGGCAGATGTCGATCACCGGGATGCTCGCATGCGGGATGGTGTTCGTGATCATCGCGGGCGAGATCGACCTGTCGGTCGGCTCGCTGCTCGGGCTGCTCGGCGGCATTGCGGCGATCCTCGACGTCAATCGCCACTGGCCTGTCGCCGCGACGGTGCCGGCCGTGCTCGCGCTCGGCGTGCTGGTCGGGTTGTTCAACGGCTGGTGGTCGACCTACCGGCGCGTGCCGTCGTTCATCGTCGGGCTGGGCGGGATGCTCGCGTTCCGCGGCATCCTGCTCGGCGTGACGGGCGGCTCGACGATCGCGCCGGTGTCCGACGGCTTCGTGTTCATCGGGCAGGGCTATCTGCCGCGCGCGGCCGGCGACGGCCTCGCGGTGCTGCTGTTCGCGCTCGTCGCGCTGCTGGTCATTCGGCAGCGCGGCACGCGGCACCGCTATCGGCTCGCGGTCGCGCCGCTGTGGCAGGACGTCGCGAAAGTGGTCGGCGCCGGCGCGGTGCTGTTCGCGTTCGTCGCGACGCTCGACCGCTACGGCGGCATCCCGGTGCCCGTGCTGCTGCTGCTCGCGCTGCTCGGCGCGTTCTCGTGGATCGCGACGCAGACCGTGTTCGGCCGGCGCATTTATGCGGTGGGTTCGAACCTGGAGGCGACGCGGCTGTCGGGCGTCGACACCGATCGTGTGAAGCTCGCGATCTTCGCGCTGATGGGGCTGATGTGCGCGTTCGCGGGCATCGTCAACACCGCGCGGCTCGCGGCCGGCTCGCCGTCGGCCGGCACGATGGGCGAGCTCGACGCGATCGCCGCATGCTTCATCGGCGGCACGTCGATGCGCGGCGGGTCGGGCACCGTCTATGGCGCGCTGATCGGCGCGCTCGTGATGGCGAGCCTCGACAACGGGATGTCGATGCTCGACGTCGACGCGTACTGGCAGATGATCGTCAAGGGCGCGGTGCTGGTGCTGGCGGTGTGGATCGACGTCGTGTCGCGTTCGAACCGGCGGTGAGGCGGTCTGCGTGGAGGCGCTTGCCGCTTACCGCAGCGGCGCGCCCCACGCCGCCGTCACGTTGCCGCCGAGCCGCCATTCGCTGAACGGGCGGCGCGGTGCAATGATCGCCGGCAGGCGGCGATCGCCGAAGCGCGCGTAGTACGGTTCGACCCAGCCGAGCTCGTCGCGCAGCGTCCACGGGAACAGGTCCTGGCGGATCGGCGTGATTTTCGCGAAGCTCGCGGGATCGTCCACCGCGTCGATCACGAGATTCGCGAGACGGCCGATCGCGTGATCGTTTTCCCGATAGAGATCGATATGGCGCCGTTGCACGAGTTCGGCCGCGAACACGAGCGGCAGCAACGCGAACGTGTGGTAGTGCAGCGCGCGGTTGCCGCGTTTCACTTCGCGCGCGAGCGCCCCGTCGGGGCCGATGTCGCGAATGCCCTCGCGCACGCTCAGCAGTCCGGAATCGACGAGGTTTGCGTTGTCCGTCACGCTGCCGATCGCGATCAGGTCGAGCCCGGCCCAGTACACGAGATTGTTGTGCAGATGGTTGATCGCCTCCGAATCGCGGGTGGCGATCGCGATCCGTTCGAGCCACGGACCGATTGCATCGAGCCGCGCGCGGTTCGCGTCGCGCACGTCGCGCGGCATGCGCAGGATCACCATCGCGAAGTCGGTGCCGGCCCACGAACGCTCGTAATAGCCCTGATAACCGGAGATCGGCCCCATCAGCGCGTCGGCTTGCGCCCAGCTTTCGAGCAGCGTCACCGCGCACGACCAGTCGCCGTTGTCGGCTGACGCATTGAGCCGCGCGATGAAATCGCGCATCGGCTTCACCGCGCGCGCATAGCCGGCCGCATCGTCGTAGTAGCCGGGGGGATCGATGCGCGTGACGGGGGCGGGCACGTCGCACGCACGCGCAGGCGGCACGGCGCACGACAGTGCGGCGGCGGCCAGCAGCATGGCGAACAGCGGGCGTTTCGTCGGATGGCGCATGCGAGCCTCGTCGATGACGGTGAAAGGGCACGCAGGCCGTGGCGGGCCGAGCGGCGAGCCGCGCCCGCTTACGCGAGGGACGTGCCGCACGCAGTCTAGCGTCGAGGTCTTTCATCCGCCTTTCTCGATGAACGCCTGTTGCTCGACATCCGCCTTGATGAAATCGACGAAGGCGCGTAGCGGAGCCGGCACGAAACGCCGCCCCGGATAGTACAGATACGGGCCGGAGAACGGCCGCCACCAGCCGTCGAGCACGGGCTCGAGCGCGCCGCTCGCGAGATGCGGACGAAGCCAGTCTTCGTAAAGATGCACGATGCCGAGCCCCGCACAGGCGGCGTCCACGACGAGATCGACGGCGCCGCCGATCTGCACGACGAGCGGCCCCGACGGCTCCACGCGGACCACTTCGCCGGCGCGCTCGTATTCCCACGCCGGCATCGCGCCGCTCGCGAACCGGCCGCGCAGGCATGCGTGATCGAGCAGTTCGCGCGGATGGGTCGGACGGCCGCGACGGTCGAGATAGGCGGGCGCCGCGGCGGTGGCGAAGCGTTGCGAACGCGGGCCGATGGGCACGGCGATCATGTCCTGTTCGAGGCGCTCGTCGTAACGGATGCCCGCGTCGCAGCCGGCCGCGAGGATATCGACGAAGCTTTCGTCCGCCACGATCTCGAGCCGGATCTCCGGATACGCGTCGAGAAAGCGCGGGACGATCGACGGCAGCACGAGCCGCGCCGCGCTCGTCGGTACGTTGAGCTTCAGCGTGCCGACCGGCCGCTCCCGAAACGTATTGACGACGTCGAGCGCCGCCTCCACCTCGCCCAGCGCCGGCGCGAGCCGCGCGAGCAGGCGCTCGCCGGCTTCGGTCGGCGCCACGCTGCGCGTCGTGCGGTGCAGCAGCCGCACGCCGAGTTGCGCTTCCAGCCGGCGCACCGCTTCGCTCAGGCCGGACGCGCTCGCACCGATCGTGCGCGCACCTTCACGAAAGCCTTTCGCGCGCGCCACCGCCACGAACGCGTTCAGATCGCCCAGATCGACTTGCATTGTTCGCCCTTTCGTACAGGTCGTGCGGATTATGACCGGTTATCGCGCAGCGCGTCGCGGCGTAACCTGCGGCTCATTCATTCGCCACAGGAGCACGATCATGTCCCCCGTCGTCCAGTCCGGCACGTTTTCCATCGCGGGCCGCCGCGTTCACCGCATCGGGTATGGCGCGATGCAGCTCGCCGGTCCCGGCGTGTTCGGCCCGCCCCGGGACCGCGATGCGGCGCTTGCCGTTCTCCGCGAGGCCGTTGCATCGGGCGTCGACCACATCGACACGAGCGACTTCTACGGCCCGCACGTGACGAACCGGCTGATTCGCGAAGCGTTGCATCCGTATCGCGACGATCTGCTCATCGTGACCAAGATCGGCGCGAGGCGCGGCGAAGGCGGCTCGTGGCTGCCGGCGTTCTCGGCCGAAGCGCTCGCCGCCGCCGTGCAGGACAACCTGCGCAACCTCGGTCTCGACGTGCTCGACGTGGTCAATCTGCGCATCATGTTCGACACGCACGGCCCGGCCGAGGGCTCGATCGAGGCGCCGCTGTCCGCGCTGGCCGAACTGCAGCGGCAAGGCTTCGTGCGGCACATCGGGCTGAGCAACGTCACGGCCGCGCAGGTCGCGGAAGGGCGCCGGATCTGCGACATCGTCTGCGTGCAGAACCACTACAACCTCGCGCATCGGGACGACGACGATCTCGTCGATGCGCTTGCCCGCGACGGCATCGCCTACGTACCGTACTTTCCGCTCGGCGGCTTCAATCCGTTGCAGTCGTCCGCGCTCGACACCGTCGCCGCGCGGCTCGGCGCGACGCCGATGCAGACCGCGCTCGCGTGGCTGCTGCGCCGCGCGCCGAACATCCTGCTGATTCCGGGAACGTCGTCGGTCGCGCATCTGCGCGAGAATCTTGCCGCCGGTTCGCTGGCGTTGCCGGAGGATGCCGTGCGCGAACTCGACGGCGTCGTGTCCGCTCGCGGTTGAACCCGGTGCGGCCGTCGCGCGGCGGATGGCCGAAGCGACGCCGCCACGGGACTCAGCGCGTTTGGCCCAACTGCTCGTCGATCGTCCGGGTCAGCGGCGACTGGACGTCGCCGGTGTGTTTCGTCTGCACGGGCTCGATCAGCACGACCCAGCATTCGTCGTCGGCGACCGGATTGTGCCGCGTGCCGCGCGGCACGACGTGCATCGAGCCGGCGGGCAAGTCGACGGCGCGGCCGCCTTCATACTCGATCCTGAGGCGGCCGCGCACGACGAAGAACAGCTCGTCTTCATGCGCATGGTCGTGCCACACGAACTGGCCGCGCACCTTGGCGACCTTCACGTACTGATCGTTGACCTGCGCGACGACCTTCGGCGACCAGTACTCCGATACATCGGCGAAGGCAGCCTCGAGGTCGAACGATTCGGCAAACGGAACGGCGGGTAGGGTCATCTCGGCTCCAGATTCGGCTGTACGAATACACGATCGAAACCGGCACGTCGCCGATCATCGATTCGTCGGGAAAGCCGATTATATTGACGCGGCCGCCGTGCTGCACGACGCCTGAACGCATGCGGCATCCGGCGCGCGTTCAGGGGCTATGTCCGGTCGCGATTGCGTGCGCGCGTCGCGCCCGTGATCACCGCGATGCCGAACAGAATGACGGCGACGATCTCGATGATGTGTTGCGACACGTGCAGCGTCATCAGGCCCCATGCCACGCCGGCGATGAAAATGATCCATCCGAGCAGGTAGATAAGCAGAGTCATCGCTTTTCTCCTTGTAATTGCGGGTCATGACGCCGGTTGCCTGCGTTGCAAAACCTGCCGTGCAACCGGCAAACCGGGATGCGCGCATATTTCGTTCCCGGTTCGGCTGCGTCGTGCCGGATGCGGGCGGCATGCGGTTTATCGGCTCAACGGCATGCCGCGGCATCGAGCAGGCCGCGTGCGGCCAGATTGGCGTACAGCGCGCGCACGCCGAAGGTCCACGGCGCGATCTCCGTGCAAAGCCGCACGACGTTGACGAGCGCGCCGAGCGCGGGCGTGGAGATGGTGACGCGGTCGCCCAGGTGATGCGTGAATCCGCCGCCAGGTGCGTCGCGGTCCTGGATCGGCGAGAACATCGTGCCCAGGAACAGCATGAAGCCGTCCGGATACTGGTGATGCGCGCCGCAGGTCTGCGCGACGAGATCGGCCGGGTCGCGGCTGATCTCGCGCATGTGGCTGATGCCGTCGAGGACGAAGTCGTCGTCCGCGCCGTCGACGCGCAGCGACACGCTGGCCTGCCGCACGCTGTCCAGCGTGAAGCCGCCGTCGAAGAGCCGCACGAACGGGCCGATCGCGCACGAACCGTTGTTGTCCTTGCATTTGCCGAGCAGCAGCGCGGAGCGGCCTTCGATGTCGCGCAAATTCACGTCGTTGCCGAGCGTGGCGCCGACCGGCCGGCCGTTGCTGGCGACCGCCAGCACGATCTCCGGCTCCGGATTGTTCCACACCGATCCGGGCAGCAGCCCCACGTCCGCGCCGAAGCCCACCGCGGACATGGGCTGCGACTTGGAGAACACCTCGGCATCCGGGCCGATGCCGACTTCCATGTATTGCGACCACGCGCCGCGGCGCTCGAGTTCCGCCTTCAGACGCATGGCGGCGTCCGAACCGGGGACGATCTTCGACAGATCGGTGCCGATGGTCGCGACGATGGTTTCGCGTACTTCCGTCGCCCTGGCAGGATCCCCGCCGGCCTGTTCTTCGATCACGCGTTCGATCAGGCTGACGGCAAAGGTCACGCCGCACGCCTTGATGGCCTGCACGTCGCACGGGGCGAGCAGGCGCAGCGTGCCGGACGCGCCGTCCAGTGCCGCCTGCAACAGCGGCTCGACGCGGCCGAGCGATTCGCCGGGGGCGGTGCGGGCGATGTCGACGGCGTCGGGGCGGTCGAACAGGTCCGCGGTGGTCGGCACGGTGCGCGTGATGTCGAACACGTCGCCGCCGCGCACGGCGACGACGCTCGGGCCCGCGTGGGCGCCGTCGTGCCGCCAGACGCGGCCGATCAGCAGGGCCTGCGCAAGGTCGTGCGGCAGGCAGTCGGAAACGGAAGGAGTACGCATGGTCGTCAGCTCGGCAAGAGTCGTGGGCGGGTGGATCAGTGCGAATGGCGCGGGTTGCCGCGCTGCTCGATGACCTTCAGATAGAGCGTGGCCGGTTCGAGGCAGCCGCCGGTGGACAACTGGCCCACGAACTGGCGATAGAGCGCCTGCCACGGCGTTTGCGCCTGCGGCACGGTGAAGCTTGCGGTCTCGCGGCGGCGCGCGAGTTCTTCTGCGTCGACGAGCAGGTCGACGCTGCGGCGATTCAGGTCCACGCGGATGCGATCGTTCGTGCGCAGCAGGGCCAGGCCGCCGCCGACGGCCGCTTCCGGCGACACGTTCAGGATCGACGGGCTGGCCGACGTGCCGCTTTGGCGTCCATCGCCGAGACATGGCAGCGACGTCACGCCACGCTTCACCAGATGGGCGGGCGGCGCCATGTTGACGACTTCCGAACTGCCCGGGTAGCCGACCGTGCCGCAGCCCCGGATCACCAGGATGCAGCGTTCGTCGATGTCGAGCCGAGGGTCGTTGATGCGGGCGTGGTAGTCCTCGGGGCCTTCGAAGACGATGGCGCGTGCCTCGAAGGTGTTCTCCGCGCCCGGCTCCGCAAGGTAGGTCTGCCGGAAGGCCTCGCCGACGACCGACATCTTCATGATCGCGCTGTCGAAGAAGTTGCCGGACAGCACCATGAAGCCGGCGCCATGCTTGAGCGGCGCGTCGGGCGTGCGGATGACGTCGCGGTCGGCCTCCTGCGCCGTGTCGGCGATCTCGCCGATCGCGCGGCCGGACACGGTCAGGCAGTCGCGCCGCAGCAGGCCGGCCGCATCGAGTTGACGCAGCACGGCGGGCACGCCGCCGGCGCGGTGGAAGCTCTCCCCGAGGTATTCGCCGGCCGGCATGCAGTTGACGAGCAGCGGCACGGATTCGCCGAAGCGCTGCCAGTCGTCCAGGCTCAGTGCCACGCCCATGTGGCGCGCGATGGCGATCAGGTGCGGCGGGCAGTTGGTCGATGCGCCGAGCGCGGAGGCGACGACGATGGCATTCTCGAAGGCCGCGCGCGTCATGATCTTCGACGGGCGCAGGTCTTCGCGGACGAGCTCGACGGCGCGCTTGCCCGTCGCGTATGCCATCTGGCCGCGCTCGCGGTAGGCGGCGGGAATGCTCGCGCACCCCGGCAGCGACATGCCGAGCGCCTCGGCCAGGCTGTTCATCGACAGCGCCGTGCCCATGGTGTTGCAGTGGCCGATCGACGGCGACGATGCCGTGGTCAGCTGCATGAAACCTTCGTAGTCGATATCGCCGGCAGCCAGCAGATTGCGGGCGTGCCAGATCACCGTGCCCGAGCCGACGCGCTTGCCCTCGTGCCAGCCGTCGAGCATCGGTCCGCCCGACAGCACGATGGCGGGCATGTCCACGGTGGCCGCGGCCATCAGGCAGGCGGGGGTGGTCTTGTCGCATCCGGTCGTCAGGACCACGCCATCCAGCGGAAAGCCATGCAGGACTTCCACCAGCCCGAGATACGCCAGGTTGCGATCGAGTGCCGCGGTGGGCCGGCGGCTTTGCTCGGCCAGCGGATGCACGGGAAATTCCATCGGGATGCCGCCCGCGTCGCGAATGCCCGCCTTGGTGCGTTCGGCCAGTTCGATGTGGTGGCGATTGCACGGCGCCAGGTCGCTGCCCGTCTGCGCGATGCCGATGATGGGACGGCCCGACTGCAATTCCTCACGCGTCAACCCGTAGTTCATGAATCGCTCGACGTAGAGCGCGGTCATGTCCGCGTGTGCGGGATCGTCGAACCACTCCTGGCTGCGCAGGCGGCGAGGGGTTTGCGGCATGGCGGGTTGTCTCCGAATAGGGCCGTGTCCGGTTTTTTGTGCCGGATAGTTACCGGTAACATTTCGGGGCATGTTAGCACGGGGTTTTTGCGTCGAGGAAGGGAATTTTGCGTGTGGGTGGGTGCAGGCGGTGAGGAACGTGCGGCGACGGAGGAGGGGGAGGTGCCTCCATGACGTCGCGCACGTTGCGCATCGGACGCCGCCGCTTCACATGAAGGACGACAGGTCCGGCAGTCGGCTCGTCAGGCGCTTTCCCGCGCGACGATCGTGTAGTCGACGCGGACGCGGTGCGGCTCGATCCGTTCGCCGCCGTCGCGCGCCTGCAGCGCCGCGAGCAGGGCCTCGCCCGTGCGCAGGCCGATGCCGTAGGCGTCGATCGACACCGTGGTGATGGTCGGGTGGCAGCATGTCGCCACTTCGAAGTTCCCGAAGCCGGCCACGGCCATGTCCGCGGGCACGGACAGTCCGCGTCGATGGCATTCCATGATTGCGCCGAACGCCGACATGTCGCTCACGCACATGACCGCGGTGGTGTCCGGCCACGTCTCCAGCAGTGCTGCCATGGCGGGCCCGCCGTGGCTCATGGTGATCGGCGATTCGCCCAACCGCACGACGCGCGGCTCGCCCAGCCCCAGCGCCTTGATCTCCGCCTGGTATCCCTTGAGCCGGTCCAGCCCACGGCGGTCCAGTGCGCTGGCGCCGCCGAGAAAGCCGATGCGCTCGTAGCCGCGCTCGGCCAGATGGCGCACCATCGCGCGTGCGGCGCACACGTTCGAGAAGCCCACCGCGGTATCGATCGGATGCGTGGGCAGGTCCCACATCTCGACCACGGGGATGCCCGAGCGCGTCAGCACCGTGCGCGTCGCATCGGTGTGCTGCGCACCCGTCAGTGCGATGCAGCGCGGCTGGTGACGCAGCATGGAGCGTACCAGCCGTTCTTCCCGCGCCAGGTCGTAGTCGGTGTCGCCGAGCAGCAGTTGCAGGCCATGCGGCTCGAGTGCGTCGGTCAGGCCGCGCACGGTGTCGGAGAAGTTGGAACTCGACAGCGACGGCACCAGCACCGCGACAAATTCCGACCGCCCGGACGACAGCGCACCGGCGGCGGCGTCGGCCACGTAACCGAGCTCGTCGATGGCCCTGCAGACCCGTTCGCGCGTCTCGGCGGCCACGCTGTGGCCGGCCAGCACGCGCGAGACGGTCATCTTCGATACGCCGGCCAGGCGCGCTACATCGGACATGCGGGGCGGTCCGGCAGGCCGGACGGCGGTGGGGCTGGGCATGGGAATCGCGATCGGGAGAAACCTGGAAAGGCTACATGATACCGGTGCCGTGCGGGCCGCCGCCGCGCGCCGGTGATTCGCGCGGCACTAGGGAAACCACTTGTCGATCGGGACTTGAGCACGCTCGTCGCGGCATGCTACCTTCGAAGCTGTTACCGGTATCAGATCGCCGGTTGCGCCCGTCGCCAGATCGGCGCTTTTTTTGGGCGCGAATGTTATCGGTAACATAGGCGCGTCAGTTCCTCAGCGAATCCGCCGGCACGAAGAAGTCCTACACAATCAGGAGACAAACCGATGCCATCCCTCACGCAGACCGCCGCCGCACCGGCCGCGGTCGGCTCGTCCGAAGACGCTCTCTACCGCAAGGTCATGCGGCGCATCCTGCCGTTGCTGCTGCTCTGCTACGTCGTGGCCTACCTGGACCGCGTCAACGTAGGCTTCGCCAAGCTGCAGATGCTCGATGACCTGAGCCTGAGCGACAGCGTCTACGCGCTCGGCGCCAGCGTTTTCTTCTGGGGCTATTTCCTGTTCGAGATGCCGAGCAATTTGCTGCTGCACCGCTACGGCGCACGCTTCTGGATCGCGCGGATCATGATCACATGGGGCATCGTGTCGTCGTCGATGGCCTTCATCGTGCCGCTCGCGCAGTTCTTTCACGTGCAGACGTCCACCATGTTCTATACGCTGCGCTTCCTGCTCGGTCTGTGCGAAGCCGGCTTTTTCCCGGGCGTCATCCTGTACATGAATTACTGGTTTCCCGCGCGTCGCCAAAGCGTGGCCATGTCGGGCTTCCTGGTGGCGATCCCGCTGAGCCTGACGCTGGGCAGTGTCATTTCCGGCTGGCTGATGGAGCAGACGCACGGCTTGTCAGGCATGAGCGGCTGGCAATGGATGCTGCTGCTCGAAGGCCTGCCGTCGATCGTGGTGGCGTTCATCGTGCTGGCCTGCCTCGGCGATGGCCCGCAGTCGGCGAAGTGGCTGTCTGCCGAGGAAAAGGCGGTGCTGTCGCGCAACCTCGAATCCGAGGCCGCGCACAAGTCGCATGGCGTGGGTGCCGCGTTGCGCAGCCCGCGCGTCTGGCTGCTGACCTTCATCCTGCTCACCTTCAATACCGGCTTCTACGGGCTGGCCTTCTGGCTGCCGTCGATCATTCGCGCGTCGGGCGTGCGCAGCCCGATGCATATCGGTCTGCTGACCGCCGTTCCGTATCTGACGGCCATCTTTGCGATGGTGTGGAACGCGGCGCACTCGCGCAAGACCGGCGAACGCCGGCTGCACGCCGCGATTCCCGCGCTGATCGGCGGCGTCGGCCTGATCATGAGCGCGGCTTGCGCACAGAACGTGGTGCTGTCGATCCTGTTCCTGACCATCGCCACGTGCGGCATCCTGGCGCTGATGCCGATCTACTGGACCTTTCCGGGGCAGATACTGTCCGGCACGGCCGCGGCCGCGGGCATTGCACTGATCAACTCGGTGGGCAATCTGTCCGGCTTCACGGGTTCGATGATCACGGGCATCGCAAAGGAAATGACCGGCAACATCAACAACGGAACCTACGCGCTGGGCGCCTGCCTGCTGGTCAGTTGCGTGCTGATCATGTCGATTCCGCGCGGCGTGCTGTTTCCTCCGGCCGCGAAGTAGGTTCGTGGCTGTCAGTCGTGTCACGCGAAAATCAAGCGCGCGCGTCGAGCCAGTTCCGAACGAGTCGCGCAACCTGCTTCCGGCGCTCGATCATCACCATATGCCCTTCGCCGGGCAGCGCATGATGGGTCACCGACGGCACCCACGCGGAAGTTTCGCGCGCCGCCTCGGCGAAAATCGGGTCGTCTGCGCCACCGACGATCAACGTATCTGCGCGGATCCGACGCGGCCACGGCGAATCGTCACGTGCGTCGTCACGCAATGCGCGCAGGGTGCGGACAATGACGTGCCGCTCGTTGACCGACGACGCGACGTGGCGGCGTCGGCTGAGCAACGCTGCGCGCAAGAGCATGTTGCGCCAGCTTGCGCGAAAGCACCCGGACATCGTTTCGAGCAGTCGGACGAAATCGGAGCGGGTCGTATGAACGATTTGCTGCTCGATGAGCCGGCAACCGTCCGGGGCAAGGCGATGCGCGCTCGAAACCAGTCCGAGTCGCGAGACGCGTTCGGGGTGGGCTGCCGCGAGGCGCGCCGCTACGACGCCGCCGAATGAGATGCCGATGAGCGTCGTGCACCGCCAATGCGCGGCGATGCCACGTGCGATCTGCTCGACGATGTCGGCGATTCGGTATTGCATGCCGGGCTTGTCAGGATAGCCAAGCAATACGAATGGTGTGTCGGGCGGCAAGATACCGGCAACGCGGAGCAGGTCGCGCCGCAGCCGACGCGAGGTCGTCTTCGAGACGAATGCTTGTCCGCCGTTCAGTACGATGACCGCTGGTGGTTCGCTGCCCACCTGTGCGGCCAGGATACCGCCGTCCAACTGCAGCGTTCGAACGGGACGAGCACCGAGCCGGGGCAGGTTCAATTCGTCCGGTGTGAGGTTCATGCGTCATCTCCTGATGAAAAGGTGCCGGCGTGAACCCTGACGTCCACGTGAAGGTCAAGGGCCGGACTCATCGTTGTTGTCGTATCCGACGGCGGCTTCCAGACGTTGAAGCCATGTGAGTACGTCGGGGAGCGCATCGGCAGTCAAATTCGTGCAAAGGGTGACGTAGTCAGCGACCGGCCTCGCAGTATTCGGCATCCGGCATCGACGACCACGAGAAGCCCCTTGCCACCCTGAAACAGCAAACGCCCGATGCGGTGAATCGCTTCTGGCGACTGTCAGGCTATTCCAGGTTGGGCAACGGACTATTGGTCAAAGACCACGCTTCAAGCGCCCGGCATAATCGCTGGCTGCTTCATCCAGCGAATGGCTGGTGTTCGCTGTCGCGATCAGTTCCTCCACGAACCACGGAAGGATGAGCGTCGTTTCCTCGCTCGACAAACCGACTTTCACGCGCTGCGAAATGGAATCCGGTCGAGGTGGCGTCACTGGCAGGGCGCCATTGGATCGTGGTGATGTGTCAGCAGCAATGGCGTGCGCGTGCGAAAGCTGTGCGCATATCAAAAGCGCAAATGCCATGGATGCATGTCGGATGGGTTTCTTCATTTTTCACCATTCGTTGCGAAAATATGAATCGGAAAAGCAGGGCGACAATGCTAACGAATGAGTCGCGCGAAAAGTGTGGGAAATTTGTCAATATCTGTGCGAAAAGCGCATGCCAACGGGCCGCGTGGGCACGTGCGCTCAGACGGTATCGACTGAGAATGAAGACCTTCGAAGCAGAATGGTGGTTGGCCGCCAACGGGACGGCCAACGGGCGACCGAATCAGGCTAGAACGCGTAGGAGAGCGATGCAAACAGGCTGCGCGGCGCGCCCGGTGTGACCCACAGGCTGTTGTAGGAACTGACGTAAGTAGTGCGATTGAACAAATTGTTCAGCACGACCGACGCACGCAGGTGCTTGTTGACCTGCACATAGCCGTTGAGCTGCACGGTCGCATAGGCCGGCAGTTCGAAACCGTCCTGCGTGTTCGCGGTATTGCCGGCCCGGCGCCCGACGTAGATCACGCCCGCGCCGGCGCCGGCCTTGTCCGCGAACGGGACGGTGGTTTCGTACATGAGCAGCGCGCTGCCGCTCAGACGCGGAATGTCGACGAGGCGCGCGCCGGGTGTCAGCACGGCATCGCGCGTGACCTGTGCGTCGACGTACGCAAGATTGACGAGGCCGCGCACGCCGTGGCCCAGGTCGCCGTTCCATTCGAATTCGACGCCGCGGCTGCGCACTTCGCCGGCCGCGCGCGAGAAGCCTGGATTGGCCGGGTCGGCGGTCAGCACGTTGCGCTTGTTGACGTGGAATGCCGCGACGGTCGCGAGCCAGCGTGCGCCGGCCCATTTCGCGCCGACCTCATAGCCATGCCCCTTCTCCGGATCGAACGCGCGGCCATCGACGTCGGCGCCGTTGTTCGGCCGGAACGAATACGCGGTGTTCGCATACACGGAAAACGCGGGGCTCATTTCATACACGATACCGATGCGCGGACTCAATGCAGTCTGCAACTGGCTGCTCGTCGTGCCCTTCAGTCGATTCTCGACCGACTGGTGAAAGCGATCCCAGCGCAGTCCCGCGAGGATTTTCCAGTGCGGCCCGAACGCGAGCGTGTCCTGCGCGTAGAGGCCCTGGCCGTCGTCGCGCTCGAGCAGATTGGTCGCGGTGCGCGGTACGGGGGCCGGCTGACCGTAGACGGGATCGAAGATGTCGATCGCATACGGCGCGGCGGCAGTGGGCGTCGAGCGCGCGACGAACTGGTCGTAGTTGAAGCGGTACGCATCGACGCCCAGCACGAGCGTGTGGCCGATGCCGCCGGTGCGGAACGCGCCGGTCGTCTCGACGCGGCCTTGCAGATCGTTCGAATGAAACGCGACTTGCCGGTAGCGGCGCCACAGCGTGCGGCCGTCGGGCTGCAGCGCGAACGCCTCGGACGATCGTCCGGACAGGTCGGTGGTGCGCTGCGCGAAACCGGTGTTGATCGACCAGCCGGCATCGATGCGATGCTCGAGCGTGAACTGGTGGCCCGTGTTGCGCACGTCGTAGTCGCCGTCGCGGGGCTCGCCGAGAAAGCGCGAAACCGGAATCGCGCCGAGCTGCCCGCCCACCGCGACCACGCCGCGATCGAGCGGCGCGCGCTGGCGTGCGCTCTCGAATTCGTAATGGAGCGTCGTGTCCGCGCCGATGTCCCACGTGAACGATGGCGCGAACAGGTAGCGTTTGCTCGACACCGTATCGCGGAAGCTGCCGTTGTTCTCGTTCATCGCGACGAAGCGGTACGCGAGCGACTTCGTGACGGGCCCGGTTGAATCGAAGGTCTCGCGCAATGCGCCGTAGCTGCCGGCCGACACACTGACGGTGTTCGAGCGCGCGAACTGCGGCTGCCTGGTCGTATAGCTGATGAGCCCGCCCGGATCGCCGCGGCCGTATAGCGCCGACGCGGGCCCCTTGAGCACTTCCATGCGCTCGAGGTTGACCGTGTCGCGCGGGACGCTGATTCCGCGGTTCCACGAGAAGCCGTTGACGAGGTAGTCGGTACCGGACGTGTTGCCGTCGCCGGCGAAGCCGCGCACCGCGTAGTTGTCCCACAGGCCGCCGAAGTTGTTCTGCCGCGAGACACCCGCGACCCAATCGTACAGGTCCTCGCCGCGTGTCGCGGCGACGGTTTGCACGAGTTTCGCATCGACGCTGCTGACCGCGAACGGAATCTCCATCACGTCTGCCTCGCTGCGCGTCGCGCTCGTCGATTCGCGCGTGCGAAACGGCGCGCTCGCGCGCTGCCCCGAGACCTCGATGGTGGGCAGCGTTGCTTCCTGCGCGTCGGCGGTGCTCAGGCCGGCCGCGCCGACGACGATGGCCATCGGTGCGGCCGCCCAGTTCTTCCTGCTCATTCCCATCCCTTGATATGGATTGCATTCGGGCACGGTGGAGGGGCCTTGCGCCGACGGCTATGTTCCAAACAGTACATTCGCGCCGAAATTTAATGCAAATGAGAGGCATTTGCAATCTCAATTTCATGCGCTCGGAGATGATGCGATGCGGGCTGCAAGCGGCGCGTCACGCGGGACGCGTCGTGGAAGGTGGGGTGTGTGCAGGCGCCGGCGTCCGGTCGTGGCGCGGCGGCCGTCGAACGACTCGACGACGAAACGGGCGAGACCGGCGGGCGCCGCCAGCAGGGGGCGCCGTGGCAAGGATCGACGGGCCGAGGCGGGCTATGCCGCCGACAACCTGACCGACACGCCCGTCGCCGTATAAACCGGCGTCGCCTTGAACCCGTCGACCGTCACCGCCGAGAACTTCGCGGAAGCCGCTGCACCGTCGATCAGCGCGATGGTGTCGCCGGCCTTGGGCGCATAACCGTTCACGAACTTCACGTGCAGCGTGCCGCCCGCGACGGTGAGCGGGCCGCCGACGCGCAGGCGGCCGCCCCCGTTGCCGTCGATGTCGAGTTCGAGCGTCGTGTTGTCGAGCTGCGTATAGCGCGTCGCGATGACCACCGGCGCGCTGGCGGCAATCCTCACGCTGCCGCCCGAGCCGACGTACACGTCGCCATTGCCGAACGCGCTTGCCGATGCCGCGGCGAGCATGCCGCCGCTCACCTGCGTGCCGCCCGTATAGCTGTTGTTGCCCGCCAGCGTCAGCGTGCCGCTGCCTTGCAGCGTCAGCTTGCCCGCGCCGGCGATGTCGTTGCGCCACAGGTCGGCGGTATTGAACCCGCCCTGCGAAGCGTCCATCGACACGATCACGTTGCCGTTGAATGCACCGTAACCGTCGGCCGCGGTGAACAGGTTGAGGCGGCCCCAGCCTTCCGCATCGTCCATGACCGGATAGCCGGACGGCAGTTCGGTCGTCTTCAGCACGACGCGGCGCTGGTCCGCGCTCAGGTACGGGAAGCGCGTCTGCAGCAGGATCTCCGCGCCCTTCGGCACGACGGGCGGCGCGTCGGTCGACTCGATCGCGCCGAAGCCGAACGTCAGGCGGCGCGCGAAGGCCGTCTTGTTCGTCGCGTAATCGGCGAAGCGGTCGGTGGCCGTCGTGCCCGAGTGCGCGAAGGCGGCGAACGTCGTGTCGGTCGTGCCCGTGAGCTGCTGCAGCGCCTGATGCGCCTGGCCGTACGCGGCCTGCGCATCGCTCGCGTACGCGGTCAGGTTCGCCGCGCTGACGGCAAGCGCGAGCATGCGGCCGCCGATCACGTCGAGCGGCGAGTGCATGCCGGCGAGGATGCGGTTCTCGCCCAGTTCGAGGCCGCGGCCGACCATCTCCTGGAAGCGCTCCGGCACGAGCCACGCCATCGTCATCGCGTCGCGCACCGCTTCGGCCGTGTGGCCGCTGATGAAGCCGCCGTCGGTCGCGGGCGTCGTGCTTTCCGCCGGCACGAGCGTCGGCGCGACGACGACGCTGGTGCTCCAGCGGTACGGCCGCGCGTATTTGTAGAAGCGCTTCGACGGTTCGGTCGACGCGTTGTTGCCCATTTCGTTGAGCAGGTCGACGACCTTGCCGAAGCTCGCGTTCGTGCTGCTGCCGACGCCGACGTTGTTGCCGGAATCGTTGTACAGCACCGTGGTCGCGTCGGCGGGCACGCTGGTGATGCTGGTCGTCTGCTGCGCGGCCGTGCGCCACGCGCCGGTGAGCGGGCCCATGCCGTCGGTCACGCTGTAGCCCTTGGCGCGCCGGTCGTCGAAGTACGCGGCGTCGGCCTGTTGCTGCGTGCGTGCGGTCGTTGCGTTGATCACATATTGAACGTTGGCGGCCAGCACCGTGTCGTTCAGGCTCGTGCCGCACGGCGTGCCGCTGCCGGGCAGGCCCGAGCAGGTCGACGGCGAGATCGCCGGAAACCCGCCGTTGGCCGGCGCGCTCACGCCGGCATCGACGAGCATCGTCGCCGGCTGCCACAGGTCGAGGAAGCGGCTCACCACGCGCACGGCCGCGTTGGTCGACAGCGTGGCATAGCGCGCGTCGCCGCGCTGGTTGGTCGCGATGTTGTCGACAAAAGCCGGCACGCTCGGCACGGGCGCGCTGTCGACGAAGCCGGGGTCGGCCGGCGGTGCCGGCATGGCCGCGCTGGTCGTGGTGGTCGATGCGACATCGTCGCCGCCGCCGCACGCGGCGAGAACGATCGCACTCGACAATGCTACGACGTGCAGCGGAAAACGGCTTCGTGACGCAAACATGCAAGGCTCCATCCTGAGTGTCGAAGATGGCGGATTGTCGTGGGCGATCGTGACGCAGCCGTTACGGATTTGTTTCGGGGCGCGGTCGATGCGCCAAAATTCTCACTATTTGGTGAATTCGTGATGCTGAACATCGTGGCGGGGGCGATCGGGCCGTCGGCGATGTTCGGTCCTGCCAGCGCGCGCGTTCGAAAAGACGATCGGATCCGGCGCGCTCACGCCGGTTGGGCGACCCATTCCGCGTCGGCGCGGCACACGCGGTTTCTGCCCTGACGCTTCGCCGCATAGAGGGCGAGGTCTGCCTGATGCGACAACGCGTGCACGGACCGCGGGTGCGCACGGTGCCCGGTCGCGTAGCCGATGCTGACCGTGAAAGCCGGAATCGTCGCGTCGAACCCGTCGAGCCGGCTGCGCTCCACGGCGCGGCGAATCGCCTCGGCGACTTTCGCGGCGCCGCTTTCATCCGTGTCGGGCAATACGACGACGAATTCTTCGCCGCCGTAGCGCGCGGCAAGATCGCCGCGCCGCCGCGTATGCGCGCGAATGCACTCGGCGAGAAAGCGCAGCGCGGTGTCGCCTTGCGCATGACCGAAGCGGTCGTTGTACTGCTTGAAGTGATCGGCGTCGATGAACAGCACCGACAGGCTGCCGTCGCTGCCGTGCTGCAGCCTTTCCCATTCGTCGGCGAGCGCGGCATCGAGCGCGCGACGGTTGTGCAGGCCCGTGAGCGGATCGGTGCGCGTCAGGTCGGTGAGCAGCGTCTGCTTGCGCAGGTTGTCCCGCAGCGCGAACGCGAGCAGCCACACCACCGCGCAGAACAGCGCACCGATGACGGACGCGGACACGCCGACCGTCCACGTCAAATGCGTGGTGCCGGCCAGCACGTCATGCTCGGCCGGTGCGACGACCGCGATCAACGGCGTGCCGGGCACCCGCTGGAACGTATAAAGCCGCACGACGCCGTCGATGCTCGAGCGCGCCGCATAGAAGCCCGATTCGCGGCTCACCATGCGTTCGAACGACTTCGAGCGGCGCAGGCGGACCATCTGGTGATCGGTCAACGGCGGGTTTCTCGCGAGGATCGTGCCGTCGGCGCGCAGGATCGCGCTGACGCCGTGCGGCCCGACGTTCAGGCGTGACAGAAGCCGATCGAAGTACGCGAGGTCGATGGCGACCACCGCGATTCCGTCGAACGTGTGATCCGCCCGCTCGATGCGCCGCGACAGCGCGATCGATTCCGTGTTGCCGCGCGAACGCGCGCGATACGCCTCGGACACGTACAGGCCGACGTTGTCCGCATCGCGATGGACCTTGAAGTAGTCGCGATCGCTGAAATCCCAGTTGTGGGTCGAGCTGCAACAGCCGTCGATCAAATGGCCGAAGCGGTCCGTCACGCCCATGCCGGTCACGTATTGCGCGGCCGTGCGCTCGAACAGCACGTCGTGACGCAGCCCGGCGTCCATGCGCGCGACGGCGGGATTGCCGAGATCGGTGGCGAGCGAGACGAGCGCGTTGTTGGACGTCTCGACGGTGCGCGCGATCTCGCTGACCAGGACGGCCGCGACGTTGCGCGACGTCTCGTGCGCATGTCCGACGACCTCGATGCGTGCGGCCCACAGCGTCGCCGCGCTGATGCCGAGTGCGGCGAGCGACATCAGCGTGCCCAGCACGCCGACGATCAGGTGGTGGCGGCCGGCCCAGTCGGCAACTTTCTCGATCGGAATGGATGCAGGCATTGCTCGCGCTCGTGCGGGAAGCGGGCTGCGATCGCAGCGGCGCTGGTCAAATCCGGGTTAACGGCAGGGATGCCCGGAAATCGAGGCCGGCATGCGACGCAATGACCGCACGGGTGCCGCAAACGTGTGCGTCCGGGGTGCGCCGCGCAACGAGCACGCGACAGCGGCGAATCCCGGCCGTCGCGCAGGCTCAGTCGAGCCCGCCCTGGCACAGGTACTTGATCGACAGATAATCGTCGAGGCCGTAGCGCGAGCCTTCGCGGCCGTAGCCCGATTCCTTCACGCCGCCGAACGGCGCGGCTTCGCTCGCGAGCGCGCCTTCGTTGATGCCGACGATGCCCGTTTCGAGCCGCGCCGACACGCGCGCGATGCGGCGCACGTCCTGCGTGTAGAAATACGCGGCGAGCCCGAACGGCGTGTCGTTCGCGGCCGAGACGGCTTCGTCCTCGGTGTCGAACCGGAACAGCGCGGCGACGGGGCCGAAGGTTTCCTCGCAGGTCAGCTGCATGTCGGCGGTGGCGTCGGCGAGCACCGTCGGCGCGTAATAGTTCGGGCCGAGCTCGGGCAGACGCTTGCCGCCGGCGAGCACGCGCGCGCCGCGCTCGATGGCGTCGCCGACGTGGCGCGCGATTTTATCGACCGCGCGCGCGTTGATCATTGGCCCGATCTGCGCGGCCGGATCAGTCGCGGGCGCGACCTTCAGCGCGGCGACGCGCGCGGCGAGCTTCGCGGCGAACGCATCGTAGGCGCCGGCCTGCACGTACACGCGATTCGGCGATACGCAGGTCTGGCCGCCGTTGCGGAACTTGGCGGCCATCAGCCCGTCGATCGCGGCGTCGAGTTCCGCATCGTCGAATACGATGAACGGCGCGTTACCGCCCAGCTCCAGCGACAGCTTCTTCAGCGTCGCCGCCGATTCGCGCGCGAGCAGCTTGCCGACGGGCGTCGATCCGGTGAACGTGATCTTGCGCACGCGGCCGTCGGCGAGCCAGTCGGCCACCGCATCGATGCCGCGTTCGCGCGATGCGGCGATCAGGTTCAGCACGCCGGGCGGCACGCCGGCTTCCTGCGCGAGGAAGGCCAGCGCGAGCGCGGTGAGCGGCGTGTCCTCGGCCGGCTTCGCGACGACCGTGCAGCCGGCCGCGAGTGCCGGGGCGATCTTGCGCGCGATCATCGCGAGCGGGAAGTTCCACGGCGTGATCGCGGCGACGATGCCGATCGGCTCCTTGACCGCGCTCAGCCGCTTGCCGCGCTGCTGCTGCGGAATCAGGTCGCCGTACGTGCGCGTCGCTTCCTCGGCGAACCACAGCACGTACGACGCGCCGTATGCGACTTCGCCGCGCGCTTCGGCGAGCGGCTTGCCCTGTTCGCGCGACATCAGCTTCGCGAGATCGTCGGTGTGCGCGACGATCGCCGCATGCCATGCGCGCAGGATCGCGGCCCGTTCGCGAGCGGGCGTCGCGCGCCATGCGGGCAGCGCGCGTGCGGCCGCATCGGTCGCGGCGCGTGCGTCGGCCGCGCCGCTGTCGGGTGCGTGGGCAACGGTCTCGAGCGTCGCCGGATCGGTGACGTCGAAGCGGCGGCCGTCGAGCGCGTCGCGCCAGGCGCCGTCGATCAGGTTGGCGGTACGAACGAGTTCGGTTCGGGACAGCGTAAGCGGCATGACAGGTCCTTGGATGGAGCGATTCGGCGACGACGGCTGCGGCGCGGACGCGCGGCTACCCCGCGCGGACGGCGGGCCGCCGCGTTCGCGGATGCCGCACGCTGCCCGTCAGTGACGTTCGCCGAACAGCGATTCGAGCGGGTAGTGCCGTTTGACGAACGGCGACTTGATGATCACGTAACTGAAATATTTCTCGATGCCGATGTTCTGCTCGAGCAGCCCTTCGACGATCGTCTGGTAATGGCTCACGCTGCGCGTGATGAACTTCAGCAGATAGTCGTAGCCGCCGCTCGCGAGGTGACACTCGACGATCTCGTCGACGTTGCGGATCGCCGCGACGAAACGGTCGAAGTCCTCGCGCCGGTGGTCGGCCAGCGTGACCTCGGTGAACACGACCTGCACGTCGCCGAGTTTCTCGAGCTGGATGTGCGCGCCGTAGCCGCCGATATAGCCGGCCTTCTCGAGCCGCTTCACGCGGATCAGGCAAGGGCTGGGCGACAGCCCGACCGCGTCGGCCAGCTCGACGTTGGTCATGCGGCCGCGCTTTTGCAACTGGGAGAGGATGCGCAGGTCGATGCGATCCAGCTTGCTGTCCGTCATGTTCGCGTGAGAGGGAAAAAATGGAATGTCCGGTTACTTTAGAGTCGAACGATTGCCGCCACAAGCCCGGCTTTCCCGTGCCCGGTCAGGCCGGCTGCGCGTGCGCGGCGTCGAGCGCGCGCTGCACGCCCGCATCGGCCAGCACGTCGTCGAGCGTCTTGCGCACGCGTTCGAACATCAGATCGAACTCGCCCGCGGTGAAGCTCAGCGCCGGCGCGAAACCGAGCACGCCGTCGCCGAATGCGCGAAACACCACGCCGTTCGCATACGCGGCGGCGGCGATCCTGTCGGGCACGTTGAGCGCGGGGTCGAAGCGCGTCTTGCGCGTCTTGTCGGCCACCAGTTCGAGCGCGCCGAGCAGGCCGGCCGAACGCGCGTCGCCGACGAGCGGATGCGCGCGCAGCGCATCGAGCCCCGCGGCGAAACGCGGCGCCATCGCCCGGCCGTTCGCGAGCAGCCCGCCTTCGTGATAGAGCTTCAGCACTTCGAGGCCGATCGCCGCGCTGACCGGATGCGCGGAATACGTATGGCCGTGGCCGACCGCGGGCGAATCGGCGCGGCTGCCCGCGATGCCTTCGTAGATTTCATCGGACATCAGCACGGCACCCATCGGCGCATAGCCGGCGGTCAGCCCCTTTGCGACGGTCATCAGGTCCGGGTCGACCTGCTCGGTCTCGCACGCGAACAGCGGGCCCGTGCGGCCGAAGCCGGTGATCACCTCGTCGGCGACGAACAGGATGCCGAGGCGCCGGCATGCGTCGCGCATCGCCTTCAGCCATCCGGCCGGCGGGACGATCACGCCGCCGGACCCCTGCACGGGCTCGCAGAAGAATGCCGCGACGTTGTCCGCGCCGAGTTCGGCGACTTTCGCCTCGAGCGCGGCGACCGACGCGGCGATCAGCGCCTGCGCGTCGTCGCCGAGCGGATGGCGATACGGGTAGGGCGACGGGATGTGGTGCTGATCCGCGCGTGGCAGGTCGAAGTGACGATGGAACGCGGGCAGCGCGGTGAGCCCGGCGCCGATCGACGACGAGCCGTGATAGCCGCGTTCGAGCGCGATCATGTGCTTTTTCGTCGGGCGACCGGTCGCGTTGAAATAGTGCGTGATGAAACGCACCGCGGAGTCGACCGCATCCGAGCCGCCGAGCGTGAAGTACACGCGATTCAGCGACGGCGGCGCGAGCGCCGCGAGCCGTTCGGCCAGCTCGATCGCGGGTTGCGAGCCGAAATGGAAATAGCCGGTCGCGTAGGGCAGCTTCGCCATCTGGTCGGCGGCGGCCTTCACGATGCTGTCGCGGCCGTAGCCGACGTTCACGCACCACAGGCCCGAGAACGCATCGAGCAGCGTGTGGCCGTCGGCGTCGCGCAGGAACACGCCTTCGGCGGATTCGAGCACGGTGACGCCGCGCGCCTCGTGCGCACGATAGTTGACGACGGGGTGGATCAGGTGTTGACGATCGGCTTCGATCAGCGCGGCTTGGTTCATGGCAGTGCGGGACTCTCGTCGGGTGTCAGCGTGAGGTCATGCTACCGGGCGAGCAATCCGCACGCGCCTTCAATTTGCGGTCTGAAACGTACGAAAGCGGCGTTTGCACGGGGTGCTTCGGCATTTTCTGCTGCGCGCCACGCCGGGCCGGGCGCGCGCGTCAGTAGCCGCGTGCGCGGTCGACGACGCCGATCATCGGCTGCCCCGCGCGATGGCGCGCGAGGTTCGCGAGCACGGCGTCGACCGCGGTGTCCGGGCGCGTCGCGCTGGCGATGTGCGGCGTGATACGAATGCGCGGATGCGTCCAGAACGGGTGGCCGGCCGGCAACGGCTCCGGGTCCGTCACGTCGAGGATCGCGCTGTCGAGGCGGCCGCTGTCGAGCGCGGCGAGCAGCGCGGTCGCATCGAGTTGCGGGCCGCGCCCGACCTGCACGAGCGATGCGCCGGCCGGCAGCGCGTCGAATACGCGTGCGCCGAGCAGGCCGCGCGTGTCGTCGGTGAGCGGCAGCAGGCAGATCAGGATGTCGGTGCGGGCGAGGAACGCGTCGAGCGCCGCGTCGCCCGCATGGCAGTCGATGCCGTCGAGCGTGCGCGGCGTGCGGCTCCAGCCGGCGCACGGGAAGCCGAAGCGCCGCAGCGTGTCGAGCACGGCCTGCCCGAGCGTGCCGAGCCCGAGCACGCCGATGCGTCGCGACGCGGCCGCGCGCACCGGCTTCTCGCGCCACACGTGCTCGCGCTGCTGCGCCGCATAGTCGAACAGGTCGCGATGGATCGTCAGCACGGCCTGCGTCACGTATTCGACCATCCCTTCGACGATGCCCGGCTCGATCATCCGCACGACCGGGATGTGCGCGGGCACGCGCGACAGGTCGAACTGATCGATGCCGGCACCGACCGAAAACACGATCTCCAGATTCGGCAGCAGCGCGGTCGGATCGTCGGGCGGCTGCCACGCGGCGAGATAACGCACGGCTTCCGGGTTGCCCAGGTCCGGCCAGATCCGGAACGCGAGGTCGGGCGCCTGTTGCGCGAAGCGCCGCGCCCATTGCGCCCCGCGCACCGGGTCGGCTTTGTAGAGAAAACTCATCGCGCGCGCCGCTCAGCCGAGCGCTTGATTGATGATCGCGAACGCGCGCAGCGACGGATCGCGGGCGGGCGCCGCGCCGCGCGCCATCGCGACGACGGTATCGACGCGCGGCAGGCCGAGCCCCTGCAGCCAGTCCGACAGGCCGCTATCGCCCGGCACGTCGAGGCGCACGAACATGCCTTCGTGCAGCGCGAGCCAGTGGCTGATCAGCGCCTGCGCGCGCAGCGCGTCCGGTGCGACCACCGGGCCGATCACGTGCCCGCGGCCGAAACGGCGGAACAGCGCGAAGCCGAGCAGTTCGCCGTCGCGGTCGAGTGCGATCCCGTTGGCGACGCCGAGCAGCGCATCGATCACCGCGTCGCGCGGGTAGCCGGCCGCGCGCGATGCGAGCGCGGCGAGGCGCGGGCCGTCGTTGGTGCCGAGCGGGCGTAGACGCTCGCCGGGCGGCAGCGAGATCAGCGGCGGCTGGAACGCGGCGCCCTGGTGCTGGTCGATCGTGCCGATCGCCTCGAAGCCGAACTTCACGTAGAGCGGTTCGCCGGACGGCGTCGCGTGCAGGAAGATCGTGCGTGCGCCGAGGCTGTCGACGACGCGCGCGAGCAGTTCGCGGCCGATGCCGCGGCCCTGGCGCTCGGGCGACACGATCACCATGCCGAGCGATGCGTGCGATTCGCCGAAGCGCCAGCCGAGCGCGGTGCCGACGATGCCGGCTTCGTCTTCGGCGACGAAGCCGTTGCCGAGCTGGAGTGCGAAGCGCCAGTCGTCGAGTCGATGCGGCCACTTGACTGCTTCCGACAGCCGGTGCGCGGCAGGCAGATCGGTTTCGGCGAACGGGCGATAGGTGAGCGTGCTGGAAGAATTGAGGTCGGCCACGCCGGACTCCGGATGGGTAGGAATGACATATCGACTCTGCCAGCGCCACCGCGGCGCGGATAGGACGATTCGCCTGTTTTCCGGCGTCGGCGGGCGGTCGTGCGAGATCGACGCAAACCGGCTCGATCGGCGCGGGCGAACGCGCGCCGCATGCCGGAGCGGCCCGTCATTGCGACAGCTTCTGCTGTGGGAATGCCGCTACGATGGAAACGCGGCGGCCGCATGACGGTTTCGTGAAGTCGGCCGGCTCGCCGTCGACGGCGCCGCGTGCGATCACGCCGCAGATCGTGCTGCCGGCGGCCTGCAACACGCGGCGAATCTGCGTTTCGAGCCGCGTCGAACGATGCGCGACGGATTTTTTGCCCTGATTCAATTTCGTTGAACCCAGACCGTCCCCGGCCCTGCCGGGGCTTCACACCGACAGGACGTCACATGATCCAATTTGAACCGAAGTACATCACGTTCGACTGCTACGGCACGCTGACCCGCTTCCGGATGGCCGACATGGCGCGCGAGGTCTACGCGGACCGGCTGTCGCCGGTCGCGCTCGAGGAATTCGTGCGCGCGTTCGCCGCGTATCGGCTCGACGAAGTGCTCGGCGCATGGAAGCCGTACCGCGACGTCGTCGTCAACGCGATCCGGCGCACCTGCGCGCGGATCGGCGTGAAGTTCGACGAGGCGGAGGCCGAGCGTTTCTATCTGGCGGTGCCGACGTGGGGCCCGCATCCGGACGTGCCGGCCGGGCTTTCGCGGCTGGCCACGAAGTACAAGCTGGTGATCCTGTCGAACGCGTCGGACGACCAGATCATGAGCAACGTCGACAAGCTCGGCGCGCCGTTCCATGCGGTGTTCACCGCGCAGCAGGCGCAGTCGTACAAGCCGCGGATGCAGGGCTTCGAATACATGTTCGACAAGCTCGGCTGTAAGCCGGAGGACGTGCTGCACGTGTCGTCGAGCCTGCGCTACGACCTGATGACGGCCGAGGATCTCGGCATCAAGCACAAGGCGTTCGTCAATCGCGGCCATGAGCCGGGCACGCCGTTCTACAACTACTACGAGGTGTCGGACATCGGCCATCTCGCGACGCAGCTCGGGCTGTAAGCGACGCCGCGCCGGCGTGGGGCCGCGTGCCCCGCGTGCGCGGCCGTGCCGCCTTGCGCGCGCGATCACCGCACGAACCGAGGGTAATTACCGATACGGAGCCATTCAAGGCAGGGCCGCCCGGGCCGATATATGTACCGAACGGTTAATATCGCGAGGCCCTCCGCATGAAGTTGTCCACGAAACTGCTGATGCTCGTCGCCGCGGCGTTGCTCGGCGTTGTATTGCTTGCCGCGATGTCGCTGCACACGTTGCGCGACGCGCTGATCGACAGCCGCCGTGACGAGATCGTCATTCTTCTGACCAAAGCCGAGCATCTGGTCGACGCGTATCGCGCGATGCAGGCGAACGGCACGCTCACGCGGGATCAGGCCCAGCAGCAGGCCAAGGCCGCGCTGTCCGCGCTCAACGCGAATTCGAAAAGCTACTACTGGGTGACGACGTCCGACGGCGTCAACCTCGTGCATCCGAACGCGAAGTTCATCGGCACCCGCGCCAAGGGCAACCGCACGACCGGCGGCATGACCGACAGCGAGGCGTACCGCGCCGGAATGGCCCAGGCGCATTTCGCGCTCGTCGACGTGCTGATCAAGCGCAGCCCGGACGCGGACGTGGAGCCGAAACTCCAGGGCGTGGTCGCCATTCCGGAGTGGGACTGGTGGATCGGCACGGGATTCTTCTACGACGACATCAACGCCGCGTTCACGCGGCTTGCGCAGGTGCTCGGCGCCATCACGCTCGTCATCGCCGCGGCGCTGGCGGCGATCGCGTGGGGCGTGTTGCGCAGCGTCCGACGGACGCTGGGCGGCGAGCCCGCGCACGCGACCGAGATCGCGGCCCGCATCGCCGCCGGCGAACTGGACGTGCAGTTCGATACGGCGCACGCCGCGCCGGGCAGCCTGCTCGTCGCGCTCGCCGACATGAAGGCCCGGCTGACCGAGACCATCGCCGAAATCCAGACCACGACCCATTCGATTGCCGTCGGCACCGGCGAGATCGCGCAAGGCAATCTGGACTTGTCGCAGCGCACGGAGGAACAGGCCGCGTCGCTGCAGCAAACGGCCGCGAGCATGGAGCAGATCACGTCGACGGTCAAACAGAATGCCGACAATGCACGTCAGGCGAACACGCTCGTGACCCACGCGAAGGAGGCGACGGAACTCGGCGGCGCGGCCGTGCGCGAAGTCGTCGAAACGATGCGGCAGATTTCGGACGGATCGGTGCGGATCGCCGACATTACCGTCGTGATCGAAAGCATCGCGTTCCAGACGAACATTCTCGCGCTCAACGCCGCGGTCGAGGCCGCGCGGGCCGGCGAGGAGGGGCGCGGGTTCGCGGTCGTGGCCTCGGAGGTGCGCTCGCTCGCGCAACGCAGCGCGGCGGCCGCGAAGGACATCAAGGGGTTGATCGAGGCGTCGGTCGAGCGGGTCGGCAGCGGCAGCCGGCTCGTCGAGACGGCGGGCGCGCGAATGACGGAGATCGTCCGGTCGATCGACCGGGTGGCCGACATCATGGGCGAGATTTCAGCGGCATCAGCCGAGCAAAGCACGGGCATCGAGCAGGTCGGCCTCGCGGTCGCGCAAATGGACGAAGTGACCCAGCAGAATGCCGCGCTGGTGGAGCAGGCTGCCGCGGCCGCGTCCTCGCTGGATGAACAGGCGGCGCGGTTGCGGGCCGCCGTCTCGGTGTTCAGGCTGGCTGCCTGACGGCCGCGTGCCGGCATCTGCCGGCCACGACATCATCTCGTCTCCCTCTCGCCACGCCGGCATGTGTCCGGCGTGCGCGCCGACATTGACGGCATCGGTCGCCTCACGACGGGGAATCGCGGCCTGGCGCCGCGCCACGGGTTCGTACCCGCATCGGGCAATCCGGCCGTATTCCTGTTGTCTCGCAAAGCCGCTTCAACGTCGCGGCAATCTCCCGATCTTTCAGGCTCCGGGCGTCGTCGCGGCTGGCACCCGCGGTCGCATGCGCACGCGGGCGTTCCGGTCGTTTCGGGCATCGCGGGCCGCGAGTGCGCATTCCACGCAAACATGCGGTTTGCGTGAGCCGAACGCGCTTCGGATGCCGAATCGCCAATTTTGTCGGCGCAATCTGCCGCGTGCATCGCTTTACGATTTCCGTCGTCGCGCACGTGCTGCGCAGCCGTCGCGACACGGCATCGAGCAAACGGCGGCACACGTGGCCGCGCAGCAAATCATGCTGCGCAGGTGGTCCAAAACGGTCGAATCATGTCGTGCAGCCGCCCCGAATCGCGACAACCCGCATTTTGGCGATGCTTAAATGAACTCAATGCGCAGACGTCGCGCCCGCTACCAGCAGGCGGCGCGACGGATTTCTCGAACCACGCTGGACCCCAGACCCACTTTCCACAGTCAGGAGCAGTTCGGATGAGCGACGATATCGACAACGGCGGCAAGGGCGGCTTCACGCGCCGCGACATGATGCGGGTCATGGCGGCGAGCGGCATGATGGCCGTCGGCGGCGGCGGGCTGCTGATGGACGCGCAATCGGCGTTCGCCGCGCCGGCGCCCAAGCGCGGCGGCAAGATCCGGGTCGCGAACGAATCGAGTTCGACGGCCGATACGCTCGACCCGGCCAAGGGCTCGACGGGCGCCGACTACATTCGTTTCTTCATGTTCTACAGCGGCCTCACGCAGCTCGACGCGAGCCTGACGCCGCAGATGAATCTCGCGCAGTCGTTGCAGACGACCGACGCGAAGACGTGGATCATCAAGCTGCGCAAGGGCGTCACGTTCCACGACGGGAAACCGGTCGGGCCGGCCGACGTGGTGTTCTCGCTGATGCGCCACAAGAACGCGGCCACCGCCTCGAAGGTCAAGCCGCTCGCCGATCAGTTCGCCGATGCGAAGGCGAGCGGCCCGGACGAGGTCATGCTCACGCTCGCCAGCGCGAACGCCGATCTGCCGGTGATCCTCGCGACGCCGCAGCTCGTGATCGTCAAGGACGGCACGACCGACTTCAGCACCGGCATCGGTTGCGGCCCGTACAAGCTGAAATCGTTCAAGCCGGGCGTGTCGACCGTCGGCGTGCGCAACGACAGCTACTTCAAGCCGGGGATGCCGTACCTCGACGAGATCGAGCTGATCGGCATCAGCGACAGCGCCGCGCGACTGAACGCGCTGCTGTCGGGCGACGTGCACCTGATCAACGCGATCGATCCGCGCTCGACGCAGCGGGTCGCGTCGACGCCGGGCTATGCGCTGCAGGAAACCAAGTCGGGGCTCTATACCGACCTGATCGTGCGCAGCGACAACCCGATCACCGCGAACCCGGATTTCGTCGAAGGGATGAAGTACCTGTTCGATCGCGAGCAGATCCGCTCGGCGGTATTCCGCGGCTACGCGGTGATCGGCAACGACCAGCCGATCTCGCCGGGGCATCGCTACTTCAACGCATCGCTGCCGCAGCGGCCGCACGATCCGGACAAGGCGAAGTTCCTGTTCCAGAAGGCGGGCGCGCTGGGCGCCACGCTGCCGCCGATCTATGCGACGTCCGACGCGAACGGGTCGATCGAAATGGCCGTGCTGCTGCAGCAGGCCGGCCAGAAGATCGGGCTGAACCTGCAGGTGAACCGCGTGTCGCCGGACGGCTACTGGTCGAACCACTGGATGAAGCATCCGCTCGGCTTCGGCAACATCAACCCGCGCTCGAGCGCCGACGTGGTGTTCACGCAGTTCTTCAAGTCGGATGCGCCGTGGAACGAGTCGGGCTGGAAGAACGCGAAGTTCGACCAGTTGCTGCTCGCCGCGCGATCGGAAACCGACGACGCGAAGCGCAAGCAGATGTATGGCGACATGCAGGTGCTCGTCGCGCAGCAGTGCCGGGTCGGCATTCCGGCCTTCATCAGCTTCCTCGACGGCTACGACAAGCGGCTCGCGGGCCTCGGCTCGATTCCGACCGGCGGAATGATGGGCTTCATGTTCGCCGAGCACGTGTGGTGGAACGCCTGAGCACGACGCGTGCCGCCGCCGCGCGACCGGTGCGGGTCACCGCCCCGGTCGCGCGCGACCTTTTCCGGAGTGCCGCTTCATGAATCGAATCCTGCTCGGGCTGATCGGCCGGCGCATCGCGGTCACCGCGCTGACGCTGCTGATCGTGTCCGCGATCATCTTCACGATCACGAACCTGCTGCCGGGCGACGCCGCGCAGGCCGCGCTCGGCCAGTCCGCGACGCCGGAGACGGTCGCCGCGCTGCGTCAGCAGTTCGGCCTCGACATGCCGGCCCACGTGCGCTACCTGCACTGGCTCGCGGGGCTGCTGCACGGCGATTTCGGTCGCTCGCTGTCGGGCGACATGCCGGTGTCGGAGATGATCGGCGGGCGCCTGCCGAAGTCGCTCGCGCTCGCGGCGATCACGACCGCCGTGTCGGTGCCGATCGCGCTGCTGCTCGGGATCCTCGCGGCGGTCAAGCGCGAATCGGTGGTCGATCGCGTGATCAGCCTCGGCACGCTGTCGCTCGTCGCGACGCCGGAATTCCTGATCGCGACGGTCGCCGTGCTCGTGCTGGCCGTGAAGCTGCACTGGCTGTCCGCGCTGTCGTACAGCGGCCCGATCGAAAGCCTGCACGATTTCCTGCGCGCGTATGCGATGCCGGTGCTGACGCTGTGCGCGGTCGTGATCGCGCAGATGGCACGGATGACGCGCGCCGCGGTGATCGAGCAGCTGAGCGCGTCGTACGTCGAGATGGCCGTGCTCAAGGGCGCGAGCCCCGCGCGTGTCGTGCTGCGCCATGCGCTGCCGAACGCGATCGGCCCGATCGCCAATGCGGTCGCGTTGAGCCTGTCGTATCTGCTCGGCGGCGTGATCGTCGTCGAGACGATCTTCAACTATCCGGGCCTCGCGAGCCTGATGGTCGACGCCGTCGGCAACCGCGATTTCCCGTTGGTCCAGGCGTGCACGCTGATCTTCTGCGTCGCCTATTTGACGCTCGTGCTGTTCGCCGACCTGTGCTCGATCGTGTCGAACCCGAGACTGCGGACCTGAGCGTCCCGTCCTTCTTCCGAGATGCCGCCCATGCACCCGACCGAACCCGTTCAACGCAGCAGCGCGCTGCCGCCGTCCGGCGATCCGCCTCCGCAGTGGAGCGGCGCGACGCCGCCCGCCGCGCCCGCCCTCGACCAGCCGCGCAAGCGCCGCGCCGCGCGCGTGAAACTGACGACCGGCGGCCGCGTCGGCCTGTCGATGGTCGGCCTGATGCTGTTCATCGCGGCGTTCGCGCCGCTGCTCGCGCCGCACGACGTCGGCGCGATCGTCACGCCGGACGTGTTCGCGCCGTTCAGCGCGAAGCTGCCGTTCGGCTCCGACTTTCTCGGCCGCGACATGCTGAGCCGGATCCTGTACGGCACGCGTCTGACCGTGCTGCTCGCGCTCGCGGCGGTGCTGCTCGCCGCGCTGACCGGCACGACGCTCGGGCTGCTCGCGACGGTGTCGGGCCGCGCGGTCGACGAGACGATGAGCCGGCTGCTCGATGCGCTCACGTCGATTCCGTCGAAGATGTTCGCGTTGATGTTCGTCGCCGCGTTCGGCTCGTCGCTGCCGCTCCTGGTACTGACCGCGGCGGTCAGCTACATGCCGGGCTCGTACCGGATCGCGCGGGCGCTGGCGGTCAACATCAGCACGCTCGAATTCGTGCAGGTCGCACGCGCCCGAGGCGAAAGCGCGCTGTACATCGCGTGCGTCGAGATGCTCCCGAACATGATCCACCCGATGCTCGCCGATACGGGGCTGCGCTTCACGTTCGTCGTGCTGCTGCTGAGCGGCCTGAGCTTTCTCGGGCTCGGCGTGCAGCCGCCATACGCGGATCTCGGTTCGCTCGTGCGCGAGAACATCGCGAGCCTCGGCGACGGCTCGGCCGTCGCGATCATGCCCGCGGTCGCGATCGCGATCCTGACGGTGGGCGTCAACCTGTTGATCGACGGCCTGCCGCATCGCGGCCGCCGCAAGGGCGCGGCCGCTGCCGCCGGAGAACACTGATGCGACACGATTCGACTCCGCTCGTCGAGGTGCGCGGGCTGCGCGTGGTCGGCGGCCGGCCGGGCGGCGAGGAAACGACGATCGTCCACGGCGTCGACTTCGATATCGGGCGTGGCGAGGTGCTCGCCCTGATCGGCGAATCGGGCTCCGGCAAGACCACGATCGCGCTGTCGCTGATGGGCCATGCGCGTGCCGGCTGCCGGATCGCGGGCGGCTCGGTGAAGCTCGGCGGTACCGATGTCTGCACGTTGTCGGCGCCGGCGCTGGCCGCGCTGCGCGGCCGCAAGGTCGCGTACATCGCGCAGAGCGCGGCCGCCGCGTTCAACCCGTCGCGCACGATTCTCGACCAGGTGATCGAGAGCGCGCTGATCCACAGGACGCTGTCGAAGCGCGACGCGCAGGCGAAGGCGGTCGAGCTGTTCCGCGCGCTCGCGCTGCCCGAGCCCGAGACGATCGGCAAACGCTATCCGCATCAGGTGTCGGGCGGTCAGCTGCAGCGGCTGATGGCCGCGATGGCGCTGATCACCGATCCGGAGCTCGTGATCCTCGACGAGCCGACCACCGCGCTCGACGTGACCACGCAGATCGACGTGCTGCAGGCCTTCAAGAGCGTGATCCGGCGCTACGGGATGAGCGCTGTATACGTGTCGCACGATCTGGCGGTGGTCGCGCAGATGGCCGACCGGATCGTCGTGCTGAGCGATGGCGTGATCCGCGAAGCGGGCGATACCGAACAGATCCTGCATGCGCCGGCGCATCCGTACACGCAGAGCCTGATCGCGGCGGTGACGCCGAGCGATGCCGAACGCGACGCGAAAGCGGCGAGCGCTGCGCCGGCGCCGCTGCTCGACGTGCGCGGCGCGGTCGCCGGCTACGGCGGCCGGACCGCGAAAGGCTGGCCCGCGAAGGTGATCCTGCACGAAGTGGACCTGCGCATCGGGCGTGGGCAGACGGTCGGCGTGATCGGCGAATCGGGCTCGGGCAAGACGACGCTCGCGAAGGTGATCGCGGGTCTCGTGCCGGCGACGGCCGGACAGATTCTGCTCGACGGCGAGCCGCTCGCGCTCGATATCGGCAAACGCACCAAGGAGCAGCACCGTCGCGTGCAGATCGTGTTCCAGAACGCCGATACCGCGCTCAACCCGGTGCATAGCGTCGAGCGCACGCTCGCGCGGCCGCTCGCGTTCTATCACGGAATCAAGGGCGCGCGTGCACGGCAGCGCGTCGCGGAGTTGCTCGAACTCGTGCGGCTGCCGCAGGCGGTGGCCGCGCGGCGCACCGGCGAGCTGTCCGGCGGGCAGAAGCAGCGCGTGAATCTCGCGCGCGCGCTGGCGGCCGAGCCCGACCTGATTCTGTGCGACGAGGTCACGTCGGCACTCGACACCGTGGTCGGCGCCGCGATCATCGATTTGCTGCGCGACCTGCAGGCGAAGCTCGGCGTGTCGTACGTGTTCATCACGCACGACATCGCGAAAGTGCGCGCGATCAGCGACGACATCGTCGTGCTGTACGCGGGCCGTCGCGTCGAAACCGGTAGCCGTGACGCGCTCTGCGCGCCGCCTTACCACCCGTATTCGCATCTGCTCGTGTCGTCGGCACCGGAGTTGCGCGCGGGCTGGCTCGACGATGCGGCCGAGCGTTGTCACCGGCCGCTCGTGCCGATCGGCGCGAGCGCCGACGACGCCGAGCTGTGTCCGTTCCTGTCGCGCTGCGCGATGCGGGTGGACGGCGTGTGCAACCGGACCGCGCCCGCGCTGCGCACGCTCGAGAACGGCGCGCAGGTGCTGTGCCATCGCAGCGAGGAAGATCTCGCGCGCTTCCAGACCGAGCCGGCGGAGGGGGCCGCGCCGGTGCAGCCGGTGCGTTTGTAGCGCGCCGCGCGGCGATCCGCATAGTCTGCTGCTGCGGCCGTGCAAAACGGTGGATCGTGCGCGCGCCGCGCGCGAATACGCGGCAACCGCGCTTTTTGACGGTGATTAAATGGCTTTCAACGGGCGATCACCGATCGCTGTCGACGGAATGCTCGAGAAGGATCCGATGAAATTCGAATCGTACTGGCTGGATACGCGCCCCGCGTTTCGTGCAGGCTGCGAAAAGCCCGTCGAAGGGCGCGCCGACGTCGCCGTGATCGGCGGCGGCTTCACCGGCCTGTCGGCGGCGCTCGCGCTGGCGCAGCGCGGCGTATCGGTGGTCGTGCTCGAAGCCGCGCAGATCGCGGGCGAAGCGTCCGGCCGCAACGGCGGCCAGTGCAATACCGGCGTCGCGCAGGACTACGCATCGCTGGCCGCGCGGATCGGCGCCGAACCTGCAAAGCAGTTCTATCGCGCCTACGAAAGCGCGGTGAAGAGCGTCGAGGCGATCGTCGCCGAACATGCGATCGACTGCGATTTCCGGCGCGCCGGCAAGCTGAAGCTCGCCGCGAAGCCGCAGCATTTCGCGGGACTGGCGAAGACGTTCGACGTGCTGCGGCGTGACGTGGATCCGGACATCGAATTGATCGAGCCGTCGCGCATTCGCGATGAAGTCGCCTCGGACGGCTTCCACGGCGGGCTGTTGCAGCGTAACGGCGTGCAGATGCACATGGGCAAGTTCGGCGTCGGCCTCGCGCAGGCGGCCGTGCGGGCGGGCGCGCGCATCTACGAGCAGGCGGCCGTCACGCGGCTCGAGCGGATCGACGGCGAGCGCCACGCGATCACCTGCACGCGCGGCACGCTCGTCGCCGATCGCGTGCTGGTCGCAACCGGCGCGTCGCAGCACGGCCCGTTCGCCTGGTTCCGGCGGCGCATCGCGCCGGTCGGCAGTTTCATCGTCGTGACCGAGCCGCTGCCCGACGCGCAACTGAACCGGCTGCTCCCGCATCGCCGCGCGTACGTCACGTCGCGCCAGATCGGCAACTACTTCCGCGTGACGCCCGACAACCGGCTGCTGTTCGGCGGTCGCGCGCGCTTCGCGATGTCGAGCCCGCGGTCGGATGCGAAAAGCGGCGAGATCCTGCGCGCCGGCATGGCCGGCTATTTCCCGGAACTGGCGAACGTGCGGCTCGATTACTGCTGGGGCGGGCTGGTCGACATCACCGCCGACCGGCTGCCGCGCGCGGGCCAGCACGACGGGCTCTATTACTCGATGGGCTACAGCGGCCACGGCGTGCAGATGTCCGTGCACATGGGCCGCGTGATGGCCGACGTGCTGTACGGCGCGGCCGCGGCGAATCCGTGGCGCGAACTCGACTGGCCGGCGATGCCGGGCCATTTCGGGCAAGCGTGGTTTTTGCCGTTCGTCGGCGCGTATTACCGGATGCAGGATTTCCTGCATTGAAGCGGCTGCTCCGGGAGGATTCGATATGACCGCACGATTTGTTTCCCTGCTTGCCTTGGACGCAGGCCGCCACGACGGGGCGGGCGTCGGTGACACGATGGCCGCGTCGATCGAGCCGTGCCCGATCGCGCATTTCGCCGCACAAGGCGCTGCCGTCAAGACGATCGCATGAGGACGGCAAGCATGGTCACTCTGTTCCACGATTCGCTAGACGGCGCGCCAACACGTGCACCGCGTGTTCCGCAGCCCGTCTCGCCGGCGATCGGCGACGTGCTGCGCACGATCGATGCGTCGTTCGCGCAAGCGCTGAATCTCGACACGCTCGCGGCGGTCGCCGGATTGAGCGTTTCCCGTTTCACCGCGCGCTTTCGCGGCGAAGTCGGCTTGTCGCCGCACCGGTATCTGTGTCTGGTGCGCGTGCGGCGTGCGCAGGATTTGCTGCGCGCCGGTCTGGCGCCGTCGGTCGTCGCGACCGAGGTCGGCTTCTTCGATCAGAGCCATCTGTGCCGGCATTTCCGGCGGGTGCTCGGGATCACGCCGCGCGATTACGTGGTCGCCCGGCCGGGTGACGCGCCGGCGCGAACCTCGTCGACGCGCACACGCGTCGAACGCGGCGAAGCGTCGTGTCACGTTGCATAGGCGCGCGGCGGGCGACGTCCGCGAACAACGATTTCCGATACCGCGCGACGCGTTCTCGACAACATCGCCGCGCACTGGGCAGGAGCAGAAATGACCGCAGTTTTCGTGTTGCATCGTGCCGACGGCATGACCAATACAACCGCCTTCCGCAAGCAGGCATTCGGGGAGCGCGATCCTTTCGCGCGACATCGGGAGATCGCGTGGGAAGGGCCCGACGCGATGGCCGCGGGGCGTATCCGTTTCGTCGGCGAGCTTGACGTCTCGCGTTATCCGCACATCGAGACGCTCGTCGTCGTCGAAGGCGAGCTGACGCTCGAAGCGGCGGGCGCCGCACCGTTGGTGCTGGGGCCGGGGGAGGGGGCGGTCATCGGCGGCGGCACGGCGCTGCGCGTCATCGCGGAATCGCACGTGCTCGTCATGTTCTGCGCGGCTGCATGCGCGGAACCGACGAAGCGCGGCGTGTTCCCGCTGCGTGCCGACGCCGACTTCAAGCCGTCCGCATCGCTGCCGCCCGAGGTGCTGCTCGGCCCCGCACCGCAATGCCGCAGCGACAACGTGTTCATCGACGACGGCGCCGAATACTGCGCGGGCACGTGGGATTCGACGCCCTATCACCGGATCGTTCGCCCGCATCGCGTGAACGAGTTCATGCTTCTGCTCGCCGGCAGCGTGCGGTTCGCCGCGCCCGACGGCGGCATGCTGTCGCTCGGCGCCGGCGACGCGCTCTTCGTGCCGCGCGGCGCATCGATCGGATGGGAAAGCCGCGAACGCGTGGCGAAATTCTACGTCGTGCAGAACGTCCACGTATCAACCGAACGAGACTGAACATGTCCCCTCCGTTGCGCCAAATCGAAACGCCGTCCACGCCGCCGGCTTCGGCCGATGTCGTCGTGATCGGCGGCGGCATCATCGGCGTCTTCACCGCGTACTACCTGGCCCGGCGCGGGGTGTCGGTCGCGCTGGTCGAGAAGGGCCGAATCGGGGCCGAGCAGTCGAGCCGCAACTGGGGCTGGTGCCGGCAGCAGAACCGCGACGAGCGCGAATTGCCGATGGCAAGCAAGAGCATCGATCTGTGGGAACGCTTCGCCGCCGAATCCGGCGAAGACACGGGCTTTCATCGCTGCGGACTGCTGTACCTGAGCAACGACGAGGCCGAGCTGTCGCGCTGGGCCAGCTGGGGCGATTTCGCGAAGACCGCGGGCGTGACGACGTACATGCTCGACAGCAAGCAGGCCGGCGAGCGCGGGCAGGCGACCGGGCGGCCGTGGAAGGGCGGCGTGTTTTCGCCGAGCGACGGCACGGCCGACCCGGGGAAGGCCGCACCGGCCGTGGCGGCCGCGTTCATGAAGCTCGGCGGCAGCGTCAACCAGCACTGCGCGGCGCGCGGCATCGAGCTGGAGGGCGGGCGCGTCAGCGGCGTCGTCACGGAGGCCGGCGTGATCCGGACCCGGACGGTCGTGCTTGCCGGTGGCGCGTGGGCGTCGTCGTTTTGCCGTCAGCTCGGCATCCGGTTTCCGCAGGCGTCGATCCGCCAGTCGATCCTGAGCGTGTCGCCCATCGAACAGCGCCTGCCCGATGCGCTGTACACCTCGGGCGTGTCCGTGACGCGTCGCGGCGACGGACGCTACGCACTGGCCATCAGCGGCCGCGCACGCGTGGACGTGACGCCGCAGTTTCTGCGCTTCGCGCCGCAGTTCGTGCCGATGTTCGCGAAGCGTTGGCGCAATCTTCTGCCGGGCGGCCTCGAAGGGATGCGCGGCGGCCACGAAACGCTGAAGCGTTGGCGGCTCGATGCGCCGACGCCGATGGAGGCGGTGCGCATCCTGGATCCGAAGCCCGACATGCCGACGGTCGCCGAAACGTATCGACGCGCCGTCGAATTGCTGCCCGAACTTCGCGAATCGACGATCACGCACGCATGGGCCGGGTTCGTCGACAGCACGCCGGACGGCGTGCCGGGTATCGGCGAAGTGCCGGGCGTGCCGGGATTGATCCTGGCGGCAGGCTTCTCCGGTCACGGCTTCGGCATCGGCCCCGGCGCCGGTCACTTGATCGCGGATCTCGCCACGGGGGCGCAACCGATCGTGGACCCGGTACCGTATCGGCCGAGCCGGTTCGGCGATTCCGCGTGGGGCAAGGTGGCCGATTTCTAGTCGGCAAACCGCGGCTTCGGCCGTTCGCGAGCCCATGCCATCGACTCAAGGACATCCTCCAATGAATTCACCCATCGCTTCACCGGTTCGTCACCTGATGGAAGCCGGCAGGCTCGATCGCTTCTTCATCGACGGCGACTGGGTTTTGCCTGACGGCGGCGAGCGGTTCGCGGTCGTCTGCCCGTCCACCGAAGACGTGCTGTGCGACATCCCGCTCGGCAACGCGCGCGACGCCGAGCGTGCGGTGCGGGCCGCGCGCAAGGCGTTCGAACGCTGGTCGGCGACGTCGCCGCAAGAACGCGCCGCGTTGCTCGACCGCATTCACGCGTTGATCCTGGCGCGCGCCGAACGCTTCGCCATGGCGCTCGCGATGGAAATGGGCGCGCCGATCGGCTATGCACGCAGCGCCCACGTGCCGCTCGCGGCCGAACATATCCGGGTCGCGCGCGACAATCTGGCCAGCTATCCGTTCCGGACCCGGCGCGGGACGACCGCGATCGTGCGCGAGCCGATCGGCGTCTGCGCGCTGATCACGCCGTGGAACTGGCCGATCTATCAGATCACGGCGAAGGTCGGCCCGGCGCTCGCGGCGGGCTGCACGGTGGTGCTGAAACCCAGCGAGCTGTCGCCGCTCAGCGCGTTGCTGTTCGCGGAAGTGATCGCCGATGCGGGCGTGCCCGCGGGCGTGTTCAACCTGGTGAGCGGCAGCGGCACGGAAGTGGGCGCGTCGCTCGCGTCGCACCCGGAGGTCGACATGGTCTCGATCACCGGATCGACGCGCGCAGGCGTGCTGGTTGCGCAGGCGGCGGCGCCGACCGTCAAGCGCGTCGCGCAGGAGCTGGGCGGCAAGTCGCCGAACATCGTGTTGCCCGATGCGGACCTGTCGCGCGCCATCGCGCCGGGCGTTGCCGCCGCGTTCCGGAACATGGGCCAGTCGTGCAGCGCGCCGACCCGGCTGATCGTGCCGCGCGGCGTGCTGGGCAGCGTCGAGGCACTGGCCGTCGCGGCAATGGAACGCATGGTCGTCGGCGATCCGTTCGCCGAGGCGACGACGCATGGCCCGCTGGCCAATCGCGCGCAGTTCGGCCGTGTCGCGCAAATGATCGACGCGGGCATCGACGAACGGGCGAAGCTGATCGCCGGCGGCCCTGGGCGGCCGGCGGGATTCGACCGCGGGTTCTATGCGCGTCCGACGATCTTTTCGGATGTCCGCACCGACATGACGATCGCGCAGCAGGAGATCTTCGGCCCGGTCCTCGCGATCCTGCCTTACGACACCGTCGACGAAGCCGTCGCCATCGCGAACGACACGGTCTACGGACTCGGCGCACACGTGCAGGGCACGGACAAGGAGCGCGTGCGCGAGGTGGCCGCGCGCATCCGCTCGGGGCAGGTGCACGTGAACTACCCGGCGTGGGACCCTCAGGCGCCGTTCGGCGGATACAAGCAGTCGGGAAACGGCCGAGAATACGGGATCGAAGGGATGGAAGAGTACATGGAGGTCAAGTCGATCCTGGGGTTTCATGATTGACGCGGCCGCAGTCCCGACTTGAACCGGTTTGCCTTGCAAGGGTGTCGAAATTGGAAAACCCCATCATTCCCGAGACGTCGTTGAAAGCGCATCACGCGCACTGGGCGACCTTGCGTCGCGACCTGCATGCGCATCCCGAGTTGCGATTCGAGGAACACAGGACGGCCAACGTCGTTGCACGCGAGCTTGACGATCTCGGCTATGCGGTGACACGCGGGCTGGGCGGCACGGGCGTGGTCGCGAGCCTGCCCGGTGCGGACCCGCGCCGCGGAATTGTGCTCCGTGCGGATCTGGATGCGCTGCCGATCCAGGAAGCCAATGATTTCGCGCACGCGTCCGGCGCGCAGGGAATCATGCATGCGTGCGGGCATGACGGGCATACCGTCATGTTGCTCGGCGCCGCGCGCGTGCTGAAGGACCTGCCGCAGTTGCCGGGCACGGTTCATTTCGTGTTTCAGCCCGGCGAAGAGGGCGGCGCGGGCGCGCGGAAGATGATCGACGACGGGCTGTTCGAGCAATGCCCGACGGAAGCGGTATTCGGCATGCACAACTGGCCCGGTTTGCCGGCCGGGCACTTCGGGTTGCGCACGGGGCCGATCATGGCCGCGGGCTGCCGGTTCAGGATCACGGTGACCGGCAAAGGCGCGCATGCGGCGCAGCCGCACCTGGGCATCGATCCCGTCCCGCTCGCCTGTTCGATGGTGCTGCAGTGTCAGACCATCGCCGCGCGGCACAAGGATCCCGTGGATCCGGCCGTCATTTCGGTCTGCATGTTCCATGCGGGAACGACGGACAACGTCATTCCGGACAGCGCCGAGCTGCGCGGGACGATTCGCACGCTGTCGTCGGCCTTGCAGCAACAATTGCAGCGCGACGTGCGGCTCATGTGCGAGGCGCTCGCGCACGCTCATGGCGCGCAAGTCGACGTCGAGTTCTTTCAGTACTACCCGGCGACGGTCAACACGCCGGCCGAGACCGCGCTCTGCGAAGCGGTGATTCGCGACACCTTCGGCGACGCACGTCTTGACGCCAACGTGCCGCCGAACATGACGTCCGAAGACTTCGGCTTCATGCTCGAGGAGCGCCCCGGCGCTTATGTGCTGATCGGCAACGCGCCGGCCGGAACGGCCGCGCCGGCGCTGCATCACCCGAAATACGATTTCAACGACGACATCATTCCGGCCGGGGTCCGGTATTGGGTCGCGCTGGCGCAGCATTATTTCAGGCGATCGCCGTGAGTGCGTGCGCGATGTCGCAGCGGCGGGCCGCGGAGGCGCCGCCCGCCGCGACGCACATTCGGAACCTGGGCACGCATCACGCGCCTTGAGCGAGTGCCTTCACCTGCGCGGCCGACATCGCACCGCGATGGATGCGGAATTCGTCGATCGCACCGTTGAAGAACGGGTCGCCCGGATACTGCGAGCGTCCGATCCAGTTCTGCGCGGTTTTGCCGATGCGCCACGGCGCGAAGATGACGTAGCTCGCCGAGCCGATCGCATTGCCGTTCAGATAGAGCGTCGCGGTCGTGGCCGACAGCGTGACCGCGACGTGCGCCCATTGCCCGGCCGGCAGTGCGGCGTTGCCGTCGATCGTGCGCTCGCCATGCCCGCCATTGATCGTGATCGCGAAGCGCATCGTCCCGTGTGCGCTTTTCGGCGTGACGAACAGATAGCGTCCGGTGCCCGAACCGAAATCGAAGATGCGCGACCACGTCTGCCCGCCGCGCCAGTTGACCCACGCCGCGATCGTGAAGTCCGACACGTCGGCGACGATGTCGTTCGGTAGCGCGACGTAGCCGCTGGAGCCGTCGAGCGACACCGCGTTGCCGCGCTTTCCCGCGACGTGCGATGCGCCGCCGGCGAGCGTGGCCGCATGGCCGTTGCCGCTTGCATCCGCCGAAATCGTGCCGCCTGTCTCGTCGAAGGTCAGCAGCGTATGCAGTTGCAGCGCCGTCGACGCGGCGACTTCCGGCGAATTCGCGGATTCACCCGCCGCGGTCCGCGCACTGATCACGTAGTACCAGACGCCTGCCGTGGGCGTGTCCGTGTACGTCAGCGGATCGACGATGCCGCTGGCAACGGTCGTATACGGGCCGCCGGAGACGGACGCACGCTTCACGTCGTAGCTCGCTGCGTTCGCGATGCCCCACCACGACAGCACGACCCGCTCGGCGGCCGGCCACGCGGTCAGCCCGCTCGGTGCGGTTGCGGGCGCAGCGGGGTCGCGCGTGCATGTCAGCGTGCCGTAGCCGAGCTGATCGTATCCGCCGCTCGCCTCGCCGTAGTTGCCGCCGCCGCCCTCGGGCTGGATCGCGCGCGCGAACTTCGCGGACCACGGCGCGGACAGCCCCTTGCGGTTCACGTAGTGGTTGTAGACGAGCGCCCAGCACGGGCGGATCACTCCCTGGCCGGCGGTCGAAAATTGCGCGTGCGTGACATCGACGTTCGCATACGGCGCGTACGGCACCGGAGGGAACGTGCCGTCCGGCTGCACGAGGTTCGCCTTCGCGACGTACTCGGCGCCCGCGAGGAAACGGTTGTTGTCGTGCCCATACAGGTCGACGCCCTGGTTCCACGCCATTTCGCAGATCGCACCGCCGAGCGCGATGCCAAGCGTGTTGTGCCCCTGGTCGCGGCCCGACTCCTGCCATTGGCCGAGATGACCGGGATGCAGGTAATAGACGGCCTGCGCGATCGCGCCGTTGCCGGGCCCGTCGATGAAGTAGTTGACGGCTTCGTCGAACTTCGCGTGGTCGTCGCAGAGCACGCCGATCGCCATGATCGACGCGATGTTGCACAGATCCCAGTTCGCCCAGTAGTGCGTGATGTCGGTGTTGTTGTGGCGGTTCAGGAAATCGGCGTTGATCGGGTAGAACCTGGTCGCCATCATCGCCTGGAACGCGGCGAAGTCGGCGGCGGCCCAGCCGCGGTAAGTGCGCATGATTTCGCCGGCGTTCACGAATTCATAGCCGTAGATGCCGGCCGCCAGATCGACGTTCGAATCGCCGGCGAGATGCTGCAGCGTCGACGACCATGCATTCATGATCTGCACGGCCTTGTCCGCATATGCGGTGTCGCCCGAGATCTTCCAGCGCAGCGCGCACGCATACGCGGCCGCGATGTCCTTGTACAGCACCGGGTAGTTCTGCGAGCCGGTGCCGCCGCGCGTGACGACGGCCTGCGGGCGCGGCGACCACGACAACTGCGCATGCCCGTTCGCGATCAACGTGTTCCAGCCTTCGCGCCAGGGCGATGCGGCGGCCGCCACTTTCTGTGCGATCCGTTCGAAATCGGCTTGGGTGTGCAGCAGGCCGGGGTGCGCGAACGCGTGGTTCGTGGCGATGGCCGGCGTGCCTGTGGCCACGCGCGCGAGCGCACGGTTGCCGGCCACGGTGCCGGCGACGCTTTCGCTCGCTCCCGTGCCGCCGCAAGCGGAAAGCGCGAGCGCGCCGATGCTGTAAAGGAAGGTGCGCCGGGAAATGCGCGCGCCGGATTCAAGCCGAAGCTGCGAGTCGTTCATGTGGTGTACGTCCTTCCTTGACGGGACTCAGCTGAAAAGTGGCAGCGTCATTTGAAATCAGTCATCGCATGACGATGCGGATTGTACTGGAAGCGTCGACGTTTTCGAGCACGAGCTGGCCTTGGGGGCGGGCATATTTTCGAGATGCGGATTGTGATGAATTTGTTGATTAACATGCTAATAATACGGAAATGAATGGCGATTGAAACGTTTGCGAGATATGATCGTCGCCGGCCGGCGAGCGGCAAGCTTTTCAGGTATCCAAAGCGATAGATTCCCACTATTTCATTATGTTGTCGTACAACATATGACATGTTGCGGGTTTCAGATCGTTTCAGGGCCAATGGGCTGCGCAAGCGCATGCTGGTGAAACGGCGTCGGCACCGCGCGATGAATGAAAAGAACCGGAGGGCGGCGCGAGGACGCGACACAGGCGAGGGAACGGTACATCGTGAACGTTCCTGCGCCCGCGATACGGGGATCGCGTTCATGTGCCTTTTCATAAGGCGCGCACTCCGCGGTCGATATCATTCACGCGCGCGAAAACGCCCCAATCGATTGACGCGCACCGGTTCGTGCGCGGCGGGCAGCACACGCGGCGGCGGGGCCGCGACGGCACGACGGAGAGTATCGAAACGATGGGAAAGGCGACAGGTTCGGTGCGACGCGCAATCGCGATCGCGGCCGGGGGAACGTTGTGCGCGGCGGCCGCGGGCGGCGTACACGCGCAGGCATCGGATACGGCGACTGTGCCGCCATCCGACACGGCGGCGCTGCTGCCGAAGATCGACGTGACAGGCGCGGCCGACCGCGCGTCGCTCGGGCTGGTCGGGTTGCGCACGGCCACCGCGACCAGGACCGACACGCCCGTCGCCGAGATCCCGCAGACGACCAACCTCGTGACCGCGCAGCAGATCGAGATGACGGGCGCGACCGACCTGAACCAGGCATTGCGCTATGTGCCGGGTTTCGCGACGTTCGGCGCCGACAGCCGGACCGACTGGTACGCGGCCCTGCGCGGCTTCACGCCGACGCTGTATGTCGACGGCGTGCCGGCGCCGAACACGGCTGTCATCGCGAACTGGCGAGTCGATCCTTACACGATCGACTCGATCGCCGTGCTGCGCGGGCCAACGTCGGTGCTGTACGGCGCGGGCGAGCCCGGCGCGATCGTCGATGCGCATACCAAGCTCGCCGACGGCGAGCGCATTCGCGAAGTCGGCGTGCGGATTGGCAACGACGCGCGCAAGGAGACCATGCTCGACGTCGGCGACACGCTCGATCCGGACGGCAAGTATGCGTATCGCTTCGTCGGCGTCGCGCGCGACGGCAACGCGGCGACCGGCCCGAACGCCGACCGGCGCGTCGCGGTGGCGCCGTCGTTCCGCTGGCGGCCGACGGCCGGCACGTCGCTGACGGTGTCCGCCTCGTTCCTGCAGGATCACGGCGACATCTCGTCGAACTTCCTGCCGGCGTCGGGCACGGTGCTGCCGAACCCGAACGGCCGCCTGTCGCAGGACATCTACATGGGCGACCCGGCGTTCAACGACTATCGAAAGAAACAATGGTCGCTCGGCTACGCGCTCGAGCATCGCGTCGATTCGATATGGACGCTGCAGCAGGATGTGCGCTGGTCGCGGCTGTCGCTCGACGACGCGACGGTATTCGGCAACGGGCTCGTACCCGGCAGCACGACCAACATGATGCGCACCGCCGGGCTGTTCCAGTTGAACTACAGCCGGCTGGACATCGACAACCGCGCGCGGGCGCGCTTTGCCACCGGCCCGCTCGAACACACGCTGCTGCTCGGCCTGCAGTTCGACCGGCAGACCACGACCAACAGCGTGTGGCTCGCGCTGGCGCCGTCGCTCAACCTGTACCACCCGGTCTATCGTCCGGTGACGGCCGCGATCTTCTCCGGCCGGACGTCGCTCGGGCGTTTCGATCAGTACACGGCGATGAACACGCTCGGCGCGTACGCGCAGGACCAGATCCGCTGGAATCGCTGGACGCTCACGCTCGGCGGCCGCGAGGACCGCGTGAGCGCGCGCTTCGACGACCGCGTGGCCGGTACCGGCACGCAGCAGGACGTCAGTGCATTTTCCGGACGCATCGGGCTCACCTGGCAGGGCGATGCGGGGCTGGCGCCCTACGTCAGCTACTCGACGTCGTTCGATCCGGTGATCGGCGTGCGCATGTACGGCGGCGGCTTGCCGAAACCGACGCGCGGCAAGCAGACCGAGGCCGGGCTGCGCTGGCAGCCGCCCGGCCGGAACCTGATGCTCACGGCGGCTGTTTATCGGATCGATCAGACCAACGTCGTGACGCCGACGCCGGCGAGTCTCGATCCCACCGGCACGTCGTCCGTGCAGACCGGCAAGGTGCGTTCGCGCGGTGTCGAGCTGAGCGCGGTCGGGAAGGTGACGCGCGAATTGTCGATCGTCGCGTCGTACGCCTACCAGGACGTCAAGAACGTGCAGGCGAACGATGCGTCGCTGAACAACTGGCCGGTGTCGGTGCCGCTGCCGCGACAGATGGCGTCGCTGTGGGCGGACTGGACCTGGCACGGCGGCGCGCTGGCGGGCGTCGGGATCGGTGCCGGCGTGCGCTACCAGAGCGCGTTGGCCGGTGCGCCGGACAATTCGCTGACGGTGCCGAGCACCACGCTGTACGACCTGGCGATGCACTACGACCTGCGTCACTGGCGGCTCGCGTTGAATGTCGCGAACCTGTTCGACCGGCGCTACGTCAGCGGCTGCCAGTCGTACGCGGTATGCGTGTTCGGCAACGAGCGAACGGTGCTGGCGAGCGCGAAATACAACTGGTAGTCGCGGCCACTGTTTTTCGATACGTCGGTGGCTCGCGGTTTCGCGCGATCACCCGTCGCGCACGTGCTGCGGGAGTACCCACAGCATCCGCCCGACCGCCTCGGCCTGATTTCGGGAATGCGTCTTCTCGTAGATCGCGCGCAACTGCGTGCGAACGGTCGAGAGCGACACGCCGGCGATGGCCGCGCATTCCTCCGGCGTCTTGCCGCCGATCAATGCTTCGGCGATGGCCGCTTCGGCGCTCGTCAAGCCGAATGCCTGCCGCAGTTGCTGCGCGACGACGAGCGGGGTGGTGCTGCGACGTCTGGCGGTGATCAGTATCGCGGCGTCGCCGAGTGCGCCATGGCGTGCTTGTCCGGACAGCGAAGCGATGCCGAGAAAGATTTCGTGCGCGGCGCTCACGGTCCCGGACAGGGCAAGGTTCTCGCTTTTGCGGGTCTGCGCGACACGTGCCACGGCCGCCTTGAGTGCATGGTTCTGCGGCGCGCTCGTCGCGCTCAGATGGCCGTGCTCGAGCTTGAGGCAAGTGGTGGCGCGCAGCATCGATTCTGCCGCCCGGTTGACGAATACGACGCGCGAATGCCGGTCGAGCGTGAAGATGGACAAACCCAGTTCCGCCATCAGTTCGTTGCCGAGCGCAGCGTCCCGACGCAGCACGTTTGCGTCCTGCCAGAGGTTGATCGCGCGTTGCAGATGCCCGGCCATGCCCGTCAGGTTCGCGCGTTCCTCTGACGAATAAGGCGGGCGGCCGTGCGCTCTCAGCAAGCCGAGCAGGATGTCGTCGCTGCCCGGGCGCGCGAAGCGCATTCCCATCAGGTAGCGAATGCCCGACGGAATCTGATAATCCTGAAAGAATTCGCTGCGCTCGACATCGCGGTCGGTCAGATGATCCTGGCAGCAAACGAATTCGCCGAGCGGGGCGTTCTCGACGAAGCCGCGGCGCGGATCGAGTGCGCCGTAATACTGGTCGTAGAGTGCGACGATCGAGTCGAGTTCGGCACGCGGCGAATAGATCGAGAATTTCGGGGCATTGCGCGCGGCGTCCCAGCTGAACATATGAAAGATGTTTGCGCCGAGCGATTCGGATACCCGATGGAAGACTTCGAGAAAACCATCCGGGTACAGGGCGGCCTCGTAGAGGTCCCCGATGAGCTGGTCCCGTTGCATGTTGCCCCCGCCGCGTAATGATTTTGTATGTATGTTTTATCTGACGAATATTGATTCGAATACCGAATTTGTTTCAGGCTAACACAGGTTATTTTCCTTCAGTACCGCATTGTTTCCGGATTTTCATTCACCTGAATGATGATTGCAAAAATCGCCTTTGCGAGAATTCCGATCAGCGTGCATGCGCGTCGCGTATCGCACCTGATAACCAGAAGAATCACAGGGGAAAAACAATGAAACTCAAACCTGTCGTGTGGGGTATCGCAGCGCTGGTGGTCTCCGCTTGCGGAGGCGGCGGCAACTCATCTTCGTCACCGTCCGAACCCGCTGCACAGACGGTCAGCGGCGTCGCGGCCGCGGGCGCGGCCATGCAGGCCGCGACGGTCAAACTCATGGATGCGACCGGCAAATCGGTCGACTGTCCGGCCGACGCCACGACCGGCGCGTTTCATTGCACCGTGACCGGGCTGACCGCGCCTTTCGCGTTGTCCGCTTACGGCAACGTCGCGGATTCTCAAGCCACGCTGATCGCACTCAGTGCCACGGCCGGCACACAGACGATCAACATCACGCCGATCACGAATGCGATCGCCGCCACGATCATCGGCGACAACCCGACGAAGTTGCTGGCCGACACCGGGCTGCTGCAGAGCAAGGTCACCGCCCAGGCGGTCGCCAACACTGTGCAGGCGTATGCGTCGGCGCTGGTCGACCTGCTGACCGCAACCGGCAATACGGGCGTCGACCTGATTTCCGGCCCGCTGACCGCCGGCGGGCCGGGCCTCGACCGGCTGCTCGACCAGGTGAAGATCAACGTGTTGCCGGATGGCGGCGTGCAGATCAGCTCGGTGGCGGGCGCGTCCGGCGATACGCCGGTGCAGCTTCAGCTCGCGCCCGGTGTCGCGCCGCAGCCGAGCGACAAGGCCAGCCTGCCGGCCGCTGCGACCATCAACGGCACGGTGATGTCGAACCTGCCGAGCGCGAGCGACCTGGCGGGATTGCAGAGCGCGCTCAATCAGTGTTTCGCCGGTTCGACCGGCGCGGCGCGCGCGGCGGGCAACGTCCCGGCGTGCGGCCGGATCTTCGTCGACGGCGTCGCGTCGGGCGCACTGAACGCAGGCGTGCCCGCTGCCTATCTCAACAACGGCATGTCGGTCGACCAGGAATTCGGCGCGCATGCCGGCGGCGCGCCGGGCATCGTGGCCGACGATGCGATGAACAATGCCAGCTTCAGCTTGCCGGAAGTCATTCGCGTCGTCGCCAGCGACACGATGTGGGTCAAGCTCGCGTGGACGCGCACCGACGGCATTCGCGACGGCATGCAGCAGCATGTGCAACTCGCGGTGCAGGCGAGCAGCCTCGCGAGCGGCGATACCGGCTGGCGCGTGGTCGGCAATCAGCGCGCGGTGCTCAGCAAGGTCAACGCGAACGCGCAGAAATGGGACTGGCTGAATCCGGCCAATCCGTCGACGGGGACCAACGCGTTCGTCGATTCGCTCAACCTGCAGGTGGGCACCGTCGATGCATCGGGCACCGCGGTGGATTTCGCGATCGTCACTGGCCCGGGATTGCGCAACGGCGTGTTCCTCCAGCCGTCGAGCGGTACGTGCGACACGCTGAACATCCGCGCGCAAATCGCGAGCGGGCAGACGCCGGCCCAGCTCGCCGCGCTGACGAAGAATGCGCTGTGCCGCAACAATTTCCGTCTGGCCGGCGTCGCGCAGGACCCTGCCAGCCAGGGGCTATTCACGTGGCTCGGCGATGCGCCGCGCAACAATACCGCGTGGGCGAAGCCGCAATTGAGCGCCGCCGAGCTGGCCGACATCAAGCCGTTCAGCGCCTATACGATCGACATCTACCAGAACGGCGACACGTCGGCGCCGGCCCGGCACTATACGGTCCGGCTGCGTACGCCGTCGCCATTGCCCGACGCGCTGCGCCAGTATGCGTGGCACGATCTGGCGCAGTCCACGCGCGATAGCCTGACGCCCGGCACCGCCAGCACGTTCGCGGGCGGCGCGACGTTCCCGCTGACCTGGACGTCGAAGGCGGGGCTGCCGTTCGTCAAGCGCGGTAACGTGCAGATTCGCGCGACCGCGTCGGGGCAGACGGTGCCGACGTTCGTCAACGGTTCGGCACAGGCGTCGCCGGTCCTGCCGGGAGCGGCGGTGACGCTCAACGTGACGGGCGATCAGGGCGTCGCGTTCCCGTCGGTGGCCGGCTGGACGGGCGGCACCGATTTCTCGTTCGTGAACCTGGGCTGGTCCGACACGATCGACACGGTCTTTACCGAGGCCTTCGAATACGACCGGTGACGGAGGTCGGGCAGATACGCCCGTTGAGAATGGGGCTGGCGGGGTGAATTTTGATCCCGCCAGCCCCTTTTGCGTCATGGCGTGGCGAGACGGCGTGCGCCACCTCCTGAACGACTTTCTGGCGTGAAATCTTTCTTGTCACTGCATCAGGCATGACTCGGAAAAGGTCACGCAGTGCACGCGTGCAGCGCCGGTGTTACTCGACAGAATCATTTTCCGTTGATTTCGGGCGCGTGCTGATGGCCAACCAGGGCGATAGCGACCGCGAGTCCCATGCGACGCCGCGCCAGATGCCTCAAATCGTCCATCGCGACGCTTCCCGTCTGCTTCGTCACATTGCACCGCCACGTACACCGTATCGACGCTGTAACGTTTTTGGCGCGATTTTCCGGTTCCGTGCGCTTTCCATGGCCGGGGGCCGTTGCGGCGGCGTGATTGCGAGACTGGCACGTTGTTAGCTTCATCGGTTGTGGTGGGAACGACAGCTGCCGCGCGTTTGCGATCGTCCGACGAATCGATGTCCTTGCGTTGCCGAGACGTGTCCGAAACGCGGCACGTTCGCTCTCCCCCTCAGCCGATGGCGCCACACGGCCCGGCCACCGCTCGCCCGATCGCGATGGGTGGAGCGCGGCGGCAGCGACGTGTCGGGCATCGGCAGTCATCCCACCTCCGTCGGGAGAGAACAATGTTGGCCAAGTCAATTCGGACCCTACGGGCCCTTCTGATCGTCTTTTCCGTTTGCCTGATGACGTTCGCAGCCGGGCCGGCGAACGCGCTGTCGAACCAGTTGCTGTTGCTGCTGCCGGACAACTTTACGCTGCCGGATCCGCGTGTGTCCGCTTGGCTCGATTCGGCGGCGGAGGAGGGGTTGCAAATCTCGCTCATCAGCGACACGCAATTCAAGCAGGGCGGCACGTCGCTGCAGCAGTATCAGGGGCTCATCCTGCCGGACCAGGTGCATACGGTCGCCGACGATTCGCTCGTGACCGCTATCCAGAACTACGCGCTGAACGGCGGGCGCGTGATGCTCGTCTATGATTTCGGTGTGCTGAACGCGACTGGCTTTTATCCGGCCGGGCAATCGCGATTCAGCTCGATGGCCGGCGTCAACTATGTGCTCTACGATACGCTCGGCGGAAGCATGATCGGCCTCGGCCCCGTGACCGGGATGGGCAGCACGCTGCGCGCGCTGCAGGTTCCGCCCGGGAAGTCCATGACATGGTCCGGTTCGACGACGGCCGCGACGACGTTGGCTGCCACCACGTCGACTTCCTCGACCGGCTCGACGACGAATCAGCTGCTGTTCCTGCAGCCGAGCACATCGAACCCGGGCGGGCTTGCCGGGTACAACCATCAGACGTACTTCACGTACAAGATGGATAACGGGCGCATGACCGGGGTGCCGCTGAATCTTGGGCGCGTGTCGACGGGCGGCAAGGTCAGATCCGGATCGTATTCGCCGACATCGACCATGCTGTCGTCGGTATCGACCGCGGTGAGTGGCGCGACGTCGCTCGCGACTGCGACGCCGTCGGCGACGACGGACGTGCTCGAAGGCATTTCCGGCTACGTATACGGCTTCCTCACGTATCCGAGCTACGTCACGCAGGGCACGTATACCGGCACGACGCTGCTGACGTCGCCGAACTTCGGTCTCGTCGCCGGCTATCAGGCGTATGGAAACGGCGGCGTGATGTTCGTCAACCTGCCGCTCGCGTATCTCGACGGACAAACCGACAGCATGCCGATTCACGGCTTCCTGCGTTACTTCACGACGAACATCCTGTCGATGCCGCACCTGTCGCTGCAGCCGCGCGCGCAGGCCGGGATGGTCCTGAACTGGCACTTCTGCGCGGAAGATCAGATCCAGCCGGCGCAGTACCTGAAGAACTTCGGTATCTGGAACAGCGGCCCGTACTCGATCGTGATGACGGCCGGCCCGGACGACGTGACGATCGGCGACGGTCTCGGGATCAACCTGACGAACAATACGCAGGCAAAGCAACTGGTCGCGTTCCTGCTCAAGCGCGGGCACAAGATCGGCAGCCACGGCGGGTGGGCGCATGACTACTGGGGGGCGAACGCCAGTGAAACGAACGCGAGCACGTTCACGCAATATCTGGTGCTGAACCACAATGCGGTCCAGTCGGTGACGGGCAGGCCGGACGTCGAATGGGCGGCGCCGGAAGGCAATACGCCGACGTGGGCGGTGAACTGGCTCGAATCGAACGGCTATTCCGGTTACTACTTCACCGGCCATACCGGCAACGCGCAAACGCGGGCGTATCGCAATGGTTCGCTGCTGAATCCGGGCATCTGGGCGTTTCCGGTGATGCCGTTCGGCAAGTATGCGACGTTCGAGGAGTTCCAGGAGTTCGCGGTGCCGACGACGGATGTCCAGAACTGGTATCTGTCGCTGATGGACTTCGTCGTCGCGAACCGAACGAGCCGGCTGGTCTACATGCACCCGCTGGGCGCGTCATGGTATCCGAACGTCGTGACGACGTTTCTCAGCTACGCGGCGTCGCTCGCGACGACCGGCCAGTTCAAGTGGTTCACGATGGACCAGCTCACGCAGTTCGACCGGCGCCGTCTGCTGGTGAACTGGACGGCGACCGATACGGGAGCCAGCTGGACATTCAGCGCGACGCAGCCGACGAGCCTGCAGGACATGACCTGGCTGCTGCCGAAGAGCACGTATCAGTTGCCGAGCGTGAAAAGCGGGAGCGCGACGATCGTCACCACCGATCCGAACAACTGGCTGGTCATCGCGGGCACGGGCAAATCGCTGTCGTTTACGAGCGCGAAGGTGCACTGACGCACGTCAGCTCGTCTGCCAACGGGGGAGCATCATGAAGCGAGCTTCGTTCACGCGTGTGTTGCGCACGCTCGTCGTCGTATCGGCGAGCGTCGCGCTCACGCTCGGTGTGTCGTTCGCGCAGTCCGCGTCACGAGCGCCGCGCGCGTTTGCACGACCGCCGCTCCATCTCCACGGATCCGCGAAGCGGAACCCGGTCGGCCTGTCGCCGCAGCAGATCCGCCGTTTCTACGGGTTCGATCAATTGCCGGCGCGCGGCTATGGCGGCGACGATCAGGTCATCGCGATCGTCGATGCATACGACAATCCGAATGTCGAAGCGGATCTGAGATTGTTCAGCAGTACGTTCGGGTTGTCGCCGTGCGCGTCCCCGCGCTGTTTCACGAAGGTGTACGCGACACCGGACAAGCGGCCGCCGCCGCCCGATGCGCTGTGGGCGCTCGAGAGTTCGCTGGATGTGCAGTGGGCGCACGCGATCGCACCGAATGCGCGGATCGTGCTGGTCGAAGCCGCATCGAGTTCGCTGGATGACCTGATGAGCGCAATCGCGCTCGCGACGCGTCCTGCGCCGGGCGGCGTCGGCGCGAAGATCGTGTCGATCAGCTGGGGGACCGCCGAATTTCTGGCCGAGACGCAATACGACGGGCAGCTCGCCAGCGCGAACGGCGTGTCGTTCGTCGCTGCGTCCGGTGATGGCGGCAATGGCGTCGACTACCCGGCCGCGTCGCCGTACGTGTTGAGCGTCGGCGGCACGTCGATCGCGATCGATGCAAGCGGTGCCTACGCCGGCGAAACGGCGTGGGCCGGAAGCGGCGGCGGACAGAGCGCCGTCGAGCCGGAGCCGACGTATCAGTCGAACTTCGGGATGCCATCGGACACCCTCGGGCTGCGCGGCGTGCCCGACGTCGCTTACGAAAGCGACCCGGCGTCAGGCTTCGCGGTCTACGATTCGTACGGCTATGCGGGGCAACGCGGCTGGTTCGTCGTCGGCGGAACGAGCGCGGGCGCACCGCAATGGTCCGCTTTGGTCGCGATCGCAAACAGCTTGCGCATCGCGCGCGGCAAGACGACGCTGAACGCGGTGAGCGCGATTCAGAGCGTGCTTTACGGACTCGCGTCGAGTGCCTACGCGGCGAACTTCCACGATATCGTCAGCGGATCGAACGGCACATGCGGCACGCTTTGTACCACGTCGGTCGGGTACGACTACGTGACCGGCCTCGGGCGCCCGATCGCCGCCAATCTGATCCAGGCGCTTATGGCTGCGCCTTGACGTATATATGTTCGTGCTCCGAATAAATATGGCACGGCCCGTGCGCCACGTACGAGACTGTTGAGCAGGAGCGGTTCTCCTGGTATCTCGCGGCGAGTCTGCACTATTCACGATAGTCGTGTTCGCGCATGCGCTCGCGCTCGTGCTCCCGCCACGGGTCGTGTTCACGCGGATGACGATGCATCCACGCGTCGTGCTCCCAGTAGCGATGGCCGTCCCAGTAGCGGTCGCCGTGCATGCCGATTGTGATCGACACACCCGGCGCCGGGGCGGGCTCTTCGTACCGCGGTGGCGGTTCAACGTAGACTTGCGCGAAGGCCGCGCTGGCCGCGACGAGTGCGCTGCCTGCCACGAGTGTCGCCAGAATTCGGCGGTTTGAGAGTGTCATGGGCTTCATCGTGCTGTCCTCCATTCAGTGCCTGACAACGAGCACGATTCGTTCCCATACGGAGCGGCGGATGCTTCGATCGCTATTGCGATCACGCGGTCCGCGTCTCTTGTCAGCCGTGCCGATCCGATGATCGAACGCGCGATGTCATCATCGCTGCACGGCACGACATGTCTAATAATGTGAAGGAATGCATATCATGATGGCGAGAGGCGGAAGCGAAAGTGCACGCGGACGCGATTCACAATGCTATCGGGATGTGCGTTCAGATCCGACAAAGCAACACTTACATTGAATTGAAATGAAAACGGAGGAAAAGCGGTAAAAGTCTGACGTAGGGAGACTCGATGTGCGATCAAAAGAGTGAAAACCACCCATTCCCGCCGTGCCGATGTCGGGTCGAATATCGCTGCGCATCCGAAGGAGAGGCCCCCTTCAGCGCATTGCGAGAGGATGGGCCCTGCGGTATCACGGCCCCCGCATCACGCGGCCGGCGCAGGGGAGGCGAGTCATCTCATCAAGGAAGACGCGCGATGTCGTTGATCGATCATTCACTCATCCACATGCAGCCGGTATATGTATTGCTCATTGCACTGGCGGTGTTCGCCACCACCGGACCCACGCATGGCACCACGACGTAACTGATGCGCGTTCGTGAACGGCTATCTCGTGGTCATATCAATTCAATGGAGACGTCCTCCGAACAGGCCGAGCAGCCCGATGACGATCAGGTAGAGCGCAACGATGTAATTCAGGAGGCGGGGCACCACGAGGATGAGAATGCCGGCGATCAGCGAAACCAGCGGGCCGGCGCTAGTGAGCGTGTTCATGCTTCCTCCGCAAGATTGAAAACGAGTGGCCGCAGCCTGCTTTGCCTCCGGCACCCGTTACAGAGACGCGAGCCTGGCGAGCGTCAAGCTTTCGGCCATCAACTCGCTGTTGTCCACAAGCGCGAACGCTTCGACCCGCGCAATCGCCGTGCCTGGACCGACGTTTCATCGCGATTCCGCTTGGCGTGCCGGACCGCAGTTCGAGCATTCGTCGGTTTCAAGGAGCAATGTCATGAACAAGGATCAGATAAGAGGTCGCATCACGGAAGCAAAGGGAAAACTGAAGGAGATGGTTGGCAGGGTCGTGGGAAATCGAACAAGCAGACTGACGGGCAAGGCCGAACAGATCGTCGGCAAGACACAAGCATCATTCGGCGATGCAAAGGAGCGATTCAAGAAGCGGCAGTAGAGCCGGACGTAGAAGACACCGAACTGGCGGCCGCGCACGTCGACGTTCAGACTTTGTGGGGAAATCCGCAGATGAGCGAATTTGCTCTGATTGCGACCGGCGTTGTGTTTTGTAAGCGCCAGGCCCTCGTGTTCGAGGGCCTGCGTACTTCCCAGCGGGGACGGCGAATTTACCCGGACACTGCGCGCCCGCGCTTACGGAAAATTAATGATATTGGTACGGCGCGTAGTTCGCGGCCGCTCCGCCAAGGGTGTGCGTCAGCTGACAACGGGACATCAAATACTGGCGCTTTTCCCGAAGCTTCTGCGCCTTGATCCTGTCGCCGTATCTGCTCGCGATTTCGGCTTTGACTTCAAGTCTGTGCAGCTTCTTTTGATAGCCGTAGCTATTGCATTGGCCTGCGAAGGCGGGCGCGGCGAGCGCCATCAAGAGAAGAGACAGGGTTATTTTTTTCATTGTTCTGAACGGTCCCAAAAAATCTGAGTGAATGGTTCGCACGGAAGAAGTCGGGTTACCGGACCGACGCCTCCCACGCGAACCTATCGTCGTGGAATCGACTGATCGGAACAATCAGATATGTCTGAAAAAAAGTTAAAGATGGACAATGACAGGCTCGAGCGCTGGTGCAAACCGCGCGACGCGTCCGGATTTTTCAAGAAAGGGACGACTGCTATTCGATTAGACGGCTTCAAATCTGACAGGATCTTGACGTGTGGTGAAAAATTAGCACATCTACGAAAGATTTAACTTGGCAGAATCAAATTGCGAGGTGCTCCAGACGGCGATCGGGCGTCAGGGTCGGAAGCCGGTCATGCGGTTGCAGCGCCGCATATCGATCGCCGTTGGGGGCCTGAGACAGTCGCAGACGAAACCGTCACTCACCGTGCTGGCGAAGCGGTGCGGAATCGAAGGATTTATTTGCGCAATGTCAAATATTAGCGTGCGGAGCACTGCCAAGGCCGCAGTCGCTCAGAGCCAATCAGCACGGACACGCACTTCGCCGCTGGCCGAAACGGTACCAAACCAGGGCGTACCTGTCGTGTCGGTCGCCAGTTGCTTTGGATCGAGCGGGAAGCGCAGGTCCATATCGAGGGCCCCCTCGTACGCGAATGCGCCGCCGAGGGTCTCGCGCCACTTTAGCGTGGCGACGTCATACACGGTACCGGCGCAATTGTCCGGGCGATCGTCGAGCCCGGTGCCGTCATAAAAGCGGACGATTGACGGCACTGCAACCACCGTTGCCCCGCTTTGGTCGACGAATTTGCAACGTGGCCCGTCTGCGGTTTGCACACTGGGCGCGAGCACGTCTACCGACACCTTCGTCGCCTTCGACGCGCCGTACTGCCGGATCGTGAGCGGCACGACGATCTCGGGATCCTGGCCGATCGAACCGGAATATTTGCCCATCGCAGCGGGGTCGCGCTCGTCGATCGCGACGCCGAATGTAAGACGTTTCAGTTCCGTGTCATCGAAAAAGGACACTTGCATGTCGACGGCCGTTCCACCGGTAGTCTGCACGATCGCGCCGATGGCATCGTCGAGCGGTTTCGTCTCGGCGTCGCCCAGCAGCGAATCCAGCAGATTCGCCGATACCACCAACTTCGATGTGCCCAAGGCAGTCGCAGTGACCTTTGATACCTTCTGCCCGCTTGCCGTCATGAACCATATGTCGGACTGCTGAGAAGGTGGAACGACGAATGATACGTTCTCCATCGTGGCCGTGGCGTTGGTGGATATCGGGCATTCCATGTTGCCGTCCGTGATACGGCAGACGGGTGGAACCGATACGAGCATTTTGCCATTCGACACGCTGATGGTGCCGCTGATCGGTGACAGCTTGAACATATTGCTGGCGCTCGGCGTCACCGTCGTTCCATAAACGTACTCGTTGGCGTATCCACAAAGGCTCCAGGAATCTCCTTTTACCCACCAATCAGCAAGCTGCTTACCACGATCTCCATCGAGAAGGGGGGAGTAGAACATACGCGCACCGAACGTCATCGGTGACTGGTTTAGAAAGGCGTCCGCTACCATCTTTCTGGCGACCGGATCCTGCACTTGAGTACCCGGCCCGCGAACGAACTGCCCCAGCGAGTTCGCGGTTTGCTGCGTAAACATAAAAATTGACGCGATTTGCATGCCGTTGACGATGTAGTCCGCGCCGACACGATTCTGTGCGCTCTTGGCGGAAAAGGGAAGGTTGGGGAAGCGCACATCCTGGCTATCCGGAACAACGATCGAGCGCGATGCACCGCCCGCCGACACCCATGCGCTGACGGCGACGTCCGGGAAATAGTCCCAAGTGGTAGCCTCCTTGAAGATGATGGCCAACTGCGTCAGTTGGGGATTCGACTTGTGAATGCGCCCAACGAGTGCGCCCGTGGTGCCAGCGGGAATGTCGGGCAAATAAAGATAATCGCCCATCTCAATCACTATTGGCGCATAGGAATGACTGGAAGTGGTGGGAGCACGGCTGCACGTAATGGCAAGCGGGTCATCGGCCGCAGCATGGGCAGTGACAGCATGGCCGAGCGCCAGCACGCCGCTCAGGCAAAGGCGAATCCCGGCGCGTAGAAAAAGTGGTTTGAGATTTGACATTTAAATGGTGAGGCGAGGAATAGACACAGTCGGTGGAGTGCATATGACTTTTCGGCCGCCATTCCGGATTCAGGTCGACGGGCAACGCATGCTCGACATTGAGCGATGGAGCGGAGGGGGCTGCAATGAGGACCGGATAACCGAGTCGTTCCGTTAGTCACACGCAAGATGGCTTTCGTATGCTAATGGAGGGCCGCGCGATCAGAATATGAGAACCGTCCTAAATGCATCCCGCAGCGCAGATATCCGGGCAATTCCCACACGGCTTGCCGGTGGAGGCTCGGGAGGTCTCTGCGATCGCCGATGTCTCTTTGACAGGGAATGCACGAGGTGTATACCTACTGCGGTCACTCTGCTGGGGCGCCTGTCAAGATGTATCCGTCCGCGATCGAGCGCGAGGGCGGTGTGGATGTTCTCGCGCGGACTGCCGCGTCGCGTTCGTTCGCGCCCGGAAGTGAGCTGGCCGGCCGTTGTTTAATGCCCCGCGCCGGCGATAGTCGGCGATGGGCATCTCTGCTCGCTTAACGATCCGCCGAAACGGTGGACAGGCCGCGGACCTCACGCTGCATGCCGGCATCTTGTCTGCGCTCGCGCGACGCATGGTTGGACCGGTCAAGATGTATCGAACCAATCGCGGTATGGCCCATTCAGCGCATGTGAGAACTCAAGCAGACGTGATTGGGCACTGCATCGCGGGTGCGCCGCGAAACGCACCGGCAATTGTGGTCGTGATGCGCGTTGTCTTCGGTTCCGGCGCGCCCACCGGACCTGCGCGTCCAACCCATCTCATCCTCGGCAAACCTTCTTGCGCTGACCTTCTGCTCGCGGAGATCAATGCGCTTGGGCGCGACCGTCACTCATCAGCACGGGCGCTCTACGGAGTGAACCCGTGCCCGCTCGAAGCGGATCAAAGGACTTTTTAGGCCGATTCTTATATTTCATTTACCTTTCATTTGAAATAATTTGTTTCGCCGCCGTGATCTGGCAAATCCATTGAATCGGCGGTTGGTAGGACAGGTGGTCCAGAAGCATATCCCCGGGTATGGGGCTGTCGTCCGGTCATTCCAAGTCAATTGATGAAACCCTTTGAGAGATCGATATGAAGAAAACTGCAATCCGCCTCGCAGTGGCATCCGCACTCGCAGTCGCGTTCGCGGTTCCGGCCATCGCCGCAACCGTGGGCCCGGAAGAAGCCCGGGTGAAGTGGACGGCATCGGTTGTTAAGAAGTCCGACGTGACGCTGAGCGTCTTCGCTGAAGGTAGCACGACGCTCGATTTCGAGTGGAACCCGTCGAGCGAAGCATTCTCGACGCAGGACCGCACGCTGACCGTTCTCGCGGCGGGTTATGAAGGCGGCACGGGCTACAAGATCCAGGCACAACTCACGCAGAACACGTTGAATGCCGTTGCTGGTGGCGTGAAGGATTCGCTGAAGGTCGGCGTTGATCTCGGCGGCATCGAGCTGAGCCAAAACCTCACCGACATCCTGTCGGGCACGGGCGGTGACGCGGCGCCGTCGATCGCGGCAAATGGCCTGCAGAACATGAATCTGGCAAAGGTCGGCCCGAACAAGACGCCGAACGGTTCGTACCACCAAGCGAATGGCGTGCCGGTGAAATTCTCGATCGCGGAAGGCACCGACAAGGACGGCAACCCTCTGACTGGCGCGGGTCTGTCGGGCGTCTCCGATGGCCGATACAACGGCGACGTCGAAGTGCGTTTCGTCGCGAGCTGGGAAACGCCGAGCGCGTAAGTTTCGCCGAATGCCTGCATAGATTCGGTCGAAGCAGGCTTGACTCCGGCAATGCCGGATCTCGGGGTCCAGGGGTCCGGCATTTTCTTTTTCTTTTCTTTCGGAGGACACGATGAAGCCACTCAAACTTTTGGCGCTGGCGGCCGCGCTGATGGGCGCGCAGCACGCATCGGCGATCGGCATCGGATCGTTGACGACCGAAATGCAGGAAAACGAGTTCTACGTCGTCAAGCAGATCAAGAACGACGACTCGATAGCCAAATTCGTGTCGACGGAAGTCCAGGAGATTACCAATCCGCGGCAATTGACGGTGCTGCAGGAGCAGAAAAAAGATGTACTCATCTCGCCCGCGACGGTGTTTCTACCGCCGCATCGAACGGCGGACGTCAAAATCTACTACCAGGGCAAGCGTGACGACAAGGAGCGTTACTACCAGTTGTCGTTCGTTGAACAAGCCGTGTCGTCGCAAGCGAACATCAGTGATGGTGTCAGCTTGTCCGCAAAGCAGCGCATTCGGTTGAGCTCGATCCTCGTCGTTCGCCCACGCACGATCCACTTCAAATTCGAAAACGACGGCAATGGGCGCGTGAAGAACATCGGAAATACCTTCGTCCATGTCACGGCCACGGGGAAGTGCGAAGAAAAGGGAGCGACTGAACCGAAGGCGTGCAGCCGATCCACTTTCCTGCTTCCGGGTGAGTCGGGAGACATGCGCAAGGAAAAGGGCCTGGTATCCCTTCAAGGTATTGGCGTCTGGAAAGGCAGCGAATACCAGTATTTTCCGATGAATGCTGCGCCGTCGAAGGTCGTAGCAAAGTAAGCAAATCACGGTTTCGTTACGTGACTCAACAGAGATTCAATTTGGACTGCGAATGAAAAAGTCGACAATGACAGCGCTTAACGTCGCCATATCCCTAGCGGGAGGATGGGTGTCGTCGGCTGTGCTTGCGGCGGATCATTCGGTGATGTTCGATCGGGGCGCGCGGGAAGTCGAGAATCCCGACGCTGACCGGCGTCGCTACGCGTCTGCACACGCCGTCAATGTCGACGCGATCACGGCCTCGGAACACGCATCGGCGTCCGTGCCTGAGTCGAACACGGAACCGGGCAGCGACGCTCGCTTGTTGCATCCGGAGACTGCCGAGTACGCGCCTGATCCTGCGGGTGGTACACATGCCGATGGCACATTGGCTGCCGGTCAGTACACTTTCCCTGACAACCTGCTCGGTGCACTCGAGCAGGGTGTCGAAGTGCCCGTGCGGCTCAAGACCGACAGCGGTTCGGAGGAAGCGGGCCGTGCGACCGTCAAGTACGATGGTCGCACGCTGACGCTGGTCGACTTCAACCTCGCGAAGATCGCCATCACGGATGCCGCGAAGCAGAGGGTTGCGGATCACTACGGTAAGCCGCTGCGCGTGGTCGCGGAAACGTCGACCGCACGCCAGGACGCATCGGACGTCGAGCTGGAATTCAATCTGCGGACGTTCGAACTGGTCGCGGAACTGCCGAGGGATGCCTATGCAAGCGAAGGCGCGCCGCGCCTGCATATGCTGCCCGACAGTACCGAGAAGCATCCGAGCGGTGTGCTGAACTACGACATGTCGGTCGTGAAGAACGCCAGTGCCGATGCGAACGGCTACCTCCACGTGCAGTCGGTCAGTGCTATTGGTGTCAATCACGCGTATGTTGAAGGCGACATTCGCAGCGGCGACGATTTCAACCTGTATGAAGCGCGGCTGGAACGTGACTACCGCGGTGTAGCGATCACGGCCGGCTATCTGAGCACTTGGTCGATGAATGCGCTGGGACAGACGACGTTCCTTCCGGGCGGGCGCTTCCTTGGCGTCAGCGCGGGCACCGCGAGCCGCTCGGAGTTGAACGATGGCTCGCTGGCGCGCACGCCGATCTTCGCGTTCATGCCCGCATCGGGCGAAGTGCAGATCCACCGCGACGGCAAGCTGATCAATGTTCAGCATCTTCCCCTCGGCAACCAGGAAATCGATACACGTCAGTTGCCAGTCGGGAGTTATCCGATTCGCGTGGACGTCGTTGTCAACGGTCGCGTGGTGTCGTCCCGGAATGAGCAGGTTTACAAGCCGAGTAACGGCGGTACAGGTGCGGACACGCAGTATCAGTTCTATGTCGGCCAGTATGTTGCGAACAACGTCGGCGGACGTGGTTCGATCAGCCGGCAGCTCGTCGGCGCGAGCGGCAAGATGGCGACTCGGCTCGGTACGTTTCACGGTAGTGCCTATTATTTTGACGGCCTGGCCGCCGCCGAACTGCGTTATCAGCGGAGTTTCAAGTACGGTAACGTCGGAATCGACACGGGAGCGACGAGCGACGGCGGATTGCGCCTGAATGCGAATGCCGCGGCTAACATTGGGCCGGTCGGCGCATGGGCGAACTACATGTTGACGACCGGCAGCACCGCGAAGAACGGCGTATACAATCAGCGCACACTGAGTTTCGGCTCGAACGTTAGTGTTTCGCGAATGTTCGGTTGGGCCAACAACGCGACGCTCAACGTGAGCGGTAGCGTATACCAAGGCGGCGGTCAGGACTATCGAATCGACTGGAGCCAGGACATTTACGCGAACAAATGGATGCGCGTGATGCTCAATGGCGGCCAGATGTTCAGCAGGAATACCGGCGGCATGGGCCGTAAGTGGAACAACGCGTTCTACGTCGGCCTGAATGCGACGTTCTCGTTCGGCGACGCGGGCATCGACTATTCGCGTTCGCTCGATACCGAGCAGATCGGTGCGCACGTCGGCTGGCGGCCGGAGCGTATTGTTGGCGTCGACTATCTGTCGGCAGGGGTCAACCGCTCGCGTTCACTGTCGAGCGATTATGGCAACCCGACGAGCACCCAGGCGCATCTGGGCGCGCAGGGCCACAACCGCTGGTTCGGTTGGCAGGGCAACGTGAACATCGACGACACAGGCGATGCCAGCGGCACGGCCGCGATGCAAGGCAGTGTCGGGTGGAACACGCGCGGCATCGGGTTCAACAGCAAGAAGGGCGAAAGCGGTGTGATCGTCGGCGTGGACAAGTCGGCGCGGGGCAACCTCGAGATGGTGTCCACGAACGGGGCATTGGCGCTCGATTCGCGTTCCACGTTCGTTCCACTGACGGGATACCGCGAACACCGCGTGAAGATTCGCACGCGTCGTGACACGCCGGAAAATTTCGATATCCAGGAAGGCGACGCCAAGCTCGTGCTGTATCCCGGCAACGTCGCGTCGATGACGCCGAAGGTCCGCCGGCTGGTAACGGTGTTCGGCGTGCTGACCGAGAACGGCTTGGTGAAGCCGAACACGGAAATTCGCAACCACATCGGCAAGGCTACGACCGCGGCCGACGGCGGTTTCGTGATCGACGTCGATACCGCCTATCCGGTCATTCAATACGAGACCGATGCCGGCGGAACGTGCGAGATCGACGTTGACCTCAGCAAGGCACAAGGCGCGCTCTGGGTTGATCAGGTCGAATGCAAACCAAAAAGCGTGGCCGATGCGGGTCCGGTTCGGCGCCGCGAAGGCTGATGCCGAAGCAAAAGAAGGAGGTATGTCCATGTGCGCGGCCGACGTAGTCGGTCGCGCATCCATTTTTGTCGGGTAACGCGCGATGCCGGGCCGACTGGCTGAATTGAAGCGGGTGAGATACGCATGCGCGGACCAGTAACCAGTGAGGAATCGATTGAGGCAATTAGCAGCGTTCGTGATGTTGGCCTGGTCCTGCACCGCGCAGGCATTGTCCGTTGGCGACATGACCTATTTCATGGGGTCCGGGAAAGACTATCTCGTTCGCGAGGTCGTGAACGACAGCGACCAGACGCGCGTGTACGGCGTGTCAGTGGAGGAAAGCGCTCCACCGTATGGCGACGTCGCGACCTGGAAGCCCAAAGGCGGCGACTTGATGTACGCGCCGAAGCAACTCGTGTTGCGCCCGAACATGAGTGGCTGGTTGCGTCTCTATTTCAAAGGTGTCAGTGACGACTCGCCACGCTATTTTCGCGTAACGTTCCGGGAGGAGCGCGCTGTTTCGATCGATACGGATGCAGTCAAGGTGAAACCGCGTCTGGAGTTGCAGACAATTCTAGTCGTGCAGCCCAGGTCGCCAAGGCAGGCTTATCGGGTCGACGGGACGGCATTCGTTAATACAGGAAACACGGTCATGCTAGCAACCGCGCATGGCGAATGTACGCTTTCGACCGTTTGCATGCGAGACCGCTATTTGTCGCCTGGCGAATCGCTCGATCTGGTCGGGCTGAGTCCAGTTGGCAGCCCAGTCAGGGTCGTCTTGGCAAACGGGACGGACACGCATGAAGTAGAAGTGGTGCCGGTGAATCAATTTGACCGTGTCGTCTCATTCGCAAATCGGCCTTCCACTGTTCTCCCGGACGGGTTCACTGGCCCCCAATACGATGCTCGAGCTAAACCTAACGAAGTCGAGCAGTGAGCGCCGGCCTTTGGCATCAGCCATCGAGGCGATTCCTGAGGACAATGCAGCGGTGAAAAGCGACGTTGTATCAGTTCGGCGGGCCGAGTCGCCAGGGTGGCATCAGCAAAGTGTATGGAGCCGTCTTCGCGTGCGTCCTGTCACTCATCGACCAATCGACGATACGGCAGGGTGCAAAACATGACAGCGGCGACGAACGGCCAGCCTTCGGCGGCCCAAATGTAGGTAAGGCCCGCGACGCATTTCTGATTCGGTGTATCGGCTTCCAATTGACATCGTAGATGATCTGGTGCGATGCCATGGGCGGCCGGGGCCTCCGAGCTTGTATCCAGTAGAACAGGGAAGGCCAAAACGAACACCAATTCTCTGCACTGCAAAAGAAATTCAAGCGGTTCAGTCTGCGAAACACTAACACTCACTTGTGCCCAGACTTATTAAAGCAGATCAGAGTTATTCATTGATTGCTAACAGTCCTTCGTGAAGTCATGGCGCCGATGACGGCGCTTTTCATTTTTAGGACAAGTCTTATATTGCGGCACCAATTTGTAATACAGAATTCCGACCAAACAACGTGCGCAACAACGCGATCGACCGCTGACAAGTTCGTGCGCGACACACCTCTCATGCCTTCTTTATGCAGGTGTTGCATTCTCAGGGCCTTCCATACGTAACACCTGAGACCGGCAGCAGCGTGGTGACCCGACGGACATCCTGCGGGATTCCGACGGCGACACTTGAACGAGAGGCGAATTGTCGGGCTTTGTGTGATGCATCGAGTGAGTCAAGGTTATGTTCGCGACGCGGCGGCGCCTCGCGATTCATTCCGTCAGCGTCGTCACATTTCTAAGCTGCATCCATCATGAAAAATATACACGCTTCGCGCTGGACCCAATGGTGTTCGCTCTGTCGTGCATTGCTTCTGGCCGTCTGCGTGGTCTCGCTGCCGGGCGCGGTTGCGTCGACGCTTTGGCAGAAACCGGTCTTCACCGATGAAGAGCTGCGATGGATCGACGCACACCCGGTCGTTCATATAGCAGTCGAGGCGAACTGGAGTCCACTCGAATATCTCCACAACGGACAGCATGCTGGTCTTGTCGCCGGTTACCTGAACGCGATTTCGAAAATGACCGGGCTCACATTCGACACGGTACCCGGGACGGAATGGGGTCGTGCATACGACGCGCTCGCTACCGGCAAGGTGGATTTGCTGCCAGGCGTCTGGCGAGAGTTGGTATCCGACCGTGTCGGCAGCGGCGCGCTCGTCAGTTCGCCTTATCTGGTCGGTCGGCTGACTGCCGTGACACGTGACAATTCCGCGATGGTTTTCAGTCTGAAGCGGCTCGAAGGCCGACGCGTCGCGATCAAGGGGCGCGGCGCGGTCGAATACTTCACCCGTCATAGCGGTGTCGCGCTGGACGTACTGACGTTCGACACCGAGGAACTCGCACTTGCCGCGGTGGCCAACGGCGAAGCCGATGCCGCGCTTGGCATCGACGTCACGATCCTGCCGCTCGTTCGCCGGCAATTTCCGGGGCAGCTTTACATGTCCGGCATGCTGGCGGATCGCTCCGTGTCGCTGGCCATGCTCACGCGGGCCGATCTGCCGATTCTGGCGTCGATCATCGACAAGTCGCTCGCAGCGATTCCGGCGAGCGAAGCCGCTGCGATCACGCGGGACTGGGTTGAACTCGGCGACTACGGCAAGCCGACACTACGCTCAATCCTGCATTATCGCGCGCCGCAGGTGGTCGCGATTGCCGCGACGTTGCTGATATTCGCGGTGTTCGCCTATCTCTCCTGGAAATCCCGCGCGGCGGCGATTCGCAGCAAGCGGGACAAGGCGATGTTCCTCGCGTTCGTGAGCCACGAAATCCGAACGCCGATGCAGACTGTTCTGTCGTCGCTGGATTTTCTGCGGCGCTCGCGGTTGCCGCCACGACAGGCCGATCGCGTGGATGCGGCCGTGTCCGCGTCGGAAACGCTCTTGACGCTGCTGGACGACATCCTGGAATACTCCCGCCTCGAGTCGAGCAAGGTGACGTTCGACGTGCAGGTCGTCGAACTCGAGTCGTGGGCCCGGGAAACTGTCGATATGGTGCGCTGGCGTGCCGAACCCAAGGGAATCGCGATGGCGTTGGACATTGAGATCCCGCCGGCGCTGCATGTCGAGATTGATCCGGTCCGCGTGCGCCAGATCGTGCTGAACCTACTGGTCAACGCAATTCACTTCACGGACGGCGGCAGCGTGACGTTGCGTGTTCGAATTGCCACGACCCGCCGAGGGCGAAGCAGCACGCTGCTACTGGACGTTCGCGACACCGGGGTCGGCATTGCTGCCGATCAATTCAAGCATCTGTTCGATGGGTATTGGCAAAATGATCGCGCCGCACGTTCCGACGGCGCCGGCAGCGGGCTCGGCCTCGCGATCTGCCGTGAACTCGTCGAGTTAATGGGTGGAACGATCACGGTCAGCAGTACGCCGCGTGTCGAGACCGTCTTCTCGGTCAAGCTGCCGGTCGCAGTCACGGATCGCACGTCGTCGGCCCGGTTAACCGCTTGGACGCCAGTGCGCACACCAGCGTCCGCCGCCCAACCATGCCGGGAAGTGCCGTACATCCTGATCGTCGATGATCACGAAGCCGTCCGGGCCTCGCTGCAGGATCAATGTGAAGCGCTTGGCTGCGTCGGCATCATCGCTGACACGGGGGAGACCGCGTTGCAGCAACTCGCGCGCACGCATGTCGACATGGTGCTGCTGGATTGCAATCTCCCGGACGTAGATGGCTACGCGCTCGCACGCGCGATCCGTCAACGCGAGTCTGCAGGAAAGGGGCGACACGTTCCGATCATCGCCATATCGGCAATCACCGGCGACGCGCACAAGGTGCGCTGCTTCGAGAGCGGCATGGATGGTGTGCTCGGCAAGCCGCTGCGGCTCGAAGCATTGCGGCAGATGATCGCGATGTGGTGTCCTGCGTATGCGGGTATTGCACTGGATCAGGCGGCAGCCTCATAGGCTTATGCGCGCGTGCTGCAGGGCTTCGATTCGCCTGAATCCGGTGTCGCTGTTTCGGCGCGATGCTGGCGCAACAAATCATCATGAAGCGGGCCGACATTGCTCGGAATCCCGTCGGATACCGCTTCCAGCATCCGCTCGAGTTCGGCTGCCAGGTTACTCGTCCCGGCATGCCCGGCAATCGCGGCCGCCCCTTTGATTCTGTGCGCCATATAGCGCGCCTTCTCAGCATCGCCGGCCGAGAGCGCGGTGCTCAGAGATGCCAGATCCGCGTCGATACTTCGACGGTAGATCTCGGAGAATTCCCGAGCTGCTATGGGTGTTGGTTCGACAGACGGCTGATGCCTGTCAAGCTTGCTTGCCGGGCACCAAAGGTCGATCATCTGCCGCAACGCTTCGAGCCGAAGCGGCTTGCCGAGCACACCATCCATGCCGCTGTCGAAGCAGCGCTCACGATGCGCATCTTCCGTCGACGCCGAAATCGCGATAATCGGTGTGCGCGCCTGCCCGCGTTGCTGCTCACTGGCGCGCATGCGCTGTGCGACCGTATAGCCGTCGAAGTCCGGCAGGTCGCAATCGAGCAGCACCATGTCGTACTGAGCGCGCTCGAACCGATCGAGCGCTTGCGCGCCGTTGCCGGCGATGGCCGAACGGCACGCGAGCGCATCAAGTTGATGCTGGATCGCATGTTGAACGGCTTCGTGATCGTCGACGACCAGAATCATCGGACCTTCGTCGACTCGCTGGGAAGCCCGGGTATCGGTCGTGTCGACTTCGCGTGACGGGGCCTCCGGCGCGGCCGCATCCCGGCCGGCTACCCATGAGGTACGTTGCGCAGGCAGGATCACGGTAAAGATCGTGCCCTTGTCGGGGCTGCTGCTGACGGTAATCACGCCGTTCATGAGCCCAACCAGTTCGCGGCAGATCGACAGGCCCAGGCCGCTGCCGTTCACGCGACGGCTGCCCGGCTCCTCGACGCGCTGATAGGGCTCGAAGATGCGGCTCTGACGCGCGGGCGGGATGCCGATCCCGGTATCGCGGACCTCGATCACAAGCGAACCGGCAGTGTTCGGCTTGCCTTCCAGGTAGTCGACACGCAGCCAGATCGACCCCTCCGACGTAAACTTGATTGCATTGACGAGCAGGTTCAGCACGATCTGCCGTGTGCGGACCTGATCGATCAGCAAGGTCAAATCGGCAGGACAGGCGAGTTCAATCGCAAGGTTCAGTCCTTTCTCGTCGACCCTCCAGCGCACCATGTCGGCGCTGCGCCGCAACCACGCGTCAATTTGCGTTGGTTCGGGCGTGAGTGTGACGTTGTGCGATTCGAGTCGCGAGTATTCGAGCACGTCATCGAGCAGCGTCAGCAGCGATTCCGAGGCGGCAACGGCTGCATCCGCTCGGCCCGCCTGTTTCGGCGTGAGCTGCGACTGCTGCAGCAGCTCGAGCGACGAAAGGATCGTGTGCATCGGCGTGCGGATCTCGTGGCTGATGAACGCGAGGAACATTGCCTTTTCGCGCTCGCTGCGAACCGCAGCGGTGCGTGCGCGCCACGACAAGAACGCGATGGCCGCCAGCGCGAACACGGTGGCGCCGGCCGCAACGACCTGCCAGCGTCGGTAGTAAAGGATTGAGCGCAGCGTCGGTTCGCCGTAGTCGGTCAATTCCATCCATTGGCGCACAATCTCCTCGCCCGTGCGAGCGGGAATCGCGGCCAACGACTTATCGAGAATGGACGCGAGCACGGGCATGTCGCTGCGGGTTGCCAGGGCCAGCGCATATGGCCGCTCCGGCAGGCCGCCCGCCAGGAACAGCTGACCCAGGAACTGCCGGCGTAGCAACGGCAGGATTGACTTGTCCGGGCCGACGGCCACATCTGCTGTGCCGTCGAGGACGGCCGCGAGTGCGTCCTGTTCGTCGTCATAGGTCAGCAGCGTCACGGGCAGGCCGCTCTGGCGAATCGCATACTCCAGCCCGCCGCTGCCCTTGATCGCGATCCGTTTGCCGGCCAGGTTGCGGGAATCGACGAACAGGTTCAGGTGTTCCGGCGCGACCACGACCATCGTGCCGACGAAGTACGGTCGGCCGACAATGATGCCGTCGCGATACATCGACACATCCGCGCTTTTCGATACGTCGGGCACCACATCGATCTTGCCGGAGATCAAGGCGTCGTGCGAGTCCGCCCATGACAGGCCATCGACATACTCGAAGCGCAATCCGCTCACGCGCGAAATCGCATCGAGGTACGACGGCACGATGCCGACTACCTTCCCGTGGTCGCGAAATTCGAATGGGCGCCAGTGTGGATCGATTGTAGTGCGCACCACCGGATGCGCGGCAATCCACGCCTTCTCTTCAGTTGTGAACTGCGGCGAATTGCTTGCCCATCCGAACGTGGGCGTCAGCCAGACGAGTGCGCTCATTAATACGGCACATCGTTTCAAACTCAGCTTGCTCACGTTGTTCAACCAGATTGTTGGCCGGTTTGCCATGGACGGTCCTCAGACGAGTATCGGGAGCTGAGATGGCCGCAGGTAAAAACCGTAAAACGAGACCGACATCATAGGTCGCGCGTTGCGGAAACGCAATGCGGCACTGCGGCCACATCACCTTCAGATTTGGTCACCAGGGTTAAAAATTGCCCCAAAAGCCGGTAAGCTAGTCGAAATAATCATGGATGGCATCCCGCGACAATAACGGGGCTAGCCGTTTCGCGCCGTATACAACAACGATAGGTGTAACTATGAGGCCTGGGCACCAGCCGATCCGCGTCGTGATTCTGGACGACCATGCCATCGTCCAACTCGGGATTGCAAGTTACCTGACCGAGAAGAACTCCATCGAGCTGGTAGCGAGCTTCGCGAAGTCGCGCGACCTGATTCGCTGGCTCGAATCGAACCGCGCCGATGTGGTGCTGCTCGACTACACGCTCGGTCCCGACGAGATCGATGGCCTCGATCTCGTCAAGCTCATCAATACGCGCTTCCCCGATTGTCGGATGCTGATGATGTCGAGCAGCGATTCGTCAGCGACCGTCAACATGACGATGCGCGCAGGTGCGCTCGGTTTCTTCGGCAAGAGCGAGGATCTCGGCGAACTCGCCCGCGCGATTCGCCTCGTGGCAAGTGGCCAATCATTCATAAGCGCCGAACTCTCGCACCGGATCACGTGGGGCACGACGACAGATTCACGTGGGGCCGAACCGAGGACCGCTAGCGGCGACGATTCACCGTCGTCCGATTCTGGGCCGGCGGCGGATTTTCTGCTCAGCCCGCGCGAGCATGAAGTGTTGCGGTGCTTTCTTGCCGGTATGTCCGTGTCCGAGATCGCGTCGAAATTCTTCCGAAGTCCCAAGACGATCAGCGCGCAGAAACAATCCGCATATCGTAAACTCGGTATCCGCAACGATGCCGAATTGTTCGCTGTCCGCAACTTGATCGAGAAGAACTGAATCAACTCCGGTCACATTTCACGCATCGCCATCGTGATCGGCTCCATTGCAGCCATCGCAGCTTCCGGCGCGGGATTGCCAGCGGCCGGTCAGCTTGCGATCGGTCGAAAATCGGACATCTGAACTTGGCGAGAACCGGACATTTGTATTTGTGTGAATTTAAATCGGTAATCCGAAGCGTGAAATCTACGTGCGGAGTACCATTCGCTGAGCGTCAGCAGCGTTTGTGAGATTCACGAATATGACCACGACGATAGTGTCATGCGGCGTCGAGCCATTTGGTTCTTGCTAAACCATGAATATAATGTGTCTGTCGAGGTCGACGGGTCTTCGCTCAAGCCCAAGGCCATTTCAACCACCGGTCAATCTTCTAAATCGGAGTCCCTGCACATACATGGCTACCTATCTCGAGTTGAAAGCCCAAGCCGAAGCGCTGGCACAGCAAGCCGAAGAAGTTCGACTTGCTGAACTGGACAGCATCATCACGACGATCCGTGAACAGATCGCCGAGTATGGCATCACGCCGGAGCAGCTTTTCGGGCGGCGCCGTGCGGTTGCGACGAACGTAAGTGCGCCGGTTGCTCCGAAGTATCGCGACCCGAAGACTGGCGCAACATGGAGCGGTCGTGGCCGGGCCCCTCAATGGATTGCGGGAGCAAAGAACCGCGACCGGTTCTTGATCAAATAGTGAGTCGAGTTGCCGGTTGAGTACAAAATCGCTAACGCTTGCCGATGGGAAATACTGGGCGACGTGTCGCGAGCGGACGGTCTTCGCTGCCACCGCAAATGGATACGGCGACGTATTTCCCGGTGCAGACGTGATCGTCAAGGATGGTTGGGCTTCCTTCACCCGTGACGGCGTCGAAGTGTGGAACTGCAGCGCGCGATACGCCGCAGCTCACTTCGACGTTCGGCCCGCTTAGGAAAATCCGCGGATGAGCGAACTTGTTCAGATTGCGCCCGGCGTTGTGTTCTCATCCGATGTGCTTGGTGCCGATTGGGTGCGAAGGTATCGACCGGACGACGGGCGTTCTCAGACCACGGACAGGCCGAGCCTGACGCCACGAGAGGGCGATCAAGCAGTTCGCACCAGCACACCGGCCCAGTTATCGTTGTTGTAGAACACCATGGATGACGGACACCTTGCCAGTCGGGCCCGGCTTCAGAACAGGCGCAACGCTCCCGTCCGCGTCCGGTCCGACCACTGTTTACGCGTCGTTCAACCAGGGCATTTCTACCGGTGACACGACCAGTTGCCGGAAGTCTCGCTTCAAATCGAAGATGAACCCGACCAGGATCATGGACTCGGCGTAGGGAATCGGAAAGACCTGCGGATTTTCCGGCGTCCGCAGGGGGCGCTCGGGCGTGTCCACTGTCGCCGCGGCGTTTTCGCGAACGCTTTCCAGTTCGTCAGCCATGGCCAGGCCACCGACTTTCAGTACACGGCTGCGCAGGTCGCTGTACGGTTCGATGCGCGGAGCGTCTTCGTGGTATTCGGGCACTTCATAAACGAACCAGGACATTGTCGTCTCCCATGAGAAGGGGCGCTATTCTAACGCGGCGCGACGCCGACATCGCCTAGATTCGTGCAAGCGTGTCGTGATCGGCCTCGCCGCCGAAATATTTCTCGAGCGCCTCCACGAACACCGCGTTGTCGGGAGTCGCATGCGCGAACAACGTGACCGACGACCGGAATTTGAGGTAATCCGGATAGCCGAAGATCGTCTGGATCGACTTGCCTTCGACCTGATTGACCAGTCGTGTGCATTCCCGCAGCCTTTCGCCAAGCAGCGGATGCTGAAGATACGCGACGGCTTCGGCCAGTGTCGAGATCGCGTATCGTTGCGCCATCGCGCTTTCGCCAAGCCCTTCGATCTGCGGAAACACGAACCACATCCAGTGACTTCGCTTGTGTCCGTGCCTGAGCTCGTCGCAGACCTGCGCATACACCGAATCCTGTGCGTCGACAAAGCGCTGAAGATCATGGGGATCGTCCATTTCGCCCTCCGTCCGTTCCGGCGCGGAAAGCCGCCGAAATATCTATTGTGAGCGCGACCCGGATGGCGTGCAAACGCCACCATGACCGTGCGCTCCGTGGGCTGCGCATCGCGTCCCGCGGCGGCGAGATCGAATTTGCTGCAGTGCACTGCACCGCGTTCGATCGTTGCCTGCGACGTCGCGCATGCCGCCGGATGGCGATGCGTCGGCAACGGGCGTAGCATTCAGACATGCGGCCGGCCGCGATTCTCGCTGACGGATCGGCGGCACACCCCCGTCCGGTCGCGGCCGGCCACGCATGACGGCCCGGCAAAGGAAGCTTCGATGCGCTCGCAAGCAACGTCCGTCCCACGCCTGAGACGCTATGGGATCGCGGCTGCGATCGTCATCGCCTGCCTGATCGTCGTCGGGCGCATCACCGGTCTCCTGGTCGATTGGCTCTGGTTTTCGTCGATCGGCTATGGCGGCGTCTTCTGGACGATCCTGTCCGCAAGAGTGCTGCTGTTCGTCGCCGTGTTCGCCGTGTCGGCGGTCGCGATCGGCGCGTCGGGGTGGCTCGCGCATCGTTATGCCAGGCCCGTCGATGTCTGGCAGGTAGCGGACACTTCGTCGACGCGGGCGGAGGATGTCCTGCGGGCGTTGGCAGGGGAGGTCGCGTCGCGCATTCCCTGGCGCGCGGTCATCGCTGCGGCCGCCGTCATTCTCGGGCTTGCGATCGCCGCCGGTGCGATGTCGAGCTGGGATGTTGCGCTTCGTTTTCTGCATCGGGTGCCGTTCGGCGCGCACGATCCGATCTTCGGCAAGGACATCGGTTTCTATCTGTTCGCGCTCCCCGTCTGGATCGTGCTGAAGAACCTGCTGCTGCAAGTGGTCGTCTGCTGCGCGATCGTCGCAGGCGGCGTCTACTGGCTGCGCGGCGACATCATGCTGCGCCCGCCGAAGGGGCTTTCGTCGGCCGCCGCGGTTCACGGGTCGGCGCTGCTGGCACTCTTCTTCCTGGTGAAAGCCTGGTCCTGGTGGCTCGAACGCTTCCTGCTGCTATACGACAACAACGGTGTCGTGGTCGGCGCCGGTTATACGGATGTCCACGTGATGCTGCCGGTATTGTGGCTGCTCGTCGGCCTGGCCATTGGGTCGGCCGTTGCGATGGCGGTCAACATGCGCCAGCCCGGCTATCAGTTGCCGGCCGCTGCGGTGCTGCTCGTGTTCGGCACTTCGTTTGCGCTCGGCATCGTCTATCCCGCGCTGTTCCAGCGTTTCTACGTCAAGCCGAGCGAACTGCAGCTCGAGACGCCCTATATCCGGCACAACATCGCGTTGACGAGGCAGGCTTACGGTCTCGCGCAGATCGAGGTCAAACCGTTCGCGGCCGAGCAAGGCCTGAATCTTGCGTCGCTGCAGGCCAATCGCGCGACAGTCGACAACATCCGCCTGTGGGATGTGCAGCCGCTGATGGATACCTATGCGCAGTTGCAGGAGATCAGGACTTACTACAAGTTCTTTTCCGTGGATATCGATCGCTACCGTCTCGACTCCGGCTACCGGCAGGTCATGCTGTCGGCGCGCGAACTGGAGCATACGATGCTGCCGGAGAACGCCCGAACCTGGGTGAACCTGCATCTTCTGTTCACCCACGGCAACGGCATCGTGATGTCGCCGGTCACGGAGAAATCCACGGAGGGCTTGCCGTCGCTCTATCTGCGCGACATTCCGCCTGTCGCCGACGGCGGACCGGCGATCAACGAACCGCGCATCTACTTCGGTGAAGGCGGGCAGGGCTATGTGATCGTGAAGGGCAGTGTGCCCGAATTCGACTACCCGAAGGGTGATAGCAACGTCTACACGTCCTACAGCGGGCGCGACGGTGTCGCGATCGGCGGAGCGATACGACGGAGCCTGTTCGCATGGCAGTTCGGCGATCCCAACATCCTGCTGACGCACTACATCACGAACGAGAGCAGGATCCTCCTTCACCGCAACATCCGGGACCGGATACGCACGATTGCACCGTTTCTCGCGCTCGACCACGACCCCTATGTCGTGGCGAGCAACGGACGCCTGTTCTGGATGCAGGACGCCTATACGACCAGCCGCTGGTTTCCGTATGCGCCGCCCGGCGTCGGCGATGGCGCCAACTACATTCGCAACGCGGTCAAGGTGGTGGTCGACGCGTACAACGGAACGGTCGACTTCTACATCAGCGATCCTTCCGATCCGCTGGTGCGGACTTACGCGCGCATCTTCCCCGGCATGTTCAAGCCGTTCGACGCGATGCCGCAGGATCTTCAACGGCACATCCGCTACCCGGAGGATCTGTTCCTGATCCAGGCGAATCTCTACCGCGCTTATCACATGGATGCGCCGGAAGTGTTCTATAACCGCGAGGACCTCTGGCAGTTTCCTCGCGCGCTGGGCGATATCGACGGGGGCGACGCCGCGAACCGGCAGATGGCGCCGTACTACACGATCATGAGGCTGCCCGGCGACGCCCAGGCCGGCTTCGTGCTCATGCTGCCGATGGTGCCGAGCCAGCGCGAGAACATGATCGCGTGGCTGGCCGCGCGTTGCGATCCGCCTGGGTACGGCAAGCTGATCGTCTACGCGTTCCCCAAGGAAAAGCTGATCTACGGGCCATACCAGATCGAGGCGCGCATCCAGCAGAGCACGGAAATCTCGCAGCAGATCTCGCTGTGGAACCAGATGGGCTCACGCGTAATCCGCGGACATCTCGTGGTCGTTCCGATCGAGCACTCGATCCTCTACGTGTCGCCGCTCTATCTGCGCGCGGCGTCGGGCCAATTGCCCGAACTGAAACGGGTGATCGCCGCCTATGGCGATCGCGTCGTGATGGAGGAAAACCTGGGCGAGGCGCTCGCGGCGCTCTTCAAGGAGACGAGGCCGGAACCGGCGGCGGCGCCGGCGGGCGGCGCAGCGGATGTGCGCGCCCGTGACGCGCTCGCCCATTACGATCGCGCGATCGAGCGGCTGAAGGCGGGGGATTGGGCCGGCTTCGGCGCGGAACTCGATGCGCTCCGACCGTTGCTCCAAGCGCTCGGCGCCGTTCGCGCGGACAACAAGCAGTGAGGGTGACGCCGGTCAGGTCAGCGGTGGCGCGTGCCCATGATCCTCCAGATTTCGCGCGTCGTCGTATTCCCGCGAAATATCCTTGTTCGTATAGTCCCCGAGCTTCGATGCGGCAACCAGGCTCAGCACCGCGCACGCCAGCACATACACCGCGATCGCATACCCCGAATGGTAGTAGGCAAACAGCGCCGTCGCGATCAGCGGTGCCGGACCGCCTGCAATGACCGAAGCGAGCTGATAACCCATCGACGCACCGCTATACCGCAACCGCCCGGTAAACGACTCGGCAATCAATGCCGCCTGCGGCCCATACATCATCGAATGCGGGACCAGCGACAGCACGATGGCCGCGAAGATCCATATCGGATTCCGGCTATCGACCATCGCGAAGTAGAGAAATCCGAATACGCCGACGGTGGCCGCGCCGATCATGTACATTCGCCGCCGCCCGATCAGATCCGACACGTGTCCGAACAGCGGAATGGTGAAGAATTCGACCACGGACGCCACCAGCACCGCCGTCAGCAGCAGCTCGCGCGTGGCGCCCAACGCCGTGATCCCGTAAGTGAACACGAACGCGGTAAAGATATAGAACGGCGCCTGTTCGGCCATTCGCGCAAACGCCGACAGCACGATATCCCTCGGCTGCTTGCGCAGCACTTCGAGCATCGGCGTTTTCTCGATCCGGCGCTCGGCCAGCAGTTTCGCGAAGATCGGCGTCTCGAGGATATTCAGGCGGATGTAGAGCCCGATCGCGACCAGTACGATGCTGAGGAAAAACGGAACGCGCCAGCCCCACGTGAGGAAACTGCTGCCGGAAAGCCAGCTCATGGCCAGCACGGCGAGGTTGGCAAGGAACAGTCCCGCCGGCACGCCGAACTGCGGCCACGACGCGACGAAGCCGCGATGCGCATTGGTGCGCGCCCACTCCATCGACATCAGGACCGAGCCGCCCCATTCACCGCCGACGCCGACGCCCTGGATGAAGCGCAGCACCGTGAGAAAAACGGCGCCCCAGATGCCGATCGTTGCATAGGTCGGAACGAAGGCCACGGCGAACGTGGCGAGCCCCATCAGCAACAGGGTCACGATCAGCGTGGCCTTGCGTCCGATGCGGTCGCCGTAGTGGCCGAAGATCGCTGCGCCGACCGGCCGCGCGACAAAGCCGACGGCATAGATCAGGAATGCCTGCAGCGTGCCGACGAGCGGGTGGGACTGGGGGAAATACAGTTTCGCGAAGACCAGGCCGGTGACCGTGCTGTAGAGGAAAAAGTCATACCATTCGATCGTGGTGCCAATCGTGCTGGCGATGACGGCGCGGCGCAACTGGCGCCGGGCTTCCTCGTCGGAGAGGGGCGTGGCCGCGGATTGCATGGCAGCCATTTTGATATCTCCCGGAAAAGGGCGACTCAGAAATCAACCATACGCCCGGCGATGGGTTCCGGCAAGTGCAAGTCATGAACGGATTGCGGCACGTTCAACCTTTCAATAAGAAGTCCTGATATAGCGATCGACCAACTTAAGACGCGGGCGCGCATGTCGATGAAAGCGCGGGTTCGTGAGGGAATCGTCGTAGAACGCACGGCTATCATCAATTGGATTCACGGTATCTCTTGAGCGAAGTCGGGGTGGTGCGCATGACACGGACGAAGTTCTGGACAGCGACGCCTTCCCGGAAATGGCATCGCTTCGCCTACAAGGTGTGACAGGCAGGATGCGCACGTCGCCGCAAAGTAAAAACATGTCATCCATAGGACTTGTCTGATGTGGCGGGCCTCGGATCAGGCGTTGGTCCCATATCTCGCTTTGTAAGGATTTTATAAGATACCGATCAAGAGATTTCGCATGGCGACCTTGAGCTCGAGATGCCGGTGGGATTCCATATTTTCAATGTGTGACGACAGTTTGAGTCCAGGTCGGAATTTCAAATGAGAAAATTTGGCGTAAAAACCATCTTCGCGAACGATAGGCCGTTGACGCTTGCCGGAATGGAATATGTCGCGAGGAATACCAACGCGATCGATTTGATTGCCATATGCAGGACACCACAGAATTTGATCGAGTCGATGTCTCGCATGCATTGCGATGTCGTGGTCATCGATTTTGCGATGCGGGGCAACGGGCAAATTGAAGGACTCGCTCTGCTCGGATATCTGAGACGCACCTATCCGAAGGTCGGGATCGTCGCACTGGTCACGCATGAGAATCCCGTGATCCTCCGATCGATTCTCGATCGGGATGTCGCGAGCGTCGTCAGCAAGTTCGACGACGTCGGCCATATCGTCACCGCGATCCATTCATGCTTTGGGAGCGGCAGTTATCTGTCGCCGCTGATCAAGCGTTCGCTCGAGCTGGTCGAGTGCAGTAGTAATCAGCGTGTATCGAAGCTGTCTCCGCGTGAAATCGAGGTGATCCGGTGTTACCTGTCAGGAATGACGATTACCCAGATCGCGGAATACATGAAGAAAGGCAAACAGACAATCAGCGCCCAGAAGACCAACGCGATGAAGAAGTTGGGGGTAAAGAATGACATTGAACTGGTCCGTTGCGCGACGTGTCTCGATTTGATCGACGAGGAGAGTGCGAGTCGGTTCGAAGTTCAGTGATGCCGTCGTCAAGCACGAGGCGCTTGGCGGCTTAATGCGAGGGGACTGTCGGCCGTTGCGGGCTGGCACGCGAGCGCCAGCGGCATGCAGGTCGAATAAGCAGCGGAGGCCGCCAGATGGACTTGTCCCGGTTCGAGAATGGCAACGTCGTTCTGCCGGGACTGTACAGCGTCGATGTGTACGTCAACGAGAACCTTGCCACGAGCGTGCAGATCCGGTAACACGCGTCGGCCCGATCCACCGACGCGCAGCCGAGTTTTGACGACAAACTGCTGCAGGACGTTGGCGTCGACGTGAAACGCCTAACCGCGGACGTGAACGCCCAACTCTGCGACCCGCACGCATGCATCGAGCTACCCGACGCGATTGCCGATGCCACTTCATGTTCGCGTTCGACGAACAGCGTCTGCGACTGAGCATCCCGCAAACCGCATTGCGACGCAGTCCTCGCGGGTATGTGGGCCAGGAGCGTTGCGATTCCGGCGTGACGGTCGGTATGCTGAACTACAACACGAACCTCTATACGAACCGTACCAGCGGCGGACCGCCGATCACGCAGCGGTACGTCGGCCTGAGCGCGGGTGTGAACGTGCGGAAGTGGCGGTGTGAAGCGCTTCAGCGGCACCGGCGCGCGGATCAGCTGCGCGAAATCGATCGCCAAGACGCAGACTGACGTGACGCTTGCCGCGTACCGCTATTCGACGACCGACAATTCCAGGCCAAGCCAACTTATCGAGATATAATCCGCACGAAATGGGTTTCGAATAAGTACAACATGGCGCTAGTGCGCGCCTCACTCCAGAGCGCGGGTGCATGATGGACGAATTTTCGGTGCGAGTGATTGTCGCGGACGACCATCCGGTGTCGGGGTACGGCATCGCGCAGGGTTTGGGCAGCATGCCTACGATCGAGGTCGTCGCGGTCGTGTCGGACACGGCCGCACTGATCGACCGGCTGGACACGACCTCGTGCGACGTCCTCGTGCTCGACTACGTGATGCCGGCCGGGCAATACGGCGACGGCCAGACGCTGGTTTCATTCCTGACTCGGCGCTATCCGCAATTGCGCATCGTGACGGTGACCATGCTCAATTCCCCGGCGGTTTTTCGCGCGCTGCAGCAACTTGGCGTGCACTGCATCGCAAGCAAATCCGACGCAATCTCGCACATGGTCGCCGCCGTGCACGCGGCTTACTCGAACGGCACCTATCTGTCGCCCACGATTGCGTCGCTCCTCGCACAGGCGGATACCGGCGTCAGCACCGCACTGTCGAAACGGGAGTCGGAAATCGTCCGGCTGTTCCGTGAAGGCTACAAGGTGACCGAAATCGCCGATCGACTGAATCGAAGCAAGAAAACCATCAGCGCGCAAAAGCTGGCCGCAATGCGCAAGCTCGGCATCACACGCGACGCCGATCTGATCAAGTATGAGGGCGAGCTCGAGCCGTCTGAAAACATCGACCTTCGGTCGAACGACTGATCCGTGCCGGCATGTACAGGTTCCGTGGATGGCTGTCCCGCCTGAGTCGTCCTGCGAGCCGCAGGCAATTCGATCCGGACTGGATGCGCGCGTATCAGCGCCGGTTGCTGTACGGCGGTGGCGCGGCGCTCGGCATCTTCATGCTGGTGTGCGCAGCCGCTGTCGCGCGAGGCGAGTTCAGCGACTACCAGGCTGCGTTGCGTACGCACTTCCTCACCGTGAAGTCGCAACTGCTGGTTCGCATGTCGGAAAACAGCGCGCTGCTGAAGCAACAAGTGGCGACGGTACAAGGCGGATGGAATGAGCGAGCGCGTCCGACCCGGCTGACCGAGCAGGCGTTTGTCGATCAGGATGGGTTGATGATGCACGACGCCTACGAATTGGACCGGGCATACGCGCTGAAGGCCATCATCGATTCCGCTCATCCGGCGAGCGTTTATGGGCCGCTGCTCGCTTTGAGCGAACGGGTCTTCGAGAGCGGCCGGTGGGTGAAGAGGGCGCAGCCGCTGTCGAACGCGGTCTACATGATCGGCGCCGACGGCCGTTTCGTCACGCTGTCACTCTACGTTACGTCCCCCTCGGCGCTGCCGCAGGCGCAGGCCGCACAACTGCCGTTGCTGCTGCCACAGGCGTGGCCGGATGTCGCGGCGATGGTGCATGCCGCGGCGTCCGACCCGGAGCATGTGCCCGATGGCGTGATCTGGCTGCCGCCGCGCGCGGGTGTCATTACGGGGGAGCAGCGGGTGCGCGTTGCATCCTGGGCGTTCGATGGCCGTGACCGACCGATTGTGCTGATCGTTCAGACGATACGTCCCGAGCGCCTTTTGAACGAACTCGACGACGAATCGCGCGGTGGCGCGTTCGCGGTGGTCGATCATGCCGGGAACATCCTGCTGTCGGCGGCACGGCACGCCGATGCGGCGAACGTTGCGCACGCACTGGCCGGCGACCGTGTGAACGACATCGAACAACTGTTTCGCGACGGGCGCTTCGAGATTCGCGATGCGATTCCGGGTACCGATTGGACATTGGTCTACGTCTATTCGATACGAACCGTGATGCGCGGCGTCGCGGCTCGTATGTTGGAGATTGCCGGCGTCGCGCTATTCGGTTTGGCGTTCCTGTGGTGCGGGATCATGCTGATCAACCGGCGCATTCTCGCGCCGTCCTACCGCAGTGCTTCGCGTCTGAAGGAAAGCGAGCAACTCAACCGCACGCTGATCCGCACGGCGCCGATCGGTCTCGCGCTGATCGGCGAAGCGAACGGCACGGTGCTGCTGAGAAACGCAGCGATGGCGCGCTACGAGACCGCCGCGGCAGGCGAACCGCTGTCGCGGCGGATATGGCGGACGTTCGCTCAATCGCCTGATCCGCGCGCGTCGGGGCGGCGACGCGCCATCGTCGGCCGAGAGATCGCGCTCGCGGGGGCGGGCGACGGCACGGAAGACACGCATCTGCTCGTCAACATCGCACGCGTCCGGTATCGCGGCGCGCAAGCGCTGCTCGCGACCGTCAACGACATCACCGCGCGCAAGCTGGCCGAGCAGTCGCTCGTCGAGGCCCGGCACGCAGCCGACCAGGCGAATCGCGCGAAGTCGGTGTTTCTTGCGACGATGAGCCACGAAATCCGCACGCCGCTCAACGCGGTGATGGGCAATCTCGAGCTAATGAAGCGCGGGCCGCTCGCCGATACGCAGCGCCGCCGGCTCGAGATCGTCGATTCGTCATCGTCCGCGCTGATGCACATCCTCAACGACGTGCTCGACCTGTCGAAGGTCGAGGCCGGGCAACTGCGGGTCGATGCCGTGCCGTTCGACTGCGCGGCGTTGCTGCGCGACGTCGTGGAATCGTTCCGGCCACTTGCGACGGCGAAGGGGTTGCACCTCGGTTTCGACATCGCGGCAGACATGGCGCGATACCGGGTCGGCGATCCAATCCGGATCCGCCAGGTCGTCGCGAATCTGCTCGGCAATGCGATCAAGTTTACGGAGGCGGGCAGCGTCATGCTGTTCGCGGGCGGGCACGACGACGTCGAGATACGTGTCGTCGATACGGGGATAGGCATTGCGCTGCCGGCGCAATCGACGATCTTCGAGCTCTACCAGCAGGCCGACGATTCGATCCATCGCCAGTACGGCGGCACGGGCTTGGGTCTTGCGCTATGCCGGCGGCTCGTCAATGCGATGGGGGGCGAGATCGTGGTGCGCAGCGCGCCGGGCGAGGGCAGTGCGTTTAGCGTTCGCATCCCGCTGCCGATGGCCGATGACGTGCCGGCCGGCGATCTCTACGACGATGCGGTCGGCGATTCTCCCGATGCGGTCTCGCTCGCGGGAGACGGGGACATGCCGCTGCGCGTGCTCGCCGTCGAGGATCATCCGGCGAGCCGGCTGCTGCTGGCGGACCAGTTCCGTGAGCTCGGCGCCGATGCGACGATCGTCGAAAGCGGCGGACAGGCGCTGGCGGCGCTCGAGCGCGGCCGCTTCGACGTCGTGCTGACCGATCTCGGCCTGCCTGACATGGACGGCTGGACGCTTGCGGCCGCGATTCGTGAGCGCGATGTGCAAGTTCGCGTCGTTGCGATGACGGCACACGTCGGTCCGCGGGAAGAGCAGCGCTGTGCGGCTGTCGCGATTCGTGTACTGCTGCCGAAGCCCGTCTCGTTGCGTGCGCTGGCGCGGGCGCTTCGCGCGCAAGGTCGCGTCGGATTCGTGCACTCGGCGGAGGACCGCCCGGCAATGCCGAAAACCGTGATGGCCGCGATGCGCCAGGTCACGCTGGCTTCGTTCGAATCGATCGAGCGCGCGCTGGCAGGACGCGATACCGATACGGTCGTACGTGAGCTACATGCGCTGAGCGGTGGTTTCCTGTCGGTCGGGCATGGCGTGCTGGCGGAGCTGTGCGGTGGGCTGCAACAAGTCGTGCATGACGAAGGTCTTGGCGTGTTCGTTGAATTGTGGCCCGCGTTGCGCGGCGAACTGACCGACGCGCTCGATGCGCTGAGGAGCCACGACATACCGGCGCCCTGATTTCATCGCGTTTCCGAAACGCGATACCGCAGATTTCAACTTCTCCCGGATTCGGATGTCGTAGCGCCGGCTACATTCCGATGTCGCACGTTTCATCGGTTTCCCGTCATTCAGCGTTGAAGGAACAGGCCTGAAGCAGCAGGGCGCTTACGCTCACCCGCGGGCCTTCGCGGACCGCCGCTCAGTTCCTGCTCTGATGCGATCTCCAGAATCGCCGTCTCGCTTCGTTCACCCGCACCGGAAGCCCTCGATGCGTTCGCGACGGCGCGATCCCGATCCGCCGGCTGTCGCGCTGCGCTTGAAACGCTTGCGCCACTCGCAGCGCGTGGCTCGGGCGCTTGTGGTCCACGATTGCGCCTTGATCGACCTCGGCCAGCCGGCCCCAGAGCTTATCGCAAGCCAATGTCGACCCGAAATCTGAAGCTGCCGTCGGTGCGGCGCGCAACTGCGCAGGCGTGAGCGGTCGAACGATGCACCGTGCTTCACGTTCGACGGTGCGCCGTTCCGCCATATCGCGCGATCAGATATCCATCGAAAAAATAACCATTTGGTACACGCTTCGGCGCGCTTTACAGTTTCGCCTCATGCCGGCTGCGAAGCCGGTCGTTCCGACGTTATTTCAGAATTTCGCCACATGAATCGTTTGATGCGTTCCAGGGTCCGCCGTGCCGCGGCCGCGCTGTTCGTGCTCGGCCTCGCGCCGGCTTCCCATGCGGCTCAGCCGACGTTGCGCGTCGGCATCGACGCCGAGTCGTATCCGCCGTTCTTTTCGAAGGACGCGGCCGGCAAGTGGAAGGGCTGGGAAATCGACGTGCTCGACGCCGCGTGCGGCAAGCTGAACGTGCGGTGCGAACTCACCGACATTGCATGGGACGGCCTGATTCCGGCGTTGCAGAACCGCAAGATCGACGTGATCTGGTCGTCGATGACGATCACCGGCGAACGGCAGAAGGCGATCGATTTCAGTCGCGCGTATTACGAATCGCCGACGGTGTTCGTCGGCGCGAAAAGCGACCGGCGCCGCGTCGATTGCGCGGTGCCCGCGAGCTTCAAGGGCCGCGTGATCGGCGTCGAGGCCGGCACGAACTTCTCGGCGTTCCTCGACTCCCGCTTCAAGCCGGATGCGCAGATCAAGGCGTTCGACAAGTTCGACAACGCGCTCGCGGATCTGGTGTCCGGCCGTGTGGACTACGTGCAGGAAGGCAAGGGGCTGTTCACGGCATTCCTCGCGTCGCGCGACGGCAAGGACTTCGAGGTCAAGGCGACGTGCGCGGACAACCCGGTGCTGGGCCTCGGCATCGGCGCGGGTGTGCGCCAAGGCGATGCGCTGCGCGGCAAGCTGTCGACCGCGATCGCGCAACTGCAGCAGGATGGCACGTGGGATGCGATCACCGCCCGCTATCCGAACCTGAAGGGCACGATCGAGAAGGGCCGCTGACGCGATGGCCGCTGACGATTCGCTGCTCGCGTTGCTCGCATTCGGCGACGGCGGGTACGGCCGCGTGTTCGCGGGCGCATTCGCGCTGACGTTCGGCGTCGCGGCAGCGTCGTTCTGCACCGGCGTGCTGCTGGGCATCGCCGGCGCGCTCGGCAAGCTGTCGCGCCACGTGCCGCTCGCGTGGCTGGCGCGGCTCTACACGACGCTGGTGCGCGCGCTGCCCGAGCTGTTGTGCCTGCTGCTCGCGTTCTATGCCCTTGCACCTGCCGTCGAGGTCGCGCTGCACCGCGGCGGTCTGGTGCCCGACGGCTTCGCGTTCCCGCCGTTCCTGGTCGCTGCGCTGTCGCTCGGTTTCATCCAGGGAGCTTATCTGACCGACATCTTTCGCGCGGCGCTCGTCAACGTGCCGACCGGCCAGGTCGAAGCCGCGCACGCATACGGTATGACGCCGTGGCAGACGTTCACACGCATCCGGCTTCCGGCCGCCGCGCGGCTTGCATTGCCGGGCGTCGGCAACGTGTGGCTGAACGCGACCAAGGATGCCTCGTTCGTCAGCGTGCTCGGCTCGTTCACGGATCTGCTGAAGGCAAGCCAGCTCGCCGCCGGCGCGACGCGGCACTACGTATTCTTCTATCTGGTCACGGCTGCGCTGTTCCTGCTGCTGAGCATCGCGTCGACGGGTATTTTCGCGGCGCTCGAGCGGCACGCGAACCGTGGCACGAGGCGCGCAACCGCATGATGTTCTCGCTGCCGTTCCTGTTCGATACGGTGATGCCGAAGCTGCTCGCCGCAGTGCCGACGACGCTCGCGCTGACGTTTTTGTCGGGTGCGGCCAGCGTGCTGCTGGGCGTGCCGCTCGCGCTCGCCGCCGGCGCGCGCCATGCGCCGCTGCGCTGGTCCGCGCGCGGCTGGATCATGTTGATTCGCGGCACGCCGCTGCTCGTTCAGCTTTATTTGCTGTACTACGGATTCGGTCAGATCGTGCCGCGCGAATGGATGCGCGACAGCTGGGCATCGCCGCTGCTGCGCGACGCGTTCTGGTACGCAACCGTCGCGTTGAGCGTGAACGAGAGCGCGTATGTCGCGACGATCCTGCGCGGCGCGATCGCCGGCGTGCCGGCCGGCGAGGTCGAAGCCGGGCACGCATACGGAATGACGCGCATTCAGGTGCTGCGCCGCATCGTCGGCCCGCGCGCGTGGCGGCTCGCGCTGCCCGCGCTCACCGGCGAGGCGATCCTGTTGCTGAAATCGACCGTCCTCGCGTCGACCGTGACGGTGTTCGACGTGATGGGAACGGCCAATACGCTGCGCTTCGAGACGTTGCGCGTGTACGAACCGCTGGCCGGCGCGGCTGTCGTCTATGTCGTGCTGGTCGCGCTGCTCACCATCCCGGCCGCTCGCTTCGAGCAGCGTGTCAATCGCCATCTGACGCGCGCCCCCGACGCTCGCGTGCCTGTACGCCGCCGCCGCGCGTCGCCGGGCGCGTGGGCGGCCCCCAACTGATTCCTGCCCTGGTAACGAACCCGACGATGTCCGATCCTCGCCCCTTGCTGTTTTCCCTGTATGAACAAGCCAGCGTCGGCTGCGGCGGCGCGCCGAGCCTGTGGACCCATCCCGCAGATGAACGGCTGCGTGCGAATACGCTCGCATTCTGGTCGAACCTCGCGCGCACGGCCGAGCAGGCCGATCTCGACATGCTGTTCTTCGCGGACGTGCTCGGCCTGTACGACGTCTATGGCGGATCGGCCGACGCAGCGGTCCAGTGGGCGGTCGAGGCGCCCGCGAACGATCCGATGATGCTGATTCCGGCACTTGTCGCGCAGACCGAGCGGCTCGCGTTCGGCGTGACCGCGAGCACGACCTACGAGCATCCGTTCGCGCTCGCGCGCCGCTTCAGCACGCTCGATCACCTGAGCAACGGCCGGATCGGCTGGAACATCGTGACGTCCTACCTGACGAGCGCGGCGCGCAACTTCGGGCTCGACCGGATGATCGGCCATGACGAGCGTTACGCGCGCGCCGAGGAGTTTCTCGACGTCGTGTACAAACTGTGGGAAGGGAGCTGGGCGGACGATGCGGTGGTCGCCGACAAGCACGTGCCGCGCTATGCGCGCGGCGACCGCGTGCGGCCGATCGCGCACGAAGGCACGCACTACCGCGTGCAGGGGCCGCACGTCTGTGCGCCGTCGCCGCAGCGCTCGCCCGTGCTGATCCAGGCCGGCTGGTCCGGGCGCGGGCGCGAGTTCGCGGCGAAGCACGCGGAGGTGGTGTTCGTCGCGAAGTCGAATCCGCACGAGATTCGTGCGGGCCTCGACGAGATTCGCCGGCTCGCGACGGAGCGCGGCCGCGCGGCGGACGACGTGAAGTCGCTGACCGTGCTGCGGATCGTGACCGCGCGCTCGTCGAGCGACGCGAAGGAGAAATACCACACGCTGCAGCAGCACTACCACCAGCACGCGCAACTCGTCAGCTATGCGGGCGACACCGGCATCGACATCGACCGCTATGCGGACGACGAACCGTTAACGACGCAGACGGAAGGGTTGACGTCCTACGTCGTGCGGCCCGACGGCAGCGGCAAGCCGCTCACCGCTGGGGACGTGCGGCGCAAGTTTGCGAGCGTCACGCGCGGCACCGATCTGATCCTCGTGGGCTCGCCCGACGAGGTCGCCGATCAGCTCGCCGAGCATGCGCGGCAGTCGACGACGAGCGGCTACATGCTCAATCCGCTGATCAGCCCGGGCACGCTCGACGATTTCGCCGAGCTGATCGTGCCGGAACTGAGAAAACGCGGCCTGTATCGGACGACGTCACCGGCCGGTACCTTCCGTTCGCGGCTGAGCGGCCGCGACCGCCTGCCGGACACCGCGCATGGCGCGTCGTTCCGGCAATCCGTATCCGACGGGCGGTGACGAGCCGGGCGATACCGGCGCCGGCCGGCGCCGTATGCACGAGCAGCGATCCTTATCACCGCAGCAGATAAACGTATCCGAATCGCTTCGTTGACGCAGTCCGGCACGCCCTCGTAGATTCGCGTTTTGACCTTACCAGGGGCCCGTGCCGTGACGACTACCGCCATCCGCGACGCCGCAACGCTTTCCGCCGGGCATCCCGCCTTGCGGCCGGGCGGCGCGGCCCAGCACTTCGACATCGTGCCGTTCGACGCGCCGCTCGGCGCCGAAGTGATCGGCCTCGACCTGTCGCGACCGCTCGACGCCGACGATTTCGCGCGCATCCATCGTGCCCATCTCGATCACCACGTGCTGGTGTTTCGCGACCAGATCATCACGCCGGACGAGCACATCGCGTTCAGCCGCCGCTTCGGCCCGCTGCAGATTCACGTGCTGCACCAGTTCGCGCTTGCCGGCCACCCGGAAGTGCTGATCGTGTCGAACATCGTCGAGAACGGCAAACCGGTCGGGCTCGGCGATGCCGGCCATTTCTGGCATTCCGACCTGTCCTACAAGGAAAAACCGAGCCTCGGCTCGCTGCTGCACGCGCAGGAACTGCCGGCGGAAGGCGGCGACACGTTGTTCGCCAACATGCATCTCGCGTGGGACACGCTGCCGGCCCACCTGCGCCGTGCGGTCGAAGGGCGGCGCGCCGAGCATACGTATCTCGCGCGCTATGCGGAACTGCAGGCGCGCAGCCCGTGGCGGCCGAACCTGTCGCCCGAGCAGATCGCGCAGGTCGCGGCGGTCGTTCACCCGGTCGTGCGCACGCATCCGGAAACCGGCCGCAAGGCGCTGTTCGTCAGCGAGCATTTCACGACGCGGATCGTCGGGCTGCCCGACGACGAAAGCCGCGCACTGCTCGACGAGTTGTTCGCGCACAGCGTGCGCGCCGAGCACCTGTATCGACACGCATGGCGCGACCACGATCTCGTGTTCTGGGACAACCGCTCGCTGATGCATCTGGCCGCTGGCACGCCCGACCACCTGCGCCGCAAGCTGTACCGTACGACGATCGAAGGTGACGCGCCTTTCTGAGTTGCACGCGCGTCCTTCATATCAGCCCCTTCCCGACTGGAGTCCCGATGTCGTTTTCGTTTTTGCCGGCGCGCCGCGCGCTGGCGGCCACGCTCACCGCCGCGCTCGCCTTCGCGGGTGCGGTGATCCCGCACGCCGCGCACGCGGAGGGCCGCATCCGCATCGCCGAGCAATTCGGCGTCGTCTACCTGATGCTGAACGTCGCGCGCGACCAGCAACTGATCGAGAAGGAAGGGCGCAAGGCCGGCCTCGACATCAAGGTTGACTGGGTGCGGCTGTCCGGCGGCGCGGCCGTGAACGACGCGCTGCTGTCCGGCGCGGTCGACATCGCGGGCGCGGGCGTCGGGCCGCTCTTGACCGTGTGGGACCGCACGCGCGGCCGGCAGAACGTGAAGGGCGTTGCGTCGCTCGGCAATTTTCCGTACTACCTCGTGAGCAGCAACCCGAACGTGAAGACGATCGCCGACCTGAGCGCGAAGGACCGCATCGCGGTGCCGGCGGTCGGCGTGTCGGTGCAGTCGCGCGTGCTGCAGTATGCCGCTGCGAAGCAGTGGGGCGACAAGCAGTTCGACAAGCTCGACGCGCTCACGCAGGCGATTCCGCATCCCGACGCGACGGCCGCGATTCTCGCGAACAGCAACGTGATCACCGGCCACTTCGGCAATCCGCCGTTCCAGGAGCAGGAACTCGCCGGCAATCCGAACGCGCATATCGTGCTGAATTCGTATGACGTGCTGGGCGGCCCGAGCTCCGCGACCGTGCTGTACGCGACCGAGAAATTCCGCAACGACAATCCGAAGACCTATCGCGCGTTCGTCGCCGCGCTGGCCGACGCCGCACGGCAGATCGCGGCCGATCCGGAGCGCGCGGCCGATACCTATATTCGCGTGAACGGATCGAAGATCGATCGCGCGCTGCTGCTGAAGATCCTGCGTAATCCGCAGGTGCAGTTCAAGACCGCGCCGCAGAACACGTTGCCGCTCGCGCAGTTCATGCATCGCACCGGCGCGATCCGCAACGAACCGAAGTCGTGGCGCGACTATTTCTTCGACGATCCCGCGACGGCCGGCGGCAGTTGAGCGGCGCCGATGTTGCGACGTCGCGATCGACGCTTATGCGTCGGCGCGGTTTCGATATGCGCAATCGATGGTTGGTCCGCACGATACCCGGCCGTATGTTGATGCTTTTCCCGCAAGAGATTCGATCGTGAACGCCACTTCTCCCCGAACCTGGTTGCCGCCGTATGCGGCACGTGGCGGCGCGTCGCCGGCCGCGTCCGTCGTGCCCGATACACGTGCGGAGGACTGCTCGGCCACGCACTCCGCGCCGGCCGGCGCGCACAGCGAACGCCTGCTGGCCATCGACCAGGTCAGCCTCGAATACCGCAGCGGCGCGCGGATCGTTCGCGCGACGCATCAAGTGAGCTTCGACGTGTACGGCAGCGACCGCTTCGTGCTGCTCGGCCCGTCGGGGTGCGGGAAGTCGACGCTGCTGAAGGCGATCGCCGGCTTCATCGAGCCCGTCGCGGGGTCGATCGCGCTCGACGGCCGGCCCGTGCGCGGGCCGGGCCCCGACCGCGTCGTCGTGTTCCAGGAATTCGACCAGTTGCCGCCGTGGAAGACGGTGGTCGAGAACGTCGCGTTTCCGTTGCGCGTTGCCGCGAAGCTGTCGCGTGCCGAAGCACGCGAGCGCGCGCTGCACTATCTCGACAAGGTCGGGCTGAGCACCTTTGCCGATGCGTATCCGCATACGCTGTCGGGCGGCATGAAACAGCGCGTCGCGATTGCGCGGGCGCTGGCGATGCAGCCGCGCGTCCTGCTGATGGATGAACCGTTCGCCGCGCTCGACGCGCTCACGCGCCGCAAGATGCAGGAGGAACTGCTGCGGCTGTGGGACGAATTCCGCTTCACGCTGCTGTTCGTCACGCACTCGATCGAGGAGGCGCTCGTGGTCGGCAACCGGATTCTGCTGCTGTCGCCGCATCCGGGCCGCGTGCGCGCGGAGCTCAACAGTCACGAACATTCGCTCGAGAACGTCGACACCGGCGACTTCCGCGACAACGTCGCGCGAATTCATCGCCTGCTGTTCGACACCGCCGCACCGCACGTACCGACGATGGAGGACGCCGCATCATGAGCACGATCGATCCGGCCCTGCCGCCGCTGCCGCCCGTGCGCGACGAATACACGCGCACGCTCGACACGCTGCCCGACGCCGAGCGCGCGGCGCCGGCGCCGCTGCTGCACCGCATCGCCGGTGCCGCGTGGTTTCGCCGCGGCGTCATCGCGCTCGTGCTGATCGCCGTATGGGAGATCGTCGCGCGCATCGTCGCGAACGACCTGCTCGTGCCGACCTTCGGCGCGACGCTGGCCGCATTCGTGCAAGGCATCGAGTCGGGCGAACTGCTGGTCAAGACCGGCATCTCGATGTCGGTGCTGCTGCGCGGCTATGCGCTGGGCGTGCTGCTGGCGTTCGCGCTGACGTCGCTCGCGGTGTCAACGCGCATCGGTCGCGATCTGCTGACGATGCTCACGTCGATGTTCAATCCGCTGCCGTCCATTGCATTGCTGCCGATCGCGCTGCTGTGGTTCGGGCTCGGCACCGGCAGCCTGCTGTTCGTGCTCGTGCATGCGGTGTTGTGGCCGCTCGCGCTTAGCATGTACACCGGCTTCGCCGGCGTGCCCGCCACGCTGAAAATGGCCGGGCGCAACTACGGGCTCACGGGTCTGCGCCAGATCGCGCTGATCCTCGTGCCGGCCGCCCTGCCGTCGATCCTGGCGGGGCTGCGTGTCGGCTGGGCTTTCGCGTGGCGCACGCTGATCGCCGCCGAGCTCGTGTTCGGCGCGAGCGCGGGGCAGGGCGGGCTCGGCTGGTACATCTTCCAGAACCGCAACGAGCTGTATACGGATCGCGTGTTCGCGGGCCTCGCGGCCGTCATCGTGATCGGGCTGCTGGTCGAGAACCTGGTGTTCGATACGCTCGAACGCGCGACCGTGCGGCGCTGGGGCATTCAGCACTGAGGCGTCCGGACGCGATCAATCCCGGCGCGTGCATAACGTAAGCTGAAATCGGCTTTTCACGCGCAGCGGGTGGGTCCCTATACTTGCGGACGGCGCGTAACGTACGCCGTGTAACGGATGCCGCGTCGCGCGCTGCCGCGACGTTCCCCGAACGACCCGAACAAGGACCTGCCGAATGACTGCCCGTGACGCCGTCGATCCGCGCGACGCATTGCGCGACGCGCTCGCCGCGCTGCCCGATCTTGCGACCGCGATTGGGCAGGATGCCGCACAGCGCGAGGCGCGCCGCGAACTGCCGTTCGAAGGCTTCGCGATCTTCCGGCGCTCGGCGCTGGGCGCGCTGCGGATTCCGGTCGAGCGCGGCGGGCTGGGCGGCACGCTGGTCGACCTGTTCGATACGATCGCGACGCTGGCGGCCGCCGATTCGAATCTCGCGCACGCGCTGCGCATCCACTACGACCAGACCGAGACGCTGCGGTTGTCGCCGCGCACGGCGTTCAACGACGTGCAGCTCGAGCGCGTGCTCGGTGGCGCGATCTTCGGCGGTGCGTCGACCGAGCGCGGCACGTCGCGCCCGGGCGAGAACACGACCGTGCTGCGGCGTGACGGAGATCACTACCGCGTAACGGGCCGCAAATACTATTCGACGGGCACCGCGTTTGCCGATTTCGCGCGCATCAACGTCGAGAACGAGCAGGGCGACGCGCTCGCCGTGATCATCCCGGTCGCGCGCGACGGCGTGCAGGTGCTCGACGACTGGGACGGCATGGGCCAGCGCATGACCGCGAGCGGCAGCCTGCTGCTGCACGACGTGCAAGTGCTCGCGGACGAAGTCGCGGCGCGAGACGGCTCGACGCTCGTCGGCCGCCATTGCGGCGCGCTGCGGCAGCTGCATCTCGTCGCGACGGCCGCGGGCATCGTGCGCAACGTGGTGGCCGATGCACGCAGCTACGTGCTGACGCACGGCCGGCCGGTGCTGCACAGCCCGGCGCCGAGCGCGCGCGACGATCACTTCATTCAGCAGATCGTCGGCGAACTGTCCGCGCACAGCCACGCGATCGATGCGCTCGTGCGCGACAACGCGGCGGCGCTCGACCGCTCCGCCGATGCGATCGAGGCCGGCGACGCCGATGCGCACGAACGCGTGCTCGACAGCGCGCTGGCGACGGCGCGCACGCAGCTGATCGTCGGCAAGCTCGCGCTGCATGCGGCAGAGCGGCTGTTCGAGGTCGGCGGCGCATCGGCGACCGCACGCGTGCACAACCTCGATCGCCACTGGCGCAACCTGCGCACGATCTTCAGCCACAACCCGCTGCTGCACAAGGCGCGCGTGATCGGCGACTACGACCTGAACGGCGTGACCACGCATCTGACCGAAGGACGCGTGTTCTGATTCCGCCGCATCCGCGGCCCACTTTCGGGAAACCTCACGATGACGACCCGCACCGGCCATCTGCACCTCGGCGCGTTCCTGTATCCGACAGGCCATCACATCGCCGCATGGCGCCATCCGGATTCGCACGCGGACGCCGGCGTCGATTTTCGTCACTACGTCAGGCTTGCGCAGGCGGCGGAGGCCGCGAAGTTCGATCTCGTGTTCCTCGCGGACGGCGTCGGCACGCGCGGCGACGACGTCGAGTTCCTGAGCCGCACCGCGCACAGCTACGTCGCGCAGTTTGAGCCGCTGACGCTGCTGTCGGCGCTCGCGGCCGTCACCGAACGGATCGGCCTCGTCGGCACCGCGTCGACGAGCTTCAACGAGCCGTTCCATATCGCGCGCAAGTTCGCGTCACTCGACCACATCAGCGGCGGCCGTGCGGGCTGGAACCTCGTCACGTCGTCGAGCGTGCACGAGGCGCGCAACTTCAACCGCGATGCGCATTTCGAGCATGGCGAACGCTATGCGCGCGCGGAGGAATTCGCCGACGTCGTGCGCGGGCTGTGGGACAGCTGGGACGACGACGCATTCGTGCGCGATCGCGCGAGTGGCCGCTTCTTCGATCCCGACAAACGCCACGTGCTCGATCATCGCGGCCGGTTCTTCCAGGTGCGCGGGCCGCTGAACGTTGCGCGCGCGCCGCAGGGCCATCCGGTCGTCGTGCAGGCCGGGTCGTCGTCGGCCGGCACGCGACTGGCCGCGCGCACGGCCGAGGTGATCTTCACCGCGCAGCAGACGCTCGACGACGCGATCGCGTTCTACGCGGACGTGAAAGGGCAGCTTGCCGCGTTCGGGCGCGACCCCGACTCGCTGAAGATCATGCCCGGCGTCTTTCCGGTGGTTGGCCGCACCGAAAGCGAAGCGAAGGAAAAATTCGACGCGCTGCAGGCACTGATCGACCCGAAGGTCGGGCTCGCGCTCGTGTCGGGGCTGACGGGCGGCGTCGATCTGTCCGGCTATCCGCTCGACGGCCCGATCCCGCCGTTGCCGGAAACCAATGCGAGCAAGAGCCGGCAGACGCTGACGCTGGACCTCGCGCGCCGCGAGAACCTGACGATACGCGAACTCTATCTGCGGGTCGCGGGTGCGCGCGGTCATTGGCAACTCGTCGGCACACCGGAGCAGATCGTCGATGCGCTCGAGGAGCGCTTCGTGCAGTACGGCGCGGACGGCTACAACGTGATGGCGCCGACGTTGCCCGGCGGCCTCGACGATTTCATCGAACTCGTGCTGCCGGAGCTGCGTCGGCGCGGGCTGTTTCGCAGCGACTACGCGGGCCGCACGCTGCGCGATCATCTCGGGCTGCGGCGGCCTGCGCGGCGCGCATTTGCCACTTCCCCGGCGGTGGCGGCGTCTGCGGATTCGAGGGCCCCGGTTGCCTGAACTCAGCGCCTCAGGCCCGCTTCGCGCAGCAGCGGCAGCACGCGCGCGCCGAAGAAATCGAGATCCGGCTTGAAGTCGTAGAAGCTCAGCTGAATGCCGTCGATGCCGGCCCGATGCAGCCGCACGATGTAATCGGCGACTTCGTCGGGCGAGCCCGTGATCGAGATGTTGCCGCCGATCGCGCGCGCGGCCGCCTGCGAGCGGTGCTTGAAGCCGCCGCGCCACGCATGGGCATCGCTGTCGAAGCGGTGAAAACTCCCTTCGTCCGCATGCGCGACGATCGCATCGCGATACGCGCGCGCTTCCGCCGCCGTTTCGCGGCAGATCACGAGCGGGTTGAGCAGCGTGCGGATCGTCCGGCCGCGCGCGGCCGCGGCCGCCTTCACGCGGGCCGTATGCGCGGGCAGTGCGTCGAGCGCGAGATCGACGTCCGGGCCGGCGGGGCTCGTGACGAACACGATGTCCGAATAGCGGGCCGCGAAATCGATGCCCGCATCGGAGCCCGTCGCGTTGATCAGCAGCGGGCGGCCGTATTGCGGCTTCGGCGTGACGAACGCGCCCGAGAGCCGCCAGCTCGACAGCGCGGGCGCGTAGCTGAAATTGTCCGGTTGCGCCCACAACTGACTGACCGCATCGACGAATTCGGCGGCCATTTCGTAGCGTCGGTCGTGCTCGATCCGGTTCCAGCCGAACATCTCGTGTTCGATCGCCCGGTGGCCGGTCACGACGTTGATGCCCCAGCGTCCGCGCGAGATGTGGTCGAGCGTCGCCGTGAACTTCGCGAAATGCAGCGGATGCCACGGACCGTACAGCACGTGGCTCGTCGCGACGAGGATGATCCGCTCGGTGCGCGCGGTGAGCGCCGCCAGCGTCATGAACGAGTCGAGTGCGTGGCCGTCGAATACGCCGCCGTAGCCGCCTTTCGGCAGCCACTGCGACAGCGCGAACACGAGATCGAAGCCCAGCGCCTCGGCGCGTGCGACGAGCGCGGCGTTGTAATCGAACGTCCAGTCGGTCGTGCGCGGCAGCGTCGATGCGCTCCAGCCGCCGGCCTGGATCGGCAGGAACAGGCCGAGCATCAGCGGCTGCGCGAGCACGCGCGACGCGGGGCTATCGGGGAAATCGGCCGGTGAGCGGACGTCGACGAACGGCGTCGGCGTGAACCCGGCGTCGGCCCGGGCGAGGTCGGAAGTGTCGGTCAAGATGGGCTCCATGCGACGCGCGCCGGCGTCGAGCGAAAGCATTGCGCGTACCGTGTCGGCAGTCGGCACGCACTGGTTTCCGGCATGCCGGCACATACGTCGTGTCGCGTCACATCCGCCCCGGCCGCGGGTCGGGCACGAAGCCGTCGCGGTTCGGCATCTGGATGCGCGGCAGCGTGCGCGCGTCGAGCGTCGCGTCGTCGGGCACGATGCCGTTCAGGTGCAGCACGTATGCGGTGACCGCATAGACGTCGTCTGCGCTCAGCGATTGCGGCGCGTTGTACGGCATCGCGCGGCGGACGTAATCGAACAGCGTCGTCGCATAAGGCCAATAGCTGCCGACCGTTTTCTTCGGCTTGGCACCGGCGAGCGAACCGCTGCCGCCGACGAGCGGATCACCGACGCCGCCCTGGCCGCCGGCGCCGTGACACATCGCGCATTTGTCCGCGAACACGTGCGCGCCGCGCGCGACGGTGCCCGCGCCGCGCGGCAGGCCGTTGCCGTCGGGCGCGACGTCGATGTCCCAGGCCGCGATCGCCGCGCGGTCGATCGGCTGACCGAGACCGAAGCCGGCGCCGAGGGCCGGCAACGCGATCGTGGCGATCGCGGCCGACACGACGGCGTACGACGCGAGCAGACGTGCAAGCGGCCTACGCATTGCGCACCTCGCCGTCCGCGCCGACATGCCAGTTCTGGATGCCGTTGTAGTGGTATTGCGAATTGACGCCGCGTGCGGCGACGAGCGCGTCGCGGGTCGGCTGCATGTAGCCCGTTTCGTCGGTTGCGCGGCTTTGCAGGTCGGCCGGCTCGCCGTTCCAGACCCAGTCGGCCTCGAAGCGCGTCAGCGCGCGATCGCGCACGTCGCCGGCGAGCCGCGCGGCGCGCCACGTGCGGCCGCCGTCGATCGACACGTCGACCGCGCGAATCCGGCCGCGCCCCGACCATGCATAGCCGCTGATCGGGTAGTAGCCATGCGACGCGAGCCGGTGGCCGGCGGACGGCCGCGTGATCACCGATTTCGCGTCCATCTCGAACACGAACTGGCGCGCGCATCCGTTTGGCAGCAGGCTCGTGTACTTCGACGTTTCCTCGCGGGTCATCTCCGGCGCGCGTACCAGCTTCAACCGCCGCAGCCACTTGATGTTCGTGTTGCCTTCGAAGCCCGGCACGATCAGCCGCACCGGATAACCGTTCTCGGGGCGCAGCCGCTCGCCGTTCTGCGCATAGACGACGAGCGCGCGCTCGAGAATGCGGTCGAGCGGCAGGCTGCGCGTCATCGCCGCGCCGTCCGCGCCTTCCGCGAGCAGCCATTGCGCGGCCGGGTCGATGCCGGTTTCGTCGAGCAACGTCGACAGCCGCACGCCGGTCCATTCGCAGCATGACAGCAGCCCGTGCGTGAACTGGACCGGCAGCCCGCTCGGGCCGTTCCATTCGCTGCCGGTGTTGCCCGAGCATTCGAGGAAGTGGATGCGCGATTCGGACGGAAAGCGCAGCAGGTCGTCGATCGTAAAGACGCGCGGCTCGCGCACGAGCCCGTGCACGACCACGCGATGGCGCTGCGCGTCGATATCGGGCACGCCCGCATGATGGCGTTCGTACACGAGGCCGTTCGGCGTGATGTCGCCGAACAGGTCGGCGAGCGGCGTCATCGAGGAGCCGGAGCCGGGCAGGGCAGGCGAGCGCGCGCTGCGGCGAATCACGTCGCGTTCGTGCTCGCCCGGCACGCCGTACGGCGGCGACAGCAATGGTGCGCCCGGCGTGCGCGTCCACGGCGGGATGTCGAGCGGCGCGAGCGTCTGGCTCGCGAGCGCGCCGCCTGCCGGCAGCAGCGCGGCGGCCCAGCCGCCGGCGAGCTGGCGCAGTGCCGTGCGGCGCCCGGTGCGGTGTGGGCGGGAAGCGTTATCGGTCATCGGCGAAGCCATGCCGCGCGTGGCGCGGCAGCATCCGGAAAAACGGACATTGTCGGCAACCGGGCGCGGCGCGACAAACAACGATTCCCGCTTTGCTTATCGCGCCGCGCGCGTGTCACGTTGCACGCACGTTCAGAACTTCACGCGCAACCCGCTGACGACCGCGACCTGACGGTTCGTCGACGACGCGCTGCCGATGTTCGAGATCGCCGCGATCTTGCGATAGCCGCCCGACGTCGCGGTGCTCGCATCGCCAGCCGCGAGCTGGTAGATGCCGGACAGATAGATGTCGGTGCGCTTCGACAGCGCATAGTCGAACCCGAGCGTGAATTGGTGCCAGCGCGGCTTCAGCGTCTGGCCGCCGGTGCCTGGCAAGCCGCTCGCGCGTCCGTCGGTGAACGTGTAGACGCCGATGAGCGTTGCCGCCGGCGTGATCTGGTAGCGCCCGTTTACATCGTAGTTGTTGAACTTGCGCGACGAGCCGTCGACATAGTCGAGTTGCGTATGGCTCCACGCGAAGCCGAGCGTCGCGCGGCCCAGCGCGTAGTTCGCGCCCGCGACGCCGATCTGTTGCTTGCGCACGCCGCCGTTCAGCCCGTAGAAGAATGCGCCGCTGTAGTCGTTGCCGGTCGTCGTGGTCGCGCCGCCCACCGCGCCACTCGTGTTCGACGTCGCGTTCGGGTGATTCAGCCGCACGTAGCCCGCGCCGACCGAGAACGGGCCGTTCACGTAGTTCGCCGACACGCCCCATGCGTTGTTGTTCGGGAAGCCGGTGCCTGCGCCACCGTTCGCCTGGTTGCTGAAGGCGTAGAGCACATCGGCCGTGAAGCCGGCGATCGTAGCGCTGCGGAACTTCACCGCGTTGTTGATGCGGAAGCTCTGGTTCAGGTTGTCGTTGTCGCCGACGTGGGTTGCCGGCGACCAGAAGCCGGAACCCGAGTACGGCGCGACGAGGTCGGTGATCGGCTCGTACTGGCGGCCGAACGTCAGCGTGCCGAGGCCGGCCTGGTTCAGGCCGACGTACGCGGAGCGGCCGAACAGGCGGCCGCCCTGACCGAGCCCGCCGTCGCTCGGCCGGAATCCGCCTTCAAGCGTGAACACCGCCTGCAGGCCGCCGCCGAGATCCTCGCTGCCTTTGAGGCCCCAGCGGCTGCCGCTCAGCTTGCCGCTCGTCTGCTGGATGTTGCTCGCGCCGCCCTGGTTGTTCGTATAGGCGAGCCCGGCGTCGACGACGCCGTACAACGTGACGGAACTCTGCGCATGCGCGCCGATGGAACCGATCGAAACCAAACCCAGGACTACCGATTTCTTGATCATGAATATCCTCTGTTTTTATGGGTACGTCTGCGAGGATCACGATGCTATTGACTTCGGCGTGGTCGGCGAACACTCGTTCCGTACTTTGCAATTCGCTGCGCGAACGGATTGCAATGCGCGTCGATGCCCGCCCGGCGCACGCGCCACGATCGCGTCCGGCTCGCTTGCTGCGGCGAACGCATTGGTATCGATGGCAAACGCCGGGCGACCGCAACGTGCGCTCGCGCCCATATCGATCGATGAAATCGTTCGATGCCGCGCCGAAGTTCGTCTCGCTGACGATGTGTTTACGCAACGCGGCACTGTGAGGCGCACGGCAGATGCGGTATGCGCGCCGGCATATCGATTCCGCAAAATGTTCGTAGGGCCGCACGATGCGAGGCGGTAGAGTCGGGCATCCGGCCGTGATCCGGCCTGCGCCGGGCGCCATGCATGCAGTGTGCGTGCATGCCGGCCGAACCGTGAACAAGGGAGCCGTGTGAAATGAGTCGGGATGTGCTGTTTCTGCTGGAACCGGGCTTTGCCGATCCGAAGTATCCGGGGCGACACTTCGTCTGTCCGCATGGACTGGCGATCGAAGGGCTGCTCGCGAGCGCGCCCGATCGGGTCGACCGTGTCGACGTGCGCCGCGTCGGTTTCGAACGGCCGCGGCACGCGGTGATCGACGCGCTCGACGACGCGCATCAGGGCCTGCCGGTGCTCGTGCTCGGCAGCGCGCAACCGGCCCCGGACGATGCGCAAACGCTCGGCGCGGTGCGCTTCGTCACCGATCCGCGCCGGATTCTCGACCTGCTGGCCGAGCGCCACGGCTTCCCGGCGGTGCATTGACGCACGTCGGCCGTCGCGCGCGGCGGCTTCCTTTTTCCATTTTCCTTGAATCGAAAGGAGCATTCGATGGCGCCAACTTCGGCGGCGCGCCGCCGCCTGCTGTTCGCCGGCGCCGCGCTCGCGACGTCATCTGTAATCGCGCGGGTCGCGCTTGCCGCGCCGGCCGCCAGCACCGATCTGGCCGGCACCACGTTGCGTGTCGCGACCTACAAGGGCGGCTGGCGTGCGTTGCTGCAAGCGGCCGGGCTAAGCGACACGCCGTACCGGATCGAGTGGCGCGAGCTCAACAACGGCGTGCTGCACATCGAGGCGCTGAACGCGGATGCACTCGACATCGGCTCGGGCAGCGAGATTCCTGCGGTATTCGCCGCGCGGCAGAAGGCCAGCGTCCGGTTCATCTCGCGCACGCGCGAAGACCTGAACAACCAGGTCACGCTCGCGCGCAAGGAAACGCCGATCCGCAGCATCGCGGACTTGAAGGGCAAGCGCGTCGGGTACGTGCGCGCGACGACGTCGCACTATTTCCTGTACCGGCAGCTCGCGGAGGCCGGTCTCGGGTTCGACGACATCCATCCGATCAACCTGTCGCCGACCGACGGGCTGTCCGCGTACGATCGCGGCGATCTCGATGCGTGGGCCATCTACGGCTACAACGGCCAGCTCGCGCGCAATCGGTATGGCGCCCGCGTGCTGAAGACGGGCAAGGGCTATCTGTCCGGCAATTTCCCGGTCTATGCGAATCCGCGCACGCTCGACGATCCGCGCCGGCGCGCGGCGACTGGCGATCTGTTGCTGCGGCTCCAGCGTGCTTATGCATGGGCGAACGGGCACTTCGATGCGTATGCGCGCGTGCAGAACGGCGAGACGCGTGTGCCGGTCGCCGATCTCTCCGCGATGTTCGCCCAGCGCAGCGACGACTACGCGCTGCTGCCCGTGACGTCCGACGTGGTCGCGCAGCATCAGCAGGTCGCGGACGTGTTCGCGCGGATCGGCGTGCTGGATGGTCCGGCGAATGTCGCGCCGTTCTGGGATACGTCGTTCAATGCGTTGGTGGCGTCGGCGTGAAGCGGTGGAAGGTGGATGGGCGTCATACGCGATGCATGACACGACGGCCAGCCGTTCTGCCGTGCGGTCAGGCTTCAGGCCCAAATCCGCCACGGCCTGAATAGGCTTACCGAGGTCCAAATGCGACATTTCTAAAAAGCTACTACATCCAAGCCGATGATCATCAGCATTATGTCAACTCAAATCGCAACACAGCGAACCTGCATTCACCGCGCCTAGAAATTCCGCGCCACCCCGACCATGAACATGTCCTGATCCTTGTCGTTGCCGGTTGCGACACGATTGAAGCGCAAGCTCGCAGCCCAGTCATTCGTGACCTGATACGTCACCTGCGCGCTGAGCAAGGCATTGAGTCTCGTCTTGCTCGAGGCTTCGTCCCGATCACGCGAGAGATACGGACCTACGCCTGCCGAAAGCGTCCATTTGCTCCTGATCGGCGCGACGTACCAGAGTTGCGCCGCCACACCTCTTCGACCGGCGACGCCATTATTGCCCTCGTAGACGAAGCTCGCCGAATAGGCCCACGCATTGCCGAGCGGCCGCTTGACTTCGACCATATACCCTTTCTCGATCGGCACTTGAGGACGATTCGTCTGCGACGTGCCGGCCCAAACGCTAACCTGCGTCTTGCCGTCCGAAAACGCGGGGCCGGGATCGCCGCCGAAATCCGAGCCGATGCCGAAGAGCACCGCGTCGGAATTGAATCCGCCAATCATCTGGACGTGGTTGTACTGGACCTTGAGGAAGAAGCGGTTGGGAACGACGTAATACCGCACCGCTGCCGACGCACGTACGCCCCATCGCTTTTCGTTACGCACCTCGTTGTCGACATGCGTTGTGTCCATGCTGAAATACGGTCCCGCCGAGAATTCGAGCGCCACGCGACTGCCGAGCGGCCAACGAAACGAACCCAGGGCGGCGAAGCCGTCACGGTGGTGATCCAGGGGATGTCCCTCGTTCACATACGCGAGGTAGACCGAGAGGTAGTCATTCAGGACGTCGCCGAAGCCGACTTCGTAGGCGCGCCAATGCATGTCGCCACCCTCGGTCGCGCGTCCGTCGCCATACACGGCATAGACGTTGAGCTTTCTTTCAGATTGCTTGACATCGGTCGGCAAGCTCGACGGACTGTCCTCGGCGTGCACGTGGCCTGGGCCGGCCAGAATCGCCAGACCGGCGATCCAGCTTGTGAGCACGAAGCGCGAATAGATGCGACGGCACTGTCCCATTTGGACACCCCTCACCCTGGTAACCGCGATTTCCTGGACAAGCTGGTAACGATTATAGGCTGCCTCCGGTGACCGGTCGCCCGGGTTTACGCAACGATCTGCGAGGCCCCGATCCGAAAGACCGAGACGGTCGCCTCCAGCTGCCCCGCCTGCTCCCTCAGCGACAGCGCGGCCGCCGACGCCTGCTGAACCAGCGCCGCGTTCTGCTGCGTCACCTGATCCATTTGCGTCACCGCCTGATTCACCTGTTCGATGCCTCTGGACTGCTCGTCGGACGCGGCGGCAATCTCGCCCATCAGCACGTGCACGCGTTGCACCGACGTCAGGATCTCCGACATCGTCCCGGTCGCGCGATCGACCTGTCGCGCACCGGTCTCGACGCGTCTCAGCGAATCCGTGATGAGTTCCTTGATCTCCCGGGACGCCGTGGCGCTGCGTTGCGCGAGCGATCGCACTTCGCCTGCGACGACCGCGAATCCGCGTCCCTGCTCGCCTGCCCGCGCCGCTTCGACGGCCGCATTCAGCGACAGGATGTTGGTCTGGAATGCGATACCTTCGATGACGGAGATGATTTCGGCGATCTTGCCCGACGCCTCCGACAAACCGCGCATCGTGCTGACGACTTCCTGCGCCGCCTGATTGCCCTCTTCGGTCAGTAACGCCGCGTCGTGCACCACCTGATTCGCCTGCTTCGCGTTCTCGGCATTCTGGCGCACCGTCGAAGTCAGTTGCTCCATCGAGGCGGCGGTTTCCTCAAGCGACGCGGCCTGCTCTTCGGTCCGTTGCGACAGGTCCATGTTGCCGGCCGTGATCTCGTGCGCGGCCGTCTCGATGGAGTGCGAACCTTCCCGCACCACGCGAATCGTCTGCAGCAGCTTGCCTTGCATCGCCCGCAAGCCGGTCATCAGTTGCCCCATCTCGTCGGTCGAATCGACGTCGATCCGCGTCGTCAGGTCGCCACCGGCAATCGCGCTGAAATGATTGAGTGCGTGCGCAAGCGGCGCACCGATCGCGCGCTGAAGCGACCACCACGTGAGTACGGCTGCGCCGAGCGCGACCAGGATGCCGGCGATCGCGATGCCGACGAACCAGTGGAAACGAGCCTGCGCGGCATCGAACGTCACCCGCGAGGCCGTGATCTGGATGCGGCCGAGCGCGTCCATCGCGTCGGAGACGTCGATGAACAGCGACGGCGGTATGTGCCGCCAGACGTCGGGGATTTTCGCGGGATCGTGCGCGGCAATGGCGCCGAACATCGGTTCGAGGCCCTTCTCGACGAGCGCGTTGAACTTCGTGTTCGCGTCGGCCGCGCGGCGCGCTTCTTCGGGGCCGGAGAGCCGCAACGCGCGATACGCGTCCCACGCCTTCTTCGACGCGGCGAGCAGTTCACGGGATGTCGCGGTTTCCTGCGGCACGTCGGGGCTGTCCGGATCGAGCGCGATGCGATACAGCCATAGACGGGTTCTCGACAGCGCGACATTCGCCTGCCCAAGCGCCTCCGACGATGCGAGCCGGTCGGAATACAGCGTCTTCACATCGTCGTTGCTTATCGCCACGCCAATCACGCCGATGATGCCGCCGATGACGAGCAGCACGCCGAGAAAACCCATCGCCAGCGCCAGCCGGACGCGAATGCTGAAATTCCTGATCATGATGAGGGAAGCGTTGAGCACGAAACCGTTGCATGCGACGCATGCGTGTCCAGCCGATCGAAGGCGGCACGTGCGAGACCGATGCCTCGATAACGACCGGAGCGGCGCGTGAATTAGTGCGGAACCGACAAGGAACGTTTCCGGAAACGACGAGTTATGGGCGGAATTTCGGCGTGTTAGGTGAATCGCCTTCATCGGCCGCGAGCAACGCGTTCAACACCCGCGCGTCCGACAACCGCTCCAGCGACAGGCATGCGTCGCTCAACGCATCGGCCTGCGCCGGGGCGAGCGCGATGCCCGCCAGCGCACGAAACTTCGCCAGCAGCGCCGCATCGGACAGCGGATTGCGCGGATCGCCGAGCGCGATCGGCACGTGACGCGATTCCCGCCGCCCGTCCTCGCGATGCAGGATCACGGTCGGCTCGTCGAGATCGCCGAGCGCCGGATCGACCTCGATCGCGATGCGCGCGAGCAGCGCCGTGACGCGCGAATCCGTGCGCCTGTCGTCGCGATAGGCACCGATCCCCGTGTCGCCGAACGCGAGCGCGGCCGCAACCGCATACGGCAGGCTCATCTGCGACGACGACAGTGTCGACAGGTCGCGGCCGCCGCACATCCGGGCGACGAATGCGCTCGTCCGCACGACCACCCGCTCGATGTCGCCGGCCTCGAACGTGCGACCTTCGGCAAGCTGCAGCGCCGCGTCGACCGCCGCATGCGCGCTGCGGCACGACGCGTGCGGCTTGATCGAGCAGCGCATCAGCTTCCAGTGCACGCCGAGGCCGTCGGTCAATGCGTCGGGCGCATGCGATTGCGCGGCGAACGTGTTGAAGAAGCCGCCCCAGACGTCGTCGAACACACTGGCCGGGCCGCTCACGCCTTCGCGTGCCAGCAGCGCCGCGAGCACGCCCCCTTCCGCCGCGCGGCCGGCATGCAGCCGCTTCGTCTGCGATCCGTCATGGATGAAGCCCCACAAGCCACCGGAGAAACTCGCCGCATGACCGAGCACGTCGCGCGTGCGCGCGGCGTCGAGCCCGAGCACGCGTGCGCTTGCCGCCGCCGCGCCGAACACGCCGCAACTGAGCGTCGAGTGCCAGCCGGCCCCGTTGTGCGCCGCGTAGCCGCCAGCCGCCTCGAGCACGCGCCGGCCGACGTCGTAGCCGAGCACGATCGCGGCCACGCATTCCCGGCCGGTCACCGGGCGTTGCGCACACGACAGCGCGGCGAGCACGGCCGGCATCACGACCGCGCCCGAATGATCGCAGCCGCCGGAATCGTCGAGTTCGAGCGCGTGCGCGGCGATTCCGTTCACGAACGCCGCATCGCGCGCGCCCGCGGCTCGTCGAGTACCCCACAGCGGTGTGCCGCCGCGCTCGACCGTGCCGGTCAGCGCCCGCGCACTGCGCGTCTCGGCCGCGAACGTACCCGCCAGCGCCGCGCCGAACGTGTCGAGCACATGACGCTTGGCCTTCGCGACGACGTCGTCCGGCAACGCATCGGCGGCCGTCTGCGCGACGAACGCCGCGAGCCGCGTGGCGCGCGTTTGCGTCCCCGTCTTCATCGCGCCGATTCGTCCGCCAGACAATGCGCGAACACGTCGACCGGATGGCCCGGCGGATTGACGGGCATCCGGGCACGCCACCAGCGCGCGATGTCGCGCCCGGTCGCGAACCATACGTCGCCCGCGTCGCGCAGATGAGCGAGCAACGCGCGCAGCAAGTCGATGCGCCCCGCGGTGCCGATGATCTCGGGATGCAGGCGCAGCACGCAGCACAGCCCGAAGCGGCGAAACGCGTCGACGTCTCGCCGCCAGTTGTCGAGTACGTCACGGTACGCCGCGATGCGCGGCTGGCCGGCCGGCACCGGCGGCGACAGGTTGAACTCGAAGTACGGCTCGTCCTCGAGCTCGTAGTGCAGCGGCAGCTCGACGAGCCGCGCGCCGTCCGCGCGGTCGTCGCCGCGCGGATGCACGTACGGCAGATCGTCTCCGCGCCACGACGACGACCACGTGAAGCCTGCCGCGACGAGCCAGTCTGCGAAGCCCTCGGCCCAGTTGCCGGTGAACGAGCGAAAACCTTCCACGTCGCGGCCGATCGTGTCCGCAAGCGCCGCGCGCCCGGTGCGGCACGCGTCGATCTGCGCGGCGAGCGGCAGCGCGTCGAAGTCTTCGCAGCGATAGCCGCTCACGCCGAGTTCATGGCCGGCAGCGGCGATCTCGCGTACGGCGTGCGCATGCGTTTCGGCGACGATGCCCGGGACGAACCAGCTTGCGGGCACACCGGACGCATCGAACGCATCGAGCAGCCGGTCGACGCCGCGCATCGCGCCGTAACGCCACACAGACAGCGATTTCTCGCGGCCGACGATGCGCGGCTCGCGTGTCTGGATACCGTGTATGTCGTTGAAGTCGACCGTGATCGCGACCGCGCAGCGCGCGCCGTCCGGCCAGGCTGGAAGTGTCGTCACGGGCTGCTCCGTTGCGTCGGTTGCGTGTTGTGCGCGTGCTGCGCGAGCCACCAGTCGGCCACTTCGCGACAGCGCGCGAACCAGACGCCGTCCCGCGCGCACATGTGTTCGAACCACGCTTCGAGCAGTGCGAGGCGACCGGGCTTGCCGCAGACTTTCGGATGCAGCAGCGTCGTCAGGCACAGCCCTTCGCGGTATATGCCGTCGAATTCGCGCGTCCAGTTGTCGAGCGTCGCATCGTAGCCGGCGATCCGGTCGAGCCCGGGCGGATAGTCGGGATTGCGGTGATACGCGAGCGACGCGTAATCGTCGGTCTCCCAGCGGCCGGGAATCTCGACAAGTGACGGCTCGCCGTCGGCGCCGGGCAGCAGATAGGGACGATCGTCGCCGCGCATCGAACTCGAATAGCGCACGCCGGCTTCGCGCAGCACGCTCACGGTCGCCGCGCTCCAATCGCCGGACGGCGTGCGGAAGCCGACTGGCCGCACACCGAGCGTGCGGTAGAGCACCTCGGCCGACTGCGCCATGATCTCGCGCTGCCGTTCGGGTTCGAGCGTCCAGAACGCTTCGTGCCGGTAGCCGTGATAACCGATCTCGTGTCCGCGCTCGACGATCGCCGCGCATTGCGCGGGCCAGGTCCGCGCAACCCACGCGGGCACGAAGAACGTCGCGGGCAGGTCGAACGACGCGAGCACGTCGAGCAGCCGGCCGAGCGCGCGCCATGGCCCGTAGCTGCCGAGCGTGAAATACGCGGGGTTGCGCCAGATCGACCCGTTCAGCATCGCGTCGCCGGTCGGGCCGTCGAGATCGAACGCGAGCGCGACGCACGCGCGCTTCGCGTCCGGCCAGCGGGGAGCCAAGGCCGTCATCGCGCGCTCAGTGCGTGCCGTTGACCATCGCCTTCGACACCGCATGCTCCTGCAGCCCCCATTTCGCGAGCAGCTTGTGATACGACCCGTCCGCGATCAACTGGTTGAGCGCCGTCGTCAGCGCGCTGCTGAGCGCGGTGTTGCTCTTCGCGACGCCGATGCCCGTGTATTGCGACAGGAACGGCTTGCCGACCGGCGCGTAGGCGTTCTGCTCGAGGCTGTTCTGGTACGGCAGCGTCTCGCCGCCCTGCACGGCCGCGTCGATGCGGTTCTGGCGCAGCTGCATGCGCGCATCCGACGAGCCGTCGGTGCCGACCACCACGATCGCCGGCTTGCCGGCCTTCACGCAGTTCTCCGCGCTCCACGCGGTCGTGTTGTCCGGGAACGACGTGCGCCGGCTCGACCCCACGCGCTTGCCGCACAGTGCGCCCATCTGCGCGAATTCGCCCGCCCGCGTCTTCAGCACGTAGAACTGCGGCCCCGTCTCGATGTAGTCGACGAACGTCACGGCGTCGCGGCGCGTCGGCAGGTCGGTCATGCCGGACAGGATCATGTCGACGCGCTGCGTCGCGACCGCGCTCATCATCTGGTCGAAGCTCGTCTCGACCCAGTTCAGCTTCACGCCCATCTTCGCGGCGAGCGCCTCGCCGAGGTCGACGTCGAAGCCCGCGAGCTTGTCGGTCGCCGGGTCCTTGTATTCGAACGGCGGATAGTTCGGCACGATCGCGACGTTCAGCGTGCGCTTGACGTTCGCGGCCTGCGCGAGCGCGAAGGAGGCGTGGAGTGCGAGCGCGCCGAATGCGACAGCGGCCAGCGTGCGGGTCAGGACGGATGCTTTCATGGGGGTGTCGCCTTGTCGTGGTGGTGTAAGGGGTACCGCGGTGCTGCGTTGCACGTCTCGTTGGCGGCGCGATCCGCTCAGGCAATCACGGCCGAGATGAAGTCGCGGGTGCGCGCATGCGTCGGTGCGGAGAGCACCTGGTCGGGCGGCCCGCTCTCGACGATCCGGCCGCCGTCCATGAACACGACGCGATCGGCGACCTCGCGCGCGAAGCCGAGCTCGTGCGTGACGACGATCATCGTCATTCCGCTCTTCGCGAGATCGCGCATCACGGCCAGCACTTCGCCGACGAGTTCGGGGTCCAGCGCCGACGTCGGTTCGTCGAACAGGATCAGTTGCGGATGCATCGCGAGCGCCCGCGCGATCGCGACGCGCTGCTGCTGACCGCCCGACAGCTCGACCGGAAACGCGTCGCACTTGTGCGCAAGGCCGACGCGCGCGAGCAGCGCGCGGGCCTCCTCTTCCGCTTGCGCGCGGCGGCGCTTGAGCACCTGCACGGGCCCCTCGATCACGTTTTCGAGCGCGGTCTTGTGCGGGAACAGGTTGAAGCGCTGGAACACCATGCTCGTCGCGAGCCGCTGGCGCGCGACCTGACGCTCCGACAGCTCGTGGAGCCGGTTGCCCGTGCGCCGGTAACCGGCCAGCTCGCCGTTGACCCACAGCGCGCCCGCGCTGATCGTCTCGAGCTGGTTGATGCAGCGCAGGAACGTGCTCTTGCCCGAGCCGGACGGCCCGATGATGCACAGCACTTCGCCCTGCGCGACGTCGAGCGTGATGCCGTGCAGCGCCTGGAAATCGCCGTACGCCTTGCGCACGTCGACCGCGCGAACGACTGCGTTCGTCATGACGTTCTCCTTACGATTGTGAGTCGCGCCGCTCATTTACGGCCCGCCGCGCGGCCTGCGCCGCGTGCGAAGCGCCGTTCGACGCGAGCCTGCGCGAACGACAGCACGGTGACGACCGCGAGATACCAGATGCCCGCGACGATCAGCAGCTCGATCACGCGCGCATTCGCGTAATAAATGTTCTGCGCGTTGTGCAGCATCTCCGCGTACTGCACGACGCTCGCGAGCGACGTCAGCTTGACCATGCCGATCAGCTCGTTGCCGATCGGCGGCACGATCACGCGCATCGCCTGCGGCAGGATGATCCGGCGCAGTGCCTGCAGGCGCGCCATGCCGATCGATTTCGCGGCCTCGTACTGGCCGGTGTCGACCGACAGCAGCCCCGCGCGCACGACTTCCGACGTATACGCGCCCTGGTTGATGCCGAGCCCGAGCACCGCCGCGAGGAACGGCGTCATCACGTCGACGGTCCGGAACTCGGCGATTCCGGGAATGCCGAGCGTCGGAAACACCAGCGCGAGGTTGAACCACAGCAGCAGCTGGAGAATCACCGGCGTGCCGCGGAACAGCCAGATGTAGCCCTGCGCGATCGCGCCGAGCACCGGGTTCGACGACAGCCGCATCACCGCGGTGACGACCCCGAGCACGATGCCGAGCGTCATCGCGAGGACGGTCATCACGATCGTGTTGCCGAGGCCGGTGAGAATCGACCGCGCGGTCAGGAACTGGCCGACGACGCGCCATTCGATCTGCCCACGCGCGAACGCGAGCGCCACGTAGGCGAGCGCGGCGATGATCGCGATCGACGCGACATAGCGGCCCCAGTAGCGCCGGCGCACGCGCACGAGTGCGGCCGTGTCGTCCGCGGCGACGGCCGCGGCCGGTGCGCCGTCGAGACGGTGCGAATCGGATGCGCTCAGCATGACGGCCCCCGGTAGTCGGCCGCCCACGCGGCCTGGCGTTCGATCGCGATGCTCAGGCGGCCGATCTGCTCGTGCACGCGCGCGGGCGACGTGCCGCCGGCGCCGCCGCGCGCGGCGACGGCCGCGTCGAGCGTCAGATGCGCGCGCACCGCCGGCGCGAGGCGCGGGTCGACGGCCTGCAGTTGCTCCGCGCTGGCATCCGCGAGCTCGATGCCGTCGCGTTCGCACGCGCGCACGAGCGCGCCGGTGATCTCGTGCGCCTCGCTGAACGGCACGCCCGACAGCGCCAGCCAGTCGGCGACCTCGGTCGCGAGCGTGAAGCCGAGCGGCGCCTGGCGGCGCATCTCGTCGACGTTCACGCGCATCGTGCGGATCATCCCCGCCATCGCCGGCAGCACGAGTTCGAGCGTGTCGATCGAATCGAACGCGGCGATCTTGTCTTCCGCGAGATCGCGGTTGTACGCGAGCGGCAGCGACTTGAGCGTCGCGAGCAGGCCCGTCAGGTTGCCGATCAGGCGCCCCGCCTTGCCGCGCGTGAGTTCCGCGATGTCCGGGTTCTTCTTCTGCGGCATGATCGAGCTGCCCGTCGCGTAGCCGTCGTCGAGTTCCACCCAGCGGAATTGCCGCGACGTCCACAGGATCACTTCTTCCGACAGGCGAGACAGATCCACCGCCAGCATGCTCGTGACGAACGCGAATTCGGCGACGTGATCGCGCGCGGCCACCGCGTCGATCGAGTTCTCGCACGGCGCGTCGTAACCGAGCTCCCGCGCGGAAAGATCGGGCCGCACGCAGATCGCCGAGCCGGCCAGCGCGGCCGCGCCGAGCGGCGAGCGTGCGGTGCGGCGGTCCCAGTCGACCAGGCGGTCGGCGTCGCGATACAGCGACTGCGCATGCGCGAGCAACTGATGGCCGAACACGATCGGCTGCGCGGGCTGCAGGTGGGTGAAGCCGGCGGTGACCGTGTCGATGTGCCGGCTGGCCTGGCTGATCAGCGCATCCTGCAGGTCGAGCACGCCGCGCACGAGCTGGCGCGCCTTGTCGCGCAGATACAGGCGCAGGTCGTTCGCCGCTTGGTCGTTGCGCGAGCGCCCGGCGCGCAGCTTGCCGCCGAGCGCCGGCAGCCGCTGCGTGAGCACGCGTTCGAGGAACGTGTGCACATCCTCGTCGGCGAGCGACGGCGCGATCGCGCCGGCCGCGTAGTCGCGTGCGATGCCGTCCATCGCGGCCAGCAGCTGCGCGAGCTCGTCGTCGTTCACGATGCCGGCGCGGTTCAACTCGCGTGCATGCGCGCGGGAGCCTGCCAGGTCGTACGGGACGAGTCGGTAGAAACTCGGATCGGAGCGCGACAGGTTCTGCAGCGCATCGGACGGTTCGGACTGGAAGCGACCGCCCCACAGGCGCTCGATCGGTTCGGTAAGGCTCATTGCGGTCGACCTTGTCTCGGTTGGAGTGCCCCCACTGTAGGCATTCAATTTTTTTTGTTGTAGCGAGAAATTGAATCCGCTTAAATGAAATTTTTCTCAGCACCGTCGCTGCCGACACCCCCGCCGATGCGCAACCGCCTCCCCCCGTTGAACCCGCTTCGCGCGTTCGAGGCCGCCGCCCGGCGCGGCAGCGTGTCGGCCGCCGCCGACGAACTGCACGTGACCGCGAGCGCGGTGAGCCACCAGATCCGGATTCTCGAAAGCACGCTCGGCGTCGCGCTATTCGTCAGATCAAAGGCGCGCGTGAAGCTGACGCCCGAGGGCGAAGCGCTGCTGGAACCGGTCGGCACCGCGTTCGACATCATCGCGAACGCCACCGTCAGGCTCGATTCGCCGGCCGCCGTCGGCGATCTCGTCGTGTCGACGCCGTTGTCGCTGACGTCGCGCTGGCTCGCCCGGCACATCGGCGATTTTCTCGAGCGCTATCCGGGCATCCACCTGAAGGTGATTCCGTCGAACGACGAGCGCGAAATCCATTCGCCGGATGTCGATGTCTGCATCCGCTACGGGGAAGGCAACTGGCGCAACCGGCATGTCGAGCTGCTCGAGCATCCGGCGCTGTTTCCGGTCGTGAGCCCCGCGCTGATGAACGGGCGCGATGCGATCCGCAAGGTGCAGGATCTCGCGGGGCGCACGCTGTTCTGCGAGCACGCGGGCTCGTGGATGCGCTGGCTGGCCGAAGCGAAGGCCGACCGGCTGCCGGGCATCCGCATCCTCGAGATCGGCAACGCGCACATCGGCGTCGAAGCCGCGGTGCACGGCCAGGGCGTCGCGCTCGGCGACAGCCTGTCGGTGCGCGACGACCTGATCGACGGCACGCTCGTGCGACCGTTCAGCGAAACGGTGCCGTCACGTCACGCGTACTATCTCGTCACGCGTCACGAGCTGACCGAAACGCCGCTCGTGACCGCGTTCACGTCGTGGCTGCGCGCGCGCCTCGCGTGACGCGCACTGGACATCAGGCAACGAGACTCGCGAAGTCGTCCCACACCATGACGATGTTCCGCGATCGCCAGATCGGCCCCGCATCGACGTACTCGCCCGCGAACCGGCCGTTCAACGCCTCGTAAAACGCGATCGCGGCCGCGTTTCCCTTGACGACGCTCAACGCGGCGCCCGGATACCGCAACGCTTGCAGATGCGCCGCGAGTTGCGCAAGCAGCATGCGGCCGATGCCGCGACGCTTGAAGTCGGGATCGACATACAGGAACTTGATTTCGCCACGGCCGCCGAAAATCGGCTCCGACGGCGCGCCGGCCGCTCCGATGCCGACGATCGTGTCATCGGATTGCGCCACGAGCACCAGCTGATCGCGTGCGTTCGTCGCCAGCTTCTCCCGCCATTTTCCGCCGCGATACTGCTCGTCGAGGACGGCATGCGCGTGCGCCGGCGCGAGATCGCGATAGGTATGCCGCCAGACCTTGACGTGAAAATCGGCGATCGCCTGCGCATCGTCGAGGCTGGCGGACCTGATGGATATTCCGGACATGGAGGACTCTCTCGGGCGGCTCGGCGCGCGCGGGCGCGGCGCACACGCCGGATTGTCGGCGATCCGGGCGACGATGTCAGCACCGCGCAGGCATGGCCGATCAGCGCGCCACGGCTTCCGTGTTCCGGACGCTGCCCAGAAACCGCGTCAACTCCACCGTCTGCGGCCGCTCGAAGATGTCTTCGGCCGTCCCGCTCTCCCACACCCTGCCCTGGTGCATGAAGACGATCCTGTCGCTCACCGCACGAGCGAAGTTCATCTCGTGCGTGACCATGATCAGCGTCATGTCCTCGCGCGCGAGCTGCTCGACGACGCCCAGCACCTCGCCGACGAGCTCGGGATCGAGCGCGGACGTGATTTCGTCGCACAGCAGCACGCTCGGCTTCATCGCGAGCGCACGCGCGATCGCGACGCGCTGCTGCTGGCCACCCGACAACTGCTCCGGGAACGCGTCGAACTTGTCGCCGAGGCCGACGCGTTCGAGCATCAGCTCCGCGATCGCGCGCGCCTGCTGGCGATGCGTGTTCTTCACGACCGACTGCGCGAGCATCACGTTTTGCCCGGCGCTCAGATGCGGAAACAGGTTGTACTGCTGGAACACCATCCCGACCTTGAGCCGCAGCGCACGCAGGTCGGCGTGCCGGGCATCGACGCGTTCGCCGTCGATCGAGATCGTGCCCGCGTCGATGCTCTCGAGCCCGTTGAGCGTGCGCAGCAGCGTGCTCTTGCCCGAACCGCTGCGGCCGATGATCGATACGACCTGCCCGCGCTCGACGGAAAAATCGATGCCCTTGAGCACATGATGGGTGCCGAAGTTCTTTTCGAGACCACGGGTTTCAACGAGCGGCATGCCATCTCCTTTGCAACGTGCGCGCATAACGGGTAAGCGGATAACACAGCGCGAAATAGATCAACGCGACGAGGCCGTACACGACGAACGGGCGGAACGTCGCGTTCGAGATCGCGATGCCGACCTTCGTCAGCTCGGTGAAGCCGATGATCGATACCAATGCCGTGTCCTTCACGGCCTGCACGCCGAAGCCGACCGTCGGCGCGATCGCGATGCGGGCGGCCTGCGGGAGGATCACGTGACGCAACTGCTCGACGTAGCTCATGGCCAGGCTCGACGACGCCTCCCACTGCCCTTTCGGCACGGCCTCGACGCACCCGCGCCAGATTTCCGCGAGATACGCGCTGGTGAAGAACGTGAGCCCTGCCGTGGCCGCGACCCAGGGCGGCACGTCGAGCCCGACGAGCGGCAGGCCGAAGAACACGATGAATAGTTGCATCAGCAACGGCGTGCCCTGAAACACTTCGATGTACAGCTTCGCGATGCCGCGCAGCACCGTCGAACTCGACACGCGCATCACGAGCAGCCCGAGGCCGACGAGGCCGCCGGACACGAACGACACGATCGACAGCACGATCGTCCAGCGCGCGGCCAGCAGCAGGTTCGCGAGAATCTGCCCGAAGGTGAAATCGGTCATCGCGCACCTCGCACGCGGCGGGAGAACAGGCGGCGCCCCATCGTGCCGAGCGCGCCACGCAGCAGCAGCGCCATCGCCAGATACGCGAGCGTGATGACGAAATACGTCTCGAATGCGCGGAAGTTGCGCGACTGGATGTAGCCCGCCGCATAGGTCAGATCGGACACCGAGATCTGCGACACGACCGCCGAACCGAGCATCGTGATCACGATCTGGCTCGAGAGCGCGGGAAACACCTTGGCGAGCGCCTGCGGCAGCACGACGTGGCGCAACATCTGCGCGCGCGACATCGCGAGCGCGGATGCCGCCTCCAGATGCCCGTTCGGGACGGCGGCGACGCCCGCGCGCACGATCTCGACCGAATACGCGCCGAGATTGAGCGTCATCGCGAGAATCGCGGCCGTGTATTCGTCGATGTGCACGCCGAGCGCGGGCAATCCGAAGAAGATGAAGAACAGCTGGACGACGAACGGCGTATTGCGGATCGCCTCGACGTACGCGCCGATCAGCGGGCGCAGCCGCACGGCCGCGGGCGCGTCGGCGCTGTACGCGGCCGCGCCGAGCACGCCGATCGCCACGCCGAGCACGGTCGCGACCGCGGTCAGCGCAAGCGTGATCGCCGCGCCGCTCGCGAACACGCCGGCGTATTCGGCGAGCTCGCCGAATTGAAGCTGATAGCTCATGACGATTGAATGAATTCGGGTTCGGACAATGACACGCACCGCGTCGGCGGAGCCGGCCGCGGCGATGTATCAGGCGACACGGCGATCCGTCACAGGCCGGCCGGCAACGGCTGGCCGAGCCACTTCTTCGACATCGCGCCCAGCGTGCCGTCCTGCTTCGCATGCGCGATTGCGTCGTCGATCTTCGCGAGCAGGCGCGGTTCGTTCTTGTTGACGCCGACGAAGCACGGCGAATTCTTGATCACGAACTTGACCTCGGGCCGACGCGGCGGATTCTTCGCGAGAATCGCCGCCGCGACGATGTTGCCGGCGGCGATCAGCTGCACTTGCCCCGACAGGAACGCCTGGATCGTCGCGTTGTTGTCCTCGAAGCGCTTGATCGTCGCATTCGGTGCGAGCTGCGACAGCGCGATCTCCTCGAGCGCGCCGCGCGTGGCGCCGACCGTCTTGCCGGTCAGATCGGCGGGCGCGCCCACCTTCACGTCCGCCGGCCCGAACACGCCCTGGAAATACGGCGCGTACGCGGTCGAGAAGTCGATGACCTTCTCGCGTTCCGGCGTCTTGCCGAGCGACGAGATCACCATGTCGACCTTGTTGGTCGTCAGATACGGAATCCGGTTCGCGCTGTTCACGGGCACCAGTTTCAGCTTCACGCCGAGCGATTTGGCGAGCAGTTCGGCCATGTCGATGTCGTAGCCCTGCGGCTGCATGTCCGTGCCGACCGAGCCGAACGGCGGATAGTCTTCAGGCACCGCGACGCGTAGCGCGCCGCTTTTCGCGATGGTGTCGAGCGCATCGGCATGCGCCGGCGCGGCAGCGAACAGCGCCATCACGGGGGCTGCGATCAACGCAGCCAGCCAGGTGCGTCGGGGGAACGGTCGAGTCGTCGGGCTCACGGTGAATCTTCCTTGTCTGGTATGTCGTCGGGCAGCGCGCAACCGTTGCGCGGCCGGACACCTCCAGCAAAAACCGGGCCATCGCCGTGAAAAGCTTGCCGCACCGCCACGATACGGAAATTCCGGTGAACCGGATTCCTCATTTCGGTGCACGAATCGGCGCACGCGGCGGCGCCTGCCCCCGCAGTGCGCGCCGGCGCACCAAATTACCTGACTGGTACACCCGGGGGATTCGGACGCCGGCGTGTTCGCCTTGCGGCGTCGTCACCGAGGCCCATATGCGCGGATTCGAACAGGTTCAGTCGAAATTTGCATTCTGTTTGTGACCGGAATTACGGCTGAATACGTTCGCGAGGTACCGTGCCCTTCGCCACGATCGGCGAACCGCAATCAGGACGGGTGCGCTTGAATTCGCGCCCGGGTCCTCCGGTATCGGTGGCTCCCGATCGTCTCGCGATCGGGATGATTCCAATCACATCCGCGCGCGAGGATACAGTCATGGCATCGATTCCCGAACCGTCGACAACCGGCGAAACCGACAAACGCAGCTGGCTCGAATCGCACGAAGCCGGCTATCACAAGACCCTCGGCAATCGACAGGTGCAGATGATCGCGATCGGCGGGGCAATCGGCACGGGGCTGTTTCTCGGGGCCGGCGCCCGGCTGCAGGCCGCCGGGCCGTCGCTCGCGATCGTCTATCTGGTGTGCGGCGCGTTCTCGTTCCTGATCCTGCGCGCGCTCGGCGAACTCGTGATGCATCGTCCCAGCAGCGGCAGCTTCGTGTCGTACGCACGCGAATTCCTGGGCGAGAAGGCATCGTTCGTCGCAGGCTGGATGTACTTCCTGAACTGGGCGATGACCGGCATCGTCGACATCACAGCCGTCGCGCTCTACATGCATTACTGGGCGCCGTTCGCGGGCGTGCCGCAGTGGATTTTCGCGCTCGTCGCGCTCTGCATCGTCGCGACGATGAACCTGATCGGCGTGAAGTGGTTCGCCGAGATGGAGTTCTGGTTCGCGCTGATCAAGGTCGCCGCGATCGTGTTGTTTCTCGCGATCGGTTCGCTGATCCTCGGCACGGGCGTGCCGGTCGCCGGCCATGACACGGGCATGCATCTGATCACCGACAACGGCGGGTTCTTTCCGCACGGACTGATGCCCGCGCTGGTGCTGGTGCAGGGCGTGGTGTTCGCGTTCGCGGGCGTCGAACTGGTCGGCACGGCCGCCGGCGAGTGCAAGGACGCGCGCAAGGTGCTGCCGCGCGCGATCAACAACGTAATCTGGCGAATCGCGATCTTCTACGTCGCGTCGGTCGTTCTGCTGGTCTGCCTGCTGCCGTGGAGCGCGTACAAGGCGGGCCAGAGCCCGTTCGTCACGTTCTTCGGCGCGCTCGGCGTGCCGGGCATCGGTTCGGTGATGAACCTGGTGGTGCTGACGGCGGCGCTGTCGAGCCTCAACTCGGGCCTCTATTCGACCGGGCGCGTGTTGCGTTCGCTGTCGATGGGCGGCTCGGCCCCCGCCTTCCTGTCGCGAATGAGCGCGCAATCCGTGCCGTACGCGGGCATTCTCGTGACGGTCGCGATCTACGTGGTCGGCGTGCTGCTCAACTATCTCGTGCCGTCGAGCGTGTTCGAGATCGTGCTGAACATCGCGTCGCTCGGCATCATCAGCACGTGGGGCTTCATCGTCGTGTGCCAGATGAAGTTTCGTGCCGCGGTAAGGCGCGGCGAGGTGGAAGACGTGTCGTTCAGGATGCCGGGCGCGCCCGTCACATCGTGGCTCACGCTGCTGTTCCTGCTCGGAGTGCTGGTCCTGATGGCATTCGACTACCCGAACGGGACGTGGACGATCGCGTCGATCCCGCTGGTCGCACTGCTGCTCGTGGCCGGCTGGAAGTGGCTGAGCAGCCGCGCGCGCCGCGCGTTGCTCAAGCCGACGATTCCGTCGGTCACGCTCACGCAGAACGTGCTCGAGCAGGGGAACGACTGAAACCGCGCGCAACCCGAGGGCGGTACCCGGCTCGACGAAAGCCGCCGCCCCGAGCACCAGGCGATCTGGCGGCGACGTATCAGGCTGGCTCGCTATGCACGCTGCGTCGCGCGATCGGTGTCTGTTGCCGGCCGATTCGCGGCGCTCATCGCCTGTTCAAGCAGGGCCTTCGCGGCCTGCCATGCGCGCCCGGCGGATGCGGAATCGTTGAACGCCCGCGCGTCGACCGTCGCGCCATCCAGCAGCATCATGTAGACGCCGGCCAGCCGTTGTGCCGTTTCTGGCAACACGAGCGGCGCGAGCAATTCGGCGATCCATTCGACCATTTTGCGGCGGTAGCGGATCGCGACGTCGGAGATCGGCGCGTACGCGGTTCCGAATTCGGCCAACGCGCGCTCGAACAGGCAGCCGGCAAACTCCGGCGTATTGAACCAAGCTTCGTACCAGTCGAAGATCGTCTTGACTCGCTCGACCGGATCGCGAACCTCCCGCAGTTGCGCTTCGATGCTGCCGATGATCAGGTCGTAGCGCTGAACCAGCACTTCGCGAATGAGTTCGTCCTTGCTCGGAAAATGCCGGTAGAGCGTCATTCGCGCAACGCCGGAATCGTCGATGATCCAGTCGACGCCGACCGGATGAAAACCGTGCCGGGAGAACAGTTCGGTAGCTTTGTCTACCACCACCTGGCGTTTGTTGGCTCTCACGACCGTGCCCTCCTCCTCGAGGTTTCATTCCATGTAGACGGATTATTCTAGCATCGCCGAATCAGTTGCCTCTGGGCGCTCGGCGCCTGACGTGTGAAGGGCCGGCTCCCCCACCGTTGGGCCGAAATCCGGACGTGAAAGTCGCCTTGACTATTAGATAGACCGATATGTATCATTTGATCCGAGAAAATAACGATCGATATTTTCCGCTGCCGAAAGCCGAAACATGGGCCGAGCCTTTTCCGCCGGATAGCGCGGTATCGGCACGGCGGCGGAATCGAGCAAAGGCCGTGGGCGGTGGCATCTGCCTGCCCTGCCTTTGTCGGCGTCAGATGTTGCAGTGATGTGGCAAGCCGAAAAGAGAACCTGAGAGAGCCTTGGCGGTGCGCTGGTGTGGGTGAAGATGTGTTCACCGGGCCGCGCGCAAGCCGGGGGCGCGCTCGCGGGGGTGAGATCGCGCGAAGCAGTGCGGCGCAAATAAAACGTGGGGAAAGTAAAAATGGTTCGCCGTTTACTGGCACCGGGGCTGCTGCTGTTGGCCGCGTGCGCGCATGACCCGTCCGTCACCGGCAACACGGTACGGATCTGCGACGACACCGGGTGTTTTGATCGCCCTAAAGATCAGGTCTCCTATCAAAAAAGGGACGATTCCGACGATCGCGAAGATCCGCGCATCGTTTCGCTGAAGCAGGCCGCGAAGACCCAGCCGAAGGCCGCCTACGACCTCGGCCTGCGCTATTTCCGCGGCGATGGCGTGCGGCAGGACAGCTACCAGGCTCTCAAGTGGATGCGCGATGCCGCCGAACGCGGCGACCTGAACGCGCAGAAGGCGCTCGGCAGTTTCTACCTGTTCGGCCTCGAGGAGATGGGCTCCGATCCGCGCGAAGCGGACAAGTGGCTGTCGATCGCCGCGGGCCGCGGCGACAAGGAATCTAAAAAGCTGCTCGAGCTCGCCCGCAAGGCGAAGAAGGAAGACGAGGAAGACTGGAAATGGCGTACGCAATGGCGTGACGTCTATTACGGCTACTGGTACTCGGGCTATCCGTACTACGGCGTCTGGCATCAGACGTACTGGTACTACTGACCGGACCGAAAGCAACGGGGGCGGCTGCGGGGAGACCACCATCGCGCGCCACGCCGGGGGGCTTATCGAAGTTCGCACGAACACATAAGCCGAACAACGACTCTATCGAGCGACAACGACATGAAGACCATCCTTTCCCAACGTCTCACTCAAGGTGCGCTGGTTGCAGCGCTTTGCGCGTCCGTCGCCGGCTGCGGCGGCATGGTGACCCCCGGCGGCCAGAACGCCGGCGTCACGGGCGCTGCCGCGGGCGGCGCGAGCGCCGGCGCGGATTCGCAGTTGCAGCGCTGCGCATCGCCGCTCGGCACGATCGCCGTCGACGACGGCCGCAACGCCGACTGGTGGGGCCCGTTCGGCAGCGCGACCAAGGTGACGAGCATCGACCCGCTGTTGCGCCTGGCTGTCCAGCAGTCGAACTGCTTCGTGATCACGTCGATCGGCAACCAGAAGAGCGACGCGCGCCTGTCGCGCATCACGCAGCTGCAACGCAGCTCGGGCGAATACCGTGCGGGTTCGAAGCAGCAGAAGGGTCAGCGTGTCGCGGCCGATTACTACATGGAACCGCAGATCGTGATCAACGATTCGCCGATCGCCGGCATCGGCAGCATGATCGGCGGGCTGATCGGCAACAGCGCGGTGGCGGCGGTGGCAGGCCACCTGCAGACGAAGGCGTCGGTCGTGACGCTGACGCTGTTCGACGTGCGCTCGGCCGTGCAGATCGCGGCATCGGAAGGCAGCTCGACGGCGACCAACTACGGCGCGGCGCTGGGCGGCCTGGGCGGTGGCGTGGGCGGCGGTCTCGCCGGCTTCTCGACGACGCCGGAAGGCAAGGCGACGGTCGTCGCGTTCATCGACGCGTGGAACAAGATGGTCGTCGCGCTGCGCAGCTACAAGGCGCAGGACGTCAAGGGCGGCCTCGGCCGCGGTGGTCAGTTGCAGGTCAACTGAGCGATGACGCGACACCGGCGCTGCGTCACTCCGGTGTTCGCATCGACCGGAGGGCGCGATTGCGCCCTTTCCGCAGCCGCACGCGTCACCGATCGGCGAAACGATAGAAACCTACGATGAGCATGGTGTTCAACCGACCTGAGAGAACAAAGATGAAGAACAGGCAATGCGTGTGGTTTCCGATCGCCGTATTGATCGGTCTGACGTTGGCCGGTTGTGGCGGCAACGATTCTCCGGCCCCGGCCGCCCAGGGTACGTCGAGCGACACGACCGGCACGACCACGACCTCGAACCTCGAGTGCGATCCGGTCTATCAGCAAGGCGATACCGTGAAGCTGCACATGTACACGCAGGCGACGTCGCAAAGTCCGGCCGTCGACAATGGCCTGTATACACGCACCTACGGGCCGGCAACGTTCGAAGGTGTCGCGCTTACTCAGCAAGCCGAAACATCGACCGGCTCGCCGATCCAGACGAATCATTATTATCTCGTCGGCAACGGTGCGCGCGCGAATTACGGCGGCGAGGTTTACAGTTCGGGCGCCCTCGTGTTGCGGGACGTCAACACGCCGCCGTATGTCGAGACGATCGGACTGTCGGGAAGCGAGACGGCGAACTACGTCGATACGCCCGTCATTCCGTCAGGCGGCGCCCAGACGGCGGTATCGATCCAGCGCGCGTACGTCGCGCGCGAAACGGTCAGCCTGAAGAACGGCAAGGTGTTCGAAAACGCGTGTCACTATCACATCACCGAGACGTTCTCCAATCCGGCGCTGACCAGCACCACGGTCGCCGACGACTGGCTCGCGCCAGGCGTCGGTCTGGTCAAGTCGGTCGCCAATGTCGGCGGCACTCAGATCATCACGCGCGAGCTCGAGTCGGCGACCGTTGCCGGCAAGTCGTACTGAACGCCGGAGCCCCGACGCGTGCGTGCGTGCCGTCAATGATGCGTGTACAACCGAGGCGTCGCGGCGTGACTCTGGACCGCTGCTCCCGAGTCAGCCCCTGCCCCGTATGCGGGCCCATAGCCCGACGCATCGGCCTGCGGCGTCGATTCGGACGACTGAATGCGTGCCTCGGCCTGCTGGATCGATTGCGGATAATGAATGTCCTTTCGGGCCGGGTTGTAACCGGCCTGCTCGACCTGCGTGATCTGGGCGCGGACTTCCGCCCGGGTCAGGGCGCTGCCTGATTGCGCTGCCGATGCGAATGCGGGGATGATGGCCGCCGCCAGCATGATGGTACGGATAGCGAATTTCATGATCTCGACCTCCAGTGAACAGGGTCGGCATCCGAGAAGATCTCTTCTGCCTTGAGGACAGCATGCTCGCTGAAGCTGAAGGCAATGTTAACTTCGCATTCTCGAACGCACCGGATGCGGAATTCGCGGACAACCCGGCCTGCGTCCGGGCGACGCCATAAGCCAGACATATCGCATCGCCAACGCGATTGACCGGGTAGATCGATGTGATGGCGTCCGGCCCCGGCGCCACGGAGAAAGACGCTTGACGAAGGTCAACCCTGTGAAGACCGCACGTGCGAAAAATTGCGTATGCACGATCGCGGGATGACACCGGGAGACATTCATGAGCGCCAGCACTTCATCTTTCCAAGCGGCATCCACTCTCCAACGGGTGCTGATCGCCATCGACGGTTCCACCGCATCCGCGCATGCACTCGCGTATGCCAAAGCTTTCCTTCCATCGAACGCAGCGGTGCATATCGTCAGCGTTGCAGACAATCCGCGGACGCTCGTCCCGCGCGGATCGAGATCCGCGGCATTTCTCGAATCGGCACGCGACGAATTGCTGCGAGACGCATCCGACGCGCTGTCGCGCGCCCAAAGCGCGATTCCGCGCGACGACATCACCATCGACACGGAAGTCATCGACCTGTCCACGCACGGCGGGGATGTCGTGCATGCGCTGGCCGACAGCGCGCATGCCTGGCAGGCCGAACTCCTGATCGTCGGCGCACGTCAGCATCATGGCGTGCTCGGATGGATCGAAGGAACGGTTTCCGGCCCGCTCGGCAAGCTGGTCGGTTGCCCGCTGCTCATCGTTCCGGAAGGCTTCGCGTCGGTCGCCGAGCATCTGCCGCGGCGGATGCTGTTCGCGGTCGACGGCAGCCCGATTGCGCTCCACGCATTGCGCATGGGGTTGAAATTCTCGCGGCCCGACACCGAATTTCGGGCGATTCACGTGCTCGATCGCCCCACATCGCTGGGTGATTTCGTCCCCGTCGACACGCTGGAGCAGGCGTTGACCAGCGAAGGCAATCACGTACTGCAAAAGGCCATGGCCCTGCTCGACGGCATCCCCGCCGGACGCTCGCAGTCGCAACTGATTCAAACGGACCGCACTGGCGAAGACGTGCCTCACGTGATCGTGCGAGACGCCATCGAATGGAACGCGGACATGATCGTCATGGGCACCCATGGGCGGCGCGGCGTCACGGGCTGGCTCGTCGGCAGCGTGGCCGGACGCGTTGCGCGCATCGCGAAAACGCCGGTTCTTCTGGTCAGTGCGCCGCATGCGTGATGCGTGTCGTCGTCACGCATCCGCCCCGACGGCGTGAAACAGTTCCTCTTCCTGAGCGCAATGCAGGCGTACGATGGCCTCCAGCCCGTACAGCAAACGCTGTATCGCCTGCACCTGCATGGCGTTCGTTCCGTCGCGCGGCAGGTCCGCGACCATCTGCCTGAGCGACCGGACCATCTTGAAGATCTCCCGGTGCGCGCCGCTCATCGCCGCGAGCGGGTCCTCGCCGCCGAGAAGCGGGGCGAGACGCGCATAGACGTCCCGATCGTCGGCGCGTTCGTGGGGCAGCAGCCGTTCATCCAGCGAATCGATCATGTGACCAAGCTCGCCGGCGATGGCTACCCCCGATAGTTGCGGCATGCGATCCGCGAGGTCCCTGATCTGGTCCAGCAACGGTGACAATGCCGTGTGCTCGCGTCTGAGTTGCTCGACGTCGACATCGGCCAGCCGGGCGTCCGTCGGCCGCGGGCGAACCAGCAACACGCGTAACGCATTGACGATGACGACGACGTCGATGACTTCCTGAATCACCGCACCGGCGATCGGCTGCAGGAATCCGGCCGCTGCAACCGCCATGGCGACGACCGACAGCGACATGCCGGCCACCACGCTCTCGAGTGCGATCCGGCGCGACCGTCGTGCGATACGTATCGCATCCACGAGCCGATCGAGCCGGTCCACCAGCAGTACCACGTCGGCCGCTTCGGATGACGCGGCCGCCCCGCGCGCGCCCATCGCGATACCGACGTCGGCCGCCGCCAGCGCGGGTGCGTCGTTCACACCGTCGCCGACCATGATCGTCACGCCTTCCTTGCGCGCGGCCTGAATCGCGGCGAGCTTGTCCGTCGGCGTCTGCTCGGCGCGGACGTCGGTCACACCCAGCAACTCACCGACGGCCTGGGCGATGTCTCGCCGGTCGCCGGTGAGCATGACGAGGCGCTCGACGCCTTCTCGTTTCAACAGCCGCAATGCCCGCGGCGTTTCAAGCCGCACCTGGTCGGCCATCTGAATCGCGCCGATCATGACGCCATCGACGCCGACGAACACGGCAGCCCCGCCCTCGTTGCCGATCCGCTTCAGGAACGCGTCGCTCCAGGGCGCGACCGTCGAACAGGCGGAGACGTATTCGAACTGGCCGATCGCGACGGTGCGGTTGTCGACCCGGCCCGTCACGCCCTCACCCGCCGTTTCCATCACGAATGACGGCGGCGACAGGTCGATCCCGCGTTCCCGCGCGGCGACCGTCAGCGCATCCGAGATGACGTGGCCCGAAGCCTGGGCCAATGACGCGGCGAAACGCAGCACGTCGTCCGTACCGACGTCCGTGACGCATTCGATCGCGACGATGCGTGCCCGCCCTCCGGTCAGTGTTCCGGTCTTGTCGAAGAACAGGATCGTCGCTTGTGCAAGACGTTCCAGCGCGCCCCCGCCCTTGACGAGGATGCCGCGTTTCGAACAACGCGACATGCCGGACACGATGGCGACCGGCACGGCGAGGATCAACGGACAAGGCGTGGCCACGACGAGCACGGCGAGCGCACGCGCGACGTCGCCGGTCAGCAGCCAGGCGATGCCCGCGACGAGCAGCGAAGCGAGCACGAAGCATGCCGCGTAGCGATCCGCGAGACGCACGGACGGACTTCGCTCGCGCTGCGCGCGCTCGACCATGCGGACGATGCCGGCAAACGTGCTGTCGCCTGCCGTCGTGCGGGCAACCATTTCGAACGGCGCGCCGGCGTTGACCACGCCGCTGCATGCGCTCTCGCCGGCACGCCGCCGCTGGGTGGACGACTCGCCCGTCAGCATGGATTCGTCGAGTTCCGCGTCATCGGTCAACGTGCCGTCGACCGGCACGAACTCGCCGCTTCGCACGAGCAGCCTGTCGCCGGGAGCGAGCGTTTCCACGGCAACGGAACGCCATTCACCGTTCTCGAACCGGGTGGCCTGCCGAGGGGCGCGGGCGAGCAGCGCGGTCATCTCGCGTTGCGCGCGGTCTTGCGCATACCGCTCCAGCGTCCGCCCGCTCGCCAGCATCAATGCGATGACAGCTGCCGTGAGCGTCTCGTCGAGCGCGATCGCCAGCGCGATGGCCAGCCACGCGAGCACATCGATGCCTGCCCGCCGTTTCGCCACGGCCTTGGCGAGCGATACCGTCAACGCCAGCAGGACCGGCAGCGTGCCGAGCAACCAGACGAGCCGCGCGAGTGAAGGCAGGCCGAACGCCGCGCACACGCCCCCTCCGGCGAGCGTGACGGCCGCCAGAACCAGCAACGCGAGATCGATCGACCAGGGGATTCGCGACATGACGATTGTTCCGATCGCCGTGCAGGGAGGCATTCACTGCATCCGGTTCCAGTTGCAGACGGCGTGGCATCAGTCTAGGAAACGCCGCGGCTCGGCCGTTGACATGGGTCAGCGCGACGCGCCTCGCGCGACATGCCGGCACGGCGCCTTGCTTGACGTGAGTCAAGCCGCCGGCCCCTTTCCTCAGCAAAATTGAAAGGTGACACCGGACGCCCTGGAGTCGATATCGTGCTGACGCTGGCTTTACTCTTTCTGCTGATTCTTCTGCTGAATCTCATGCCGGCGTTCGCCCCGCCCACCTGGATGGCGATGTCGTGGGTCGGGTTCAACATGCCCGACGGCAATCCGTTGATCTTTGCCGTCGTGGCGGCAGGCGCCGCAACGATTGGCCGCGTCATTCTGGCGACCTTCGCAAGATCGCTCGTCCGTTCCCGCTGGATGCGGGAATCGGATCGCGAGAATATCGACGTCGCCACACGCTGGCTGCGCAAGCACCGGACGCTCACCGCCGGTGCGTTCTTCTTCTACGCATTGAGCCCGCTGCCGTCGAACTATCTGTTCATCGCGTACGGACTGTCCGGGTTGCCGCTGAGGATCATCGCGGCGGCCTTCTTCGTCGGCCGCGCAACCACCTATGCGATCTGGGCGCACCTCGGCCGCTTTGCATCGACCCGGCTGGACCTGGAATCCGGGCTCGAAGGCACTTACCTCGGCGGATACTTCATCGTCACCCAACTGGTGTTGCTCGGCGTCGTGTTCATGTTGACGAAGCTCGACTGGCGCGCGCTCTTCAACGAACGTCGGTTGACGTTCCGGCGCGGCCATCATCCGCGCGGTTCCGAATGACACAGGCGTGCGCGACGTGTTGAACGGCCGCGTTGGCCGACCGTTGCGTCCTATCGGCCACGCATCCCGGACGTGACTTCAACGACGCATTCCCGCTTACGCGGATCGACGTGCGTCATCACGTTCAGGACACGGTGGTGCTTCATCACGCGAGCGCGCGCGTCCACGGCGATGTCGTGACCTTGCGCAACCGTGAGATCGGCGTCGATGTCGAGATGCACGTCCACGAGGATCAGGTCGCCGGTCTTTCGCGTGCGCAGGTCGTGCACGTCCAGCACACCGGGCGTCGCGTGCAGCGTCGCGCGGATCGCCTGCACGTCTTCGGCGTCCGCGGCGCGGTCCATCAAATCATGCAATGCGTTCCAGCCGAACGTGGCGCCCATTTTCACGATCATCCCGCCGACGATCAGCGCGGCGACAGGATCGAGCAGCGGATAGCCGAACAGGTTGCCGACGATGCCGCAGGCGACCACGAGAGACGATGCGGCGTCCGAACGTGCATGCCATGCGTTGGCCACCAGCATGCTCGACTTCACGCGTGTTGCCACGGCAAGCATGTAACGGAACAGGCTTTCCTTCGCGGCGAGCGCGACGAGCGCGACCCATAGTGCCGCGACGTGGACGCGCGCGATCGTTTCCGGATGCTCGAGTTTCTGGACGGCGGACCAGAGCATGCCGCCGCCGACCAGCAGCAGGATTGCCGCAAGTGCCAGCGATGCACCGGTTTCGAAGCGCTGGTGTCCGTATGGATGCGTTTCGTCGACAGGTTTTCGGCTATGGTGACCGGCCAGCAGCACGACGAAATCCGCGATCAGGTCGGACAACGAATGAATGCCGTCCGCCACGAGGCCCTGCGATCGGGACAGGATGCCGATCACCACCTGGCCGATGCTCAGTGCGAGGTTGACCGCGACGCTCACCCAGGTGCTTCGGGTGGCCGCCGCGGCCATCGCGGGCGTCGCTGCGGCGACGGTTTCCGAAACGGTGTCGGGGTTGGTTGGCGTCACGATTCAGGTCACGTTTCAGGGTTGAAGGATCGATCAGGTTCGGGAAGTCGCAGGCAACCAGGCCGACCCGCGTGGCACGCGCGCGCCCGACGCGTCGACACTGCGACGTGGAATGATGCGTTGCACGTCTGACAGCTGCGTGTCTGCGGCATGTATTCGATGGTATTGGCGGTCACTCCGCGGCACTTGATCTGAGGCAAAGGATCGCCCCCCCGTTTTGCGTACGGTTGAACCCATGCAAACGACCTGGAGACCGTCATGTCCAGAGCAAACAGGTTCACCGTTTCGTGTCTGATCGGCGCCGCGCTCGCGATCGCGTCCGGTCTGGCCGATGCCCAGCCGCGCCAACCGGCTAGCGATCCCGCGGTCGAGTGGCGCGGCATGATGTACGGCAGCCAGCTGATGACGCCTGCCGAGCGGAACGAATACCACACCCGCATGCTCGCCGCGAAATCGGATGCCGAGCGCGAGAAAATTCGCGCGCAGCACCACGCCGAGATGCAGAAGCGTGCGAAGGCGCGCGGCATCACGCTGCCTGATGCTCCCCCCATGAGGGGCATGCATCGGGGACAAGGCATGGGAATGGGCATGGGGCCGGGCTACATGCACGGTCAGCCTGGCGGCCTTGCAAGCGGCGCTGCCGGCCAGTAATCACGCGGTTCGGCGTGTTCGGTGACGAACGCGCCCTTCCGGCCGCGATCGATCGCTCCCGTGACCTCCGGCCACGCATCGGGCTCGTGCAGTCTGATCGGTGACGTACATGATCGACTAACGCCCGGCCGCACCGGCTTCATCGGCAGCCGGCCACGAAATGGCCACGCGCAGTCCGCCAAACGCGGGCGATCGATCCACCTGGATGTCGGCCTCGTGCGCCGCTGCGATTCGCCGCACGATCGACCAGCCGAGGCCGCTCCCGCCCGGCCGGGTGCCGGCCGGACGAAAGAAGCGTTCGCCCAGTCTGCGCAGATCGCGCCTTCCGTACGAGTGCGGAAAAATTTTCGGGCGACACAGTGCCGTCACCGACCTTCTTCCGGTGTTCCGATGACGCGCCGCCGACGCGTGTCGATTTACATCGACGGAAGCGTCAGCGGATAGACAAGGTGACTGATTACCTGTTTCACCCCCGGGACGGTCTGGGCGGCGACGCACACTGCTTTGCGCTCCTCCTCGCTAAAGATCACGCCCCAGAGATGCACCTGTCCGTTCTTGACGATGACCTGACCCCGAGATAGCGCCCAGCGTTGGCCAGACATCGCCTTCAGTATCGCCTCGCGTATCTCCACGTCGGCAGGTGGAACCGGCGACTGTTGGTTGTGCGTATCGCTGGCCAGCGCACGCACGAGATCGGCGCGGCTCACCAGGCCCGTCACCTTGTCGTCCTTGACGACCGGCACGCGCTTGATACGGTACCGCTCGAGCAGATCTGCAACTTCAGACAGCGGAGTGTCCTCGTGGACAGTGACGACGTCGACACTCATCAGGTCCTTCACCTTCTGCGCATGCTCCCTTACGTACTCGCTGGCCAGCTCAGTGCTGGATGCAAGAAGCTCCAGCCACCAGGAGCGACGCCTGACACCGGTGCCGAGCTCGACGCGGCGCACAAGATCGCCTTCGCTGACGATACCGATCAGCCTGCCATCTGCATCCGTTACCGGAACCGCGCTGATCGCGTGCTCGGCGAGCAGCTTGGCGACCTCCTGCACGCTCATCTCCGGCGTCGCGGAAATGACCGAGGTTGTCATCACGTCACGTGCCCACATGAGGTTTCTCCTTCGACGCACTGGCGCTTCACCGGCTAGTCTGCGGCGGACGCTGCACGCGCTCAGCCAGCTCGACCAGCCTGCAAGATGAATGCTTCACCCAGAAACACCGGGCGAATTTGACCGATATCAAAGACGGGAGATCGTACACGGATGTCGCCATATGGCCATTCGAACAGTATCGTGTTCGGTCGGCATCTTCCGTGGCAACGTGGATCCGAATCCTGTGGTCCATCATCACCGCGGCGCGGTCGGGCCCGATTCGGCAACCGCGGCGCGTTGACGCACGTCAACGGAAAAGCGGGTGCGGCGACCAGAATGAATCACGTCCGACCCGACCGGATGGTGTCCGAATGAATGTCCCCGCGATCATCGCCAAAACACCTGCCGACCTGCGCGTCGTGCCGAATCTCGTCGACTACGACGGCGAACGGCACCGTTTCTCGTGGGCGGCTGCGGCGCGCGAACTCGCGATCGAACCGGGCGGCGGCATCAACATCGGGTGGCAGGCAGTCGACCGTCATTGTGCCGGCCCCGGACGCGACAGGATCGCCCTGCGCTTCCTCGCACGGAATGCGCCATCCCGCGCAATCAGCTACGCCGAACTCGCGACACTGACTGACCGCTTCTGCAACGTGCTGCGTGGCCTGGGTATCGGCAAGGGCGACCGCCTGTTCATCGTCGCCGGACGCATCCCCGAAATGTATGTCGGTGCGCTCGGCGCACTCAAGAACGGCACGGTCGTCTCCCCCCTCTTCTCCGCGTTCGGGCCGGAGCCGATCGCCACACGCGTGAATCTCGGCGCGGGAACGGTGCTGCTCACGACCGATACGATCTTCGAACGCAAGATCGCCCCGTGGCGCGAACGCATGCCGGGGCTGAAGCACGTTCTGCTCGTGGCGGATACACCCGGCGCGGCGACGAACGTTTCCGGCACCCACGACCTCGCATCGCTGATGGCCGGTGCGGCGGACACATGCCGCTACGAACCGACGTCCCCGGAAGACATGGCGCTGCTGCACTTCACGAGCGGCACCACCGGCACGCCGAAAGGCGCCGTCCACGTGCATGCGGCGGCGCTCACGCACTGGATCACCGGACGGTATGCGCTGGACCTGCACGAGGACGACATCTACTGGTGCACCGCCGACCCCGGCTGGGTCACGGGTACCTCGTACGGGATCATCGCGCCGCTGCTCCATGGCGTGACCTCCATCGTCGACCGCGAGGAATTCGATGCCGAGCGCTGGTACGGCCTCCTCGAGGACGAGCACGTATCCGTGTGGTACACGGCGCCGACCGCCGTGCGCATGCTGATGCGAGCCGGCTCCGGGATCGCTTCGCAGCACGCGTTCCCGCACTTGCGCTTCGTCGCCAGCGTGGGTGAGCCGTTGAACCCGGAAGCCGTCTGGTGGGGAAAGGCAGTGCTCGGGCTGCCGATTCACGACAACTGGTGGCAAACCGAAACCGGCGGGATCATGATCGCGAATACACCCGCGTTCGACATCAAGCCCGGCTCGATGGGAAGGCCACTACCGGGCGTGGATGCGGCGATCGTGCAGCGCGACGCCGGTGGCGGCGTGCAACTCGTCGACGAGCCGGGCATCGAGGGCGAACTCGCGCTCCGGCGCGGCTGGCCGTCCATGTTTCGCGGCTATCTGAACGAAGATGCACGCTATCGCAAATGCTTCGCCGGCGACTGGTATCTGACCGGTGATCTCGCGAGGCGGGACGCCGATGGCTACTACTGGTTCGTCGGGCGCGCCGACGACGTCATCAAGTCGGCCGGCCACCTGATCGGGCCGTTCGAGGTCGAAAGCGTGTTGATGGCGCATCCGGCGGTCGCGGAGGCGGCGGTGATCGGCAAGCCTGATCCCGTCGTCGGCGAATCGATCAAGGCATTTGTGGCGCTGAACCAGGGCCAATGCCCCGACGATGCACTCAGGATGGCGCTGCTCGCCCACGCGCGAAAGCGCCTGGGTGCGGCGGTCGCGCCCAAGGAAATCGTATTCGTCGGCCAGCTTCCGCACACTCGCAGCGGCAAGATCATGCGGCGCCTGCTCAAGGCCCGCGAGTTGGGGATGGCGGAAGGCGACACATCGACACTCGAGAGCGGCGCATGACTCCCGTCGACCACCCGCCTCCGCCTCCGCCGTCAGGGCCCGTGCCGTATCCAGCGGATCTGGCGCTCGCGCTGTTGCGCGACATGTTGCGCGTGCGCCGCCTCGAAGAGAAATGTGCCGAACTCTACGGCGCGGGAAAGATACGCGGCTTTCTTCATCTGTATATCGGCGAGGAAGCCTCCGGCATCGGCGCCCTGCATGCGCTGACACCCGACGACAACGTCGTCGCGACCTACCGCGAGCATGCGCATGCGCTGGTTCGCGGCATGGACATGGGCGTGCTGATGGCCGAAATGTATGGCAAGCGCGAAGGCTGCGCTCGCGGGCGCGGCGGCTCGATGCACCTGTTCGACCGAAGCAGCCGGCTGTTCGGCGGAAACGCGATCGTTGGTGGCGGTCTGCCGCTGGCGGTCGGTCTCGCGCTCGCCGAAAAGATGCAGTCGAGCACGCGCGTCACCGCATGTTTCTTCGGTGACGGCGCGGTTGCCGAAGGGGCATTTCACGAGTCGATGAATCTCGCGGCGCTCTGGCGGCTTCCGGTGCTGTTCTACTGCGAAAACAACCTGTATGCGATGGGCACTGCCGTCGAGCGCCACGAATCCCAGACGGACCTGTGCACGAAAGCTGCCGCCTATGACATGCGGGCGAGTTCGACCGACGGTATGGATATCGTGGCCGTACACGACGCGGCGAAGGATGCGGTCGCCTATGTGCGAAGCGGCGCCGGCCCGATGTTCCTGGAACTGCGGACGTATCGTTTCCGCGCGCATTCGATGTACGACGCCGAACTCTACCGGCAGAAGGCAGAGGTCGACGCATGGAAAACCCGCGGTCCGATCCACACGTTCACCGCGCGCCTCAAGGCCGAAGGCAAACTCACGGAGGACGCGTTCGTCGCGCTCGATGCCGATGTCGAAGCCGAAGTCGCCCGCGCGGTCGCGTTTGCCGATGCCGCCGCATGGGAGCCCCTCGAAGCGCTCGCAGAGGACGTCTACACGACGGCGGGAGGCCCGCGATGAGCCGCCGTCTCACGTATCGCGAGGCGCTGCGCGAGGCACTGCGCGAGGCGCTGTCGAACGATTCACGCGTGTTCCTGATGGGCGAGGACGTCGGATGCTACGGCGGCACCTATGCAGTGTCGGCCGGGTTGCTCGACGCGTTCGGGCCCGAGCGCATCCGCGACACGCCACTGTCGGAACTCGCGTTCACGGGGGCCGGCATCGGCGCTGCGCTGGGCGGCATGCGGCCGATCGTCGAGATCATGACGGTGAACTTCAGCCTGCTTGCGCTCGACCAGATCGTCAATACCGCAGCGCTCTACCACCACATGTCCGGCGGGCAATTCTCGGTGCCGCTGGTCGTCCGAATGGCGACGGGCGCCGGCCGGCAGGTCGCCGCGCAGCACTCGCACAGTTTCGAAGGCTGGTACGCGGGCATCCCGGGCATCAAGGTGCTCGCACCGGCGACCATCGAGGATGCGCGCCACATGCTGGCGCCGGCATTGGCCGATCCGGACCCGGTGCTGATCTTCGAACACGCGGGCCTCTACAACACGGAAGGAGACCTGCCGGACCTCGACGGTGTCGACATTCGCACCGCGAAAGTGCGCCGCGCGGGCAAGGACGTCGCCATCCTCGCGTACGGCGGCTCGCTGCCGAAGGCGCTCGATGCTGCCGAGACGCTCGCCGGCGGCGGGATCTCCGCCGAAGTGATCGACCTGCGCGTGTTGCGGCCGCTCGACGACGCGACGATCATCGCGTCGGTAGCGAAGTGCCGGCGCGTGGTCGTCGTCGACGAATGCTGGCGCAGCGCCAGCGTCGCCGCGGAGATCATCGCGCGCATCGTCGAGCAGGCGTTCTATGAGCTCGATGCACCGCCGGCACGCGTGTGCGCCGAAGATGTGCCGATTCCTTACGCCCGGCACATGGAAGACGCGGCATTACCCCAAGTCGACAAGATCGTCACCGCGGTGAAACAATTGTTTTCGTGATTGCTGACAAACTCCGAAGGGGGACGCATGATCGAATTCACGTTGCCTTCCATGGGAGCGGACATGGACGAGGGGACGCTCCTCGAATGGAAGGTCAAGCCTGGCGACGTGGTCAAGAAAGGCCAGGTTGTCGCGATCGTCGACACGAGCAAGGCGGCAGTGGATGTCGAGAGCTGGCACGAGGGAACGGTCGACGAATTGTTCGTGAACCCGGGCGAACGGATCCCCGTCGGCACGCCGATGGCCACGCTGCTCGAGCCCGGAGAAGCACCGCCGGCGGCGCGGCATACGCGCCAACCGGCGGCACCCGCCGCGGCCACCGGCGCGGCACCTCGCCGCAAGATCTCGCCGGCTGCGCGCAAGCTGGCGCAGCAGCACCGGGTCGATCCCGACAGTGTCACGGGCACCGGCCCGGCGGGCTCGGTGACGCTGGCCGACGTCGAACGGACGATCGCGGCGGCGGGTTCGCCCGCGCCCGGCACGCCCGGCGAGCGCTTTCCGGAAATGAGACGGGTGATCGCGGCCGCGATGGAGCGTTCGAAGCGCGAGATTCCGCACTATTACGTGTCCGAGACGATTCCGCTGGGAAAGGCGCTGGCATGGCTCGCGGCCGAGAACGCGATGCGTTCCGTGACCGACAGGCTGCTTCCGGCAGCGCTCCTGCTCAAGGCGGTCGCGCTCACGCTGCGTCGATTTCCGGAGCTGAACGGGTTCCATCGGGAGGGCGTCTTCCAGCCGGCCGTCGCCGTGCATCTCGGCGTGGCGATCTCGCTGCGCCAGGGCGGGCTGGTGGCGCCCGCGTTGCTCGATGCGGATGCCAAGCCCCTGAACCAACTGATGCGCGAACTGCTCGACCTCACGCAGCGATGTCGCGCGGGCTCGCTGCGGAGTTCGGAGTTGTCGGAATCGACGATTACCGTGACGAATGTCGGCGATCGAGGTGCCGCCGAGGTGTTCGGCATTATCTATCCTCCCCAGGTCGCGCTCGTCGGGTTCGGGCGAATCATTGAACGGCCGTGGGCCGAAGACGGCGGGCTGAAGATCATGCCGGTGACGACCGCCAGCCTCTCGGCCGACCACCGCGTATCCGACGGCCATCGCGGTGCGCTGTTCCTGGTTGAACTGGGTGAATTGCTGCAGCACCCCGAGGAGTTGAATCAATGAACAATGCAGACATCCTGTCGGTCGTACTGGAAACGCTTGCATCCGTCGCGCCGGAACTCGATCCGTCGACGCTGCGCGCGGATCGTCCGTTGCGCAGTCAAGTCGATCTCGATTCGATGGACTGGCTCAATGTTCTGACTGGCCTTCATGCGCGGCTGAAGGTGGAGATCCCGGAGCGCGACTACGGTCGTCTGGTTACGCTCGACGATATCGTCGGCTATCTCGCGGCCGCAGACGCACACCGACCGGTGCCCTGACGCCGGCGTCGTAACGTCCGCCACACCGTTGCACGACGGCGCGCGGTCTCGTGCAGCGGTGCCCGAGAGCACTACCGCCCATTGACGGGCTCGCGCGCCGAGTATGCTTCAACGCGCCGCAGTCGTCGCGACCGCTTCCGCCAGCCTGCGTGCTGCCTGTTCAGCAAATGCCGCGAGAATCGGGCTGGCATCTCCATGCAAGGATTCGCGCGGCGTCACGCGACATTCGGCGAGCGGCGACTTGCGTGCCAGCGTCCGCATTTGCGTGAGTGCGGAGTCCGCACCACGTTGCGCGAAGCTGCAAAAGAATGCGACACGCGGCAGGCGTCGCTGATTCGCGACGAGATACGCCCGCACCGGCGACGATACGCAGCCTGCCCAGACCGGGGAGCCGATCACCACGAGATCGTACGCGGACGGGTCGCGCTTCGCCGCGACGATCTCCGCCGGCTTCTGGTTGATTGCCTCGACGAGCGAACGCAGATAGCCGAACGGGCCGGCACGATCGCGCGTCACGACGATTTCCTCGACGTCGGCGTCGAGCATCTCGGCCAGCGCGGATGCGGCCCGGCGGGTCGTGCCGGTGCGCGAATAGAACACGACGAGAACCTTGCCGGCTAACATGACGACCTCCTTCATGCACGCTTGTCGGGCGGCGCGTGCGTCCGTTGAATTCATTCGCCATGACGCGCGGGTGATCCAAAGAAAATCGGTCCCGTGTGTGTGCCGATTGCACGCGACGGTGCAACCACTGGCTCAAGGGCGCCGTGGCCGATATCCCGGTTATCGGCTCTCAGTGCATGGCGAATGCAGGACCGCCTTTCATCGACCGCCCGAATGTCGGTGTGTCACGACATGACCCAACGATCGAGAAGCAAACGGAAAGCGTATGCACAGGCATCCGCCGGCATGCGTCGGCGGATGCCCGCACCAGTTTCAGCCTGCCTTGACCTCGATCTTCTTCTCGGCCTTGCGAGCCTCCGGCGTCTTCGGCAGCGTGACCGTCAGAACGCCTTTCTGGAACGACGCCTCGATCTTGTTTCTGTCGACCCCGTCGGGCATGCGAAAGTAGCGCTCGAACGAGCCGAAGCGGCGCTCGTGGACGTAGTAGTCCTTGTGCTGCTCCTCCTTCTCTTCCTGCTTTTCGCCGCGGATCGACAAGCCGCCGTTCGCGAGCTTGACCTCGATGTCCTTCTCGTCCAGCCCGGGCAATTCCGCGGTGATTTCGTATGACTTGTCGGTTTCCGCGAAGTCGACCGCGGGCTCGGCGCTCCATTCGTGATCGCGGTGCCAGAATGGCTGGAGGTTGAAAATCGGTCGCCGCACCGACGGCATGCCCGCGCTGCGATTGAAATCGTCGAAGAGACGGTCCATCTCATGGCGCAGCGTTTCGATCGGATGCCAGTACGGCGCCCCCATCGGCGCATGCTCCGCACTCTCCTGCGGCTTATTGACCGGCAGTTTCGTGGATGATTCTTTCATGTCGTGCCTCCTTCTCGTCAGTAATGCATTTATTCTCGATTGGCGATGACCGCGGCAATTGACGGAGATCAACGCTCAGGATGGGGACACCGAAGGCTCTTGGGCGAGCACATGGCGGTGCGAAACGCGTGGCACTCGTTGACCCAGGTCAATCGGCACGACGCGCCGGCAGGTGGAATATGCGTATCGGTCGCCGGCCCCGAGGCGCGTCGTGCCCGGCTTCGTCGCACAGGAGGTGCATCGTGCCCGCAAAATCGCTTGTCTTTCATCAGGATGCTCGCCAACGACTGCTCAAAGGCGTCAACGCGATGGCCGAGGCAGTCAAGCTCACGCTCGGCCCGGGCGGGCGCAACGTGATCGTCGAGCGGGCCGGCACGGCGCCGCTGGTCGCGAACTCTGGCGTCGTCGTCGCCAGCGCTGTGGACTTGCCCGACCCGTTCGAGGAAATGGGCGCACGGTTGTTGCGCGAAGTGGCGACTCGCACCAGCGAAGTCGCCGGCGACGGCACGACCACTGCCACCACTCTGGCACAGGCCATCGTTGCGGAAGGCATCAAGTGCGTCACTGCCGGGCACGATCCGATGGCGCTGAAGCGTGCGATCGAAGCGGCCGGCCGCGACGTGGTCGCCGAACTGCACCGCGTGTCGAAACCGTGCGCAAGCGCGGACGAAATGCGCCAGATCGCGACGATTTCCGCCAGCGGCGACAGCACGATCGGCGCGCTCGTCGCACAGGCCGTCGAGCGTGTGGGCAGGGACGGCGCGATCAGCATCGAGGACGGCACGAAGCTCGACGACGAACTCGAGACGGTGGACGGCTCGCTGATCGATCGCGGCTATCTGTCGCCGCTGTTCGTCGATTCGGACAATCATCGCATCGTCCTTGACGAGCCTCGCATCCTGCTCTGCGACATGAACATCAGCGCGATCGCACAATTGCTACCGGTACTCGAGGCGCTCAGCAGCACCGGCAAACCGCTTCTCGTCGTCGCGAACGAAGTGGAAGGCGAGGCGCTGGCGACCCTTGTCGTCAACCACCTGCGCGGCACGCTGAAATCATGCGCGATCCGCTCGCCCGGATTCGGTGAGGCACGCACCGAGCAGCTCGCCGACCTCGCCGCGCTGACTGGCGCGACGGTCATTTCCGTTCAGGCCGGACGGACACTCGAGCGCACGACGCTCGACGATCTCGGTGCCGCGCGGCGCGTGGAGATCACGCGCGAGACGACGACCGTCATCGCCGGGCGAGGTGAACGCCAGCACATCGACGACCGCGTCCAGGCGCTGCGTACGCGTATCGCGGCGACACCGGCCGGATACGAGCGCGACGCACTGACGCGCCGGTTGACGAAACTCGCGGGCGGCGTCGCGGTGATTCGCGTCGGCGCCGCGACGGAAACCGCATTGCGCGAGCGCAAGAATCGCTTCGAGGACGCCTTGCATGCGACGCGCGCCGCGATGGAGGAAGGCATTGTGCCAGGCGGTGGCGTCGCACTGCTGCGTGCACGGCGCGCGCTCGAAGGCAATCGCACGGACTTGACGGACGCGCAGCGCACCGGCGCGCGAATCGTGCACGACGCGCTGGCATCCCCGCTGCGTCAGATCGCCGAAAACGCCGGAGCGGACGCGCAGGCCGTCGTACACGCAGTCGATGCCGCGACTGGGCCGTTCGGCTATGACGCGGCGACGGCGACATATGGGGACATGATTGCTGCCGGAATCGTCGACCCGGTCAAGGTCGCGCGTTCGGCGCTACAGAACGCGATCTCGGTCGCGTCGCTGCTGCTCACGACCGATTGCATGATCGCGCATCGCCCACGCACGGCCGCATCACCGGGCGTCGCGGAATCGGGAAACTGGGGCGGCGAACTCGGCTGAGCCATCAGTGTGCCGCCGGTCGCTCTTGTACGACTTGCCAGCGGGGATACGCGGAATTCATGTCGGCCACGGAGCGGCCGGTGCCACAGTTGCCCCAGGGCAGCCATTCTCGCCCCGGATGCCGGATCCCGGGGCGGTTCCCGTTCGATATCGTGTTTGCGATTCGCGTCGATGGCACGATCGGAATTTCACCCTTCCAGCCGATCAGCCGTTGATGCTGGTCACACCTTGTCGTCCGCGTGGCCGGACACGCTCTCGATGGAATCGTCTCGTTTCCACGGGCCGGCGCGTTCCATAAAAGCCGCCGTTGATGCGTGTCAAGTGGCGGCTGCCCCGACAGCCTAGGCTGGAAACGTGAACGACAGTCGTCCTGACGCACGCGTCCAGGCTGGGAGGCAACCATGCAGACCGGACATCATTTCCTACCTGAGTTTCGGCATGCGACCGTGCCGACGTATTTCGTTTCCTACGTGTTTCCTCTGCTGCTGGCCGGCTACGAGGTCTACCGGATCGGCTATTGGGTAAGCCGGCATGGCTGGAATTTCGCGCAACTGCCGCAGGCTGGCTACGAGTTCACGCTGATGTTGTTCGTATTTGCACTGCAGGTGATTCTCGACGGGTTGTTCTTCATGACGGCATGGGTAGGCAAGCATCCGGACGTCGAGCATCGGCTCGCGAACCTGGCGCTCGGCGTTCTGTGCTCGGCACTGGTCATCGCGTTCGATGTCGTCCTTCAGATCGCCACGTTCTGAACCGGAGTCTCAGGGGCGCCGGCACGACGGGGCACGACCGGCATTCATCAGCCATCAACGGATCAAGCAATGAAGCCACCTTACGAACTGGTATTTCAAGGCATGCCGCGCTCGGACGCGCTCGAGGCGGCAGCCGCCCGGCATGCATCCAGACTCGATCGATTCCGGCAGGACATCTCGCATTGCCGGATCAACGTCGTGCTGGACGAGAAGCACGATCATCAGGGGAAACCGTTCAATATCCGGATCGAAGTCACGATTCCCGGACATCAACTGGTATCCAGCAAGGAGCGCGACGAGGATGTCTACGTCGCGCTGCGCAATGCCTTCAGCAACGTCACGAGAATGCTCGAAGACACGGGACGGAAGCAGCGAGGCCGCGGCAAACGGCACGATGAACGTTCGGCCGCTCCTGCCACGCGATCGGAGGCGCACGAATAGCGCGCTTTTGCGCGTGCGTGCGCCCGTCGGCAGTCGGGCAACGCGCGCGCTCGACCAGCGCGAGTTGCGAAGCGATGCCGCGTCGATCCGATATGCGATCGCCCATCGAATCGTCGAGACGGATCGACCGAGCCGTGTCGGCGAAGTCGCGGCTAATCTCGTATCGGCGTCACGCTTGCCGACGGCTTTGCATCCGCTCAGTACAGCAGAAATGCTGCTCTCTCGGGCGCGAACGCCGCCTCCTGCGCAACGACCACGCGCTCGATCTCGTCGAGCGACCGCCCCGCCTCCAGCATGTCCGCCACCTCGCGCGAACCGACCGATGCTCGGATCGCATCGATCCGGAACTTCGCCGGATAACGCCGGTGCAGCGCCAGTGCGAGTGCCAGCCCGATCTCGCCCGGCCGTGCCGCGCCGGGCGGCCGGTCGATGCGCACCCCTTCGCACACCCTGCCGCGATACGGCCCCTCCGTGGGCACGAAGCGAACCGGCGAGAATGTCGCGTCCAGCCGCATCGCGCGAAGATCGTCCGTAAGGACGCGCGCGTCGATCCACGGCGCGCCGACCACGCCGAACGGCGTCGCGGTACCGCGCCCGACACTGATCGCCGCGCCCTCGATGAGCCCCGTCTCCGGGTACAGCGACAACGCGGCGCCGTCGCGCAAGTTCGGCGATGGCGGCACCCGGCCGAGCCCGGTATCGTCGAAGCGCATCGCGCGCACGTAATTCGCCATCGGTACCACGGTCAGCGCCGCGCCGATATGCAGGCGGTCGTTGAACAGTCGCGCCAGTTCGCCGAGCGTCATGCCGGGCTGGAGCGGCAACGGGTAATAACCGGTGAACGTGGCCGGCCCGGCATCGGCCACGGGGCCGCCGGACACATCGCCGCCCAGCGGGTCCGGGCGGTCGAGCACGAGCACCGGGCGATGTGCGGCGGCGCCGGCCTCGAGCGCGTAGCCGAGGGTGGCCAGATACGTGAAGAAGCGTACGCCTGCGTCCTGCAGGTCGAACACCAGCACGTCGACATCGGCGAGCAGCGCGGGCGCGATCCTGCGGCGGTCGCCGTAGAGGCTGTGAACGACCACACCGGTCGCGGTGTCGAGCGTGTCGCCGAATGTCTCGTCGACGTCGGTGCCGAGCCCGTGCTCGGGCGCGAACAGCGCGACGAGCCGCGCGCCCGGCGCCTGCGCGAGCAGGTCGACCGTGCGCCGGCCGAACCGGTCGAAGCCGCTGCGGTTCGTGACGAGCGCAATGCGCTTGCCCGCGACGGCCGCGAAGCCGCTCGCCGCGAGCACGTCGATGCCGGCCAGCACCGGCCCGCGCGATACCGGCAACCGGGCGGCTTGCGCGACGGCCGCCGCCATCGCGGGCACGCGCGTCGCAATCCGCGACGACGTCACGGCCGCGGCCTCGCTCGACACGATGCCGAGCACGAGCGAGCGCAGTGGCATCGCCGTGCCGGTTTCGTCGGGATACAGCCGGCTGGTGAGCACGATCGCGAAGCGGCGCGTCACCGGATCGATCCACAGCGCCGTGCCCGTGTAGCCGAGGTGTTGCAGCGCGCCGAGCGGCGGCAGCCGGTAGCGGTTCGCGACGAGCGGCGGCCCGACCGCCCAGCCGGGCGTGTGCAGGTCGCCTGCCGCGTCGAGCGTGGCAGGCGTTTCGAGCGCGGCGACGCTGCGGCGCGCCAGCACGCGCACCGGGCCGAGCGCGCCGCCGTTCAGCAGCATGCGCGCGAAGCGCGCCAGATCGTCCGCACTCGCGAACAGGCCCGCATTGCCGGCGACGCCGCCCATCGCGGCCGCGACGGGATCGTGGACGCGCCCGCGCAGCAAACGGCCATCGCGAACGGTGGTAGGCGCCACGCGCGCGAACAGCGACGCCGCTGGCCGGAACGCGGTGCTCGCCATCCCGAGCGGCGCGAACACATGTGCGGCGCACCACGCGTCGAGCGGCCGGTGCGACACGCGCTCGACGATCTCGCCAAGCACCACGTAGTTGACGTCGCTGTAGCGCACCTGCGTGCCGGCCGGTGTGCCGGGGGGCATCGCGACGATGTCGGCCAGCACGGCGGCGCGGCTGCGCAGCGCGCGGGACGACGACACGCCGGCCGGCAGCCCCGACACATGCGCGAGCAACTGGCGGATCGTGATGCCGGCCTTGCCGTGCGCGCCGAACGCGGGCCAGTAGCGCGCGGCCGGCGCGTCGAGGCGCAGCATGCCGCGCTCCGCGAGCTGCATGATCGCGACCGCCGTCGCGACCGGCTTGGTCAGCGACGCAAGATCGAAGACGGTATCGGCCGTCATCGCCTCGGCGTGCTCGCCCGTCACGCGCAGGCCGCGCGCGACGCGCACGCGCACGCCGTCCGCGTCGCCCGTCACGACCACGGCGCCGGCAAGATGGCCGTCGGCGATCTCGGCGGCGATCGCTTCGTCGATCGCGGTGGTCTGCTGCTGCGCTGCGGCCGTATCGGGTTCCGCGCGCGCACCGGCTGACGCAAGCGTGAACAGCAGCGCGCCGGTCAGCGCAGCAGCGCAGCGGTATCGTCGCGAACGAGCCTGTTTCACTGCGTTCATTTCTTCGTGCCGGTCACATCGGCGGAGTCGAGCTGCGTGCGGAGGATCCGGGACCGGCCGACGCAGCGTCGCTTCTCCCGCCACGCCGGCCCTGAACGAACGCGCGGCCAGCGGCCCGGTTACTGCGGCGATGCGGAACAATCGGCGCACAGACGTATCGCGCCGTGCCGGTCCGGGTCGTGCCAGTAGAAGCGCACATCGACCGCGCCGCGCGCCGGTACGACGACGCGCCTGACTTCCTGAATGGCCCTGTCGTGCGCGGACACGGTATATCGCCCCGGCGGCACGCGGGCGAACAGGAACGGGCCGTTCGTGTGTACGTCGAGAATCGTCGACTTGCCGGACGACAGCGTGACATCGACATCGGACAGATACTGGCCCCGCTTCGATGCGAACGTGATCCGCAGGTTGTAGCGAGGCGCGACATCGCGAAATGCCGTGATCTCATCCTGACCGATTCCGCCGGTGATGTAAGTGACACCGTTGTGCACGACCGGCTCGGTCGACGGGTCAGCCAGTGCGTTCGCACCGATGTTCAGCAGGCAGGCTGCCAGCAGCATCTTCACGGTTCCGGTCCACATCTTCACTCTCCTGATTGAGCCCGCACGGCTGCGATGCCGCTCGTCCGGTCGCGGAACGGGCTGCGTGCGGCGACGTCGCGCATTCGCGTCGACGACGACGTCAGCGTCGCGCGGAACGTCGATTTCCCGTTGACTCAGGTCAAGTGCGCGCCTGTCGAAGCCGAGCGACGCCCGACGGCCCCCGCGAGACAGTCATCGCGCCCCATCTGCCCGAATGCCACGGCACGCCTGAAAACACAAGGAAAGCGGGATACGGGCGGCGCAATCGTCCGTGACGGCTGTCAGCCGATATTGCACGGCCCGTCGGAAAATTCCGACACGGCGGCCCGACATCGGACAGCAAGCTCAGGCCACGCTGATTGTTCCGCGCGACTCCACTGCCAATACTGGAGACGTGACAGGACGCAACGTGTTTCGCGGCCGGCGCACGGCCCTTCCGCCCCGCCGCCGCAGGATCGAGGAGCTGGCGATGATTGATCCGACCGCAGCGCACACCGACGACGCCATGCTGGATGGCGAACCGCCGGTCGGTGCCCACCTCGTGACCCGCCGCCGCGGCTATCTGCATCACGGGATCTACATCGGCGACGGCAACGTGATTCACTACGCGGGATGGTCGCGCCATGCGAGCGGCGGTCCGGTCGAGGTCGTCACGCTGGACGGCTTCCGTGCCGGGTTCGGGCTCGCGGTCATTCGTCACGCGCGCACGCTGTACGATGGAACGGAAGCAGCGCGCCGCGCGGCATCGCGCCTTGGCGAATGCCAATACCGGCTGCTCACGAACAACTGCGAGCATTTCTGCCTGTGGTGCCTGTTCGGTGTGGCGAGGAGCGAGCAGGTCGCGTCGTGTCTGCGCAACCCGGTGCACGGCATCGCGGTCGCCGTCATGCTGATGGCGTGCGTTCTGGCCGCGCGACTGCATCCGGCGATGACCGTGCACGAATGTCCGGCACGGTGGGTGGCCTAGTTTCTGCGGCGGCGCCTTCGTTCGGTCATTCGTCAACCTAACCGTCACCCGCGGCCACGAAAAACGGCATGCGCACGCCCCCACCGTTTCGCCTGCGCAATCGCGATGCGGATCGCGCTGCCCTCGGTGCGCCCCTGACGCAGCAGCGCGTTGGCAATCTCGATCGCCTTGCCGCGAACCGGCGGCGGCAGATTCCGCATCGAAGGCGGATAACGCTCGTCATTCCACGGCATGATCGATCGGATGCCTACATGTTCTCGCCGGTCCGCACCTGCCGCTCAGCGCGGCAAATCGGCAGGATCGTAGCGATTGCGCGGGTTCCACAGCATCCAGCCGTCCGTGCCCGCCGCATCGGCCGCGTCGACCTGTGCGCGGATCTCGTCGGCATCGAACGGCCGGTGGTCGAACGCATAGTCGCGAAACGCCTGGAGCCACGGCCGAAACCGGACCCCGTCCATTCCGGTCCGGCGCTTCGCCTCGGCCAGCGACCGCGAAACGATCTCGCCCGGATGCTCGGTCGGCTTCCGGCAACCGGGCAGGCCCCACGTGAAGCCGGACGGATACAGCATCGGCGACACGTAGTCGACGACCGGCCCGAGCGCGTCGAGCCGTTGTCCGATAGCGGTGTCGTCGGTGTTCCAGCAGACGTACCCGAAGATGTCGGCCGACATGTAGAGGTTGTACGGCCGCAGTCGTTCCCGCGCGCCGGTCAGGAATCCCGAGATCGCCGCGACCCGGTTCGCCTCGGTATTGGCCTCGGCGAACCGGAGGCCGTTGGCGTCGGGAAAACGCAGGTAGTCGAACTGGATTTCGTCGAAACCCATGCGGGCCGCCTCTTCGGCGACGTCGTAATTGTGTTGCCAGGCCGCGCGCGAGGTCGGGTCGATCCAGCGCTGATGCTCGCGGTCCTGCCAGATCTCGCCGGCTGCATCGCGCACGGCCCACTCGGGATGAGCGCGCGCCAGCGGGTCGTCCTTGAACACGACGATGCGGGCGATCAGGTAAAGACCGCGCGCGTGGAACGTCCGCAACAGCTCCGGCAGATCGGGCGGACGAACGATGGCGCCGGCGACATTGTTCGCGGCGCCGGAGATCTCACGCGCCAGGCTGCGATACGGCGTCACGCCGCTGTCGCCCTTCACGTCGATGACGAGCGCGTTGATCGCCGTCTTGTCCTGGAGGGACAGCGCCGCCTCGCGCAGCGTGCGGTCCGCGACGCCGTAAGCGGACAGATAGACGGCTTTCGGCCGCACCGGCGTCATGCGGATCGTCTGTGCGCCGCCGGCGGGTGCCAGCGTGACTTCGGTTCGCGCGTAGCCCGGCGCACGCACGCTCAGGCGTGCCCCCGCCGCGTCGATCTCGAGTGAAAACGCGCCGTCGCGATCTGCGGTCCGGTTCACGCCCGACGCGTGGCCGATCGCGCCGGCAAGCGGGTGCCCGTTCGTCGCATCGACGACGGTGATCGTGACGGGCGCCGCCCGGGCGGCGAATCCGGCGAATCCGCCGAGCGACACGAGCAGACAGACGATCAGACGTGCAATCACGGCTTCCCCCCGGCGGTTCTCAACAATCCATTCATGCATCGTGTGTCGCAGGCGTCCGTCATCAGATAGCGCGGCAGCGCCATGGCCGGGTCGGTGACACGAACGGGGCGCGCATCGAGCGTGAAGGCCGCCACGTAGCCCTCGCGAGCGGCCAGCTGATCGGTCTGCGCATCATGGACGCCGAACGGCCAGGCCAGCATCCGGACCGGCTGGCCGGTTTCGGACGCGAGCCGTTCGCGGGACCGGCGCAACTGGAACGACGCGAAGCGCAAGTAGTCGTCCGGCGTGAGTCGGGCGCGTTCGGTGCGGAAATTCGGATGCCAGTACGTGTGGGACTCGATGTCGACGCCGCCGGACTGCCCGAGCGTGCGCAACTGGTCCCATGTCATCGCATAGCTGGCGTTGGAGATGGCCGACGGATAGATGAACAGCGTGACCGGCATCGGATGGTCGGCCAGCAACGGGCGCAGCACGTCGTAGACGGAGCGATGACCGTCGTCGACGGTGATCGCGACCGCGCGCGCCGGCACGGCATCGGCCTGGCCGTCATGCCAGCGCACGACGTCGGCGAGCGGCACGATGCGGTAGCCGTTTGCCTCGATCGCCTGCAACTGGTGGCGGAACGTCTCGGTACGGACCGTCATCGAATCCAGTTGCGCGCTGGCGAACCGGTGGTAGGCCAGGATCAGCACACGCTGCGATGGCGAATCGACGGTCGCGACGTCGGCGGACGAAGCCGGCGGCATACACGACAACAGGAGCAGGCAGGCGATCAGGCGAAAGGCCATGGCGGGTCTCGTGGAATGGCTGCCCCATTTTTCTCGATCGCGGCGCGAAAACCGCTGAGCCAGATCAACGATCGATCGTGCGTCGATGCGATCGTGCACACGTCACGCCGCGTGGTCGTCAGCTTGCCTGCGCAACCAGTTCCGCATGAATCCGCTCGACGTCCTCGCGTGTGCATAGCGCCGTCCCCGGGTGCTCGACCGACGCGGCCGATGCCGCCAGCGCATAGCGGCACGCTTCGTCGAACGGCACGCCGCGCGCCAGCGCCCAGACCATGCCGCCGACGAAACTGTCGCCGGCGCCGACCGTGCTGCATACCGCTGCCGGCCTGCCGGGCAGGCGCAGCGCGCCGTCGCGCGTGACGACCCATGCGCCGCGCGCGCCGAGCGTCAACGCGACGATGTCGGCTTGCCCTCGCGCGACGAGTTCGCTGGCCTTCCGGCATGCCGACGTGTCGTCGAGCGGTTCGCCGGCCAGCGCGCTCAGTTCGCCGAGACTGGGCTTCACGAGATGCACGCCGGCCTCGAGGGCAGCTTGCAGCGCCCTGCCCGCCGCATCGACGACCACCCGGCTGCCCCTTGCACGGGCGGTCCGCGCGAGCGTCGCATACAGGTCGTCGGGCGCGCCGGGCGGCAGGCTGCCGCTCAGCACGAGGTAGCGCGGCGCCGGTTGCATCGCGTCGATGCGCGCTGCGCAGTCGCGCCACTCGGCCTCGGTGACCATCGGCCCCGGCATCAGGAAGCGGTATTCGCGCCCGGTCGCGGTCTCGGTCACGCACACGTTCTCGCGCGTCTCGCCGGCGATCCGGATGCGCACCGCCGGCAGGCGCTCGGCCTCGAGCAGCAGCGTCAGCACGTCGCCGGTCGGCCCGCCGGCCAGGTACAGCGCGACGCAGTCGCCGCCGAGGCGGTGAATGGTTCGGGCGACGTTGATCCCGCCGCCGCCGGGGTCGCGCCGCGGCCGCGCGCAGCGCAGCTTGTGCGTATCGACGATGTGCTCGACGGACGTCGCGACATCGACGGCCGGATTCAAGGTAACGGTAACGATATCGGTCATGGCGCGTGGTTCGCAGTCGATGGCTGGCGCGACGGACGCCGGCGCGGCGATTCGCGGCAACCGCCGCGCCGGCCGTGGCTCCACCTTACGTTCGACGCCGGTCGCGGCGTTGACCGCCGTCAAGCGATGTCGCGAAGGTGCCCGGTTGCGCTCGATCAACGACACGTTCGGGCAGGCTCTTACAGTGAATCATTCATCGTTGCCGAGCCCCGCCATGGATGAGCAGCCGCTTTGCACCACCGTGTTCGCCGAGCGCTATGCGCAACCCGGCGAAACGTCTCGCGCGGCGGTCTTCCATCGCGTCGCCCGTGCGCTGTCGCTCGCCGAGCCGGCCGAGCGCCGTGCACAGGTGGAGCGCGCGTTCTTCGTGAACCTGCAGCGTGGCGCGATCGGCGCGGGCCGCATCCTCGCGAATGCCGGCGCGGACAACGGCGGAACGATGGTCAACTGCTTCGTCCATCCGCTCGCGATTCCGGTCGACACCCCCGTGCAGGCCGTCGACACGGCGCTCGCGCAGGCGCTCGACGATGCACGGGTCACGCTGCTGATGGGCGGCGGAATCGGCTACGACTTCTCGCCGGTGCCACCCGCCGACGCTTACGAACGGCGCCTGTCATCCGGGCGCGGCGCCTGCGCGGCGATCGACCGCTTCGATGCGATGTGCCGGGCGCTGCCGTTCACCGGCCCGCGCCGGGGCGCGCAAATGGGCGTGCTGCGCTGCGATCATCCGGACCTCATCGCATTCGTCACGGCCAAGCGCGGACGCTCGCGCTGGCCGACGTTCAACCTGTCGGTCGGCGTCACGGACGCGTTCATGGAGGCGGTCCGGCACGACCTGCCGTGGGCGCTCGTTCATCATGCGCCGCCCGCCTCCGCTTCCGCCGCAACGCCCCGGCGGCCGGACGGACGTTACCTTTACGCGACGGTGCCGGCCCGCACGCTCTGGCATGAGATCGTCAACGCCGCGCGCGACAACGCCGAACCCGGCCTGCTGTTCCTCGACACGATCCGCGACGCGAATCCGCTGCGCGAGCACGAGCGAATCGACGCGACGAACCCGTGCGGCGAACAACCGCTGCCGCCGTACGGCAGCTGCGTGCTCGGGCCGATCGACCTGTCGCGATTCGTTCTTTACCCGTTCGGCGTCGACGGGAAGCCGCGCTTCGATGTCGCGACGCTCGCCGACGCGGTGCGCATCCAGGTCCGCATGCTCGACAACGTGCTCGACCTGACCGCGTGGCCGCTCGCCGCGCACGAATATGAGGCGCGGCGGACACGGCGCATCGGGGTCGGCGTGACCGGGCTGGCCGACGCGCTGACGATGCTGCGGCTGCGCTACGACAGCGCGGAAGCACGCACGCTCGCACGCGGGATCGTGCTGACGATGCGCGAGCATGCGTTTGCCGCATCGGCCGCGCTTGCCGCCGAGCGCGGCGTGTTTCCGGCCTACGACCCGGACGCCTATCTGACCGGCCCCGCGTCTCGCACGTTGTTGCCGCTGAAGGTGCATCACGCGATCGCGCGGCACGGGCTGCGCAACAGCCATCTGCTGTCGTTCGCGCCGGCCGGCAGCGTGAGCCTCGCGTTCTGCGACAACTGTTCGAACGGGATCGAGCCGGCCGTCGGCTGGACGCAGCGTCGCATGGTCCGCACCGCCGACGGGCAGGTCCGGCCGTTCCGTGCGGAGAATCACGCTTACCGGCTGTTCCGCGCGCTGCATGGCGAGACCGTCAAGCTGCCGGGCTATTTCGTCACGGCCGCGGAAATCGCGCCGGCGGATCATGTCGCGATGCTCGCGGCGCTGCAGCCGTGCGTCGACGCCGGCATCTCGAAGACCGTGACGATGCCCGGCCAGTGTTCGCTCGCGGAGGTTGACGCGTTGTTCTTCCAGGCGTGGCGCGACGGGCTCAAGGGCATCACGGTTTTCCGGCCCGATCCGCGGCTCGCGTCGGTCGTGACCGACGACGCGGCGCGCGCGCGGCGCGACGGCCCGGTCTGCATCGGCTGTTGAACGATGCGATGGCCGGCGGCAGGCGTCCGGCGCGATCGCGGCGGTCGTTGCTTCAGGCGGAGACGCCCGTGGTCGTTTCCGAGTCGGCTTCCGCCGGCCGGGGTGTGTCGCCGGCATCGTCCGGCGGCGCGATGAGCGCCACCAGCATGTCGTGATCGATCGATTCGTGTTGCAGCAAGCTGCACGCGATCCGTTCGAGCGCATCGCGGTGCGCGCCGAGCGTCGCCGCGACCCGCGCATGCGCATCCTCGAGCAGCGCGCGCACCTCTTCGTCGATCAGTTGCGCCGTGTGCTCGCTGCAGTGACCGTCGCCCGGCGTCCATACGCCCGGCGCCCCGCCCTGGCGTGCGCCGTCGTCGAGCGTCGCGAGGCCGATCTTCTCGCTCATCCCGTACTGCATCACCATGTGGCGCGCCAGCGCGGTCGCGCGTTCGAGATCGTTCTGCGCGCCGGTCGACACGTCGCCGAACGCGATTTCCTCGGCCACCCGCCCGCCGAGCAACACGTCGAGCCGGTCGAGCAATTCGCTCCTGCGCAGCACGTAGCGATCCTCGGTCGGCACCTGCTGCGTGTAACCGAGCGCCGCGATCCCGCGCGGGATGATCGACACCTTCTTCACGGGGTCGCAGTGCGCGCGGCTTTGCGCGACGAGCGCATGCCCCGACTCGTGATACGCGATGGTCCGCTTTTCCTGTTCGTTCATCACGCGGCTCTTGCGCTCCATGCCGGTCATCGCGCGATCGATGGCTTCGTCGAAATCGGCCATCCCGATCGCGGGTTTGCCCAGTTCGGCCGCATGCAACGCGGCTTCGTTGACGACGTTCGCGAGATCGGCGCCGACGAAGCCCGGCGTGCGCTGCGCCAGCTCGGCCAGATCGACTTCCGGCGCGAGCTTCACGCGCTTCGTATGCACGGCCAGGATCTGCTTGCGTCCGGTCAGGTCCGGGCGGTCGATCGCGATGTGACGGTCGAAACGCCCGGGGCGCAGCAGCGCGGGATCCAGGATCTCCGGCCGGTTGGTCGCGGCCATGATGATGACGCCCGAATTGGCCTGAAAGCCGTCCATCTCGACGAGCAACTGGTTGAGCGTCTGCTCGCGCTCGTCGTTGCCCGACATCAGGCCGACGCCGCGCGCCTTGCCGAGCGCATCGAGCTCGTCGATGAACACGATGCACGGCGCGCTCTGCTGCGCCTGCTCGAAGAGATCGCGCACGCGCGCCGCGCCGACGCCGACGAACATCTCGACGAAGGCCGAGCCGCTGATCGTGAAGAACGGCACCGCGGCCTCGCCGGCGACCGCGCGGGCCAGCAGCGTCTTGCCGGTGCCGGGCGCACCGACGATCAGCACGCCCTTCGGGATCTTGCCGCCGAGCCGCTGGTAGCGTTCGGGGTTGCGCAGGAACGCGACGATCTGCTGCAACTCGGCCTTTGCCTCGTCGATGCCCGCGATATCGTCGAACGTGATGCCGGTTTCCTTCTGCATGTACACGCGGGCGCGGCTTTTGCCCATGCCGCTCAGGTCCCGCATCCCGCCCGGCCGTCGCATCATGAAACTCCAGATCACGACGAAGCCGATCAACGGGAAGATCCATGACGCGAGCGTCCCGATCCAGCCCGTATCCGTCGCGCCGCGGTAGCGAATTCCGGCGGCCGTCAGCGCGGCGACCAGGCCTTCGTCGCTCACCCGGTTCGTCGTGAAGCGCCATGGCGGGCCGATCTCCTTCACCTCGGCCGCGTCGGACGCGGGCAGCGCGACGCCGGCCTGCGGCATGCGCAGCGTGCCCGAGATCGACGTTTGGCCGATCTCGAGATCGTCGACGAGCCGTGCGTCCACCAGATGGTGGAAATCGCTGTAGGAAATCGACGTCGCCGCCGGCTGGCGCGCCAGCAGTTGAACCGCGACCAGCACGGCGAACGCGATCGGGATCAGCAACCCGGAGTAGTCGAATGATTTTTTCATGGGATCGAACCTGCCCGGCGGACCGCCGCCGCTCACGCGTCGTCGCGCTTCCAGTGCGCTCGCAGCACGTCCTCGCCGTCGCGATAGTTGATCGCGAGATCGCCGTGGTGTGCATGCAGCAACGCTTCGCCGAGGCGACGGACCATATGCACGCCCGTCGTTCGAACGATCAGCGAATCGGCGGATTTCTCGATGTCCATGATGCGTTCGAGCGCGTGCTCGCTCGTCTCGAGATCGGCCTGACGCTCGAGCAGCTCGAGAATCGTCGAGCGGTGCGCGCGCAGATACTCGCCGCGCAACACCAGTTCGCCCGCCGGCACGTTTTCCCGCATGCGCTTGCAGGCCGGGCATTCGAGCTGGCGCCGGTCGAGCGCGGTCGCGGACCAGGTCCAGCGGCCCGCTTCGCAGACCGCGCCGCAGCCTTCGCAGATACGGTCGCCCGTCGGCCGCTTCGGATCACGGTAACTGTCTTTCGTATGCGGCTGCATGCGCTTGTCGCGGCGCAGATAGTTTCGGCCGGGGCCGGTATGCGGACGGTTCATCGCTGTTTCTCCTGATAGTAGACAGCACGTGCAAGCCGGTCAGGCAACGGTCAGCCGGTCGACGACCTGCCTGACGCCCCTCACCGACCCCGCCGCGCCGCATGCGGCGCGCCGTTCGGCCAGCGACGCGACCGTGCCCGTCAGCGTGACGATGCCGTCGGTGGCGTCGATCGAGATTCCCGCGGTTTCGCGCTGCGCGCGGCGCGCAAGCGCCTCGGCGATCCGGGCGCCGACGTCCGGCACCGTATGGTCGGCGCGCACCCGGATGCGGTTCGCCACGCCGACGACGCCGATCATCCGGCTCACCATCGCTTCCGCCGCGCGGCTCTGATATGCATGATCGACTTCGCCGTCGAGCGTCACGCAGCCGTGATCGACTTCGACGCCGATCTTGTGATCGCGCAACGCCTCCTGCCATCCGAGCGCGAACGTGATCGCGATCGCCAGTTCCTGGTCCGCGCACGCGTTCTCCGGCGGCGCGACATTCAGTTCGAGCACCAGCGCGCGCGCATCGGCGACGTGCAGTGCCGTTTTCTGCGCCTCGAGCTTCTGGGCCCAGCTGTCGACCGTGCCGCGCAACGTCACGATCCGGTCGCGCACCTCGACGTCGATCCGGCGCGCATCGATCGCCGGATTCCAGAACAACGCCTGCTCGACATCCTGCTTGAGTACTGCATCGGACTTCATGTCGGTCTCCCGTCGGCCCGTGCCGGCCGCAAAGCTGGCGAGCGATGCGTGCGGCACCCTGTTCAGCATCGCGCACGGCCGCGCCGGCGGCTTGACGAGGATCAATCAAAGGCGGGCCGACGGCGGAGGCCGACCGGCCGGCGATGGCCGATTTTGTCCGTTGACGCAGATCAACCGCGCGACCAGGCGCGACGCGATCATGAATCGGCAGACGTCGTGAAAGCCGCGGCAACCGGGACGTTTCGCATTCGTACGACCGTCGACGTCCACCGCTTTCCGGGAGACCGTCATGATCCACAAGCAGTACCGCATCGTGCTCGCGACGCTCAGCGTGTTCATCGCGATTGCGTCGCTGGTCGGCATCGTTCACGGGATGCTGTTCGACGAGGAGGTGTTCAGGTACTCGATCGTCACGCTGATCTCCAGCATCCTCGCGTTCGTCGTGCTGCTCAATCCCGGGCCGGGCGACCGGCCGTGACGGGCCTTGCGTGGTTCGGTCCGGCACGCCGTCACGAGGCCGGCCGAGGCACGCTGCAACACGCGCGTCAAGCGAGGGGCCGCTCGAAACGCATTCCCGCCCGAGTGACACAGATCAAGGGGAAACCCTGTAATCGTCGGATATAAGTGAATCCGAAGCGGCGTCGCCTGGCGGGCGGCGCCATCCCGTATTCCCGCATTCCCGTATTCGACGAGGCATCCCATGCGCGCTGCCGCGCCTCCCGTTCGCTTTCATCCTGCCGTCGTGCGGCGCATGCGTGCCGTCGCGCTCGCGGCGGGCATGGTGCTGCTGTCGGGCTGCCTGTCGCTTGCGCCGCCGGACGAGCGTCCCGCCGCACCGATTCCCGCATCCTTTCCGGATCCTTCCGCCGACGCGACACCGGCGGCGCCCGTGCCCGAGTGGCAGGCCTACTTCGTCGACGCACGCCTGCGCGCGTTGATCGGGCAGGCGCTCGCCAACAACCGGGATCTGCGCGCGGCGGTGGCACGCGTCGAGCAGGCGCGCGCGGTCTACGGCATCCGCAGCGCGGATCAATGGCCGACGATCGGTGCGGGCGCGGCCTATGCACGGTTTCGCACGCCGGGCGGCTTCCTCACTCCGACGCCCGTCATCGGCCAGATTTACGAAGTCCAGCTGGCCGAGACGCAATGGGAGATCGATTTCTGGGGCCGCGTGCGCAACCTGAAAGCGGCGGCGCTCCAGCGCTACCTCGCGAGCGACGCGGCGCGGCAGGCGGTGACGTTGAGTGTCGTCACCGGCGTAGCCGATGCCTATCTGACCCTGTGCGAGATCGACGAACGCATCGCGCTGACCCGCGCGACGATCGACACACGCCGCGAATCGCTGCGGATTTTCCGGCTTCGTCACGCGGCCGGCGCGATCTCGCGCCTCGACCTGACGCAATCGGAGATCCTGCTGCAGCAGGCGGAATCGCTCGGCGTCCAGTTGCAGCAGGCCCGCGCGACGGCGGCCGATGCGCTGGCGTTGCTCGTCGGTGCGCCGCCGGCGCTGGCCGCCACGCCGCTCGCGCTCGACGACGGCGCGGTGCTGCCGTCGCTCGCCCCCGGCCTGCCGTCGTCGCTGCTGACCCGGCGTCCGGACGTGATCGCGGCGGAACATGAACTGCAGGCGACCCGCGCGAACATCGGTGCGGCGCGCGCGGCATTCTTTCCGCGCATCGCATTGACGAGCGCGATCGGCTCGGGCAGCACCGCGCTGCATGACCTGCTGTCGTCCGGCACGGGCGTGTGGTCGGTGATTCCCAACGTCACGCTGCCGCTCGTCGACGGCGGCCGCAACCGGTCGAATCTCGCGCTCTCGCACGCGCAACGCGACGAGGCGCTCGCGCAGTACGAGAAGACGCTGCAGCGCGCGTTCCGCGACGTGTCCGATGCGCTCGCGGCGCGCCACTGGCTCGCCGACCAGGTCGCCATCGAGCGCGCCACGCTGGCGTCGCAGGCCGAGCGGGCACGCCTCGCGAAGCTGCGCTACGACAGCGGGGCCACCCGCTTCCTCGAAGTGCTCGATGCGCAACGGGACCTGATGAACGCCGAGCAGCAATGGGTCATGACGCGTCGTGCGCTGCTGTCGAGCCGCGTCGCGCTGTACGGCGCGCTCGGCGGCGGCGTGATCGACACCGGCAAGACTGCCGCGGCAACGGCTCCCCTTTCGACAGACTCGGACAACACACCATGAAAACCATCCCGCGCCCTCTTCTGATCGGTGCCGGTGCGGCCGTGCTCGCGATCGGCCTCGCGTACTACGGGTGGACGCGCTGGCGCGACGGCCAGACGGATGCGGGGCTCGTCAGCGGCAACGGCCGCATCGAGGCGACCGAAATCGACGTCGCGACCAAGCTGCCGGGGCGCGTGACCGCCATGCTCGTCGACGAAGGCGACTTCGTGACGGCCGGCCAGCCGCTCGCACGCATGGACGTCGTCGTCCTGCAGGCGCAGCTCGACGAGGCACAGGCGCGGGAGCAACAGGCCGTGAACACAGCGGCGAGCATCGACGCGCAGGTCGCGCAGCGCCGCAGCGACAAGGCCGCGGCCGCGGCCGTCGTCGTGCAACGGGAAAGCGAGCTGGACGCGGCTACGCGGCGACTCGCGCGGTCCGAAACGCTGTCGCGCGACGGTGCGTCGTCGATGCAGGAGCTGGACGACGATCGCGCGCGCGCCGGCAGCCTGCGCGCGACCGTGAACGCCGCGCGCGCGCAGGTGGAAGCGGCCCAGGCCGCCGTCGACGCAACGCGGGCCCAGCTCGTCGCGGCGCGCTCGGCCGTGACGGCCGCGCAGGCGACCGTGGCGCGCGTGCGGGCCGACATCTCGGACAGCGAACTGACGTCGCCGCGCGACGGGCGCGTCCAGTACCGGATTGCCGAGTCGGGCGAAGTCCTGCCGGCGGGCGGCAAGGTGCTCAACGTCGTCGACCTGTCCGACGTCTACATGACGTTCTTCCTGCCCGAAGCGGTCGTCGGCCGGGTCCCGCTCGGCGCCGACGTGCGGATCGTGCTCGATGCGGCACCGGAATACGTGATTCCGGCACGCGTGTCCTATGTGTCCAGCACCGCGCAGTTCACGCCGAAGACGGTCGAGACGGCCACCGAGCGGCAGAAGCTGATGTTCCGGGTCAAGGCGCGCATCGATCGCGATCTGCTGCAGCGCCACCTGAAACTCGTGAAGACCGGGTTGCCGGGCGTCGCGTGGCTGAAGACCGACCCGCACGCGGGCTGGCCGGATCGCCTCGCGATCAGGGTGCCGCAATGAATGCGACGACGCCCGTCGAGACCGACGCCGGATCGATCGACGGTTCGCCGGTGTCGGGCGATCCGCGCATGGTCGCCCGGCTGTCGGGCGTCTCGCTGCGCTACGGCGACAAGTACGCGCTCGACGACGTGACCCTCGACATCCCCGCCGGCCGCATGATCGGGCTGATCGGGCCGGACGGCGTCGGCAAGTCGAGCCTGCTCGCGCTCGTGTCCGGCGCGCGCGCGATCCAGCAGGGCCGCGTATGGACGCTCGACGGCGACCTGTCGTCGCGCCGCCATCGCGCGCGCGTATGCCGGCGCATCGCCTACATGCCGCAAGGCCTCGGCCGGAACCTGTACGCGACGCTGTCGGTCGAGGAAAACCTGCAGTTCTTCGCGAGACTGTTCGGCCACGATGCCGCGGAGCGCCGCCGCCGGATCGACGCGCTGACGCGCAGCACCGGCCTGCAGCCGTTCCTGGATCGCCCGGCCGGCAAGCTGTCCGGCGGCATGAAGCAGAAGCTCGGCCTGTGCTGCGCGCTGATCCACGACCCCGACCTGCTGATCCTGGACGAACCGACGACCGGCGTCGATCCGCTGTCGCGTGCGCAGTTCTGGGAGCTGATCGGACGCATTCGCGCCGCCCGCCCGGCGATGAGCGTGCTGGTCGCCACCGCGTACATGGACGAGGCCCGCCGATTCGACCGGCTGATCGCGATGGACGCGGGCCGCGTGCTGGCAACCGGCAGCCCCGACGAGCTGCTCGAACGCACCGGCTGCGACACGCTGGAAGCCGCGTTCATCGCGTTGCTGCCGGAGGCTCGCCGGCGCGGGCACCAGCCGGTCGCGATCGCGCCGTTCCAGCCCGACCAGGCGGCCGGCTACGCGATCGAGGCCGACGCGCTGACGATGCGGTTCGGCGATTTCGTCGCGGTCGACCACGTGAGCCTGCAGATCCGCCGCGGCGAAATCTTCGGCTTTCTCGGCTCGAACGGCTGCGGCAAGTCGACGACCATGAAGATGCTCACCGGCCTGCTGCCCGCGTCGGAAGGCACGGCGACGCTGTTCGGCCGGCCGATCGCCGCGAACGACATCGACACGCGCAGACGCGTCGGCTACATGTCGCAAGGGTTTTCGCTCTACGGCGAACTGACCGTCCGGCAGAACCTCGTGCTGCATGCGCGCCTGTTCGGCGTACCGGAACCGGACGTGCCCTCCCGCGTGACCGAAATGGTCGCGCGCTTCGGGCTCGCGGACGCCCTCGACGCGCTGCCCGAGCGCCTGCCGCTCGGGATGCGGCAGCGGCTGTCCCTCGCGGTCGCGATGGTGCACAAGCCCGAGCTGCTGATCCTGGACGAGCCGACCTCGGGCGTGGATCCGGTCGCGCGCGACGACTTCTGGCGGTTGATGATCGAGCTCGCGCGCAACGATCGCGTCACCATCTTCATTTCGACGCACTTCATGAACGAGGCCGCGCGGTGCGACCGCATCTCGCTGATGCATGCGGGCCGCGTGCTCGCGAGCGCCGCGCCCGAGGAACTGGTGCGCCTGCGCGGCGCGGCCGCGCTCGAGGACGCGTTCATCGGCTACCTGACCGACGCGCAGAAAGCGGACGACGCGGGTGGCACGGACGGCGCGACGGCCGATGCGCCGTCCGACGCCGGCTGGCTCGCCGCGCCGCCCGCCGCGGCCGGCGCCGGCCATGCGGCCGCATGGTTCAGCCCGGCGCGCGCCGGCAGCTATCTGTGGCGCGAGGTGCTGGAACTGCGACGCGACCCGTTGCGCGCGACGCTGGCGCTGTTCGGCTCGCTCGTGCTGATGTGCGTGATCAGCATCGGCATCAGTCTCGACGTCGACAACCTGACGTTCGCGGTGCTCGATCGCGATCAGTCGATCCTGAGCCAGGACTATGCGCAGAATCTCGCCGGTTCCCGCTATTTCGTGCCGCGCGCGCCGCTCGCGGATGACCGCGACATCGAGCGCCGCATGCGCAACGGCCAGCTGTCGCTCGCGCTCGAGATCCCGCCCGATTTCGCGCGCGACGTGGCGCGCGGCCGGCGCGTGGAGATCGGCGCATGGGTCGACGGCGCGATGCCGATGCGCGCGGAGACGATCCGCGGCTACGTGGCCGGCATGCACGAAAACTGGCTGCGCGACCAGGCGAAGCGCCGGCTCGGCGTGTCGCTCGTCCCGGCCGTGGACATCGCGATCCGCTATCGCTACAACCCCGACGTCAAGAGCCTGCCGGCGATGATTCCGGCGATCATGCCGATGCTGCTGCTGATGCTGCCCGCGATGCTGACGGCGCTCGCCGTCGTGCGGGAACGCGAGCTCGGGTCGATCGTCAACCTGTACGTGACGCCCGTCACGCGGGCCGAATTCCTGCTCGGCAAGCAGGCGCCATACGTCATGCTGGCGATGCTGAACTTCCTGCTGATGGTCGTGCTGGCCGACGTCGTGTTCGGCGTGCGGATCAAGGGCAGTTTCGCGACGCTGGCGGCCGCGGTGCTGATATTCAACGTCGTGGCCACCGGCATCGGGCTGTTTGCGTCGACGTTTACCCGCAGCCAGATCGCCGCGATCTTCATGACGATCGTCGGCACGCTGATTCCCGTCGTGCAGTTCTCGGGCCTGCTCACGCCGCTGTCGTCGCTCGAGGGCAGCGGGAAATGGGTCGGCACCGTCTATCCGGCCACCTACATGCTCGCGATCAGCCGCGGCGTCTACAACAAGGCGCTCGGGCTGGCCGACCTGTCGTCGCAGTTCTGGCCGATGCTCGCGGCCGTGCCGGTCATCCTGGTCATGACCGGCGTGCTGCTGCGCAAGCAGGAGCGCTGACCATGTCGCGCCTGCTCGTCATTTTCCGGCTCGGGGTCAAGGAACTGTGGAGCCTCGCTCGCGACCCGATCCTGCTCGCGCTCATCGTCTATACGTTCAGCGCGTCGATCTACGTCGCCGCCACCGCCCGCCCGGAAACGCTGCACAAGGTGCCGATCGCGATCGTCGACGAGGATGCGTCGCCGCTGTCGGCGCGCATCGCGGCGGCGTTCTTCCCGCCGCAGTTCGCGCCGCCGCCGATCGTCGACGCCGGCGCCGCCGATCGCGGGCTGGACGACGGCGACTACACGTTCTCGCTCGACATTCCGCCCGACTTCCAGCGCGACGTGCTCGCCGGCCGCCACGCGACGGTCCAGCTCAACGTCGACGCGACCCGCATGACGCAGGCGTTCACCGGCGGCGGTTACATCCAGCAGATCGTGGCGGGCGAGATCGACGCCTTCGTGCGGCGCCATCGCGGCACGTCCTTGCCGCCCGTCGATCTCGCGATGCGGATGCGCTTCAACCCGAATCTCGACGAAGTCTGGTTCGGCGCGCTGATGGAGCTGATCAACAACGTGACGATGCTGTCGATGATCCTCACCGGGGCCGCGCTGATTCGCGAGCGCGAGCACGGCACGATCGAGCATCTGCTCGTCATGCCGGTGACCGCGGCGGAAATCATGCTCGCGAAGGTCTGGTCGATGGGGCTCGTCGTCGCGGCGGCGGCCGTCGCGTCGCTGACGTTCGTCGTGGGCGGCGCGCTGCACGTGCCGATTCCGGGGTCCGTGCCGCTGTTCGTGGCCGGCATGGCGTTGCACCTGTTCGCGACGACGTCGATGGGGATCTTTCTCGCGACGCTCGTGCGCAGCATGCCGCAGTTCGGCATGCTGCTCGTCCTCGTGCTGCTGCCGCTGCAACTGCTGTCGGGCGGACTGACGCCGCGCGAAAGCATGCCGCCCGTCGTGCAGGACATCATGCTGGCCGCGCCGACCACCCATTTCGTCGAACTCGCGCAGCGCATCCTGTATCGCGGCGCCGGGCTCGACGCGGTGTGGGCCCAGTTCGCCGCGCTGTTCGCGATCGGCTGCGTGCTGTTCCTGCTGTCGCTGACGCGATTCCGCAAGACGATTGGTCAGATGACTTGACCGGCGCGTCGCGCCCGTGACGCCGGGATTTGTCCGTTGATACAGATCAATCGTGCCGGAGCGCGGCACGCGATCATGACGCCATGTCTTGCGCAACCAGCGGCAGCGACGTTGACGGCAACGCCGTCCACGGCGGCCGCTTCCCGGGAGAACGTCATGATGGGTCTGCCATACCGAAGCGCGCTCGCGACGCTCTGCGTGTTCATCGCGCTCGCCTCGCTGCTGGGCGTCGTGCACGCGATGCTGATCGACACGCCGGTCGTTCCGTACGCGATCATCGCGCTGGTGTCGGGCATCGTCGCGTTCGTCGCGCAACTGGATCCGGCGGCGTCCCGGCAATAGCGGCACGAACCGGACGCGCTGGCTTCGCGATCATGAACGGCATTCTGCGTCTCGCGTTCAAGCTGCTCGTCAACGACAGCGCGAAATTCACCGCGCTGACCGTCGGCATCACGTTCTCGGTGCTGCTGATGATCGAGATGACGTCGCTGTTCGCCGGCATCCTGAACAAGTCGTCGGCGTCGGTCATCAATATCGGCGCGAAGGTCTGGGTGATGGACCCGGCCGTGAAGACGATCGCGAACAGCATCGGCATGCCCGACTATGTGCTCGACGCCGTGCGCAGCATCGACGGCGTCAAGTATGCGGTGCCGCTCTATTCCGGCGGCGCGCTCGTCAAGCTGCGCTCCGGCACCTACCAGGCCGTGACGGTCGTCGGCCTCGACGACGCCAGCCTGCTCGGCCGCCCGACGATGCTGCAGGGCCGCATCGAGGACATTTACGCGGAAAACGGCTTCATCGCGATTCAGGATCCCGAGTTTCGGAAGCTCGAGAATCCGTCCGTCGGCACCGATTTCGAGTTGAACGATCATCGCGGCGTGATCGTCGGCATCGCGAAGGTCGCCGCGAGCGGCCTGTTCGGCACGCCGACGCTTTACACCACGTACGCCCGCGCGATCCGCTACATTCCGTCGCCGCGCTTCACGACCTCGTACATCCTCGTCGAGCCGAAGTCGGATGCGGACATCGCCCACATCAAGGCCGTCGTGCAATCGCTCGGCTATCGCGCGTACACGCGCGACGAATTCATCGCGCAGATCTCGCGTTTTTACAAGTACGAGACGGGGCTCGGCACCAACATCATGCTGATGACGATCATCAGCTTCATCATCGGCCTGTCGATTTCAGGGCAGACGTTCTATGCGTTCATCCTCGAGAACCTCGACAAATTCGGCGCGCTGAAGGCGATCGGCGCGAAAAGCCGTGAGCTGGTCGCGATGATTTTGTTCCAGGCCACGTTCACCGCGCTGACCGGCTACGGCATCGGCGTCGGGCTGTGCGTGCTGTTGATCAGCCTCGCGAAAGTACGGATTCCAGACTATGCGGCGCTCGTTACGTACGGCAACCTGTTGCTCGCGTTCGGGATGGTGGTCGTGATCGCGACGATCTCGAGCTATCTCGGCGTGCGGCGCGTACTGCGCATCGAGCCGTTCGACATCTTCCGGGGCTGACGATGGCCGGCATCGCGATCGACGCGCGCGGCGTCAGCAAGTGGTTCGGCGAAGGCGACGCGCGCACGCAGGCATTGCGCGACGTGTCGATGCAGGCGAACTTCGGCGAGATGCTGCTGATCGTCGGGCCGTCCGGCAGCGGCAAGACGACGCTGCTCAGCGTGATCTCCGGCATCCTCCGGCCGGACGGCGGTTCGGTGTCGATCGACGGTGTCGACCTGTGGGCGCAGCCGAACGACGCGATCGCCGATTTCCGGCTGAACCGGATCGGCTTCGTGTTCCAGGATTACCACCTGTTCCCGCGGCTCACGACCGCCGAGAACGTCGCGATCCCGCTGATCCTGAGGCGCCGCCCGTGGGACGACGCGATCAAGGAAGCGCACGCGTATCTGGACGTGGTCGGCCTCGCGAACCGCGCGCAATTGCCGCCCGTGAAGCTGTCCGGCGGCGAACAGCAGCGCGTCGCGATCGCGCGCGCGATCGTCAGCCAGCCCGATCTGCTGATCCTCGACGAACCGACCGCGTCGCTCGACGGCGACACGGGCCGCATGATCATCGACTTCGTCAAGCACGAGGTGCTCAACGACACGCGCTGCATCGTGATCGTCACGCACGACGCGCGCATCTTCGAGTACGCGGATCGCGTCCTGCGAATGGAAGACGGCAAGCTCAACGGCATCGAGCGCGGAGGTGCGCGATGAAACACCGGCTCGTGTTCGTGGCGGCCCTGCTCGGCTTCCTGGCAAGCGTCGTCGCCGCGTGGGTCTACAGTCGCCAGGAGCCGCCGCAGCCGCCGGTATTCAAGCCGGCCGCCAATCCATACGCACGCGGCGTCTACGCGAACGGCATCGTCGAGAGCGAGCAGCCGGCCGGCGCGAACGTGAACGTCTATCCGGACGTCTCCGGCGCCGTGACGCGCATCCTCGTGCACGACGGCGATCCGGTGAAGGCCGGCGACGCGCTGCTGGCGATCGACGACTCGGTGCAACGCGCGACCGCCGCCCAGCTCGCGGCGCAGGCCGACGCGGCAGCCGCGCTGCTCGACGAGCTGAAGGCGCAGCCGCGCCGCGAGGTGCTCGACGTGGCCAGCGCGCAGACCACGGCCGCACAGGCGAGCCTGAAGCTCGCGCAGGATCAGTACGACAAACAGCGGCACGCATACGACATCGATCCGAAAGCCGTCAGCCGCGACGCGCTCGACACGGCCGCGAACGCGGTGCGCGTCGCGGCGGCCAACCTGGACGTCGTGACGCGGCAGTATCGTCTGACCAAGGCCGGCGCATGGAGCTACGACATACGCAACCAGGAAGCACAGGCCATCGCGCTGCGGCGCGCGGCCGATGCGGCGGCCGCCCTGCTCGCCCGCTACACGCTGCGCGCGCCGGCCGACGGCACCGTTCTGGCGATGAACGCGGCCGTCGGGGCCTACCTGACCTCGCAGGGGCTGTACGACACCTATACGCGCGGCAGCACGCCGGTCGTGGTGCTCGGCACACCGGTCGACCGGCTGCAGGTGCGCTGCTACATCGACGAAATCCTGATCCATCAGCTCCCCGATCTGCATGCGTTGAAGGCGCACATGTTCGTGCGCGGCACGTCGGTCGAGGCCGATCTTCAGTTCGTGCGCGTGCAGCCGTACGTCACGCCGAAGATCGAGCTGTCCGACCAGCGCACCGAGCGCGTCGACGTGCGCGTGCTGCCGGTCATTTTCCGTATCGTGCCGAACAGGAATGTGCGGCTGTTTCCCGGGCAGATCGTCGATGTCTACGTCGCAGGCAAATAACGGCGCCCGTTGCGTGCACGCGCTGCGCCGCGGAACCGGCGCGCTGGCCGTCGCCGGACTGCTCGCCGGATGCACGGTCGGGCCGAATTTCGTCCCGCCGCCCACGCCGCGCGTCGCGCACTTCGTGCCGCCCGACGATCCGGGCGCGGCGTCCGGCTCCTGGCGCGGCGGTGGCAGGACACAGGCGTTGTCGGCGGATGCGGCACTCACGCGCGACTGGTGGACGCGCTTCGGCAGCCGCGCGATCGACTCGACCGTCGCCGAAGCGCTGACCGGCAGCCCGACGCTCGATCTCGCCGAAGCGACGCTGCGGCGCAGCGAGCACGCGCTGCGGGCCGGCCAGGGGATCTTCTTTCCGCAGGTGGATGCGCAGGCCGGCGCGTCGCGCCAGCGCGCCACGCCGCTGCGCACCGGCCAGGCGTTGCCGGCGTCGATCTTCAACCTGTTCACGCTGTCGGCGACGGTCAGCTACACGCTCGACCTGTGGGGTGGCGAACGGCGCCAGGTCGAAGCGCTCGCGGCCGACGTCGATGCGCAGCGGCAGGCGCTGGCGGGCGCCTATCTGATGCTGACCGCGAACGTCGTCAATACGATGGTCGCGCGCGCGGCCTATCGCGACGAAGCCGCGGCGACCCGCGAAACGATCGGCCTGCTCGACGAGCAGATTCGCCTGACGCGCGCGCAGGTGACGGCCGGCGCGGCGGCCTACGTCGCGGTGCTGACGCTGGAAGCACAGCGGGCGTCGTTCGAGGCGACGCTGCCCGCGCTCGACCAGAAACGCGCGCAGGCCGACGATCTGCTCGCGCTGCTGGCCGGCCGCTACCCGGTCGACTGGCGCACGCCGGACCTGTCGCTCGACGGGATCGAATTGCCCGCCAGCCTGCCCGACACGGCGCCGTCGTCGCTGGTGCGCCGCCGCCCCGACATTCTGCAGGCCGAGGCTCAACTGCACGTGGCCAGCGCGCGGGTCGGCGTCGCGACGGCCGCGCTCTATCCGAACCTCACGCTGTCCGCGTCGGGCGGGTTCGAAAGCGTCGTCGCCGGCAAGCTGTTCGCGCCGGCCGGCCGCGCATGGAGTGTCGGCGCGGGGCTCGCCGCGCCGATCTTTCACGGCGGCACGCTGCTGAACCAGCGGCGCGCCGCGCAGGATGCGTACGACGAAGCCGATGCGACCTATCGCCAGGTCGTCCTGTCGGCGTTCTCGCAGGTGGCCGACACGTTGCGCGCGCTCGCCAACGACGCGGCGGCGCTCGATGCGCAGGCGCGCGCGATGGCCGCGGCGCGTGACGCGCTGACGCTCACGCAGGCCGGCTACGACGCGGGTATCGCCGGCTACGTCCAGTTGCTGGTCGCCGACGTGCAATACCATCAGGCGCGGATTGCATGGCTGCAGACGGTCGCGCAGCGGCTGCAGGACACGGTCGCGTTCTACGTCGCGCTCGGCGGCGGCTGGGGCGACGCGGGCTGACACGCGCGCGGCACGGGCATTCAGCGCCGTTGAGCCCCATTCAGCCCGTCTGTGCCGCAACGTCGGGCCGCTGCCACGGCGGCAATTCCGCCCAGCCGAGCGGCCCGTAGACGGTGCCGCCAGCGGCCTCGATCCGTTCGACGAACGTGGCGAGCGTGGCCCCGGCGGGCACGGTCAGCGTCAGCGCGTCGACGAAATCCTCGCTGCGCAGCCATGGCGCCGCGCCGTGGTTGATCTGCTGGACGCTCCATGCGTGCCCGTGCCGCCCGGCCTCGGGCGGCAACAGACCCGGCGCGTCGAACGCGACCCGCAGCAATTGCGCGCGCGAATCGCTGTACGGCGGTTTCGCGGCATTCTGGTACGGCACGTCCGCCCAGCGCTCGCCGCATTGCTCGTCGAGCGGCAAGCAGGTAAACCACGCCCAGGGCGAGCGGACGAAGCACAGCCGGTAAAGGTGCCCGGCACCATCCAGATTGGCGATCAACGTCATGATGGGTTCATCCCGAAAGACTCGTGATGCCGCTACGCGTGGCGCGCACGGCATGCGCGGATGACGGGATCACGACGCCGCAAGCGCGCACGAAATCACTATCCCGCCGCCGCCGTGGCCCGAGGTTGATCGTCGTCAAACCGCACGCCGTCCGGGAATCTCGCCCGGCCGGCATGGCGATCCTGCAATCCCTGATTTCGGTCAACCGCCGCTTGCGCGTTCGGGATGTAATCGACCTACTGTTCCGTCGACTCCCGATGAGGCAATTCATGAAACTGACATTTCTCGGCGCGACCGAAACGGTGACCGGCTCGAAGTATCTGATCGAGCACGGCAGCCGGCGCGTCCTGGTCGATTGCGGTCTGTTCCAGGGGACCAAGAACCTGCGGCTGCGCAACTGGCGAGCGCTGCCGTTCGCGCCCGACACGCTGGACGCGGTCGTGCTCACGCACGCGCATGTCGATCACACCGGCTATCTTCCGGTGCTGGTGCGCGAAGGCTATCGCGGGCCGGTGTACTGCACGGCGGCCACGGCCGAACTCTGCGACATCATGCTGCGCGACAGCGCGCGGCTGCAGGAGGAGGAAGCCGATTTCGCGAACCGGCACGGTTACTCGAAGCATCATCCGGCGCAACCGCTCTACACGCTGGACGACGCCCAGCGCGCGCTGCGCCTGCTGAAGCCGGTCGCCTTCGACGAATGCACGGCGCTGGGCGGCAACCTGTCGTTCCGCCTGCTGCCGGCCGGGCACATCCTCGGCGCGGCGAGCGTCGTGATGCACTGGGATCACAAGGTGCTCGCGTTCTCGGGCGACCTCGGCCGGTATCATGACCCGATCATGCAGCCGCCGCGCCCGCCCGCGCATGCGGACTATCTGGTCGTGGAATCGACATACGGCGACCGGCTGCATCCGACGTCGGATCCCGAAGCCGAACTGGCCGCAATGTTCGACAAGACCTTCGCGCGCGGCGGCGTCGTCGTGATGCCGTGCTTCACCGTCGGCCGCGCGCAGGAAATCCTGCATTACATCGCGCGGCTGAAGGCGTCCGGCCGCATGGCGCGCGTCCCGGTGTTCCTCGACAGCCCGATGGCGACCGACGTGACCGAGATCTATCGTCACCATATCCTCGAGCACCGCCTGACCGTCTCGGAGGCGAACGCGCTCGGCCACGCGGCGACGATGATCCGGTCGGTGGACCAGTCGAAGGCGATCGCCGACCACCACGGCCCGATGGTCATCATCGCCGGCAGCGGCATGGCGACGGGCGGGCGCGTGCTGCATCACCTGACCCGCTACGCGCCCGATGCGCGCAACACGATCGCGCTGGTCGGCTACCAGGCCGCCGGCACGCGCGGGGCGGCACTGGCCGCGCACGAACCGACGGTGAAGATTCACGGCGAGTACGTCCGCGTGCGCGCTCAGGTCGAGATGATCACGACGCTGTCGGCCCATGGCGACTACGAAGAGATTCTGAAGTGGCTCGGCACGATGCAGTGCCCGCCCGTGCGGACGTTCGTCACGCATGGCGAACCCGCTGCCGCGGATGCGATGCGCCGGCGCATCGCCGAGCGCCTGCACTGGCGGTGCGAGGTGCCGACCTACGAGCAGTGCGTCGATCTGGACGAGGTTGAATCGAACGACACGCCGGAACCCGCCGCGCTGTCATCCTGACTGCAGGCGAATCGCGGGCGAAACGCCCGCCGCGCGTGACGGGAGGCGGCGGCGCCCGATTCCCGTCACGCGCGGCCCGGCGATCAGCCGACTTCGATGATGACCTTCAACGCGTTGGTTTGCGCGGCGCGCCCGAACGTGTCGTACGCGCGTTCCACGTCGTCGAGCGAGAACCGGTGCGTGATCAGGCGCGCCGGATCGAGGCGCCCGGCGCCCACGGTTTTCAGCAGCATCGGCGTGCTGACCGTGTCGACGAGCCGCGTCGTGATCGAGATGTTGCGATCCCACAGCTTCTCGAGGTGCAGGTCGGCCTTGACGCCGTGCACGCCGACGTTCGCGACGACCCCGCCGGGCGCCACGAGCGACGTGCACATTTCGAACGTCGCCGGAATGCCGACCGCTTCGATCGCGCAATCCACGCCCACGCCGTCGGTCAGCTTCATGACTTCCGCCACCGGGTCGCCATCGCGACCGTCGAAGCAGTCGGTCGCGCCGAAGCGCCGAGCGACCTCAAGCCGGTTGCTGTCCGGATCGATCATGATGATCCGCGCGGGCGAATAGAACTGCGCGGTCAGCAACGCGGCCAGCCCGATCGGGCCGGCGCCGACGATCGCGACCGAGCAGCCCGGCTGCACCTTGCCGTTCAGCACGCCGCATTCGAATCCGGTCGGCAGGATGTCGGACAGCATCACGAGCGCGTCCTCGTCCGCGCCGGCCGGAATCCGGTACAGGCTGGTCGGCGCATGCGGGATGCGCACGAACTCGGCCTGCGTGCCGTCGATCCGGTTGCCGAGGATCCAGCCGCCCGTCGTGCAATGCGAATAGATTCCGCGGCGGCAGTATTCGCAGCGGCCGCACGACGAGATGCACGAAATCAGCACGTGATCGCCCGGCTTCAGCGAATCGACCGCGGCGCCGACCTGCTCGACGATCCCCACGCCTTCATGGCCGAGAATGCGGCCCGGTTCGCACGTCGGCACGTCGCCCTTGAGGATGTGCAGATCGGTGCCGCAGATCGTCGTGCGCGTCACGCGGACGATCGCGTCGGTGGGCGACTGCAATTCCGGTTTGGGTCGCCGTTCGAGCGCCTTGCGCCCGGGGCCGTGGTAAACGAGTGCTTTCATCGCGATTCCTCCATCGAAAGGGGGGCCTGTTCAGGCATCGGGGCGGTGTCGTGCCGGACCTGCGCCAGCAGCACCGCGAGCGCACAGGAGGCGACGCGGACGGCGACGCCGTCGGCGCGGCTCGTCAGCACGATCGGCACGCGCGCGCCCACGACGACGCCCGCGTTCGCGGCACCGCCCAGGTATTCGAGCTGCTTTGCGAGCATGTTGCCCACTTCGATATCGGGCACGACCAGGATGTCGGCACGGCCGGCGACCGGCGAATCGATCCCCTTCTCGCGCGCGGCCCGCTGCGATATCGCGTTGTCGAACGCGAGCGGGCCGTCGACGACCGCCCCCGTGATCTGCCCGCGCTCGGCCATCTTCGCCAGGGCCGCCGCGTCGAGCGTCGAACGCATCGCCGGATTGACGGTCTCGACCGCGCACAGCACGGCCACGCGCGGGCACGCAACGCCCAGCGCATGCGCGACGTCGATCGCGTTCTGCGTGATGGCCGCCTTCTGCGCGAGATCCGGCGCGATATTGACGGCCGCGTCGGTCAGCAGAAACGGGCGCGGATAGGCGGGCGCCTCGATCAGGAAACAGTGAGACATGCGCTTGTCCGTGCGCAGGCCCGATTCCGCGGCGACGACCGCCCCCATCAGCTCGTCGGTATGCAGGCTGCCCTTCATCAGCGCGCCGGCGCGGCCCGACGCCGCGAGCTCCACCGCCCGGGCCGCCGCCGCGTGGCTGTGCGGCACGTCCTCGATCGTCCATTTCGCCAGATCGACGCCCGCCTCGTCCGCCACTCGCGACACCGTCGCGCGCGGCGCGACGATCAGCGGCTCGATCGACGCGCCCAGCGGCGACGCATCGAGCGCGGCAAGCGCGACGAGACTGGCCGCGTCGCACGGATGCACGACGGCCATCGTCAGCGGCGACGCATGGCGCGCACGCGCGATCAGCTCGGGCAGTTCGCCGTCCGCGCGCGGCAACAGGCCGGGCAGGCGCGCGCCGACGGACACATCCGGATGCAGGTTCATGTTCATGTCTCGAGCACGTAGGTGCCGGGTGCCGCGCCGAAACCGGCGGCCGGCACGCGTGCCGGCACCTCGCCCGACGAATGCGCGCGCAACCAGTCGAGCCAGCACGTCCACCACGATCCGTCGACCGCGGGCGTTTCGCTCACGAAGTCGTGCCGGCTCCGGTAAGGCGCGCCATGCTCGCGCGTCGCGCAGCGATAGTGGCGCCCCGGATGCCCGGGCTCGGACACGATGCCGGCATTGTGGCCGCCGGAGGTCAGCACGAACGTCAGCGCATGGTGCGTGAGCAGATGCAGCTTGTAGACGGAACGCCAGGGCGACACGTGATCGCGTTCGGTTCCGACCACGAACGTCGGCACGTCGATATCCGACAGCGCGACCGGTCGCCCGTCGACGCAGTAGCGGCCGGCCGCGAGATCGTTGTCGAGGAAAAGCCGCGTCAGGTATTCCGTATGCATCCGGTACGGCATGCGCGTGGTGTCCTCGTTCCACGACATCAGGTCGTTCGGCTTGGTGCGCGTGCCGAGCAGGTATTCGCTCATCATGCGCGACCAGATCAGGTCGCGCGCGTTCAGCAGCTGGAACGCGGCGGACATCTGCGCGCCGTCCAGGTAGCCCTGCCGCCACATCAGCGCGTCGAGCGCGGACAGTTCGCTCGCGTCGATGAAGAGGCCGAGTTCGCCGGGTTCGCTGAAATCGGTCTGGGCCGCCAGCAACGTGACGGACCGCAATGCGTCGTGCTGCCGCCCGTCGCGCGCGAGCGCCGCCGCGCCGATCGCCAGCAGCGTGCCGCCGAGGCAGTAGCCGACCGCGTGGACGGCTTCGCCGCAGATCGACCGGACGGCGTCGAGCGCCGCCATGCACCCGTCGCGCAGGTAATCGTCGAGCCCGAGCTCGCGCGCCTCCGCGCCCGGATTTCGCCACGACACGGCAAACACCGTGTAGCCGGCATCGACCAGGAAGCGGATCAGCGAATCGTGCGGCTGCAGGTCGAGGATGTAGTACTTCATGATCCACGACGGCACGATCAGGATCGGCTCGCGTGCCACGGCGGGCGTCGTCGGGTCGTATTGCAGCAGCTCGCACAACGCGTTGCGCCATACGACGCGGCCCGGCGTGATCGCCACGTCGCGCCCCGGCAGATAGCCGTGCGTGTCGCGGGCGCGCGTGCCGCTCGTGCGATCGAGCAATGCGCTCGCGTCGTCCAGCCAGTTCCGGAAGCCTGCCGCGAGATTCGCGCCGCCGCTGCGCATCGTCGCGTCGAGCACGACCGGGTTGGTCGCCAGGAAATTGCCCGGCGAGCACGCGTCGAGCCACTGTCGCGCGATGAATCCGACCAGCTCCTCGTGGTGCCGTTCGACGCCCGGCACGTCGCGCGTCGCGTCGTGCCACCAGCGCTGGATCGACAGGAAGCCGTCGCGATACGCGCGAAACGGCCAGCCGGACCACGCGGGCGCGGCGAAGCGCGGATCGGCCTGCCCCGCGTGTACGGCCAGGCCGCTCGTGTCGGCCGCGTTGGCCCCACCCTCGCTCTCGCCCTGGCTGGCGGCCGGTGCGACGGCAGCCAGCCACGCCTGCGTCGCGAGCTCGAAGCATTTTCCCGGCGACACGGCCAGGTGCGCGCCCCAGTCGAGCACGGCCAGCGCCATCGACACGGGCGACAGCCCGAAGGTCATCGCGGCCACGTTCGCATGCGCGGCGCGGTTCCATTGTTCGGCGGGCGACGTACGGGCCGGCGTGCATTCGGCCGCGCGCGACGCCGGTTCGCTCGTACTCGTTGGCCGCATCGTTTCGTGCCCGATCGGCAAGCGCATGACGGATGCTTTCATCGCATGTGCATGCCGCCGTTGACGTCGAATTCCGCGCCGGTCGCAAACGCCCCCGCGTCGGAACACAGGAAGGCGACGAGCTCGGCGATTTCGCCGGGATTGCCGAGGCGGCCGACCGGAATCTGCGGCAGGATCTTCGTGTCGAGCACTTCCTTCGGCACCGTCTCGAGCATCGCGGTCGCCAGGTAGCCGGGCGCAACGGTGTTGACCGTGATGCCGTGGCGCGCGAGTTCGAGCGCCAGCGTCTTCGTGAAGCCATGGATGCCGGCCTTCGCGGCCGCGTAATTCGCCTGCCCGTAGGCGCCGCGCGTACCGTTCACCGAGCCGACGTTCACGATCCGCCCGAAGCCGGCCGCGATCATGCCGGGCACGAACGGCTTCGTCATGTTGAACATGCCGTCGAGGTTGGTGCGCAGCACCGCATCCCACATGCTCTTGGTCATCTTCACGAAGGTGGCGTCGTGCGTGATCCCGGCGTTGTTGACGAGCACGTCGACATGCCCGAATTCGGCCAGCACGCGCGCCGCGCAGTGCTGGCACGAATCGTAATCGGCGACGTCGACCTCGAACGCGTGGAACGTCCTGCCCGCCTCGCGCTCGTGGGTGAGCCACGTCGCGACGTGGTCGTTGCCTTCCGTGTGCGACACCGCCACCGTCATGCCGGCATCGTGCAGGCGCCGGCTGATCGCGGCGCCAAGGCCACCCATTCCGCCCGTGACGAACGCGACGCGATCAGCGCACATGGTCGTTCTCCCGTGCGCCGGTCGTGCCATTCAGGCGGCGGGGGGAAACCGGCGCCCCTTCGCCCGCGTCCTCGATCCCGTGCTCCAGTGCCGTCATCCATTCCGCCCACGGCATGCTGGCTTCGTTGACCACGGCCAGTCGCTCCAGATCGGGCAGCCAGTCGGTCTGATAACGCGACAGCGCGCCTGCGCCGTATTCGCGCGCCCAGGTGCGCCATGCGCCGGCGCTCTCGTATTGCGCACGCATGCACAGCTCGGTCGCATCCTGCCAGATCGCGACGCTCGCCATCGCGTAGTCGCGCATCACCTGCCGGGTCGCCTCGCCGAAGGCCGTCCACTCCTTCGTATCCGCGAGCGCCTGCTGCAGGTGACGGACCGCGTCGCGGTCGCGCTCGATGCGCCGCCCCGCCAGCGCATGCCATTCGTGCTGCCAGTCGCGGTTCAGCGCGGCCATGCGCAACGCGAGATCGCAGCCCGCGCGGCAGACGTCGTTCGGTGTCGTCAAAGCGTACGTACTCATCGGCTTTCCTCTTTCGATCCGGTCAATGGGTTGGCATTCCGCCTCATGCCGCCTGCCCGGGATCGGCATCGCGACCGCTTCACTGTGCGGGCATCGCGCAAGGGAGCCGTTGATCTGAGTCAAGTACGCGGAAACCCTGCTCCGTAGACTGGATTGCACTGGCGGTTCCCCCGTCGATGGAGCGATTCCGATGAGCTACAAGAGCATAGTCGTGCACCTCGATTCGAGCGCCCGCGCGCATTCGCGGCTCGAATTCGCGTTGCGTCTCGCCCGGCGCTTCGGTGCGCATCTGACCGGCCTGTACGCGGTCTACACGCCGGAACCGCATTCGTTCTACGTGATGGCCGGATCCGCCGATTACTTCCGTGAGCACCGCGAACAGCGCGACGAACGGCTCGCGGCCCTGGAGCGCCTGTTCCATGCGGAGACGGCCCGCGCGAAAGTGCAGGCCGCATGGGTGTGTGCCGACGACCGCGCGAACCTGGCCGTGCCGCGCGCCGCCCGCCTGGCGGACCTCGTGATCGCGGGCCAGAGCGACCCGAACGATCCCGAGACCTTCATCGACGACCAGTTTCCGGAAAACCTCGTGCTGTCCGCCGGTCGCCCGGTGCTGTTCATGCCGTACACCGGCGAATTCCCGTCGATCGGCGAACGGGTGTTCGTCGCGTGGGACGGCAGCCGGGAAGCGGCGCGCGCCGCGCACGACGCGATCCCCTTCCTCGAACACGCGAAGCGCACGACGGTCGCCGCCGTGATCGACGGCGATTCGGAAGCGGCAACCACGCGCATTCCGGCCGCCGATGCCGCGCTGATGCTGGCGCGCCATGCACGCGACGTGAACGTGCTCGACATCGACGCCGGCGCCGGCTCGGCGATCGGCGACACGTTGCTGTCGCGCGCGTATGAAACGGGTTCCGATCTGCTCGTGATGGGCGCCTACGGCCATCCGCGCTGGCGCGAGCTGGTGATGGGCGGCGCCACGCGCACGGTGCTGGCGTCGATGACGCTGCCCGTGCTGATGTCGCACTGAGCCGGCCGATGCGTACGCTCGCACTGCTCGTCGTCAATGCCGGTTCATCGAGCGTCAAGTTCTCGATCTTCGCGTATCCGCCGCACGGCGATCCCGTGCGGCGGCCGTTGCACGACGGCGAAGCGGTCGCGGCCGGCAACAGCGTGTCGATCCGCTTCGACGCCGAGCCGGACGCTTCGCTGCCGCTCGGCACGGACGACGATCCCTACCGCGCCGTGCTCGCGCGGATCGCGACATGGATCCGCGTGAAGTTGCCGCATGTCGCGCTGGGCGCGATCGCGCACCGCGTCGTGCACGGCGGCGCGCGATACGTGGAGCCGGTGGTCGTCGACGACGACGTGCTGGACGCGCTGCGCACGCTGACGCCGCTCGCGCCGTTGCATCAGCCGCACAGCCTGGATGCGATCGACGCGCTGCGCGACGCGTTTCCGGACGTCCCGCAGATCGCCGTGTTCGACACGGCGTTTCATCGCACGCTGCCGCGCGTCGAGCAGCTGCTGCCGTTGCCGCACGCGTGGTTCGACCAGGGCGTGCGCCGCTACGGGTTCCATGGCCTGTCGTACGAATACCTGTCCGTCGCCCTCGCCGAATCGTTCGGCGAGCGTGCGCATGGCCGCGTGATCGCCGCCCATCTCGGCAGCGGCGCGAGCCTGTGCGCGCTGCGCGACTGCCGCAGCGTCGCGACGACCATGGGCTTCTCCGCGCTCGACGGATTGATGATGAGCACCCGCTGCGGAACGCTCGACCCCGGCGTCGTCCTGCACCTGCTCGACGTCGACAAGCTGTCCGGCGACGCACTGGGACACATGCTGTATCACGAGTCCGGTCTCAAGGGCGTGTCGGGGGCATCCGGCGATCCGCGCGTGCTGCTCGCGCGCGAAGCGGCCGGCGACGCGCCGGCCCGCGACGCGCTGGCGCTGTACGTCCATCGCATCGTGCGCGAGACCGGCGCGCTGACCGCGCTGCTCGGCGGCCTCGACATGCTCGTCTTCACCGCCGGCATCGGCGAACACTCGGCGGAATTGCGCGAGCGGATCTGCGCGTCGCTCGGCTGGCTCGGCGTCGCGCTCGACGCGCGCGCGAATGCGGCCCATGCGCATGTGGTGTCGTGCGCGTCGAGCGCGGTCACGGTGGTCGTCGAGCCGACCAACGAAGCGTGGGTCGCGGCGCGCGCCGCGGTGCGCGTGCTGCGCGGCAACCGCGACGGTTGATCCAGATCAGCGCACTCGGCGTGCGCGCGCCGATGATGATTGCATCAACATCCGTTCAAGGGAATCGTCATGTACTCGAACATTCTGGTTGCGCTCGACGGCAGCGATACGTCGTCCCGCGCACTCGACGCCGCGCTGAATCTCGCGTCGGAGACGGGTGCACGGCTGACGCCCGTCTATGTCGTCGATTTCCTGGTGCCGGCCTACGACACGTACGGATACGACCCGTCGATCCTGATCGATGCATTCCGCGAGGAAGGGTTGCGCGTCACGGAGGACGCGGCGAAACGCATGAAGGCGCGGGGCGTGTCCGGCACGCCGCAGATCTCCAATGTCGCGCCGTCGCGCGAAGACGTCCCCCAGCGCATCGTCGGTCTCGCTGGCGAGATCAACGCCGACCTGATCGTAATGGGCACGCACGGCCGGCGCGGCTTCCAGCGCCTCTTCCTCGGCAGCGTGGCCGAGCGCGTGCTGCGTCAGGCCACGTGCCCGGTCCTGATGATTCCGGCGAGCTGCGCCGCGAAGGCGGCCGCCGAGACCACCGCGGCATCAACCGAAAAGGAGCCGTCATGAGCTACAAGACCCTGCTCGTCCATCTCGACGACAGCGAGCGCTGTGCGACGCGCGTCGACCTCGCGCTCGAACTCGCGGGACGCTGGAACGCCCATCTGATCGGCCTCTACGTGGTGTGCCAGGACCTCTTCGAGCCGTTGCGTCGGCCCGACGAACCGCTGAAGCTGGCCGTCTACGAACGCCTGTGCGACCAGCGGCGCAAGGAAGCGGAAGAAAGATTCCTGATCGCCGCCGAGCGCGCCGGGCGCAGCGTCGAATGGCAGGCGCCGACCGGCAACGCGACCGAGGCCGCGGTACTGCACGCGCGCCACGCCGATCTGCTGGTGCTCGGCCAGGAAAATCCCGACGACCGCCTGACCTACGTCGCACGTCATTTCGTCGAGGACGTCGTGATGGGCAGCGGGCGCCCGGCGCTCGTCGTACCCTACGCGGGCGACGTGCGAACGCTCGGCGAGAACGTGCTGATCGGCTGGGACGGCGGTCGCGAAGCCGCCCGCGTGATGGCCGACGCCCTGCCGCTGCTCGCCCGCGCACGCTTCGTCAACGTCGAGACGGTCAGCCGCGGGCAACCCGATCCGGACAAGACGCCGGCGGGCGTCGACGTCGCCGCGTATCTCGAACGGCACGGCATTCGCGCGTCGTTCTCGACCACGCCGCGCCAACGGTCGGTGAGCGTGGGCGCGACGCTGCTGAACCGGGTGACCGACCTGCACGCGGATCTGCTTGTGATGGGCCTGTACAGCCATGCGCGCATGCACGAACGCGTGCTCGGCGGTGCCACGCGCACGATCCTCGAAACGATGACGGTGCCGGTCCTGCTGTCTCACTGAGCGAGCGAAAACGGGCAGCCGCTTGCGGCTGCCCGTTTTCGTCACCCCCTCACAGCACGCCGGCACACGCGCCCGGCCCTTCGCGTACGACCAGCACCGGCCGGTCCGCGATACGCACCAGCGATTCGGCGACGCTGCCGAGCAACGCACGGCGCACGCCGCGCCGGCCATGCGTGCCCATCACGATCAGGTCCGCATCGCATTCGGCGGCGGCTCGCGCGAGCACGTCCGAGATGTCCTCTCCGCATGCGTCGATCGTTTGCGCGACGCCGCGTACGCCGGACAGCTGGAACGCGGTTTCCGCGTCCGAGACCGCGATCGCGGCCTTGTCCGCGTCCAGGCCTGCCGGGTCGCGCTGGTCGATATAGCCGCTGTCGACGTCGGCCAGCCGCGGCGCATCCGATACCACGCACATGGCGATGACCAGGCTGCCCGACTCGCGGGCGAGCGAAATCGCCTCGTCGAGCGCGAGCCGCGCACCGCGGCTGCCGTCGAGTGCCGCAAAGATCCTTTGGTACATGGCGCCTCCCTGCCGTCGTCCCGGTTCGATCGGTTCGTGAAACCAGTCTGATCCCGGCGGGCGCCTTTCCGTTGATACGGGTCAAACACGCACGGCGCCGCCCGTGCGCGTCGGTCCCGATTGGCGAACGTCGGTAAACCGCGCACAATCAGGGCGATATTGCAGTTGCGGCCCGCCCCGCTGTTCGTGCCTCGCGTCCGGCCCGCCGCCAGCCAGCCACCGACGAAGTCCGTCAGGATGAACGGCAATGACAACGAATTCGCCCCCCTCCAGGGCCGGGCCGGCGTCGCACCGGATCCGGCCCGCGCGATATGCAGCCATGGCCGCGCTGCTGACGCTGGCGCTTGGCCTGACTGCAACGTTTGCGGCGTCCCGGGCACTGCAGAACGGGGCACAGCGCGCCGCGCAGGCGAGGTTCGAGCAAACCGCGACACTCGCGACGGCCGACCTTCGGCGCACGCTCCTCGGCGCGGCTGCCGTATTGCGCGGCGCGCACGGCTTCGCGTCGACGCTGCCCGCGCCGCAATCCGGGGCTGCGTGGCGCCGCTATCTCGCCAGTCTCAATCTGGACGGATTGCAGTCACCGGTCCGCAGTCTCGGGAGAATCGAGCCGAGCGCGGCGGAGGACAATCAAGCGACCCGGCAGGCACTTCAGCGCGCGGCGGAAACCGGCAAGGTCACGCTCGCCGCGAACGCGTTCCAGGACAGCACCGATGCGGCAATTGCCCGGACCGAGCTGACGCTGTACCTGCCGATTTATGCGAACGCTGAAGACATTGCTTCGTCCGGGTCGCGGCACGCGACGGCCACCGGGTACGTATATGCCGCGCTGAATCCGGACCGCCTCGTCGATGCGTCCGTTCTCGATCGGTTGCACCTGGAAATCACGGCCGACAATCCGGCCGCGCCGGTGTATTCCGGCGGCTTGCGCGCCAGCGACTCGAGCGCAGCCGGCGACATGCTCCAGCGCACCGATTCGCTGACGTTCGGCGGCACGCCGCTCTCGCTGCGCTACAGCGCGCCGCGCGCCGACACCTCCGGCGTCATGCTGGCCGTCCTGCTGGCCGGCACCGTGCTTTCGCTGATGCTGGCCGCACTCGTGCGGCAGGCCGTCGCGAAACGCGGGCTCGCCGATACGCCCGCCGGCGACAGCCAGCCCACCGAGGCGCGGATGATGGGCATCATCCGGTCGTCGATGGAGGCCATCATCACCGTCGACGAAAGCCAGACGATCGTGATCTTCAACCCGGCCGCCGAGCACGTGTTCGGCGTCTCCGCGATGGAGGCGGTCGGCGCGCCGCTGTCCCGCTTCATCCCCGAGCGCTTCCGCGCCGCGCATGCGCGACACGTCGAGCAGTTCGGCGTGACGGGCGTGTCGGAGCGCCAGATGGGGCGGCAACGCGTGCTGTTCGGCTTGCGCGGCGACGGCACCGAATTTCCGATCGAGGCGTCGATCTCGCAGATTCGCGACGGCACCGGCAAGCTGTACACCGTCATGCTGCGCGACGTGACCGAGCGGATGCGCGCGGAAAACGCCCTCAAGCAGTCGCGCGAGGAACTGCGCGACCTGTCCGCCAACCTGCAGAACGTGCGCGAGGAAGAGAAGACGCGCATCGCCCGCGAGTTGCACGACGACCTCGGCCAGCAACTCACCGCGCTCAAGATGGATCTCTCCGCCGTCGAGCTGGGGCTCCGTGGTGTCGTCGTCCCCAACACCGGCGTGCGCGAGCAGCTGGGCGGCATGCATCGCCTGATCGATTCGATCGTCGCGTCCGTCCGGCGCATCGCGGCCGATCTGCGGCCGGTGATGCTCGACGACCTGGGCCTCGTCCCGGCGATCGAATGGCTTGCAAACGATTTCACGCGCCGCTACCGGATCACGGTCGACCGGGACATCGCCCCCGTTGACACCGCGTTCACCGGCACCGGCGCGACCACGCTGTTCCGCATCGTGCAAGAGGCGCTGACCAACGTCGCGCGACACTCGGACGCGACGAACGTGACGCTGGCATTGAAAGTGGAAGACGGATATTGCATGCTGCGCATCGCGGACAACGGTCACGGCGCGCCCGAGCACGCCGACAATGTGCAGGACCGCCCGTCGTTCGGCCTGATCGGCATCCGCGAGCGCGCGCACATGCTCGAAGGTACGGTGACGATCGACAACCGGCCGGGCACGGGATTCACGATCACCGTGGCGCTGCCGCTTCACGCCATCCAGCAAGGAGATGTGCTTTCATGATCAAGGTACTCATCGCCGACGATCACGCACTCGTCAGGGACGGTCTTCGACACATCCTGAAGAGCGCGAGCGGTTTCGAGGTCGTCGGGGAAGCGCAGGACAGCGCCTCGACGATCGCGCTCATACGCGACACCGACGCCAACCTGCTGGTGCTCGATCTGTCGATGCCCGGCCGCAACGGTGTCGAACTCATCAAGCAGATCAAGGACGAGAAGCCGGGATTGCATATCCTCGTGCTGACGATGCATGCCGAGCAGCAGTACGCGGTGCGCGCATTCCGCGCGGGCGCGTCGGGCTACATGACCAAGGAAAGTGCCAGCGCCGAACTGGTCGCCGCATTGACCAAGATCGCGGCCGGCGGCGTCTACGTCAGCCTGACCATGGCCGAGCAGTTCGCGCAGAGTCTGAACGAGCCGACCGATCTTCTCCCGCACCAGCGCCTGTCCGACCGCGAATTCGAAGTCTTCCGGCGCGTCACCACCGGCGAGTCGATCTCCGAAATCGCGCAGGCGCTCTGCGTCAGCGTCAAGACCGTCAGCACGTACAAGACGCGGATCCTCGAGAAGATGCAGTTGCCGAACGACACGGCACTCGTGCGCTACGCGATGCGCCACAAGCTGTTCGAGGACCCGGACGAGCTTTGACGGCGGCATCGGGCAGCGTCGCGTCCCGGACTTGATGTCCCGACAGTATCGCTGACGACGGCCAGGCGGGCGCGGCGACGCGGCGCCCGCCCTCGGCGGCAGGCGTAAGCCGGCGACGCTCGCGACAAGGTGCCGCGCCTCTGTAGGAAACCTCCTACAAGACTTCCCTCACACCTACTCCAACTTCAATTCCGGCTGATTTTCTTGACGTTGCGCAACATCCATACTGCACATCAAGAAAAACGAACAAACGCGCCTCCCGGAGCCAAGGCAGCATCATCGACGAGACCGGTGTATCGGTCTCCCGGCGCGTCCGATGGGGCTTTCCCGACAGGAAGGCGGCAGACACCAAGGCCGCCGGTACAACGGTCAGCGCGCCCGCGCCCGACGGCGAACCGCAGCTGCCCCCGAACTGGAGCCGATCATGCACAGCAGTGCCGAAGTCTCGACGACCATGCCGTTGCGCACGTTCATCCCGCTGCATCCCGTCGAACCGACGGATCAGCCCAAGCGCGCCGCGTCCCGCTGTTCGACGTGTGCATTGCGTACCGTCTGCCTGCCGCCCGATCTTTCGCCCGACGATTTCGCACGCGTCGACGCGATGATCTGCACGACGCGTCACGTCCGGCGCGGTGAAACGCTGTTTCGCGCGGGCGACATGTTCAACAGCATTTATGCAGTGAGAACCGGATCGTTCAAGACCATCGTGATGCATCGCGACGGCGACGAGCAGATCACCGGCTTCCAGATCGTCGGCGAATCGCTCGGGCTCGATGGCGTGCACACCGGGCACCACAACGGCGACGCGATCGCGCTCGAGGACAGCACGGTCTGCATCATCCCGTTCGGCCAGCTCGAGCAGATGTGCCGCGAAGTGCGGCCGATGCAGCATCACGTGTATCAGATGATGAGCGGCGAGATCGTGCGCGAATCGTCCCAGATGCTGCTGCTCGGCACGATGAGCGCCGAGCAGCGCGTGGCCGCGTTCCTGCTGAATCTTTCCGCGCGCTTCAAGGCGCGCGGCTACTCGGCCGCAGAATTCGTGCTGCGGATGACGCGCGACGAGATCGGCGAATATCTCGGCATGAAGCTCGAAACGGTCAGCCGCATGCTGTCGAAGTTCCAGCACAAGGGGCTCGTCGCGGCGCAAGGCAAGCAGATCCGGATCGTCGATTCGGACGGCCTGCGGCAGATCTGAGCGCGCCGCGAAGCCGTCGAGCGGATCAACCGCGCATGCCCAGCACGGCGGCGCCCGATATGCGCCCGCCGCGCAGGTCGTCGAGTGCGCGGTTCGCATCGGTCAGCGCGTAGCGCACCGCCTCGACCCGCAGCGGCGTCGCGGCGGCGATCCGCATGAATTCGACCGCGTCCGCACGCGTCAGGTTGGCCACCGACGCGATGCGGCGCTCGCCCCACAGCCACGCGTACGGAAAGCCCGGGATGTCGCTCATGTGAATGCCGCCGCACACGACGATCCCGCCTTTGTCGACCGCGCGCAGCGCGGCCGGCACCAGTGCGCCCACCGGCGCGAAAATCAGCGCGGCATCGAGCGGCTCCGGCGGTGCTTCGTCGCTGCCGCCGGCCCACGCGGCGCCCAGCGACAGCGCGAGCTGCTGCGCCGCCGTGTCGCCGGGCTTCGTCAGCGCGAACACCTTGCGTCCTTCGACATGCGCGACCTGCGCGACGAGATGGGCCGCCGCTCCGAAACCGTAGATGCCGATGCGACGCGCGTCGCCCGCCATGCGCAAGGTTCGATAACCGATCAGGCCGGCGCACAGGAGCGGCGCTGCCTCCAGATCGGAATAGCGTTGCGGCAGATGCACGCAATAGCGGTGATCGGCGACCGCGCACTCGGCGTAGCCGCCGTCGATCGTATAGCCGGTGAATCCGGGGCTGTCGCACAGATTCTCGCGGCCGGACGCGCAGTACGCGCAATGCCCGCACGTCGAGCCCAGCCAGGGCACGCCCACCCGATCGCCCACGGCGAAACCCGTCACGCCTTCACCCAGCCGGCGCACCGTTCCGACGATTTCGTGCCCTGGAATCAGCGGCAGCTTCGGGTGTGCGAGTTCGCCGTCGACGACGTGCAGATCGGTCCGGCATACGCCGCATGCGTGTACGTCGATCAGCAGCTGGCCCGCCGCGGGCGACGGATCCGGCACGCGCGCTTCGCGCAATTGCGGTGTCGTGCCGTCAAACATCATCGCAAGCATGCTCGTCTCCCTGCGCGACGGGGGTCGCGCGCTTCGCTTCCAAGGCTAGTCGCCCGGCCCCGCCCGCGGTTGGTCCGATGACGGGCGCTTGACGTGCGTCAACGGCCGCCGGACGGTTGCTGACACGATGAAGTGGCGAGACGCCGCCCGCGCGGCAACCTGGAGATGATCGATGATATCCGTTCCCCCGCTTGCCGCAAGCGCCCATCCCGACCAGCAGTTGAGGGAGTTGCTGGGCTACGCGGTGCTGGCTCCGTCCAGCCACAATTCCCAGCCGTGGCGCTTCCTGGTCAACGGCGCCACGATTTCCGTGTGCGCGGACCGCGTTCGCGCGTTGCCCGTCGTCGATCCGTTCGATCGCGAGCTGATCATCAGCTGCGGCGCGGCGTTGCTCAACCTGCGCGTCGCGCTCGATCACGCCGGGCTCGCGCACACGATCAGCACGTTTCCTTCCGAAGTCGACCCCGATCTCCTTGCGACGGTCCGGGTCTGCGACGACGGCTATTCCGATGCGTCGCTCGGCGCGCTGTTCGATGCGATTCCGGACCGCGTCACGACGCGCGCCCCGTTCGAATCGACGGCCGTGCCCGAGGAAATCCAGCATGAACTGATCGCGGCCGGCGTCGCGGAAGGCGCCGACGTCGCGTGCGTCGACTCGATCGCGCATCGCGCACGTGTCGCGGAGCTGGTCGCCGAAGCCGACCGCCAGCAGTTCTCGGACCCGCGCTTCCGGCGCGAGCTGGCGAGCTGGATCGATCCGCGCCGGCATGTCGATGGCATGCCCGCCTTCGCGGCCGGCGTGCCGACCTTGCTGGACTTCGCCGCGCCCGTCGTGACGATGGCGGTACGGACCTTCGATCTGGGCAACGGGCTGGCCGCGCTGCATCACCAGCTCGTCGGCGCATCGCCGTTGATCGTGTGCATCGCGACCGTGCGCGACGATCGCGAAGCGTGGCTCGCCGCCGGCCAGGCGCTGGAGCGCATCCTGCTCGTCGCGACGCGCGCGGGCTATACCGCGTCGTACCTGAACCAGCCGATCGAGACGGCCGGGTTGCGTGCGCATTTGCGCCACATGATCGGGCTGCGCGGCGAGCCGCAGTTGCTGCTGCGCGTCGGGCGCGGTCCGCATACGCCGCATTCGCCGCGTCGCCCGCTCGACGAAGTGGTGTCCTTCTCCTGATCTCGATAAGGAAACGAACATGAGCATCATGCGTTGCGCCGCCCTCTGCGCGATTGCGCTGACAGCCGGCACGGCCGCCGCGCAGACGACAGTGCCCGAGCCGACCGAACTCGTCAACGCGCAGCACTGCATGTTCTGTCATACGCCGGACATGACGTTCCTCGGGCCGTCGTTTCACGAGATCGCCGAGCGCTATCGCGGCGATCCGCATGCCGCCGCGGAGCTGGAGCGCAAGCTGCGCGTCGGCGGCCGCGTGCACTGGGGCAACACGCCGATGCCGTCGGCCATCGATCGCGGCGGGCCGCTGTCTCGCGACGACGCGCATCTGCTCGTGCAATGGGTGTTGAGCCAGTGACCGTCGCGCGGCGCTTTCATTGATGTCGACACCCGTCAAACGCGCTTCCGCCGGCACGGCAAAAGGCACCGCACGCCGCCGTCCCGCCCCCGTCGCGACGATCGCGAAGGCGCGCGGCAAACGGCTGCGCGCGCGGCCCGATGCCATCGTCCGCCAGGACGGCGTCAAGGCCGTCCCGCGCCGCGCGCGGCGCGTCACCCAAAGCCCGAACCGCCCCCCGGCCGACGACGATGCGGCCCTTCTGCGGGGTTCCGGCATGCGCGGCATCCGGCTGCAATTCGATTACTGGAAAGCCGAGGAGCGCCTGCAGAACGAGCGGATCGGCCATGCGGTCGTGATCTACGGCAGCACGCGTATCGTCGCGCCATCGGTTGCCAACGCGCGGCTGGATGAGGCCAATCGCCTGCTCGCGGAGCGTCCGTACGACCCGAGCCGGCGGCGCGCCGTCACGATCGCCAGCCGGCTCGTCGAATACAGCGTGTATTACCGCGTCGCGCGCGAGTTCGGCCGCATCGTCGCCCATGCCGACCGGTGCACGCGCACCGCGCGGCTCGCCATCGTCACCGGCGGCGGCCCCGGCATCATGGAAGCCGCCAACCGCGGCGCCTACGAGCGCGGCGCCCCGAGCATCGGCTTCAATATCGAACTGCCGCGCGAACAGGCGCCGAATCCGTACATCACGCCGGATCTCCACTTCCGGTTCCACTATTTCGCGATCCGCAAGCTGCATCTGCTCGAACGCGCGAAAGCGGCCGTCTTCTTCCCCGGCGGCTACGGCACGTTCGACGAGTTGTTCGAGGTGCTGACCCTGCTGCAAACGCGCAAGATCGCGCCGCTGCCGGTCATCCTCGTCGGCGAGGCGTACTGGCGCCGCGCGGTCGACCTGGCGTTTCTCGCGGACGAAGGGATGATCGACCGCCGCGATCTGGAACTGTTCACGTATTGCGAATCGGCCGCGGCGATCTGGCACGCGATCGGAAGCTGGTACGCGCGGCGCCGGGAACGCGCGCCGGCGCGCTGCAAGGCGCCGGCAAAGCCACGCACGGTGTAGGAATCCGCCGACGAAGCGGGCGCGATTCCTACCGCGACTTCGGGGCCGGCTGATTGAATCGGGGGCGCGCGGCAACGATACTGGAATCACGGATACCGGCCCACCGGCACACCGATCGCACAACAACCAGGAGAGACGTCATGTCACACGCCGACTATCGTTCCGATTCGGGGATGCGGGCCGCCACATCCGACACGTCCGACCCCGCCGCGCTCGACACGGTGGCACTCGTCGCGCTCGCCCGAGACGCCGGCATGCTGGTGATACTCGACGGGCAGATCGGGCGCGAGCGGTACGAAAGCGTGACCGGATCGATCGCCACGCTGGCCCGCTTCGCGCAGGCGTTGCAGCTTTCCACGGTCAAGGTCGCGTGATGCCTGGCGTCGTGGCGTCGAGCCTCGGTAGCCGTCGCCGGCGCGACGGCCCCTGTCGCTGCGCGGTTTCGCGCATCCATGCGGGGGTGGCCACATTCCGATGAGCGCCTGCCTGTCGGGGCACGGCAACCCTTTCGTCCCGACCTTTCAGCGATGAAGCCGCGATGAACCGCCCGCTATCCGGACGGATCGTCCGCATGCTCCCGGGCGTCGCGCTGCTCACGCACTATCGGCACGCGTGGCTTTCTCGCGACCTCTACGCGGGGCTCGCGCTTTCCGCCGTCCTGGTGCCGGTCGGCATGAGTTATGCCCAGGCAGCCGGACTGCCCGCCATCACGGGCCTCTATGCGTCGATCGCAGCATTGCTCGCCTATGCGCTGCTCGGCCCGAGCCGGATCCTCGTTCTCGGCCCGGATTCCGCGCTGGCGGCCCTGATCGCGGGCGCCATCGCCCCGCTCGCCGCCCATGATCCGCAACGCGCGATCGCGCTTTCCGGCGCGCTGGCGCTGTCCGCCGGCGCGATCTGCATCCTGCTCGGCGCGCTTGGCCTCGGCTTCGTCACCGATTTGCTGTCGCGCCCGATCCAGTACGGTTACCTGAACGGCATCGCCATCGCGCTCGTGGTCGGTCGGCTGCCCGAACTGTTCGGCATGCCGGTGTCGGGCAACGACGTGTTTTCCAGCGTGACGCGCATCGCGCATGCCTTCGTCGACGGCCGTTTTTCCCTCGCGGCCGGTCTGCTCGGCGTCGCGGTGCTGGCGTCCATATTCCTGATCAAACGCGTGACGCCGCGCTGGCCCGCGATATTGATCGCCGTGCTGGCGGCCACGCTCGTCGCTCGCCTGTCGCCGTTGCACGGCGTCGCGACGGTCGGCGCGTTGCCGGCCGGCTTGCCTGTCCCGCGCCTGCCGGCCGTCTCGCTGGCCGACGTGGGCGCACTCGCATCCGGCGCGATCGCAGTGGCGCTGGTGTCGTTCGCCGACATCAGCATGCTGTCGCGCGCGCTTTCCGCACGGGCGGGCGACGCGCCGGACCGCAACCAGGAACTGATCGCACTGGGCGCGGCCAATCTGCTCGCCGGCGTGACGCAGGGCTGCGCGGTCAGCAGCAGCGCGTCCCGCACGCCGGTCGCGATCTCCGCGGGCGCGCAAAGCCAGGTCACGAATGTCGTCGCGGCCGCGTGCATCGCGATTCTGCTCGTTGCCGCGCCGATGCTGCTCACGTTCGTCCCGCGCACGGCACTGGCCGCTGTCGTGATCTATGCGGCGTTCGGCATCGCCGACGTGCGCGGCGTCGTGCGGCTGTATCGGATGCGCCGCGGCGAATGCCTGATTTCGATGCTGTGTTTCGCCGGCGTGATCGCCATGGGCGTCGTGCCCGGCATCCTGCTGGCCAGCGCGCTGTCGCTGCTGTCGTTCGTCTGGCGGGCCTGGCATCCGTACGACGCGGTGCTGGGCCGGCTGACGGGCGTGCGCGGCTATCACGACGTCGCGCGGCATCCTGAAGCCGAGCAAACACCGGGGCTCGTGCTGTTTCGCTGGGATGCGCCGCTCTTCTATGCGAACGTCGAGATCTTCTGCGAGCATCTGGACGCCGCGATCGCACGGGCGGCGGGTCCGGTCACACGCGTCGTGGTCGCCGCCGAGCCCGTCACCGACATCGACGTCAGCGCCGCGGATCGGCTCGTGGCGCTGCACGAGGAACTCGGGGAGCGCGGCATTGCGATGAATTTCGCGGAGATGAAGGGGCCGGTGAAGGATCGCCTGCGCGCCTACGGTTTGTTCGACGTGTTCGGCGCGGCCAGCTTTTTTCCGACCGTGACCGACGCGGTTGCCCGTCACGTTCGGCGGCCGGAACAACATGCGCGTGCGTGCAAGAAAAAGCGTGCGCGGCGTTGGCGCGTCTCGCACAAGACGCGGTAGACGACCGCGGCACGCATCGGCGCGGGGATCGCCGTACCGCGCATCGCGCGACGGGACCGGTGCCTTCGCCGGTCTCCCCCGTCAACCGGTTCAGACCGTGAAGGTATTCGACTTCTTCATCTCGATCCACGTCATCCCGGCGCGCAGCGCGTCGATCGCGGCTTCGCGCTCGGTTGCATGTGTCCTGCAGTGCGAAAACGTCCGCTCGCAAATGCCGTCCGGCGATTTGAGCGTGACGTGGATCCGGCAGTGGAAGCCGCCGGATTCGGCCGCGATCGTCTCGATCGCGACCGACCAGTCCGCTTCGTGAAGTTCGCCCGAAAGTGTCATCCGACTGCCCTCCTGAATCGCCGTGGACTGCCCATCCGGCTGCCGGACTTACTCGACCACCAGGTCGTCGACGACGGCACGCACACCGCGCGCGGACCACGCGGCACCGCGCACGGCCTTGCGCTCGGAGAACGAGCCGACCTTGCCGGACAGCCGCACGGTGCCGTCGTGCACGTCGATCGCGATGTGCTTCGCCTCGCGCTCCGCGTGACGCATGATCGCGCGCTTGATGTTCCCGCCGATGTCGTCCGCACCGACCGTCCCCTGCACCGCGATGTGGTCGGTCACGCCCGTCACGCTGCGCATCTGCGAGATCGCGCGCACGGCCAGGTGACTCTGGTACGCCCAGTCGACCTTGCCGGACAACGTGATCCAGCCGCGTTCGACCTGCACCTTGACCGCGTCGTCATGCAGCCCGACCGTCCAGTGCAGCACCGAGCGCACCGCTTTGGCGATGTCCTCGTCGGTGCGCACGTCGTCGTCCGGCAGATGCACGGTCATGTCCACGACGAGCGCCTTGACACCGGCCACGCGGTTCGCCGCGCGCTCGATCGCCAGTTTCTCCGCGTAGCTCGGCGGGTGCCCCGAAAGCGTCACGATCCGGTCGGTCACCTCGACGCCGATGCGCGTCGAATCGATCGACGGGTCGGACTCCAGTTCGTCCTGGACATCCTGCTTCAACTGCTTGTCGGTTTTCATCGTCTGCTCTCCTGTGAGCCGCGGCGTGCCTGTCCGCCGCACATAGCCAGATTTGCACACGCGCGGCGCCCAGGCGCTGATGCAGGTCAACGGATGCCGCGCGCCGCACGTCGTGGCCGGCCGGTGCGCCGCTTGACGGAAGTCAAGCCGCGACGGACCGGCCGTCTTATCGTGAAATCGCCAATGCGCGACGCTCCCGGCACGCGCAATCACGCTTCAAGGAGACTCGAATGACCGAACAGCAGCTGTTGACCTATTCGCCGGCGCCCGTGACGCAGCCGGCGTCGCCCGAGGGCGAGTCGCCGGCGATCGTCGACCTGCCGCGCCCGATGCTCGACAACGACGTGCCGCTGATGGCGGCGCTCGCGACCCGAATGAGCTCCCGCGAATTCGCCGCCACACCGCTCCCGCCGATGACGCTCGGCACGATGCTGTGGGCGGCCGACGGCATCAACCGCCCGGCGAGCGGCGGCCGGACGGCGCCGTCCGCGCACGCATTCAACGAAATCGACATCTACGTCGCGCTGCCCTACGGCGTCTATCGCTACGATGCGCCCGCGCACCGGCTCGTGCTGAAACACGCGGTCGATGCGCGCAACCTCACGGGCTATCAGGATTTCGTCGGCCGCGCGCCGCTGGATCTCGTCTACGTCGTCCGGACGGCCGCGACACTCGACATGCCGCCGCAGCAGCGCGACGTGTTCTCGGCGATCGCGGCGGGCGCCATCGCGCAGAACGTCTCGCTGTATTGCGCGGCGGCCGGCCTCGGAACGGTCGTGCGCGGCTGGATCAATCACCGCACGCTCGCCGACGCGTTGCGACTGAACGAGGACGAGCTGCCGATCCTCGCGCAGACGGTCGGCTATCGGCCCGGCAGTACGCCATCGCATGCGTGACGCGCAGATTCGATCGCGCCAACGACATGGCGCGCGGATCGCTCCGCGCGCCGGATCCTCCCGATGGGCGATGCGTGCCTGCATCGCCCGTTGCCCGCCGTCCGATCAGCTGATCGTGAGTTTCTTCTGGCCGACCGGCGCCTTCTTGGGCAGCGTCAGCGACAGCACGCCATCCTGATACGTCGCCGTCGCGTTGGCATCGTCGATGTCGCCGGACAGCGAGAACGAGCGGCTGATCGCACCGCTGTAGCGCTCGCGCCGGATCACGCGCTCGCCGTCCTTCTGTTCGCTTTTGCGCTCGATCTTCGCGTTGATCGATACGGTGTTCCCCGTCACCTGGACGTCGATGTCGTCCTTTGCGACGCCCGGCAGTTCCGCGTTGACGGTGTACGCCTTGTCGTTTTCGGTGACGTCGATCTTCATCGACGCAAGATCTGGCTCGTCTGCCAGCGCCATGCCGCGCAGCGGCCTGAACAGCCCCTGGAACAGGTCGGATACGGGTTCGATCGAAAACGGATCGTAACGCGTCATGTTGCTCATGGTTCGTACTCCTCATACGGTGACAGACGACCGGCGCTTTCGTCCCGACAGCATCGGCCGCAATGAAGATCGGATGGCGCGGCACCACATGCCGCGCATGGGACGAATGATCTTTAGGAATCCAGCGTACCCGCACGCCCCTGCACGCGCTTGATGCGCGTCAAGGGCGGCGGCCGATCACGTACAGAACCGGAAATGGCCGCTGTGCAGCAGGATCGGCCGTCCGCCGATTTCCTCGAGCAGGGAGCGGGCCGCGCGCTCGATGGCGGGACGATGGCGCGCGAAGGCGTCGACGAGATCCTGCTCGCGAGGCGACGCCGCGCGGAAGTGATCTTCCAGCGCCGCCGAGGTGATCGCGCAGCGCACGCGGCGCCCTTCGACGAGCGCCGGAAAGCTCAGCGCGGAATCGAGGTCGCAATACGTCGGATGTTCGGAAGGAAACGATATCTGCATGATGATCACCTGGGCGGATGGCGCACTGGCCGGCAGCGACACTAGGCCACCGCGACCGTGGCGGGTGAGGTATCCTCGCCGCGCACGAGCAGGACCGGGCAACTCGATGCGCGAAGGAAGCGTTCGGCGACGCTGCCGAGCACCAGCCGCCGGACACCGCGCCGACCGTGCGTGCCGATCACGGCCAGATCGATCGCATGATCGACGACGTAGCGCTGCAGGCGCTCCGCGACGTCCTGGCCGAATTCGGTCTCGATGACTTCCGTCTCGCCGTTGACGGCCGCGCGCGAGATCGTCCGGTCGGCGTCTCGCAGGATCGCGGCGCCATGGCGCCGGATCTCGTCGAGCAAGGCTTCCGGCTCCATGCGGCCGCCGTAGACGAACAACGTGGATTTGTCGACGACGTACACGGCAAACAGGCGGGCGCCGCATAACCGGGCCATCCTGAGACCTTCGTCGAGCGCCCGATTGGCCGAAGGACTGCCGTCCGTGGCAACCATGATATTCGTGTACATGCGAACCTCGCTGATGAACCGACGCGCCGGCGGCGTTCGGATTCGCTTCCATCATCGGTGCTTGCCGCGAGCAGGCGTTGACGGAGGTCAACGGTTCGGGGCCGCTACGAAACCGGCGCGAGAAGAAACCGGCGGCCGTTGGCCGGCATCCGGCCGACCGGGAAACGAGACGCCGCATTGCCAAGAACTGACGGCATTCGCCGCTAGCTCGGCGGGTTCTCGTCCGACCGGAAACCTTGCTCGATATCGAGGATCTTCCGGGCGCACACGTCGTATTGCCATCCCGGGCCGCCGTTGCTGTCATACATGCCCTTGCACATCGCCTTGAGCCGGATCACCGAGCCGCCGCCGCCCGATTCCGCGCGTGACGCCCAGAGATAGACTTCTCCGGCCAGATACGGCTGCGCCGTTTCGATCCGGTCCGTACCGAGTCGCGTGATTCGGGTCGACGAATGATCCTGGACGTAGCGCCGCGTGCGGCTCCACGCCCGGTCGCAGTCGGACGGCGTCGAACACTGCAACGTTGCGGCCTGACGCATCGCAAGCAGGCGTGTTTCCATCGCCCTGAAGGTCTCGGTTCGCTCTGCCCCGGCACATGCGCCCAGCGCGAGGAGCACGCTCATCGCCAACGCCCGTTGTTTCATCGTCAATGCCTCGCCAGGCCGTGAATGCCGCACATGGTTACGCGCCGCTTCGCGCCGACGCTGCAATCGACTGTATGGCCGCCCCGGCGAATGCGGTTGACCTGCGTCAAGCGCCCTCTCGCGCGGCGCGCTTGACTGGCATCAACTCGGAAAGCGCCGTGGTCGGTTGGAATAAGATCCGTCGAGTCGGCCATTCCCGGCCTGCCAGCCGGATCAGGCAACATCGGGCAGACGAGAACGTGCACGCTCGTCTCGAATCCAACCCGCCGGGTGCGGCAACGCTTTCGTATGCGCGCCCCGTATAACCGATCCGTTCATCATGTCCCGAGCGCCGCATGTCCCGTTCGCGCTGCATCGCGGAAATGCACGACGAAAGTCGACGCAATTCGATCGCGCAATGCGCCGACCCGCCACCTATCCCCACCCCGCGGGCCGGATCGAGCGGATCGAAACCCATCTGTCCGTCGTTTATCTGGCCGGGCGCTATGCGTACAAGCGCATCAAGCCGGTGCACTTCGCCTTCGTCGATCTGATGCGGCCTGAAGAGCGGCGGCGCTGCGCGCTCGCGGAATGCACGCTCAATCGGCCGTTCGCCGGCCCGCTGTACCTGGGTGTCTGGCCGCTCGTCGCGCACGGCCGGCGATGCGCGTTCGCCGCACCGGTGCCGACCGGCGGGCGCCGGCGCCGGCAGCAGACCGCGCCGGGCGAGTACGTGGTGCGCATGCGCCGGTTCGACGCGCGGGCGATGTTGTCGGTGCGCAGCGCATCGCGCGACGACGGTCTGGCGGATGCCGATGCCCTCGCCGATACGCTGGCCCGCCATCATCTGCACGCGCCGCGCCGGGCGCCGCGCGGCCATCCCGGCAGCGCGGCGAGCGTCGCGGCCCAGTGCGGGCCGTTGCTCGACACGCTCGACGTCACGGTGCCGGACGAAGCCGCGCTGCGCGCGTGGTACGACGCCGAACTGACCCGCGTCGCACCGCTGTTCGCCGATCGGCATGCGCGCGGTTTCGTGCGCGCGTGTCACGGCGACCTGCATCTCGAGAACATCGTGCGCTGGCGGAACCGGATCCTGATGTTCGACTGCATCGAATTCGACGACGCGCTGCGCTGGATCGACGTGGCGAGCGATCTCGCGTTCGCGCTGATGGATTTCTCCGCTCACGGACGCGCGGATTGCGCCCACCGCCTCCTTTCCGGCTGGCTGGCACGCACGGGCGACCATGCGGCACTGGGCGTGCTGCCGTGCTACTTCGTCTACCGTGCGCTGGTGCGCGCGCTGACCGCCCGGCTGCGCGGCGACGAAGCGGCGCGCGCCGGCTATCTGCGCGTTGCGTCGGCGATGGCCGATGCACGACGCGATGCGCCGCCGGCGTTGCTCCTGTGTCACGGGGTGTCCGGGTCGGGCAAATCGGTGGCCAGCCGTGCGCTGGCCGCGCAACTCGGCGCGATCCGGTTGTCCAGCGACGTCGAGCGCAAGCGCCTGGCCGGCGCATCGACCGACACCCGCCTGTCCCCCGGCGCCTATTCGGACACCGCGATCGACGAGATCTACGCAACGCTGCTTTCGGAGGCTCGCGTGGTTCTCGGCAGCGGCTACACGGCGATCGTCGACGCGACGTTCCTGCGCCAGCACAACCGGACGGCGTTCATCGCCCTCGCCGCGCGGCTCGGCGTGCGTGTCGCGATGCTCGATTTCACCGCGAGTCCGGCGACGCTCGCCGCACGTGTCGCGGCCCGCGCGGCACACGGACGCGATGCCTCCGATGCCGACACCGCCGTACTGGCCCGACAGATCGAGCATGCCGACCCGCTGACCGAAGCCGAAATGGCGATCGCGATTCGTTTCGACACCGATTGCGATGCCTCGGCATACGAAAGCCGCGCGTTCTGGGCGCCGTTGCTCGCCACGCTGCGCACGTAAGCGCGCGGGGCGCATGCCTCGGGCAAGCGGGCCGGCCGCGCCGGGCGCCGGCCCCGCGACGTCACGCGCGGAAACGCTGCTCCTCGACCTGCTGCAGCTTGCCGACTTCCACGACGCCGCCGAGCAACCCCGCGAGATGCTCGACGATATCGTCGAGCGTCACGATGCCGGCGAGGCGGCCTGCATCGTCGACGACCGGCAGTCTCCGGATGCCCGAGCGGCGCATTTCCTCGAGCGCGACGCCGATCTCGTCCGTGTCTGACACGACGACGAGGCCCCTCGACATGATCTGGCCGGCCGTCACGTCGCCCGGATCGTCGCCGCGGGCCATCACCTCGATCACCAGGTCGCGGTCGGTCACCAGGCCGATCGGAATGGCTTCGCCGTTGCGGTACTCGATCACGACGATGTCGCCGACATGCGCGTGCCGCATGCGATCGGCGAGTTCAAACGCACTGCATTCGGCCGTGCACGATTCGACCGGCTGGGTACTGATTCTTCCGATGTGCATGATGAGGCTCCCGTTGCCCTTCGCGTGGACGATACGCATGCGCACCGCCCTGCGGCGACGCATGTTTCCCGAGTTCAGGGTAAGCGCGGCGCCCCGGGCAGGGTTGACGCACGTCAACCTGCTGCTCGCCGCCGTGGCCGACAACGCGCGGACGAGCGCGCGTGACGCCCGGTCCCGCCGATGGCGGGCACGGTCGCTAGATGCTGAGATATCCCTGGAACAGCCACGGCGGGCCGGTTCTCTCGCCTGTCGCGCGACCGCTCGCGGCGGGCACGCAGACGCCCGAGAAACCGGGCGATCCGTCCTGCCAGAACGACGGCACGAAGGAGAATTCGCCGTTGACCGTCACGACGAAGTCGCGATTGAACTGCGACGGCGCAAAAATCGTCACCTCGTGGAAGAACGACGCGGCGTCGTCGTGCGCCGTGCTGCGCGCGGCAAGCAGCCCCCTGGAGTCATAGCGCGCCGGCAGCGTGTAGATCTTCCCGCCACGCTCGACCGCTTCCGCCGGCGTGAACACGAGTTCCACCCCCGGGTACGGCAAACGGTAAGGCTCGCGACAGATCGGGCCGTCGGGCCCGAGCGCGAGCGGCGGATGAGCCCAGAGCGAAAGCGACAGCGGGCTCGTGCGCTGGGCGAAGTATTCGGAAAGCCAGTTCATGGTCAGTCCTCCCGTGAACGGTCATGGACGTCGAGTTGCGGAGCGTGTCTGCCGGATCGACGCGGTTGCGTCGACGGTTCGTCCAGCGTCGCACGCCCCGCCGCGCGACGCTTGATGCCGATCAAGCACGCGATCGACATGCGCCCCGAATGGTCAGCGGCCGAACGTGCGGGTATGGTCGTCGTAGTCGAACAGTCCCGCGTAGCGGCCCCAGTCGGTCACGACCCGCAGCGCCTGCTCCGCGCTGCGCGGATCGAGATGATCCTCGAGTTCGAGCTCGAAACGCGCGCGCGGTGCACGATGCCCTTCGCGTTCGCCCAGCACTTCGTCGATATGTTCGGCGAGCGGCACGAACCGGACGACATGCTCGCGAAACAGACGCCGCCGGGCATCGTCGTCGCTTTGCGCGAACACGTGGCCCGCGGCACTCAGCCGGATGCTCCGGTCATGCCATTCGGCAAACGCGAGCAGATGAAGCGCGGCCGCCGTCGAATACAGCGCGTCGGTCCGGAGCGCGAGCGCCGATGCAATCGTGCCGAGCTCCGCATGACCGTCGTATGGCGCGGCCGCGAGCGTGTCGACGAATCCGGCGAGATGGTGGCTCGACACGTCGGGCAGTTTCATGGCCAACGCACTGCCGGTCGCTTCCCGGCCTGCCGCCGCGTCGGTGATGCGTGCGGTCAGCGTCGCATAGATCCGGCCGACGATCGCCTGAACGGCCGGATCATGCCGACTGCGCGGTCGCGGCAGCGGCACGCTCAGCGTCGCCTCGATGTGCGCCGGACCGGCGCCGAGCACCAGGATGCGATCGCACATCAGCACGGCTTCCTCGATGTTGTGCGTCACCATCAGCACCGACCGGATCGACAACTGGTGCGCGTCCCACAGGTCGAGAAAATCCGTGCGCAGCGTTTCCGCGGTCAGCACGTCGAGCGCCGAGAACGGTTCGTCCATCAACATCAGCACGGGTTCGCTGACGAGCGCGCGGGCGAAACCGACCCGCTGACGCATGCCGCCCGACAGTTCGCGGGGAAACGCCGATTCGAACCCGTCGAGCCCGATCAGTTCGATCGCGGCGGCCGCGCGGGCGCGTGCGTCGCTCGGCGCCAGACCCAGCGCGTCGAGGCCGAGCTCGACGTTTTCGATGACGGTCAGCCACGGGTACAGCGCGAAGGTCTGGAACACCACCGCGATGCCGTCGGTCGGACCGGCGAGCGGCGCACCGCGATACGTCACCGCGCCGGACGACGGCTTGACGAGCCCGCCGGCGATCCTCAGCAGCGTGGACTTGCCCGAGCCGGAGCGGCCCAGCAGCCCGAGGATCTCGCCCTCGTGCAGCGCGAGATCGATATCGGCCAGCACGTGCAGCGGCTCGCCGGACGGCTTCGTGAACGATTTGCATACCGCCCGCATCTCGAGCACGACCGCCGCCGGGTCCGAAGGCGGTGCGGCCGCGCTCGCGACATGCCCTTCCGTGTATTCGCTGAGGTTCGGCACACGGGTCTCCCGTGAGTAAATGATCGGTTGAGGGCTCAATCGAGCCGCGTGCGGCGCTCGGCGAACGCGTACATCGGGCGCCATACGAGCCGATTGGTCGCGATCACGAGCAGCGACATCACGGCGACGCCGAGCGCGATGCGCGGATAGTCGCCGGCGTCGGTCATCCGCGCGATGTAGGCGCCGAGTCCGCCGGCGTCCAGGCGCGTGCTGCCCCAGCTCACGGCCTCGGCGACGATGCTCGCGTTCCATGCGCCGCCCGACGCGGTAATCGCGCCCGTCACGAAGTACGGCAGCACGCCCGGCAGCATGACGCGTCGCCACCAGGTCGCCGGCCGCACGCGGAAGCATGCGGCCGCTTCGCGCAGGTCGGCCGGGAACGCGCTCGCACCGGCGATCACGTTGAACAGGACATACCATTGCGCGCCCAATATCATCAGCGGGCACAGCCAGATGTCGGGTTCGAGCCGCAGGCGCACGATCGCGAACACCGCGACCGGAAACAGCAGGTTGGCCGGAAACGCGGCGAGAAACTGCGTGACGGGCTGGATGCGGGCGGCCACGCGCGGCCGGAGGCCGATCGCAATGCCGATCGGCACCCAGATCGCCGACGCGAGCGTGACCAGCACGGTCACGCGCACGAACGTGAGCCCGCCTTCGCTTGCGACGACGCGCAAGTCCGCCCAGGTGAGCGTCGCGCGTCCGAGCCGGAACAGTTCGTACGCCGCATACGCGCATCCCGCGCCGCACAGTGCGAACCAGAGCACGTCGCCCGTGTGTCGCGGCAGCGCGACCCGGTCGCGCCATCCCGACATGAACCCGCGCAGCCGCGCGCGCGCCGCTCGTCGCAGCACCGCGCGGATCGGGCCGACCGCACGGCCGATCCATCGCGACCGGTGGAACAGGTCGAGCATCCAGCTGCGCGACGCGACCGTGGGCGCGGCATCGCCATAGCGGAACCGTTCCGACCATGCGACCAGCGGCCTGAACAGCAACTGGTCGTACAGGACGATCGCGACGCTCATCGCGACGATCGCCCAGCCCACGGCAGCGAGGTCGCGATTCGCGATCGCCTGCGCGACGTAGGCGCCGACGCCCGGCAGGTCGACGTGCAGGTTGCCGACCGCGATCGCCTCGGACGCGACCACGAAAAACCAGCCGCCCGACATCGACATCATCGCGTTCCAGACGAGCCCCGGCATCGCGAACGGCACGTCGAGGCGCCAGAAGCGCTGCCACGCGGACAGCCGGAAGCTGCGGCTGGCCTCGTCGAGATCGAGCGGCACCGTGCGCAGCGCCTGATAGAAGCTGAACGTCATGTTCCAGGCCTGGCTGGTGAAGATCGCGAAGATCGCCGCGCACTCGGCGCCGAGGATCCGCCCGGGAAACAGCGACAGGAAGAACAGCACCGTAAACGACAGGTAGCCGAGGATCGGCACCGACTGCAACACGTCGAGCAGCGGGATCAGCACGCGCTCGGCGCGACGGCTGCGCGCCGCCGCGGTCGCGTAGACGAACGTGAAGACGATCGACGCGAGCAGTGCCGCGAACATGCGCGCGACGGTGCGCAGCGTGTAGCCGGGCAGCGCCGCGGGCGACAGCGAAATGGCCGGGGGATGCGCCACCGCGAGCGGGCCGGCCATCTGGTGCGCCGAGATGCCGGCCAGCAACAGGAAGCCGACCACGATCAGCATCGCGGCGAGATCCCGCCAGCCCGGCACGGGCAGCGTCCAGCGCCCGCCCCGCAATACCTCCGCATGGTGCTCCACGATGCCTCTCCCGCCGATGATGGCGGTTCATCTTCCCGGGCGGGACGGCCGGCACGCTTGACCTGCGTCAACCGCCCTGCAATGCGTGGCGCCACGATTGCAGCGAGTCCTGCCGCGCAACGGCCACCGTTCAGGAGCATCCCGATGACACCCGTTCCGGCCACGCCGTACCGCACCGACGAGCGCGCCCGCGTCGGCTCACGCGGCGGGGTACGCGTTCGCGAGCGCCTCGACGAACGCGTCGAGGCGCTCCGGCGCGAGCCGGTTGATGCCGGCCGCCCCTTCCCGGCCGCCGCCCTCCGGAAATGCGTGACAAAGACGATCGGCGCCGTATGGTGCGGCGACGGGCGCGCGAACGCTGACGGTGTACCCACCGAAGGGCGACAACGTCAGCACCGCGTGAGCGCGCGCCGCGTCACCACGCGCGAGCCGATTCGCGAAAACGCCGCGCACGCGACGCGCCCAGCGCGCGTCGGGGAGGATATAGACGTCCGCCCCCGGCAGCGCGATGTTCGCGCGCTGTCGCGCCGCACGCGCGATATCGCGTCGCCGGTTGGCGTCGAGCCGCCGCGCGAGGGGCGACCTCGCGAACTCGAGCGGGTTCGCATAGTGCCGCACCGCCGCATACACGGCCAGCGGTGCCATGAAGAGATCGTCCGGGTAATCGCCGTAACCGTTGTAGTTGACGGATTCGCCGAGCACCTGCAGCCGGTAGGCATCGGCATCCGTCAGGCCGCAGGCGGCGGCGAGCCTGCCGGCCACGCCGACGAGATTGTCGCCATAGGCGCCGACCACCGCCCAGAGGCGCTGCCGGCCCGCCAGATACCGGTCGACGATGACGCTCGTACAGGTGTCCGGCGCCGTGTCGATATGCGCGCGAAGGTGCGGATGAGCGGGCACGGCGCCGGGCATGTGGTGATCGAAATAGTCGACGTCGACCCCGCGCGCCAGCAGCGCATCGAGTGCCGCGCGGTTCGCGTCGAGCGAAACGTCCAGGACGGTGACGATGTCGCCTCCGACGGCCGGCACGCGCGCGAGCAGCGCGATGTCGCGCTTGGGGCCCGTCACGAGCACCGACTCGGCCGGCATCTCGAGCCGGAGCTGCTGAAGCGAACAGATGCCGTCCGCATCACCGTTGAACACGTCAAAGCGCGTCATGATGCGCGACGCCCGATAACTGCATGAATCGAGGTAGCCATGCCATGGAACAACTCCCTTTCAGCCTGTTCGCGTTCAACTCGTGTCGCGCCTTCGGCGAACGAATCGCGACGCGTCTCGGCGTCACGCTCGCCGCGCACGAGGAACGTCCGTTCGAGGACGGCGAACACAAGACGCGTGCGCTGGTCAGCGTGCGCGGCCACGATGTCTACGTCGTGCAGTCGCTGCACGGCGAGCCAGGCAGTTCCGTCAACGACAAGCTGTGCCGGTTGCTGCTGTTCATCGGCGCGTTGAAGGACGCGTCGGCCGCACGCGTCTGTGCGGTGACGCCTTACCTGTGCTACTCGCGCAAGGACCGCCGGTCTCAGCCGCGCGATCCGGTATCCACGCGCTATGTCGCTACGTTGCTCGAAGCAGTAGGCGTCGATCGTGTCGTCACGATCGACATCCACAACATCGCGGCGTTCCAGAACGCGTTTCGCTGTCCGACCGAGCATCTCGAGGCGAACGGCATGCTGGTCGAGTGGTTCGCCGCGCAAGCTGGCGAACGGCCGGTCGTGGTCGTATCGCCCGACGCGGGGGGCGTGCGGCGAGCCGAGGATTTCCGTGTCCGGCTCGAAGCGCGCATCGGGCGCGCGGTCGACGCGGCGTTCGCCGGCAAGCTGCGCAGCGGCGGCATCGTGACACCCAAGCCGATCGTGGGCGAGGTCGCCGGCCGTTGTGCCGTCATCGTCGACGACCTGATCGGCACCGGGACGACATTGGCCCGCACGGCCGAGGATTGCCGCACGCTCGGCGCGCAATCCGTCTACGCGGTCGCGACGCATGGGATGTTCTTCGATGACGCGGCCGAACTGCTCGGCGGCGACGCGCTCGCCGGCATCGCCGTGACCGACACGGTGCCGCCCTGGCGCGTGCCGGCCGGACCGCTCAAGGACAAGCTCGCGATACTCGACAGTGCGCCGCTGTTTGCCGAGGCGATTGCGCGTATCCATCGCGGCGGCTCGCTCACGGACCTGCTGCGGCGCTGACGTGGCTTGCCACCCACGTGCGCTCGCAGTCGTCGGCGTGCCGCCGGGCGAGCGCGATGTACGTGCTCGCGCGATCGCGCCAGACCGGCGTCGCCCTGAATGCGGGCTCGCGCAGGTGCCACACGGCGAGCCGCGCGCGCGTCATGGCCCGGCAGCTCTGGTAGAAATGCACGCATCCGTCGTCGACATCGTCGCCGCTCGCCGAGCGATAGGCATTGACGAGCGCGTCTGCGAAACCCGGTGCGCCGAGACGCTCGCATTCGAGCGCGAGAAAGCCGACCTCGTCGGCCGCATCCTGGACTCGCAGTCGTCTGCAGAATTCGAGGCAATCGATGATCGCAACCGGATCGTCGATGCAGACGTGTTCGGGACGCAGATCGCCGTGCCCTTCGACGACATGCCCCTGCCGCACACGCAGGTCGAAGCGCGCGGCTTCACACCCGAGCAACGAGCGCTGCCGCGCACAGAGCGTCCGCACGACATCGGTGGACTGGCTCGCAAGCGGCTTGCACAACGCGCGTTCATTGGTGTCGATCGTGCAACGCAGCGCTTCGCGATACGTCGCACCGTCGATTCGCGCGGGTGCCAGGGTATGGTAGAAGGCGCTCAGGCGAGCCGCGATGCGACACGCATCGCCTGCCGTAGCCATGCCGCGCGACAACACGCGGTCGAGCATGCGTGCGGCCGGCAGGCGCCGCATTCTGACCAGCCAGTCGACGATCTCGCCGGGTCCGTCCGCATGCAGGCAACCGCGGGCGTCGACGACGAGCGGCACCACATCGAGATACACGTCGGCCGCAAGCCGACGGTTCAAACGCACCTCCTCGCAACAGAAGCGATGGCGCGCGGCCAGCGTTCGAAAATCGAGTTGCGGCGCGCGCACGGGCTTCTTGAGCTTCCACGCGTACCGATCCGTCAGGAATACCCATGACATGTGCGTCTCCACGGCCTCGACCGATCTCGTGCCGTCTGGCCAGGCTGCGCGCTCGCGCAACGCCGCCACCTTGTCGCTCAGCGTGATCGCACGGCCGACCGGGATATGGGCATCGTTCATGCCGCTTGCTGCCCCGCGTGCGCGTCCAGCCTCGCATTCTCCTGCGCGACGAGTGCCGCCAGCGCCGGAGAAATCGCCGGCTGCAGCGGCATGACGGGCGCCAGCGTCTGCATCGGATCGGGCAGCGTGGACAGTTCGCGCATTGCGTGAATGCGGCTCTCGCCGAGCGTGGGGGCCGCGAGTCGTGCCCCTGCGATCATGACGGGCTGCAACAGCGGGGTGCCGTCGAGATGCTCGCCGTCGAGTCCGAGGCTGTCGGCGGCGATTCGTCCGTCCGGGCCGTATTGCCGAAACACCTGCTTGCGGCCGGGCAGCGTCGCCTTGCCCTCCGAGCGTTTGCAGCGCGCCCGGCCCGCATACTCGACGAGCTTGTACGCGCAGTCGAGGCACGGTGCGTCCGCCGACGTGCTCATCTGCGTGCCGATTCCGAATCCGTCGATCGGCGCATGCTGGTGGACGAGCTCCCGCAGCCGGATTTCGTCGAGATTGCCGCTCGCGAAAATCGTCGCGTCCGTCAGGCCGCCGTGGTCGAGAATCGCGCGCACGTTGCGCGCGTGCGCCGCCAGATCGCCGCTGTCGATCCGGACGCCCTTGATCCGCACGTTGTCGGGCGCAAGCCGCCGCGCCAGTTCGACGACCTTGTGTGCCGCGTGCTCCGTATCGTACGTGTCGATCAGCAGCAACGCGTTGTCCGGTTGCGATCGCGCGAAATGCTCGAACGCGAGCGCTTCGTCGTCGTGCGCCTGGACGTATGAATGCGCCATCGTGCCGTACACGGGGATGTCGTAGCGCAACCCCGCGAGCAGCGTCGCCGTGCCGCAGAATCCCGCCAGGTAGCTGGCCCGCGCGGACAGCATCGCCGCCTCCGCGCCATGCGCGCGCCGCATGCCAAAGTCGACCAGCAACCTGCCATGCGCGACGAGCGTGACGCGTGCGGCCTTGCTGGCAACCAGCGTCGCGTAATGGAGCAGGTTCATCACGCGGCTCTCGATGAACTGTGCCTCGCGAAACGGCGCCGTGATCCGCAGGATCGGTTCGTCTGCGAAAAACACCGTGCCTTCCGGCATCGCGTCGACGGTGCCCGTAAAGCGGAAGCCGGCGAGCGATGCGAGGAAATCGGCGCGCAAGCGCCCGGTCGCGGCCAGTCGCTCAAGGGCGGCGGCCGTAAAGCGCAGGCCCGCCAGATAGTCGAGGACGGGCGCCAGTCCCGCCGCCATCAGGAATGCCCGATGCTCGGGCAGCGCCCGTACGAAGAACTCGAAGCTGGCCACGTCGTTCATTCCGGCATCGAACGCGGCCTGCATCATCGTCAGTTCATACCAATCCGTCAGCAGCACGTCGTCGACGTCAGCGTCCGGCCAGGATCCGTTCATCATGTGCCCTCCCGCGCCGCTCGCGTGCATTCGTGCAGCCTGTAGCCGGCCGCTGCGATACGGACAAGCGTCGCTTCCGTCATTGCGGCGCGGGGCCCGGGGTCGACGGAACCGCGGTCCACACGCCATTGCACGACGCGACATACGGATAGTATCCGCGCGGGTCGTTGCAGTAGTACCACGCGCGCGCAGGCGGCAGCCGCGCCGGCGTCGGCGGCGGCCGCTGAACGACGATCGCCGGCGGAATGTAGGTCGGATACGGATACATCGGTTCAGGATAGATGTACCAGTAGCCGTCGACGACCCACCACCACGCGTAGCGCCCGCCGTGCCAGTCCTGGACCCATCGACCACGCTGCCATAGCGTACGCTCCCTCGGCGCGAAATGGCGAAAGTCCCGGCCGTGGAAATCGCGACCGCGGAAATCCTGGCGGGGCACATGGCGCGCATGCTGCGCATGTGCGGGCTGCGTCGGCACGCAGCATGCGGCCGCGCACACGACGAGCAAGCGGCATGCGCGTCCGAGCCTGTTCATGGTCGTCATTCTTCGCGGAGATGCGATCCATCGTATTGAGGCCGCGCCGCGCAGCTTTGACCGGGATCAACGCATGCCCGCGGCCTGGCGGGACGCCGGCGACGCGGCATTCGCAGGCTTCAGGTCATGCCGTGGTCGCCGGTTCGCATGCGGCGTGGATGACGGTGAACAACGCCGTCCGTCAGTACGTGAACGTGTCCGATTTCTTCATCTCGACCCACGTCATTCCGCTGCGCAGCCCCTCCAACGCGGCCTCGCGCTCGGTCGCGAATACCCGGTGATGCGGGAAAACATGCTCGCACTTGCAGTCGGGTGAGCGGACCGTCACGTGGACACGGCAGCGGTACCCGCCGGTCTCAACGCCAACCGTTTCGATCGCCACGGTCCAGTCCGCCTCGTTCAATTCACCGGAAATCGTCATGATTGCCCCTTTCCTTGCCGTGCGAGCGCATGCCGCTCCCATCATCGGTCGCGCCACGCCGCGAGCCGCGATGGCGATATCCGGCCCGCCGCCTGAAGAGCCATATCGGGCCGGCGACGAGGCCCAGGATCGCCGCCCACAGCAGAAGCACGTAGCCGAACAATTGCCAGAATTCACCGACCCGCTGCTGCAGGATCCATGTGCGGTACGACGCGACGTCGCTCGCGGCATCCGGATACGACGCGCGATAAACGAACAGCGGCAGGCACACGTCCTGTTCGGGGAGCGGTGTCGTCAGCATCGATCCGGCCGGCCGGGCACCCACGCGTCCGCATTCCGACGCGGTCATGCCGGCCACGACACCGGTGCTTACCGGATGGTCGTGGATCGCGCCGAGCCACGTCGTCGCGCTCGACAGCAGCAGGCAGAGACCGATTGCGCCGAGCCACCGGCGCATCCGGTTGCGCGGGTCGGTATGCCGGCCGCGTGTCATGGATTCGCGCGCGTCCGGAGGGCGCGTCGCACCGGCATCGAGACCGCCGCTGCGCCATGCGCGGCGCGACGGAAGCGGGAACCGACCGGATCAGCCACGTTGCTTCTCCTCGAAATACGGCTGGCGGGCCGCCACGAGCCGCAACTCGTCGAGCAGCGCCGCGGCCGCGCGCAGCAGATCGTCGAGCGAGACGATGCCGACCAGTTCGCCGTCGCCGCCGACGACCGGCAATCGACGGACGCCGTGCTGACGCATCCGCTTCGCGAGCAGCCAGAGGTCGTCGTCGACGTTCGCGGTCGCGACGGGCGCCGACATGATGTCACCGACGAACAGCGAGCCGGCCTGCGCATCGGGGCTGACCACCGTCAGCACGATGTCGCGATCGGTCACCACACCGACCGGCACGCATCGCCCCTCCTGTTCGCGCACGACGATCAGATCGCCGGCGTGCGCGTCGCGCATCATTTCAGCCGCCTCGACGACGGTTGCTTGTGCCGAACACGTGGCAACATCGCGGGTACAGAGCATCGCGGCATTCATGTTCGTTCTCCCGGCCGGGGCGAGGCGGACCCTCGATCGAGGTCCGCCGCCGCCCGAACCATCATGCAACGGTAAGTTGATCGACCACGTCGCGCACGCCCGGCGCCGACCATGCGGCATCGAAGGCAAGCCGCCGTTCGCCCAGCGAGCCGACCTGGCCGGTCAACGTCACGCAACCGTCCTGAACGGTAATGCCGACGTGTGCGGCCTCTTCCGTTGCATGCCGAATCAAGGCCGCCTGGATCTTGCCCGCGATGTCGGATTGCGTCGGATGCGGCCGGACATGAATCTCGTTGATGATCCGGGTGACGCCGCGCAGCCGCTCGACAGCCCGCTCCGCCTCCTGCATCTGGTAGCTCCACATCACCTCGCCCGACAGCGTCACGCATCCGTTCTCGACCGTGACGTGCACGGCCTGCTCGCCAAGCCCCGCATCCCACATCAGGAGCGAGCGCGCTGCGATGGCCAAGTCCTCGTCCGAGCGACGCTTGCCGTCGTCCGTTTGCACCTCGAGTTCCAGCACGATGCCGCGCACGCCTTCGATACGCTCGACGGCCTTGCGCACCGCGACCTTCTCCAGATAGCTGGCGACGTGCCCGGTCAACGTCACGATGCGTTCGTGCACTTCCACGCCAATGCGAACCGCATCGATCGACGGGTCCCACTCGAGTTCCTGCTCGACGTCCTTCTTCAGTTCGCTGTCGCTTTTCATGGCCATCGACTCCTGTCCGCAATCGATGAAAACAACGGTAATTCCCGCTGCCCCGCGTGGAATTGATACAGGTCAGCGCGCGGCGTGGTGCGCGATCGCAACCGATGTTTCCGCCGCGATCGCGCGAAACGCAGTCGTGACGTCGACGTTGCTCCCTTGCCTGGCGCGATCGCGTCTGACGAGTCGCAACACCATCTGGCGCCCGTCGGCCGACAGGCGAGCGGGCGCCTCGGCAAGCGACGCTGCATCCAGTCGAACGAGACCGCGATCGACGAGGCAGCGCAGATCGGCGGGGTCGCCCTGCTGGCGCCGCGGCTCGCTGGCGAGCACCATCAGGATCGCGATTTCGTGGGGACTCAGCAGCCGGTCGCCATCGGCGCCGATCGGGTGGTGTTTGTGACGCGTGGCAGCCGACACGCTCAGTGCCGAAGCTTCGCAACGGGAAATGATCTGGCGATTCGGCGTGTTCGTAAGCAAGGCGGGCATGATGGTGTCCGTATCATGAACGTGAAGGCGCAGACGGCACGGAACATGTCGATAGCGGTCGAGAGCGACATGCGAGAACGTCAATATTCGCTCCTGCCGGGCAAGCGTTATTGATGCAGGTCATCCGGTAGACGCGAGCGATCGAAACGCCCCCCGATTCGTCTGATGCAACCATCGAAGCGCCGATGCGCACGCCTCGCAAAACCGGGCGGGGTTGCTTGCCCTGGCCTTCGCATTGAACGTCTCGTCACCTCGTACTGCCAATCACTTTTCAGTTACCGAAAAATCGGATGAATTCGATGCATTGAGTGAAATCAAGACGCGCCCGATATCGGAAATCCAACATGGGTCATGTCAATGCAACGGAGACCACGCATGAACTGGTACTGCGACGTCGAACGCGAGCTGTCACATATCGAAGGATCCATTCGTCTGCTGGAGCAGACCCGATCCTGCTTTCACAAGCAGACATCCATCACCGCCCCCGCGTACTGGCGCACAAGACTGAATACCGTCAGACAGACGGCCGAGCGGAACAGGACGCTGCTGCGGCGGACCGATGAGATCCTCGCACGGCTCGAACGGCTTTGATCGCTACGTGTAGTTCGACGGCGATCGGGCGACCGCGGGCCCGACCGTGCCCTGGCTTCGACAACGGAATTTCGCGCCAGCGCGCAGCAACGCACGCCCCCGGCGCCAACAGGAGGTGAAATGATCTTCGACGACCGCCGGGACGCGGCCAATCAGCTTGCGTCCGTGCTTCAGGCCTACCGTGGCGAACGCCCCCTGGTTCTTGCGATACCACGCGGCGCATTGATACTGGGGAGCATCCTCGCAACGCGCCTCCATGGCGACCTCGACGTCGTGCTGGTGCGAAAGTTGCGCGCGCCATGGCACCCGGAACTCGCGATTGGCGCGATCGACGAATCCGGCTGGTGCTATTTGTCGCGCGACGCCGTGCGTATGGCGATTCCGTCACGCTACCTGGAAGCGGAACAGCACGAGCAACTTGCCGTGCTTGCGGCACGCAGGACGCACTATGCGCGTTTCCGCCCGCCCGTCGTCCGGGAAGATCGCATCACGATCGTGGTCGACGACGGCATCGCGACCGGCGCGACCATGATTGCCGCGCTACACGCAGCGCGCATGGGTCGCCCGCGACTGCTCGTCTGCGCGGTACCGGTCGCCTGCGCGCGCGGCCTCGATGTAGTCCGCCCCTATGCAGACGAGGTGGTGTGCATCGAGCAGTCCGACGAAGCCTTCTCGGTCGGCGCGTTCTATCGCTCGTTTTCTCAGGTGGACGACGACGAGGCCGTCGCGATACTGGCAGCGGCGTGCCGGTCGCGGACCGGAGAGGACACGGTGCCCCGCTGACAGAATGGCAGGCAGGCGCGCGCTGCCGAGGCCACCGCGGCTGATATGCCGAACGGTCCTGACTGCTGCGGTTGACCTCCATCAACGTTCGCGCGCGACATCGCTCATAGATTGCAAGGGAACACGCGGAGCAATCCGTTCCGCCATTCCGGACGCCACCCATGCCAAACGAAACCGAAGCTCGCCGCGCCTTGCTCGTGCATCTGGGCAGCATTCTGCGAACGCTCAGTTGCGTGCTCGAATACGAGCCGGATGACATGACGCTCGATTCGCTGCTGGCCGCACAGCCGATGCTCACGGACATTCCACTGCTGAATCATGTGTTCGCGCACACGACCGTGCGTGAATTCACGCGCGCCGTCCTCCACGCATACTGCCTGTGGCCGCAGCTGTTGCTCGACGAGCCGCTCGATCGCGATGCCCTCGCGGAGCCCGTGTGCGCTTGGCTGTTCTCCGACAACCCGGGAGGCTGGGCTCGGTATGTCGCGTCGCTCCGTGCCGAGATTCCATGGTTCGGGCAAGGCTTGGGACCGTCATCGTCGTCCGCCCGGCGACCGGCTCGCACATCGCCGATCGCGTGATCGACCGTCCATTCCTGGCCCGTCACGGGGCGACACCCTGGGGATTCGTCATGCCTACCTTTGTCATGCTTACACGCGTGTCGCCGGACGCAGTCAAGACGCCGGAGAAACTGGCCGAGCTCGAGCATCACGCCGTCCACCGATTGCAGAAGACGTGCGGTCAGATCGAATGGCTGCACAATTTCGCATTGATGGGCCGCTATGATTATCTCGACATTTTTACCGCCCCCGATCTGGACACCGCCTTCAGAATTTCCGCCGGCATGCGCACACTGGGCCACGCGAGCGTCGAAATCTTCCCCGCCGTGGAGTGGAAAGTGTTCAAGGCGTTGGTGGCCTCGCTCGACTAGGCCGGCCGGCTGCGCCCCCGAGCGGTTCCGTTGCATTGGACTCGAGCACTGCGAGCGCCGCGCTGCGGCCGAGTTCAAACAGCGCTGCAATCGATGTATCGGAAAAATCGAAGTCGCGCGCGAAAGTGTCCCTCGCTCCGGCGAGGCCATCCAGCGCGATCCTGAAGACCCGTACGGGCGCACGACTCCCCATCAGTCGGATGTATTCCGGGAGTTGTCGCATGCGTGCTGCCGTTTCCGGATCAAGCTGGCTGGTTATACGTTCGACGAGATCGCGAAAGTCGTTCTCGTTTTCCTCGAACCGCAGGTCGTTACGAACCCGATCGGCATAGACGATCTCGTCGCGCCGCAGCATGACCTCGATCAGGTTCGACGGCAACGGGCGCGACCCGGAAAACAAATCGACAACAAACACGCGCCCTGCTATCCGCCCGCACCGTTCGATCACGAGATCGAGCGGCGAGTTGCTGATGATGCCGCCGTCCCAGTAAGCGCGGCCGTCGATGCGCGTCCACGGCATCGCGGGCGGCAGGCTGCCGCTGGCGAGCAGGTGCTCGGGCGTGATGCGATCGACATAGCTGTCGAAGATGCGCCGTTCCCCGCTTTCCACGTCCACTGCTCCAAGCAGCAGGCGCGTCGCGCTGCCCGCCAGGGCGTCGAAATCGACATGGCGGCGCAGTAGCGCGAGCATTGGTTGCGTGTCGTAGCAGCTCGTCCACCACGGAGCAAGGCCGGACGGCGGAATCCCGTCAGGCCACCAGTGCGGCCGAAGGAAATTCGGAACGCCGAATAGCGCGATATGCCACGCGAGCAACGCATGTCCCGCATAGGCGGACGATGGCACGCCCACTGGACTCCTGATCGACAGTTCGCGCCAGAATGCGTCGAGTGCTTCGGCCGCATGCCCCGGATGGCTCGCGGCGATCGCGCCGTTGAACGCGCCGATCGACACGGCCGCGATCACATCCGGACGGACGCCCCGCGCCTCGAGCGCGGTGATCGCGCCGCTTTCGAATGCGCCGAGCGCACCGCCACCCTGCAGGATCAGGACCGTTTGTGCGGGCAGTTCGCACAGCCGCAATACGTCGTGCGTCGCAGCCCCGACTTGCGCGCCGAGATTGACCCGATGGCGGATCGTCTCCTCGGCGGCGGTCATTTCATCCGCGCGGACACCGATCGAGAACATCGCACGCAGGACATGATGTCTCAGATAGAGCAACGAGTACGGAGCATGCGGGAATCGGCCCTGTTCGACGACTTCGGTCGCATCGGCAGCGTTGCCGAGGAAGTTGTACGGTACATCGAATACATTTCCGTAGAAAATCGATACATCCCGATAAGGCAAGCGCGCACCGCGCATGTTCCTGGCGGCCAGGCGCCCCTGACGCACCGCATTGTCCCAGTGCTCGATACGCCTCTGCACGCCGAATACCGGGTCGCGAAACCGCGCGACGTCGCCGGCCGCATGGACGTCCGGATCCGACGATTGCAGGCATTCGTCGACAAGCACGCCATCCACTGTCGCAATGCCACTGCCCGCGAGAAACCCGCAGTTCGGCTCGACGCCCACGGCAATCACGACGAGGTCGCATTCGATGACGCAACCGTCGGCAAGCACGGCCGCCTCGATCGATTGCTTTCCGATGAAGCGCTCCACCGTCGTTCCGGTTCGAACGTCGACGCCACGCGTCGCACACAACCCGGCAAAGTGAACGGACAGCCGAACGGAATTCAGCTGCGGCAACAGCCGCTCGCAGCGTTCGACGAGCGTGACATCCAGACCGCGCTCGCGCAGCGTGGCCGCCGCCTCGAAACCTGTGAAGCCTCCGCCCACGACAAGCAGGCGTCGTCGCCGGGCGGCGTTGTCGCGAAGCACGAGCGCGTCGTCGAGGTCGTGAAGGTGACCGATGCCCGCCAGCGTTGCCCCCGGCACCGCCAGACCGCGTGGCGACGCACCGGTCGCGATCAGCAGCTTGCCGTACTGTACCGCGGAGCCATCCTCCAGCCTGACGACATGCGCGCCGCAGTCTACCGACGCGACCCTCGCTCCCAGAAGCAGGTCGATCCTGCGCATCTCGTAGAACCCCGCCGGGTGTATCGCGATTGCCGCCGGAGCGAGGTTTCCTGCGAGAAATTCCTTTGTCAGCGGCTGTCTCTGATACGGCAGCACGTGTTCGCCGCACAGGATCGCGATGCGAGCGGACGGATCTTCGCGCCGCAACGCATGCGCCGCGGACACGCTGGCAATGCCGCCTCCGACCAGCACATGATCGTAGTCGCGCTTGCCCCCAGACTGCGCCGTCACGTTGCCCGCTCCCCGCTCATGCGCCGTTCGCGGTCGGCAAGCCGGTGAGCGATCGACCGTGCGAAATGGGCGAGCTTCCCGGCGGCCAGGCCGCGACCGATATCGCGTCCGGAAATCGCGCACGTCGCGATCGGCGCCTGCCGTGCCAGCGCCTGCATCTGCCCGAATGCTGTCAGGTCGCCGCGCTGGCCCATCGTGCAGAAGAATGCGGTCGCGCGCAGTTCGCTCCCGTGCCGCGCGAGCCAGCTCGAAACCGGCGTCGATGCACGACCCGCCCAGACCGGCGTGCCTATCACGACCACATCGTATGCGGACGGCGAACAGGCCGTCGGCCGGAGGTCCGCGGCACGATCGCGGATCACGTCGGCGAGCGAACGCAGGAAGCCGACGGCCCCCGCCCGCCGCCGATCGTCGACTTCCTGAAGCCGTTCGCAATCCGCGTCGAGTTCCGTGGCAAGCCGGCGCGCAATCGCCGCCGTCGTTTCACTGCGCGAGTAGAAAACGACGAGCATGCGTCGAGACGTGTCCATATTCCGCTCCGTGCATCCGTCCGGGATCCGTAGACCAGCTTATGCACCGCCGATCGGGGCGACGCTGATGCAGGTCAAACCGTCGCGGCACGATCGGGCGACAGTAGGCTTGTTCGAATTTCCCGCGATTTTCCGCCCATGCGCCATGTGGTATGACCTGATCGAACAGCAGCGGCAATGGCTGCGAACGTGGGACGCGGCGGCGCGCTTCACGTGCGGTCTCTGGCCCGATGTCGCGTCGTCGTGCTACGCCGACCTGTTCGAACCCCTGCTCGACCTGCATGCCGATGCGCCACGGTTCGCCATCGATTCGGTCGACGTGGACGGCCGTCGAATCGACGTCGACGAAACGATCGTCGCGCACACGCCGTTTTGCACGCTGCGCCGCTTCTCGCACGCGGGTGCGCGACGCGTGATCCTGCTTTGCGTGCCGCTGGCCGGCCATGCGGCCGTAATGATGCGGGAGACGGTCGAGACGCTGCTTGTCGACGGCGACGTGTGCATCACCGACTGGATCGATGCGCGCGATGTGCCGTGCGACGCGGGCCGATTCGGCCTCGACGAATATGTGTCGATGCTCGACCGCTTCATCGATACCCTGCTGGCGGACGCGCGTCCGGTGCACGTCGTCGCGGTCTGTCAGGCGACGTTTCCGTCGCTTGGCGCCATCGCGCTGCGCGCGCAACGCGACGCCGCGCTGCCGGCGAGCCTGACGTTGATCGGCGGCCCGCTCGATGCCCGCATCAATCCGAGCGCGCTCGGAACCGCTGCCCGCTCGCATTCGCTCGACTGGTGTCGCGCCACGCTGATCGATACGGTGCCGCATGGCTTCGCCGGATGCGGGCGACAGGTCTTTCCGGCCTATCTTCAGCGCGCCGAGATCGCGCTCACCTACCCGCAACACTACATGGCGCTCGTCAATGGCTATCGGCAAGCGGTGTCGAGCGGCGACGCCGACGCACTCGCAACCGCCCGCCGGGCGCTGCGCGAATACCTGACGCTTCTCGACATGCCGGCCGAATACTTCCTCGATACGGTCGACATCGTTTTCCAGCGCGCATGCCTGGCAAATCGAACGTGGCACGTCCACGGCCAGCGGGTCGAGCCCGCCGCGTTGCGCTCGATCGGGTTGCTGACCGTCGAAGGCAAATGCGATGCCGTCACCGGTGCCGGCCAGACCCATGCCGCGCTGGCGATGTGCAGCGGTCTCGCAGCGAATGCGCGGCAACGCGTCGACATCGACGATTGCGACCACTACGGACTCTTTACCGGCGATCACTGGCGCACCGACGTGCATCCTGTACTGCAGGCGGCGTTCGCCCGCGCCGAACACGGCGGGGCGCGCTCGTGCGCGGCGTGATGCGCCGTCCGCCCGGCCCGGTATGGTCGTCATGCAATCATCCGACACCGTTCATTCCGGCGACGCACGCTCGCCTGGCGCAGCGTTTTCCGCGGCGGCCACGCGCCGCTTGACCGCGATGAAGCTGTCGGGGCTGACGGAAATCGAGTCGATGCCGCACGCGACGAGAAAATCGGCGAATGCCGGATGATCGCTCGGCGCCTGGCCGCACAGGCCGACTTTCGCCCCCGCGTTGCGCGCGGATTCGATCACGCGGGCGATCATCCACTTCACGGCTTCGTTCTGTTCGTCGAACAATCCGGCCAGTTCCGCCGAATCGCGGTCCACGCCGAGCGTCAATTGGGTCAGATCGTTGCTTCCGATCGAGAAGCCGTCGAAGCGCTGCGCAAACTGGCTCGCCAGAATGACGTTCGACGGGATTTCGCACATCACGTAGATCTGCAATCCGTCTTCGCCGCGCTTCAGACCGTTGGCGGCCAGGACCTCGAGCACGCGGTCCGCCTCGTCGAGCGTCCGGCAGAACGGGATCATCACGACCACGTTCCTGAATCCCATGTCGTTTCGCAGCCGCGCGATCGCCCGGCATTCGAGCGCGAATCCGTCACGGTAGCGCGGCGAATAGTAGCGTGACGCGCCGCGAAATCCGAGCATCGGATTTTCTTCCTGCGGTTCGAACTGCGCGCCGCCGACCAGATGCGCGTACTCGTTCGTCTTGAAGTCGCTCATGCGCACGATCGCCGGCGCGGGATGACAGACCGCCGCGATACGCGCGAGGCCGTGCGCCAGCCGGTCGACGAAATAGTTCGACGGGTCGTCGTACCCCGACGTCAGCGCAGCGATCTCGCGCTTCGCATGCGCGTCGGTCAGCGCATCGTAGTGGGCCAGCGCCATCGGGTGAACCTTGATATGGTTGCTGATCACGAACTCCATGCGCGCGAGGCCGATTCCGTCGGCGGGCAGTCGCCACCATCTGAACGCCGCGGCCGGATTCGCGAGATTCAGCATGACTTGCGTGCGGGTGGCCGGCAGGTCGGTCAGGTCGATCGCCTCCACGTGGTATTGCGCGATGCCTTCGTACACGAACCCGGCCTCGCCCTCCGCGCACGATACCGTCACCTCCTGCTGATCGTGCAGCATGCGGGTCGCGTTGCCGGTGCCGACGATGGCCGGCAATCCCAGTTCGCGGCTCACGATCGCGGCATGCGAGGTGCGGCCGCCGTGATCGGTGATGATCGCGGCGGCGCGGCGCATCACCGGCAGCCAGTCGGGATCGGTCGTGTGCGTCACCAGTACCGCGCCGTCGACGAATCGCCCCATGTCGTGCGGACTATCGATCACGCACACGCTGCCGGCCGCGATCGCCTCGCCGACACTGACGCCGGTGAGCAGCTTGCGGCCGGTCTGACCAAGTCGGTAGGTCTTGATGGCGCTGGCTTCGCGCCGCGACTGCACCGTTTCGGGACGTGCCTGCACGACGAACAGTTCGCCGCTTATGCCGTCCTTTGCCCACTCGATATCCATCGGCTGGCCATAATGCGCCTCGATCGCGCAGGCCCACTTCGCAAGGGCCAGGATGTCGCGGTCCGGCAGCACGAAGGTGGCACGCTCGGCTTTCGAGGTCGGCACGTTGCGGGTCGGTGCATGCTCGTCGCGCGCATAGATCAGCTTGCATGCCTTGCCGCCGAGCGTCTTGCCGATGACGGGCGTGCACGCCGGATCGCCGAGCAATGGCTTGAACACCTCGTATTCGTCGGGGTCGACGGTGCCCTGCACGACATTCTCGCCAAGCCCCCACGCCGCGCTGATCAGCACCACCTTGTCGAATCCGGTTTCCGTGTCGAGCGAAAACATCACGCCGGCCGCGCCAAGGTCCGAACGCACCATCCGCTGCACGCCGACCGACAGCGCGACGCGCAGGTGATCGAAGCCCTTTTCTTCGCGGTAGGCGATCGCGCGGTCGGTGAACAGCGACGCATAGCACCGGCGGCACGCCGCGAGCAGCGCATGTTCGCCGCGCACGTTCAGGTAGGTTTCCTGCTGGCCCGCGAAGCTCGCGTCGGGAAGATCCTCGGCGGTCGCGCTCGAGCGCACGGCGACATCGACGTCGTCACCGCCGGCCTGTCGGCACAGTTGCCGATACGCGTCCCGGATCGCGTCGGCGATGTCGTCGGGCCAGTCTCCTTGGAGGATCGCCTGCCGGATCGACGCACCGGCGTCGGCGAGCGCCATCTTGCGTGCGCCGAACGCCTCGAGCGTGCTGCCGATGACTTGCCTCAATCCGTTCGCATCGATGAATCGCCAGTACGCATCCGCGGTCGACGCGAACCCGGGTGGCACGCTTACGCCGTGTGCAGACAGGTTGCCGATCAATTCGCCCAGCGATGCGTTCTTGCCGCCGACGCGTGCCACGTCGCCGCGCCGCAGGTCGTCGAACCAGACGACGTGTGCTTTCCCGTGATCCATGACGAGCCCTCCGATGGTCGCGGCCGAGTGACATGCGACAGGCGCGGTCCGGCATTGGCCGGCGCGGTCGGCCGAACACGGTCATCGTGGCCCGACACCTCGGCGTCTCTCGTGACCTGCATCAAGAACGGCGGCCAACGCGCGAACGGGGTATCCGGCTCGCGACGAGGGTTCGCTACCGGAGCAATGGCGTCACGGAATCCTGGCGCCCGATGACGCGGGTGACCGAGCCCCCCGCCTCACTGAAAGAACTTCGAAAGCCACCCCGGCGCCGCCGCACGATCGAAAACCACGTGCAATTCCGGGCTGAACGAGCCGAATTCGAGCCCATGCTGCGTCGCCAGCAGCGTCAGCGCCTGGCTCGTGTAGAACGAAATATGCCCGTTGCGCGGCACGCAATACCACCATTGCTCGATCCCGCGCGCAAGGATTTCCGGCGTGATCAGGGACGTCTGAAACAGCAGTGCGCCGGTAGGCCCCCTGTACCGGATGATGTCGGCGAACAGGCTTCGGGGATCCGGATGATGCTCGAAGACTTCGAACGACAGGATCGCATCGGATCGCTGCTCGGCCTGTGCGTCGAGGTGCCGCTCGCCGTGCTCGTTTCGCTGATGATGCATGGCGTCGACTGGAACGGGCCGCGTATCGCGATGCTCGTCGCGACACCGGTGCTGATCGCATGCACCGTGCTGCTGACCCGTCCGGTGGCATTCAGCACGGTATGGAAGCACAAGCGCTCGCCGTTCGAACTGGACGACAACGTGCGCGCATCCATCTACGGCCGGCTGACCGGCATCGCGCTCGGCCTCGTGTTCGGCATCATGGTCGCGACGACGTTTTCCTGATGACAGGCTTTCGCGCGTAACGCGTGCCGTCGAGCCCCCCCTCCCCCGCGCCACCCCGATCGCGCATCCGTCCTCCAATCCGCGGCAGAATTTACAAACGCAGCGTCACCCGGCGCCGCCCGCGCGTGCCGGGCTCACGCCGCACGGCCGTCGGGCCTGGGGGCGCGCGCGGCACGCGGCTTGCTCGCGTCGGCCCGGATATGGCCGCGGCACGGAATCGCCGGCCGCCAACGGCATTGCCTGGTCGTGAGCTATGAAAACTGCGCCTCCCCTGCTGGAATCGGCACCGATGCGGGCCGATCACTTCGTCCAGTTCTACGAGTCCGATGCGCAGCTCGTGTCGGAAGTCGCACTGTTCGCGGCCGAGGCGCTGCGCGTGGGCGGCAGCGCGATCGTGATCGCGCGACCCGATTGCCTTGCGGCGGTGCACGAACGCCTGCGTACGCTCGATGCGTCGATCGGCGACGCGGCCCGCGAGCGCATCTTCATGTCGAGCGCGCAGACGCTGCTCGACAGCTTCATGGACGGCAACCTCCCCGACCCCGCGCGCTTTCGCCGCTCGATCGGCACGATCGTCGAAGCGGCGGTCCGCGCCGGCCGCCCCGTGCATGCGTTCGGCGAAATGGTCGCGCTGCTGTGCGCGCAGCAGCGGTACGCCGGTGCGCTGCGGCTCGAAGCGCTATGGAACGAACTGGTCGAGCAACACCGCTTCTCGCTTTACTGCGGCTATCCGGTCGACGTGTTTCCCAGCACCGAGCAGTCGGAGACGTTCCGCCATGTCTGCGCGCTGCATCGCCGCATCCTGCCCACCGCATCGCTGCGCAACGACGAGAACGAGTTGCACCTGACGCTGGCGCTGTCGCAACAGCGCTCGCGCGCGCTGAGCGATGAAATCCGCCGTCGCGAGGACGCCGAACAGCAACGCAACGGCGTTCTGATGCACGCGCCGTTGCCGATCGCGCTGCTGTCGGGCGCCGCGCACCGGATCGTGCTCGCGAATCACCGCTTCTCGGCGCTGTGCGGCCGGACCGACATCGTCGACCAGCCGCTGACGGCCGTGCTGCCCGGCGGCGATACGCCGGCGATCGTGCGCGCGCTCGAAACCGCCCGCGCGCAGGGCCGCTCGACGACGATCGCCGAGCACCGCGACCGTCCCGAGCCGGACGGGGCCCGCGTGTACCGGCTGCATTTCAATCCGCAGCCGCTTGCCGACGGGCTTGGCGTGATCGTCAGCGCGGTCGAGGTGACCGAGCACGTCGCCGCGCGCGAGAAGCTCGTCGCCGCGAATGCCGAACGCGACCGGCTGCTCGGCGAACTGCGCGACGCGAATCAGGCAAAGGACCAGTTTCTCGCGGTGCTCGGCCATGAGCTGCGCAATCCGCTGACGCCGATCTCGCTCGCGCTGGAGCTGATCCGCAACCGCGACGGCCACGCGACGCCGAACGAGATCGCGATCATCCAGCGGCAGCTCGATCACATGGTCCGGCTGATCGACGACCTGCTCGACGTGTCGCGCATCACGCGCGGCAAGATCACGCTGAAGAAGGAAGTCGTGCAGCTCGCCGACATCGTCGACCATGCGGTCGAGGTCGCGAGCCCGCTGCTCGAGCAGCGCCGTCACCGCCTGCATGTCGACGCCGATCCGGACGCGCGCTGCCACGGCGACCCGGTGCGGCTGTCGCAGGTCATCGCGAACCTGCTGACCAACGCGGCGAAATACACGCTGCCGGGCGGCGACATCACGGTGCGCGCGGCCCACGGTTCAGACGGCACCGCGCTCGTCGAGGTATGCGACAACGGCGCCGGCATTCCGCGCGACCGCCTCGACAGCATCTTCGAGCCGTTCTACCGGCTCGACGGCGACGCGAAGCAGGCGCACGGCGGCCTCGGTATCGGCCTCGCGCTCGTGCGCAGTCTCGTGACCCTGCACGGCGGCACGGTGCGCGCGGACAGCGCCGGCCCCGGCTGCGGCAGCACGTTTACGATCTCGCTGCCCGAGTACCGGCCGAAAGCCTTGGCGATCGCCGCGCCGCAGCCGCCGCTCGGCATCCGCGACATGGCGCCGGGCCGCACCGGCCGGCGCGTGATGCTGGTCGACGACAACGAGGATGCCGCGTCGACGCTCGCGCAATGGCTGCGCGAGGCAGGCCACGAAGTCGCCGTCGTGCACGACCCGGTGACCGCGCTGGCCGCGTACCGCGCTTACCGTCCCGACGTCGCGATCCTCGACATCGGGCTGCCTGTGATGGACGGCTACGAGTTGCTGAGGCGGCTGAAGGCGATCAACGAAGTCACGCCGTGCATCTTTCTCGCGCTGACCGGCTATGGCCGCAACGCGGATCGCGAACGTTGTCTCGCGACCGGGTTTCTGCAGCATTTCGTGAAACCGGTCGACCCGGCCGCGCTTCATCTCGCGATGAGCCCGCCCGGAACGAACGGCGATGCGCACGACGGCGCCGAGCCGGAAGCCGGACGCTGAACGGGCCACGGGCCGCGCGACCAGCCGACGCCCGGAAGGCACCGTGCGGCTCAGTTCTCCGCGGAACAGCGGATCGAAGTCAGGTCTGCCAATTCGGCGATCCGGATCAGTCGAGGCAGCATCGCATCGGCGTTGGTCGGTTCGCGCCACGTTACGAGCAGTTCCTCCTCGCGCACGGCACGCGCGGCCGTTTCGCGAAAACCGCGCGTGCGGCACGCGAAGCCTGCGTCCCGCAGCCCGGTCGTCAGGCGGTCGCGCGTCGGCGAGCCGAGTTCGTATTCGATCGTGAGCAGTGCCGTCCTGACGCTCCGTACGCGCTGCTCGACCAACCGCAGCGGCCATACGACCAGGAGTCCGAGCACGAGCCCGAGCGCGCCAAGCGACAGCTGGCCGCCGCCGATGCACAGACCGACCACCGTCACGAACCACAGCGTCGCGGCCGTGGTGACGCCGGATACGAGGCCGTCGCGATGGAGAATCGCGCCGCCGCCGATGAAGCCCATCCCGGTCAGGATGCCGAGCGGCAGGCGCATCAGGTCGAGCACCGAGAACGCGCCCTCCGGCTTGCCGGCCTGCAGCAGCAATGCATTGACCTGAAGCATCGCCAGGCACGCGGCAAGGCAGACGAGGATCGTCGTGCGCAGCCCGGCCGTCTTGCCGGATTCGCTGCGATCGAGGCCGATCAGCCCGCCCGCGACCAGCGCGAGGGCGATCCTGACGAGGACCGCATCCCACTGAAGTACGACCGGCATGGGCTCCATGCGCGCCTCCATTCAAGTCCGTCATTGCGTGACGCGTCGCGGCGCTTGCGGGGCGCAAGGTTCGGGCCCGATCTGTTGGCGGAACGACGGACGCGCGCGGCGCCGGCCGTCGACGACGAACGTTGGCTCGCTGACCGTGACCGTCGCCGGCTCCATGCACCCTCGCCGGCCTGGCCGGTCACCTGCGCATGCGATCAGCACAACGCCGAGCCCTCTTTTTCGTATCCGACTGGATACGGAGATGATTTCAACAGGCAGCTCCAGTAGCTTCTGTTCCCGATCGGGTACGAAATGAGGTCTCAAGTCATTTCCCCGCATCTCCGTTCCTGCACGGATACGAAGTAATGCTTCAGCCGACCAGTTGTGCAATACTGTTCCCGATCAGATACGGAGCACGGAGAACGTCATGTCGGAATCCCAGTCCGTCGACACGATCGGCGCGCTCGCCCACCTCATCCGCGCGGCGCGGCTCCAGCAGGGGTTCACGCGCGACGAACTCGCGAACGCGACCGGGCTGTCGCCGAAATTCATCAGCCAGGTGGAAGCCGGAAAGCCGACCGCGCAAATCGGCAAGGTCATGATGCTGCTCGGCGAACTGGGCGTGCGCCTGTACGCCGAGTCGTCGGTCGAGATTTCGGAAGCCACCGCGTTGAAGGCCTCGCAACGCCGCAGGAGCAATCATGGCGGCTAGAACGCTGATCGCCTCCGCCAACGGCGAGCGCATGGGCACGCTGACCGACGACAAAGGCATCTGGTCGTTCGCGTACGACCCGCAATGGCTCGCATCCCCGACCGCCTATCCGCTGTCGCCGGCGTTCGCGCTGCGCGCGGGCACCTTCACCGATACGTCGACCGATCGCCCGGTCCAGTGGTTCTTCGACAACCTGCTGCCGGAGGAAGGCATGCGCACGTCGCTCGCGCGCGAGGCAAAGGTCGATGCCGCCGACGCGTGGGGCCTGCTCGCGTACTTCGGGCGCGAATCGGCCGGCGCGCTGACGCTGCTGGCCGACGGTGAACAGGAAGCGCCCGGCAGCCTGCAGCCGCTGCCGCTCGACGAGCTCGAACGCCGGATCCAGGCGATGCCCGAGCGTGCACTGACGGCCACCGCGCCCAAGCGCATGTCGGCGGCCGGCGCGCAGCAGAAGCTGCTGGTGGTGCTGCGCGGCGACGCACCCGACTACGCGCTGTACGAGCCGGTCGGCAGCGAGCCGTCGATGCACCTGCTCAAGCCGGACATGCGCGCGGCCGGCTACCCGCACTCGGCGATCAACGAATTCTTTTGCATGAAGCTCGCGAAGAAGATGGGCCTCGACGTGCCCGACGTGCACTTCCTGCGCGCGCCGTCGGCGTGCTACGTGATCGACCGGTTCGACCGCGACGTCGCGTCGGCGCCGGCCGGGCGCGTGCATACGATCGACGCAATGCAGCTGCTCAACTACGACCGCGGCTTCAAGTACCAGCGCGCGAATGCGCAGGAGCTTGCCCGCGCGATCGACCGCACCAGCACGCGCGCGCTGGCGCGTCTGTCGGTGTTCCGCTGGACCGTGTTCAACGTGGTGGTCGGCAATGCCGATGCGCACCTGAAGAACCTGTCGTTCTTCGTCGACGCGCGTGGTTACCGGCTCGCGCCGTTCTACGACATCGTCAGCACGGTCGTGTATCACACGCCGACGCACCGGCCCGACCATCGCGGCGATTACTGGCCGCACTGCGAACTGACGATGCCGCTCGGCACCGCGACGCGGTTCGTCGATATCGATGCGGATGCGCTGATCGCGTTCGGACAGGCACTCGGGCTCAGGGACAAGGCGGCGGCCAGCGAACTGCGGCGTTTCCTCGAACCGCTCGATCGCCACGTCGCGCAGACGCTCGATGACGTGCGGGCAATCGCCCGCCCGGACGCCGGGGAGACGCGGTTGCTGAATTCGATCGCGGCGATGCCGATCGCCGAGATGGGGCGCGCGCTTCGGTCGACGGGTGATTGAGTACGGATATCGAAAAAGGCGCGCCGGTTCAGGCAGATCGGTCAGCGGAGCGGCGGCGTCGTACTCAGCTTCTCCGACAGCATCCGCTCGTACACGCCAAAGTGCAGATCGACCTCCTTTTGCGTGACGGGCGTGACCGTGATGTTGATCTGGTCAGGCAACAGGCCCAGCACGACCGCGACCGCGGCTTCAAGTTGCGGTGCACAAGCCTTGTCCTCCGCCATCGTCGTGCCGACCAGCACATCGTAGGTCTTTTCCTGCCGGCAGACGATCTCGACGAGTCGCGCCCGCGCGCTCATGTTGTTGTCGATCGCCAGCCTGACGACCTCGGTCACGGTACGCATCGTCTCGGTCGGAAAGCCCTTCGTCGAGCGCAGCCGGATACGATGCCTGCCCAGCGTAAGCCAGTCCGTATCGAATTCCATGGCGTCCTCCGCATGCAGTTCCAAGCCGGTGCGATGATAGGTTCCAGCGCCGAAATTTCAAGTCCAAAAATCCGGCGACGCCCCTTGAAATTTTCCGCAGAATGCCTATCTTGAGTTTCGCTCAGGCAGACGCGCGAACCGTTTCATCCCGCGCGCTGCGTGTTTCGATTTGTTTGCCGGCAGTCCGGCAGGCGAACTGGAGCGCGTAGGCCCGTTCGCCTCCCGATTGCCATCAAGGAGGATACGATCATGAGCGATCTTTACTTCGGAACCGACCTCTTCAGCGAGTTCGACCGCCTGCAGCAGCAGATGGCGCAACTCTTCGGCGGCTTCCCGTCCAGCATCCGCGCCAGCCGGCTGGGCGCATTTCCCCAGATCAACGTCGGCGCGACGGACGAGTCGATCGAGATCGTTGCCTTCGCCCCGGGCATCGACGCCGCCGAACTCGACGTATCGATCGACAAGGGCTTGCTGACCATCAGCGGCGAACGCAAATCGGCACAACCCGACCCTGGAAGCGAGACGCGTACGTATGCGCAGGAGCGCTTTGTCGGCACCTTCCGGCGCGTCATCGAGCTGCCCGACACCGCCGATCCCGACAAAGTCCAGGCGCGCTACGAAAATGGCTGCCTGTCGATCAGCATCGGCAAGCGCGAGTCGTCCAAGCCACGCGCCATCACTGTCCAGTAACTCCAGGAGCCGATCATGAACGACATGACCCAACTGGCTGAACGCGCCCCGTCCGCAGTCACGCGTCGCGACACGGAGCAGGCCACGCGCCGGATCACCCTCACCCCTGCCGTCGACATTTACGAGGGCAATCAGGGCGTCACACTGTGGGCGGATCTACCCGGCGTGACGAAGGACAAACTGGACGTCAAGGTTCACGACAGCAGCCTCTCGATCGAGGCCGAGGCGGTCGTGCCGACGCCGGCAAACCTGCGCCTGCAGCATGCCGAGGTCCGCGAGCCGCACTTCGCCAGGACGTTCACGCTGTCACCGGACTTCGATACGTCGAAGATCGAGGCAAACCTCCAGGACGGGGTGTTGAAGCTGACGATCCCGCGTCGCGACGAGGCTCGCCCACGGCGCATTGAAGTCAGGACCGGCTGACCCTTCGGCAACGGCGGGTCGGGAACACGGGCGGCGGGGAAAGCGCCGCCGCCCGTCGCGAACCAGGCGCGGCAGGAACCGGTGTCCGATGCCGCTCAGGAGTCCTGTAAAGGGCATGCGTCCGCATCGTCCCCGTTCGACAGATCGCGACACGCATGTCCACACCGGATGGCCACATCGCCATCGTCCGGATCGAACGGAATGATGAGGTGTCGGCCGATTGGCATCTGACGCGTTTCGGCGAGCACTGGACAAGCAGGGCCGAAGCGCGGTGCGGTGCGCTCGGGTACGCGGTGAAGCCGATCGATCGCGGCGTGCCCGGAGCAGTCGAAGCTCGGGGCACGCCTGCTACCTGACGGACTGGCCGCCACGCTCGAAACGGATTGAAGCTGAATCGGAGGACGCCATGAATACCGATCTGAAAAAGTGGAATCCCTTCAAGTTCCTTCGTGGAACTGCCCGCAAGTCCGACGGAGAAGGCCCGGAAAACCCGCCGACGAGCGAACAGTGGCGGGCCGCGTGGCCCGACATGCCGAGATTGTTCTCACGTGAACCGTGGCGTACGGTGGAGGAGTTCTTTCATGACCCGTTCGCAGGCCGTGGCGCGCTCGAGCGATGGTTCGGCGACTTCAGTTCATCGCGCTTCCAGCCGCGCATCGACGTCGTCGATGAAGGACCGGTGCTGCGCGTGACCGCCGAACTGCCCGGAATGAAGCGCGAAGATCTGAAAGTGAGCATCGAGGACGGGGCAATCGTGCTGCGCGGAGAGAAAAAGCAGGACGTACGCAGCGAGGAAAATGGCTGTTACCGGCTGGAGCGCGCCCATGGAAGCTTCGTGCGCACGATCCCGATGCCGGAATACGCCGCCCCCGATCGCACGTTGGCAAAGTTCGATAACGGTGTACTCACGTTGACCGTGCCAAAGTCGGAGCCGACGCAGACCGTGAGTCGCACGATCGATATATGTTAGGGCAACTATGCAAAAAGTCCCCATCGACGAGCGCCCGATCGTAGAGGGGACGAATCTGCATTTCCATCTTCCGAGCGATCAAAGGATCGCCAATAAGGGAGTCGGGCTGCGGGTACCGGGACGCGTGGAACGCCGCAGTGCAGCGGAGCCAATGTCTGGCGGATTGCGAAATAGAGGCGCCCATCGCACGCTTCAAGAGGGCGTGAAAACAGCTCTTTGTAACAAATTGCTTCTGATCGCCAGCGAAACGCGATGGCCGCTGCCGAGGCGACGTATGGTGCGGCCGCGCCCGCATTGCCGGGATCGCGTTGGGCGCAAGGCTATTCAGGGGGTGTCATATGCCAACGGGCAACGTCACGGAGAATCACGGCCGCAAGATCCGGCCTGCGGTGACCAGCGAACGAAAGCGACAAGCGGGGGCAATGGGCGATGCTGGATAAATAAGACAGGATAAGTATTCTTATCACAATGCGTCGACTTTCATTCAAAACTCAACCGCGAATGATTACCGTCGAGCTATTCAATCCCTCCTGCCCTCGCACTGTACTTGCCGCATATGGCACGACGAAGCGCGAAGACACGCAAAGGCAGCGGGAGACAACGGCTAGTCAAGCCCTTTGCAAAATATCCATCGCCCGCTCGGCGTCGGCCAGCGAGTCGAGCGCGAGATAAGCAATGAACTGCGAGCCCAGCACGGCAGCGGATACGCCGCGGAGATTGATCCCGCCGTCCGACAGTTTCTGGGTCAGCTCCGCGATGATCCCCGCTTGGTCCAGTCCCATCACACGGATGGAGTGAAGGCCCGAAGTGGCATTGAATCCCGCCTGCGTGGCAGCGCGGATCTCCTTGTCTCCCTGCAGCGGCGCGACAAATACGACCCCTTTGCCTGGTGCTTCCGGTGCGCGCCGGGCGACAACGAATTGCAAATCCGCGCCAGCATCCCGCAACGCGTTCAAAACGTGCGCAAGACCGCCCGGCTTGTCCTCGATGGTGGCCGCCCAAACGTCAACGCGTTCGACGAACAGTTCCATGCCCCCTCCAGAAAATCGGACCTCGATGAAGACAATCTATGTCGCGCATGACCGGCGAGCAAGGCCGTTTACGCGAGGGTCGGCATGCGCGTTTGTCTAGGAATCCGATGATTTTTTTGATTGGGGGCACAACGCGAGCAAGACCGCCTGCCGATGCCGCCATTGAAGCAGTTCGTCGCGGAACTCATCGGATGATTGCCCGGCCGTTACCCGCAATGTTCCGGATTGAAAGGTTCTCGCCGCGCGCCAGAACGGTCGGACTTCCGGTAGATCGTCGATGGCGGTGATAGGCAACTGGTACGTTCGATGCAAATACGACAGGAAGGCAAGACCATAGCCGCGGCGCCTCATTGACGCGAGAATTTCCAGCCGATGAACGTAGACCCGATCGGTCCGTGGCGCCAGACTGTATGTCGCCGCGCCGACAGTACCGCCGGACGCCTCCAGGATCGCGACTTCCCAGCCCGGATGCATGGCACCGTCGATGCCAAGATCGATCGGTCTGGATTGAAAACGAACCACCGGAAGCCGGCGAAACTTGCGCCGAACAAAAAGGGACCGCAGGAAGGAAAGCACGTTCAGCCTTTTGTCATGTCCGCAGCGATACGTTCTTCATCTTCGCGCGCGACAGCAATCCGCAGCCGCGCACTGCCACGTTGGCGCTTTCCATATCAGACACAACCGCGCACAACATGAACGACTCCGCCTGGATGTTTGAATCAACGCGACCGTGTGATTCCCGAGCGACGTCGACAAGCACTATTTCCGATTTTTCAGGAAAGTCTGCCCGGCTGCCGTAATCGAAACGCTTCCTCGACCGTTCGTCGGATAGCGCACGAATCCAGCGCCAATGAGTTCTCGGGTAATGGACCAGCCAAGCGCGGGCGTATCGCGACCATAACGAATATCGGCAAGGCGCTCGAGCGCCCAGATCGCGGAGGCCGAGATAGTTTGAACCGTCGAAGTTTCGTTGTCGCTCATGGCGTCTCCAAAGATTTGATCATGGTCAAGGGTGCTGCATGTCTCGAGCTCAAATGTGGCAAGACACGCACTCAGGCGTGTCCAGTCGCATCTGACACCGACCTCGGTGTGTACGGAGGACATCTCACAGCCTTCAAAGCCCAGCGAGACGAAGTCGCTTGCAAATACAGGAAAGAACTTGTGCGGACATGCTGCGACGCGCCATGTCCACGAGCACATCACGGACGGAGTTCACATCGTCCCGGCTCCATGCGGGACCCATTTCGAAATGGACGACGGTTGCCATATTCCTCGCGCGTGCCGTGAGACAGATCCTGGTATTCAGTGGGACGGGGCAACCTGGCAGGCCATCAGAAACGCCTGGAACTCGGTCTCCCATGCAGCATTGCGCACGTCGATCTCGAAACCGGCGAGACGCTTCATCTCGCTGCTCAGATACACGGCATTGAGCAATCGAGGGGGCACACCCTGCGCAAAACAGCAGCCATCTGCATCGAGAAGCAGACGCGGGTGGTGCCGGAACCGCGCACTGGCCACTGAGATCGGATCCATCACATGCCGAGCCGATTCCCTCGGATAAACGAAGGCCAGATGGATACCGGCAGCCGCGAGCCGTTCGGCCGCATCATGGAAGCGGTGAACCATCTGGAAGCCGCGCTCGCCACCGCGTCCGACACCCACAACGATAAGCCCTCGGCTTCCCGCGACCTCCGGCAGGAATACGGGCCGCCGATCGGGCAGCAGTAGCACCCCATCCAGATCGAACATGTCGACTACCTCCGCGAATCCGCCCGCAACTCCGGCGATCGGCGGCAAGCCGCGATTATAAGACAGCAATAAACAAATGTGTATCGCATTATAATGCGGTGCACATCAAACTTTGAGCTGGACGCACCCGCGAGCCGACGGCACGATGGCACGATGGCAACCTCGGTGATGAAAGTGCACGCCCGCTTTCCCCTGCCTCTCCCGAATCCGACAAATGAAAGTCGCGATGAACTCTGCCCCGGACGGCGCGCTGATCGTATGCGTGGACTGCAGTCACGAATGGGCGGCCGGCGCCGGCATCAAATCGACTGACGAATCCGTCGAGCGGGTGGTCAAGGATGTTTACGGCACCGTCCTGTCGGACGGCGATTCCGTCGTGCTGATCGAGGACTTGTGCGTAAAGGGTTCGTCGATCGCGTTGAAGATGGGCCCCGAGGTCAAGAGCATCCATCTCGTCGGCGGCGATCACAACGGCGAACCCGCTTGTCGTTGCCGTTCGCTGCACGCACCCCCAACAACTTGCCTACCCGGATCGATCGAGCATGGAGCATGACCGAACATCCTACGATGCGTTCGTCGAATTTCTCTCGACCCCGCTGCACGACGGGCGACCGTACGTACTGGAGACGCAGCACGCGATCTCACTGCACTTCGATCACCAGGCCACCCAAAGCTTCATGTCGCTGCGCACGCCCGACGAACTGGCGCTCGGCTATACGCGAACCATGATGGGATGTTTGCTGCTGCACCCAGCCGCCGGACATATATGCATGATCGGGCTCGGCGGCGGCTCCTTGGCAAAGTATTGTTATCGGCATCTGCCCAGCGTGACCATCGATGCGGTCGAAATCAATCCGGAAGTCATCGCGCTACGCGACGTGTTCAGGATTCCTGCGGACGACTCTCGATTCAAGGTGATCTGTGCAGATGGCGCGGAGTACGTGACGCGGGAGGATGTCCACACCGACGTGATCCTGCTGGATGCCTTCGTCGCGGAAGGCATGCCGAGCCGGTGTGCGAATATCGCGTTCTTTACCGCCTGTCGCGAGCGATTGAGCGATTCCGGAGTGCTCGCGATCAATCTGGCTGACGATGACCCGTCGCTGCCCGCTCACATCGCGCGCCTGGGCTGCGTGTTCGGCCCTTCGTATGCGGTTGTCCGCTGCGACGACGACAGCAATTTCGTCGCTTTCGCCTGGAAAGGGCCGCTTCGTTTGCCATCGAGGCGAGTGCTGTCCGAACGCGCGCGCTCGTTCGCGTTTGCCGGCGAACTCAAGCTGTCGTCAACCGCTCGGCGCGTGAAGGAAGGAGAACGCCTCGATCCAAAGCGGTTGATCTGGCATGCGCAGGGGCATGCACACTGGGAAATCGACGTCTAGCCGGCTTGCGAACTCAGCCCGCGCTTCGCTTCACCCGCTTGCCGAGCGTGCTTTTCGTCTTGTAGCTCACGCCGTGTTCCTCGAGATACTCGCGAATCAACTGCCGCACGACTTGCGACGGTGTGAGGTCCTGCTCCGCGCAGAGCATGTCGAACGCTTCTTTCTTGGCGGGATCGATCAGGATGGTCAAGCGTGCGGTTTTCGTTTCCATTACAGGACAGAGTCGGCGAATATGCTAATCCAATTATAATGCACCGGCCCTTGCCGCCAGCACCGGAAAACATTCGTCACACACGCGTTGATCCGCTCGGCGCCCCGCTCACGACCTGCGGTCGAGCCGATAGAGATATTCAAGCACGTCGTCGACAACGGGCACGATCGCCAGCGTGACGAGCACCGCGGCAAGCGGCACGGTCGACACGTAGCCGACATGCTTGAAGCCGATTGCGCCGGCCAGCCCCCCGACGAAGAACGACGCCAGCATCGTCCCGTGAATCCTGAGCTTCGCGCGGTTCGCGATCACCGCCTGCGCGTGCACGTCTGCATTCGAGCGGTTCCAGTAAAAGAGTTTGCCGAGTTCGATGCCGAGGTCCGTCACGATGCCCGTCATGTGCGTCGTGCGGATTTCCGCTCCGGAGAGCTTTGTGATCATCGCGTTTTGCAGCCCCATGATGAAGCACAGCAAGATGACCGTGACCGGCATGAAGAACGCTTCCCACAGCGCGAGATGGCTGCCGAGCAGCCCGAACAGGAGCAGCAGCGCGGCTTCGACCAGCAACGGCAGCACATACTGACTCTGCAAGCCGCGGCGGCGCCCCCAGTTGACGAGCATCGCCGAGCAGCCGGCGCCCACCAGAAACGACGCGAGCGAACCCACTCCGGCCAGCACGAGCCGGATGTCGCCGAGTGCCGTCTGATCCGCAATCGCCGACACGATCCCGCTCATGTGCGACGTGTATTGCTTGACCGCGAGGAAACCGCCGGCATTGGTTGCTCCGGCAACAAAGGCAAGCGAAAACCCGAGCTGGCGGTTCGCGGCCGCGCTACGGTGTTTTCCCGTCAGGCCTCGGAAGTACTGCGCTGGCATAGGATCTTCCCTCATTCGCCCGGATCGGGGACAACGACGCCCTGGGCGGAACCCGGAACGCCGCGACAAACCGCCACGGGCGCCCGCTCCATCCGAGGATTCATGAGACTTTAATGATAACGACATTATCATACCTTGTTATCCGGATTGGCCTTTCGGTGTCATAATGCGGGCAGGAATACGTCGCGGGAGAAGCGGCCATTCCAACCACCTCGTCCAACCCGAGCGTACTGGAGACATTCCGGATGGCACCCGTGCCGGTCGTCCACTTCGTCCTGCTGGCCGTGGCCGCGTGGCTCGCGGTCGGCACGCTGGGGCTCGGGGCGCTGCGTCGCACGCGGCTCGTGGCCCACGGCCTCTTTCCGCTCGGCGCGTTGGTCGGACTGTTCGCCGCCGCGGCGGGCCTCGCCGGCATCTTTGCCGAACCGTCTGCCGCCGTGCTGCCGATCGGGCTTCCCGGCCTGCCCTTTCATCTGCGTCTCGACCGCTTGTCCGGCTATTTCCTGTTCGTGCTGGGCCTCGTCAGCACGGGGATCGGCGCCTTTTCAGCCGGCTATTTCCGCAAGGGCGAAGGATCCGCGCCCGGGTTGATCTGCTTCGAATACCACGTCTGCGTCGCAAGCATCGCACTGGTGTTGATCGCGGACGACGCATACGTGTTCATGGTCGCCTGGGAGACGCTGACGCTGTCCGCGACGTTTCTCGTGATGACCAACCACCGGATCGGCGAGATCCGCCGTGCGGGATATCTGTATTTCCTGATCTCGCACGTCGGCGCGCTCGCGCTGCTGCTCTGCTTCGGCATTCTGCAGGCGCGCACCGGCGACTACACCTTCGCCAACCTGCGCGCGCAGTCGCTGGATACCTTCTCCGCATCGTTCGCCTTCCTGTTCGCGCTCGTCGGGTTCGGCGCGAAGGCCGGCATCTTCCCGCTGCATGTGTGGCTGCCGGAGGCCCATCCCGCGGCACCGTCACCCGTCTCGGCGCTCCTCAGCGGATTCGTGTTGAAAGTTGGTCTGTACGGCCTGCTGCGCACCCTGTTCGACCTGTTGCACGTGCAGATCGCATGGTGGGGCGTGCTGCTGCTCGTGCTTGGCATCGGCACCGCGCTGCTGGGCGTGGTGTTCAGCACCATCCAGACCGACATGAAACGCCTGCTCGCCTATTCGTCGATCGACAACGTCGGCCTGATGATCGTCGCGCTCGGTCTTGCCGTGCTGTTTCGCGCATACGGGATGACGAGCCTGTCCGCGCTCGCGCTGACCGCGATGCTCTATCAAATCGTCGCGCACGCGGCATTCAAGAGCTTGCTGTTCCTGGGCACGGGCGCCGTGCTCCACGCCACCGGCGAGCGCAACCTCGGCAAGCTCGGCGGGCTGATTCGCTTCATGCCCTGGACCGCATGGGCGGTGCTCGCGGGTGTCGCGGCGAGCGCGGGCTTGCCGCCGCTCAGCGGCTTCGCGGCCGAATGGCTGTTGCTGCAGAGTTTCCTGTTCGCGCCAGGCTTGCCGGATTCGGTGCTCGCCATGACCGTGCCGATCGCCGCCGCGCTGATCGCCATGTCGGCCGCGCTGGCCGGCTACACGATGGTCAAGTTCTTCGGCATCGTATTCCTCGGGCAACCGAGAGAAGCGAAGCTGAACCGCGCCCGCGATGCGAACATGTGGGAACGGCTCGCGTTCTGCTGGTTCGCGACCGCCAGCGTGCTGCTCGGGCTGATGCCGGCGCAGTTCGTCAAGCTGCTGGATCGCGTCACGCACACGCTGGTCGGCGCCGGCGTCGGCGCGGACAATCACGGCTGGCTGCTGTTCGCGCCCGTGTCGGCCGCTCGCGCGAGCTACATGCCGGCGGCTTTCATGCTGTTCTTCATCGCATGCTGCGGACTCGCGTGGGTGCTGGTACGGCGTTTCTATCACGGCCGGCTGCGACGCGCGGCGCCGTGGGGCTGCGGCTTTCCGTTCACGACCGCGCGAATGCAGGATACGGCGGAAGGATTTGGCCAACCGATCCGCGAAATCTTCGCACCGCTGCTGCACATCGAGCGGCAATTACCGTCGCCATTCGACGCACAGCCGGCCTATCGGGTGTCGGTGACCGATCGCACCTGGTCCGCACTCTACTTGCGCATCGCGGCACTGACGCAACGCATCGCCGACTGGGCGGGCCGCCTGCAGACGGGCAAGATCGCGGTTTACCTGACATACAGTTTCGTCGTGCTGATCGTGCTTCTGATGCTGGTGAGACGATGGTAACCCTGTCCGGCGTCATCTCGCAGACTCTCGAAATCGTGATAGCGATCGCGGCCGCGCCATTGCTCACGGGCTGGGTCAACCAATGCCGCGCCTGGCTTCAGAACCGGCGTGCACCGTCCATCTGGCAACCGTACCGGATGCTCCACAAGCTGTTCAACAAGGAATCGGTCATCGCGCACGGCGCAAGCCCCGTGTTCCGCGGCGCGCCCTATGTCGTCTGGGCCGCCATGACGCTCGCGTGCGCGATCGTGCCAACCCTGTCGACCGAGTTGCCGCTGTCGCCCGCCGCCGATGCAATCGCGCTCGTCGGCCTGTTTGCGCTCGCGCGCGTCACACTGTCGCTCGCGGCGATGGACGTCGGCACGGCGTTCGGCACGCTCGGCGCCCGCCGCGAAATGCTGATCGGCTTCCTCGCGGAGCCGGCACTGCTGATGGTGCTCCTGTCTGCCTCGCTGATTACGCAGTCGACGCTGCTGACGAGCATCGTCGCGACACTCGGCCGCGGCGAGCTCACGATCTACCCGAGCCTGGCGTTCGCCGGCATCGCGTTCACGCTGGTCGCGCTGGCCGAAAATGCGCGGCTGCCGGTCGACAATCCGACCACTCACCTCGAACTCACGATGATCCACGAGGCGCTGATCCTCGAATATTCGGGACGGCACCTTGCCTTGATGGAGTGGGCGGCAAGCCTCAAGCTGTTCGCGTATTCGTGCATCGGTCTCGCGTTGTTCGTGCCCTGGGGCATCGCGAACGCGGGCGATCCGGTTGCGCTGCTGCTGGCCGTGCCGGTGCTCTTCGTCAAACTGGCGGCAGGCGGCGTGACGCTCGCCGTGGTCGAAACGGCCAACGCGAAGATGCGCATCTTCCGGGTACCGGAATTCCTGGCGACCGCCTTCCTGCTGGCCGTGATCGGCATGCTCGTCCATCTGCTGCTGGGAGCATGAATGCACGCCTACGCAACACAACTGATCAATTTCCTCGCGGCCGTGCTGCTGATGCTGTCGTTCGCGATGCTGAGCCAGCGCAGGATCCTGTCCCTGATCCATCTCTATACGCTGCAGGGTGTCGCGCTCGTGTCGGCGAACCTGATCCTCGGCTTCGTCACGGACGACGTGCACCTGTACGTGTCCGCCGCGCTGACGCTCGTGCTGAAGGTCGGCGTGATTCCGTGGTTCCTGTATCGGCTCGTTCGCAGGCTCGACGTCAAGACCGACGTCGAGCCGCTCATCAATATCCCGACCACACTGCTGATCGGCATCGTGCTCGTCATCGTTGCGTTCAATGTCGCGGCGCCGATCAGCCAGCTCGCGACATCGGTCGCACGCGGCACGCTCGGCATTGCGCTCGCATGCGTGCTGCTGTCGTTCATGGCGATGATCACGCGCGCGAAGGCCATTCCGCAGGTGATCGGCTTTCTGTCGATGGAAAACGGGTTGTTCTTCGCGGCGGCGGCCGCGACCAACGGCATGCCGATGATCGTCGAGCTCGGCATCGGGCTCGACGTGCTGATCGGGATCCTGATCCTGGGCGTCTTCATGTTCCAGATTCGCGAGCAGTTCGACAGCCTGGACATCCATCACCTCGAGAAACTCAAAGATGAATGACGCCCACGTCGTGCTCGCCGTGCTCGGCCTGCCGCTCGCGGGAGCGGCGTGCCTCGCCTGCGTGCGGCCGAGCCGGGTCGCGCGCCAGCTGAACGTCGGCTTCAGCTTCCTGACGTTCGCGGCAACGGTGGTGCTTGCCGCGCGCACCGTCGAGCACGGCCCGTCGTTCGCATTCGGACGCGCGTTTTTCGTCGATCCGCTCAACGTCTATCTCGTGGCACTCACGGCGTTCGTCGGCTGGACGACTTCGCTGTTTTCCCGGCCCTACATGCAGATCGAGGAAGCCCGCGGTCGGATGACCGCCGCACGCATGCGGCTCTATCACAGCATGTATCAGCTCTTCATGTTCGCGATGCTGCTCGCGCTACTGACCGACAACGTCGGCGTGCTGTGGGTCGCGATGGAAGCCGCAACGCTCGCCACCGTGTTGCTCGTCAGCGTCTACCGCACCGCCGCGAGCCTCGAAGCCGCATGGAAATACTTCATCCTGTGCGGCGTCGGCATCGCCCAGGCGCTGTTCGGCACGATCCTGCTGTATCTTGCCGCGAGCCGGCAACTGACCGACGGCGACGCGCTGTTGTGGACGAGCCTGGCCGCGATCAGGACGCAGCTCGATCCGACGATCGTGTCGATCGCCTTCGTGTTTCTGCTGGTCGGCTACGGCACCAAGGTCGGCCTCGTGCCGATGCATAGCTGGCTGCCGGACGCGCACGCCGAAGGTCCGACGCCGATTTCGGCGGTGCTGTCCGGCCTGCTGCTGAACGTCGCGCTGTATGCGGTGCTGCGCTGCAAGGTGCTGGCCGACGGCGCGCTCGGCAACGGCCTGCCTGGGCGATTGCTGGTCGGGTTCGGGCTCGTGTCGGTCCTGATCGCGTCGTTCTCGCTGTTCCGGCAGAAGGACGTGAAGCGCCTGTTCTCGTACTCGTCGATCGAGCATATGGGCCTGATGACGTTCGCATTCGGGCTCGGCGGCCCGATCGCGACGTTCGCCGGGTTGCTGCACATGACGGTCCATTCCCTCGTCAAGTCGGCGATCTTCTTCGCGGTCGGTCATGCCGCGCAGAAGGCCGGCACGCAGGCGATCGACGGCATTCGCGGGCTGCTGCAGGTCAGCCCGACGGTCGGTTGGGCATTGATGCTTGGCGCACTTGCCATTCTCGGGTTGCCGCCGTTCGGCGTGTTTGCGAGCGAATTCCTGATCCTGACGACGGCGATGAACGCGCTCCCGTGGACCGCGCCGTTGCTGCTGCTCGGGCTCGCCGTCGCGTTCGCGGCGATCTTCGCGCGCGTGCAGCGAATGGTGTTCGGCGAAACGACGACGGCGACGCCGCTCGAACACCGGCCGGCGCTGCTGCCGGTGTTCGTGCATCTGGGGCTCGGCCTGATGCTGGGTCTGTACGTGCCGCCTTATCTGGCGATGTGGTATCGCCAGGCTGCAACGATGCTGGCGGGATAAGCGATGCGACTCGACTTGATTCAGGCGGACGGCTCGACTCGCCTCGGGCACGAAGCAGGCCAGGTTCCGGCTACCGTGGTTGACGTCGACGAAGCGCGATGGCTCGACATCGCGCATACCGCGCGGATGGAGCGAAGCCGCCTCGTCGCGATGTGGGGCGGCGAAACGCCCGAGCGCGTATTTTCGGTCAACGCGGCTTACGAATGCGACGACGGCGTCATGTGGGTGCGTCTCGCGACCGGGTCGGAACCGCGTCCCGACGGCGACTATCCCGATCTGGCGGGCGTGTTTCCCGCCGCAACGCGCATGCAGCGCGCGATTTTCGACCTGACCGGGCTGCGCGAGCGCGATGCGCGCGACACGCGCCCGTGGCTCAATCACGGCAACTGGCCCGGCGACTACTTTCCGCTGCAGAAGCGGGCGACCGGAATCGAGCGGTTCGAATCGAACGAAGCGGATTATCCGTTCGTGCAGGTTTCCGGCGACGGCGTGCACGAAATCGCGGTCGGGCCGATTCACGCCGGCATCATCGAGCCGGGCCATTTCCGGTTTTCGGTCGTCGGCGAGAAAGTGCTGCGGCTCGAGGAGCGGCTCGGCTATGTGCATCGCGGCGTCGAACGGTTGTTCGAACGGACGGCCGCGTCGAACGGCCATCGCGTCGCGGGCCGGGTCGCCGGCGATTCGACCGTTGCGTTCTCATGGGCCTACTGCATGGCGCTCGAGCAGGCGTGCGGCACAGCCGTGCCGGCGCGTGCGCTGGTTCTGCGCGCCCTCCTGCTCGAACGCGAGCGCATCGCCAATCACCTCGGCGACCTCGGCGCGCTCGGCAACGACGCCGGATTCGCGTTCGGTCTCGCGCAGTTCTCGCGGCTCAAGGAGAACTGGGTACGGACCAACGACGGGATCTTCGGGCATCGATACCTGATGGATCGAATCGTGCCGGGCGGGCTGGCCGTCGACATTTATCCCGAGGACGCGGCGGCGCTCACCGAACAATGCGAACGCATCGCACGCGAAGTACACGTGATGCGGAAGATCTACGAGGACCAGTCCGGGCTGCAGGACCGGTTTCTCGGCACCGGCCGACTGAATGCCGACGTCGTCGCACATTTCGGCGTGCGCGGCATGGCCGCCCGCGCCAGCGGCGAGACATTCGACGTGCGCGCGAACCTGCGGCCGGCCCCGTACGGCAACCTGGCCGTCAAGGCGGCAAGCGACCCGCGCGGCGACGTGGCCGCGCGGGTCGCCGTGCGGTTTGCCGAAATCGACGAATCGTTGCGCCTGATGGGCGAACTGCTGGCGATTCTCCCGGACGGGCCGATCGCCACCACCGTCACGCCCGCGGCGGCGCCATCCAGGGGAATCGGCTGGGTGGAGGGTTGGCGCGGCGACGTGTTCGTCGCGCTCGAGACGGCGTCGGGCGATGCCATCGCGCGCTGCCATTGCCACGATCCGTCCTGGCAGAACTGGCCGGCGCTTGAGCACGCGATCATCGGCAACATCGTTCCCGATTTCCCGTTGATCAATAAATCGTTCAACCTGAACTACGCGGGGCACGATCTCTGATGTGGCAACTCATCCGTCAATTCGCGCGCACTGAATTTCCCGACGAGCCCGTGCCGACCGCCGAAGCCGCCTGGCGACACGAGGCGCAGCAGATTCGTCAGGACATTCTCGACCTCCTCGGCCGCGCGTTGTGCATCCGGCAGATCGACGCGGGTTCGTGCAACGGCTGCGAACTGGAGATCCATGCGCTGAACAACCCGTACTACAACATCGAAGGGCGCGGGATCAAATTCGTCGCCAGCCCGCGCCATGCGGACCTTCTGCTCGTGACCGGCCCCGTCACGCTGAACATGAAGGCAGCCGTGCTTGCCGCGTACGAGGCGACGCCGGCGCCGAAGCTGGTCGTCGCAGCCGGCGAGTGCGCGTGCACGGGCGGCATCTTTGCCGACAGCTATGCAGTGTGCGGCCCCGTTTCGTCGGTGCTGCCCGTCGATGTGACGATTCCTGGATGTCCGCCGCCGCCGATCGATCTGCTGCGCGGCATTTTGACGGCCTGCCGATCGCGCGGAGACTGAAACGGAGCCAGTGGCAATCCTTCAGTCGGCAATAGCTCGTGCGCTGCGGCGGCGAGGGCGAATGCCCCGCATCACCGCCCGATTGGCAGCCCGGTCGGCTCGATCCACCCGAGCCGGTATGCGATCAGCAGCGACAGGAACAGCGTGATCGACAGCCCGACGCGCGCCGCGAGCGACCACGCCATCCGCTTGCTGCCGCCCCGGTCGTGATTCATGAAATACAGCGCGAAAACCAGGCTTCCGATAATCATCACGAAAGCCACCGAAACCAGCGCAATCTTCATTGTTGATGTTCCTCCAGGCCGGAATCGGCCTTCAGCAGTGCTGCCAGTCTTTGCCGCTCGGCAGCGACGTCGGCAACACCCGACGCCGGCCAGTCCAGCGCCACGCCATTACCCAGCGAATCGCGTACGAGCGTCTGGTAACGCCGGTCGCTGATACGGCCCTGCTCCATCGCTTCCGCGATTTCATGTCGAAACGGTAGCGGAAAGCTCGCGTATCCGCGCGACAGCGCCGCATATTGGCGCGCGTCGACCTCTTTCGACGACGGCACGACTGCCCACATCACGACGGCCACGATGGCTGCGAAAGGAATCGCCGTGTAGCGGAGAACGAACTTGATCGGGGTCATGAGGCGAATAGCGAAGTGGGCTGTGCAGTAAAGACGAAGTGACGACCGGGCAGCGCCGCAGTAACGGTGCACGCACGCCGCGTGGAAACGGAAGCAGCCGGATCATCGGCCGCGCGGACGACCGAGCCGCTCGGGCAAGCCGGAGCAGGCAGCCCCGGTCGATATTGTACTTAAAGCCCAATACAACCAACAGCGCATGATAATCTCGTTATCATCTTTGCCATATGATTCGAGCAATTCGAGGCTCCCGGGCCTGCGGCCCGCGCAGCCACCTCGCACCGGCGACCGGCATCGTAACCGATGCTCGACGAGCTGTTCACGTGGCTCGTACACCGGCGTTGAACCGGTGCACGACCCGTGCATGACACATCCGGACATGGCGCCGAAAGCGGATGGATTATAATTTGATTAACATATCGACCACCCCTGCCATCCCGATGGAAACGAAAACCGCCCGCCTGACCGTCCTGATCGATCCCGCCAAGAAAGAAGCATTCGAAATGCTCTGCGCCGAGCAGGACCTCACACCGTCGCAAGTCGTGCGTCAGTTGATCCGCGAGTATCTCGACAAACACGGCGTCACGTACAAGACCAAGAGCACGCTCGGCAAGCGAGTGAAGTAAGGGATGAAGTAGGCGCGGTCAAACCTGCGGCGCCGTCAGGCGCAGATTTCCCATCGTGAATGTTCGCGCGCGCGCCAGACGAGCCGCGCGGGATCGATGCGCTCCCCCGCCTTCATGCGCCGAGCGGTGGACGACAGCTTGAGCGCGCCCGCCGAGCCGAATCCCAGCGCGCGCTCGAGCAGGATGCGCAGCGACGGCAGCGGGTTGCCGTTCTTCCACGCGAACGCAATGAAGTTGTTGTCGTCGCCGCACGGCACCAGCGCACACGAATCGTCGAACACCGTGCGCAGTTGCTCGAGATGCCGCGGCAACGCCGGATCGTCGTCCATGAAGTTGATCGCGAGCACGCCCGTTTCGCTCAGCCGCGCACGGCACGCATCGAGAAACGCGGTGCCCGTGCAGCGGCCCGGCATGCCGTCGGCGACGAATGCGTCGTGCAGGATCACGTCCGCCTGGACGTCCGGCCTTTCGACGTAGTCGGCGCCGTCCGCGCAGATCACCGCGAAGCGCGCGTCGTCTTCTGGAATCCTGAACACGTCGCGCAGCGCGATCACGTCCGGATTGATCTCGACCGCGTCGATCGCCGTGTCGGGCAAGTGCCGATAGCAGTACTTCGCCAGCGATCCACCGCCGAGCCCGATCATGCAGATACGCGCGGGCGCCGGCTGCAGCAGCAGGAAACCCATCATCACGCGCGTATAGCCGAGTTCGAGCCTCACCGGATCCTTCAGCGACATGAAGCTCTGCGTGCCGAAGTGGTCGAAGTGCAGCGACACCGCGTGCTTGGTCTCGAGCACGAACGGACGGCCGTCGTTCAACGGCGCCGCCAGGAACTGCAGGAACGCGTCATAGGAAATTCGATCCTCGCTCATGCTCGACAGGCCCGGTTGATCGGAGAGTCGCTCGTACCGCGTGCGGTCATACCTTCTTCAGGTAGCAGGCCTTCAGCATGAAGCCGCCCATGTCGGTCTTGCAATCGACTTCGTGATCGCCGCCGACGAGACGGATGCTCTTCACCTTGGTGCCCATCTTCAGCGTGATCGACGAACCCTTCACGCGCAAGTCCTTGATCAGCACGACCGAATCGCCGTCCGACAGCACGTTGCCATTCGCGTCCTTGACGACGTCGCCCGCCGGTTCGTCGCCCGCTTCGGCGCCGGCGCCGGCCGACCATTCGTGGCCGCAGTCCGCGCACACGGTCAGCGTGCCATCCGGGTAGGTGTTTTCCATCGCGCATTGCGGGCAGGCGGGGGCGGCGTTCATTGCAGCTTCCATTCGGTGGGATTTCAGGTCAATCGATAAAAAAATACCGGACACGCAAGCGCGTGGCCGGACCGCGCGCCGTACGGCCCCGTCGACAAATCGACCGGGCAGCACGTCGCGCACACGACATTATAATGCAATACACATAAACACGTTGCCGTATTATAATCGTCAACTTTCGATCGTTCGCCGGACTTGATGGCGGTTTCGCTGAGGATGTCGACATGTTCGAGATGAATGATGCACCGATGCCTGGTGTACAACACCCTGCGCCCCGTCGGGAAACCGCGCTCAGCGCGGTCCCGCCGTGCCGCCGGCCGGCCGTTGCACGGCGTTCCGGCAACTTTCCCCAAGGCTGATCCGCATCGTGGCAACCGTCGTCTACGTTGAAATCGGCCCCGCCTGGAACCGCAACCGTGCGATCGCGGCGCGTGATGCGATCGTCGCGGCGGCACACCGCTTCGAAAGCGACATCCTGCTGCTCGCCAACGGGCTCAGCGGCAGCGCGAAGGACGCGACGGCCATCGCGGCGCTACAGATGCATGGCGGCACGTCCGCGCAGGTGCTCGCCACCGGCCCCGACGAGGACGCCGCGCTCCAGGCGCTGCTGCCGTTGCTGCAGGCGGGCTGACGCTGCGTCGCCCGATCCCACGGCCTCGTGCCGTTCATCCTGAATCACCACTCTCCGAGGAAGCGATGAACGACAACGTCACGTCCAACACCCCCAACCTGTCGGCCTCCGCGATCTGGGCGCTCGAGCGCCTCGCCGATGTGCGCTACGGCCGCGATGCGCCGGCGCTTGGCTGGTCGGTCGAGCAGGAACTCGTCGGCGCGGGCTTCGTCAGCCATGCCGCGAACGGCCGATCCGGTGCGTCGATCACCGCGCACGGGCGCAGCTTCCTGAAAAGCCGCAAGTAGAAACCGCCCGGCACGGGCGCGATGCCGCCATGCGGCCGCCAGCCCGTGCCGCAATCATCGGACGACGGCAAGCCGGACGATGCGATCGCATTCCCCGCCACACACGGGGATTTGCGGCCGCGCCGCGGTTTCCGCGGTATCGTACGGGGCCCAAGCGCGACGCACCGCGCTGCCTTCCTTTCCTCATGGAACGCCCGATGACACTCAGCGCCCTGCCGCCCGTCACGTCCCCGCCGGTTCTCGACACCCCCCGCCTGATTCTCGAAGGCCACCCGCTCGGCGACTTCGACGCGCTCGCCGCGATGTGGACCGAGCCGACCGTCGTCGCGCACATCTTCAACGGCAAGCCGTCGGCGCCGCGCGACTCGTGGATGCGGCTGCTCGCGTATCGCGGGCTGTGGCCGCTGCTCGGCTACGGCTACTGGGCGATTCGCGAGAAGACGTCGGGCCGCTACGTCGGCGATCTCGGTTTCGCCGACTTCCATCGCGCGGTCGAGCCGTCGATTCGCGGCGTGCCGGAAGCCGGCTGGGCGCTCGCGAGCTGGGCGCACGGCAAGGGCTACGCGACCGAGGCGTTGTCGCATGCGCTCGGCTGGCTCGATGCGCAGCACCGGTTCGAGCGCAGCGTGTGCCTGATCGCGCCGACCAACGTCGCGTCGATCCGCGTCGCGCAGAAGGCCGGGTATGCCGATCCTGTGCGGATTCGCTTCAACGACGCCGATTCGCTGCTGTTTTCGCGTGCGTGCCGGTAAGCGCGATGTCGCGCACCGGCCGCTTCATCGCGACCAAGGTGCGTGGGCCGTCTGCGCCGGCGACGATGTCGCCCCGAGCGTAGCCGCTTCCGGCGCCGGGCCGGCCGTCTGCCATCCACCGCCCAGCGCCTTGTAGAGCGCGACCAGATCGGTCGTCGTCTGCAACGCGCCCTGCACCGCCTTCTGCCGCCCCTCCGACCATTGCCGCTCGGCGTCGAGCACGTCGAGAAACGGCGACAACCCCTTCCGGTAACGATCGCGCGCGAGTTCCAGCGCGCTCCGCTCGGCCTTCTCCGCATCGTCGAGCGCGGCTGCGCGCGTCTGGTCGGTGCGATACACGGCCAGCGCGTTGTCGACGTCGCGCAGTGCGACGAGCACCGCCTGTCGGTACGCAAGCGCCGCTTCGGCCTGCCGCGCCTGCGACAGCCGCAGATTCGACACCAGTTGCCCGCCCGCAAAAACCGGCAGCGACACGGCCGGCCCGAACGCATAAAACAGATGGGACCAGTGCGCGAGTTCGCGAACGTGAGACGCACGCAGGCCGACCTGCCCCGTCAGGGAGATGTCCGGATAGAACTGCGCGACGGCGACGCCGACGTCCGCGGTCGCCGCATGCAGGTCGGCCTCCGCGCGGCGGATGTCGGGCCGCCGGCGCGCGAGCGTCGACGGCAGTCCGACCGGCACGGCGGGCGGCACGCCCGGCAATGCGCGCGGCACGTCGAGCCAGTCGTCGAGCGCACCCGGCGGCCCCCCGACCAGATACGCGAGACCATTGCGCAGCAGCGCGATCTGCTGGTCGAACTGCGGCAGTTGCGCGCGGATCTGCGCGAGCCGCGCGTCGGCGCTGCGTACGTCCAGATCGCTCGCAAGGCCGTGCGCGGCCTGCTCGCGCGTGAGGTCGAGCAGGTCGCGCTGCGCGCGTTGGAGGTCATCGGCCAGCGCGCGCTGCGCTTCGGCGCCGCGCAGTTGCAGATAGGTCTGCGCGACTTCGGCCTCGAGCGACAGCAACGCGTCGTCGCGGCTCGCGACAGCGGCGCTTGCCTGCGCGCCGGCCGATTCGACCGAGCGGCGCACGCGCCCGAACAGGTCGAGTTCCCACGACGCGTCGAATCCGGCCTGCCACAGGTTGACCGGCGCCTCGAGGGCATCGATCGCACCCCGTGCGCCCTGCTGCACGCTCGCGCCGGTGCCCGGGCCGTACCGGTCGAGCGGCGAACCCGGCGCACCGAGGCGGTCGACGCGCTGGTCGATGCCCTGTTCCTCGATGATGCCCTTCAGGCCCAACTGCTCGCGCTGGTAGCTCGCGCTCGCGCGCACGTTGGGCAAGCCCTGCGCAGCCGCCGCGCGCACCTGCGCCCGCGCCTGCGCGATGCGCAGCACGGCGGCCTGCACGCCGAGGTTGTCACGCGCGGCGCGCTCGACCAGCCGGTCGAGCAGCGGGTCGCCGAACGCACGCCACCAACGTGGGTCGGGATCGGCGCTGGTCAGCGGCGACGACGGCGCGGATGCGCCGGGCGTCGAATCAGCCGATGCGCCCGAAGCGGCCGATGCCGGCGCCTTCAGGTCGTGCCAGTTCGCCGGCACCTCCGCATGTGGCGGCTTGAAGTCCGGCCCGACGGTGCAGCCCGCGAGTGCCGCGCAGACCGCGAGCACCGCCGCGATACCACGCGCTCGCGGCGAATGTCGGCGGCGACCGCGCTGTAGACGATTCGTCATCCTCAATGCCCTCCCGCGCCGCGTGCGGCCTTCACCGGCGAGAACAGGAACGTCAACGGAATGCTGAACGCGCAGAACACCGCGAGGATCGCGAACACGTCGATATACGCGAGGATCGTCGCCTGCGAGATGAACGTCTCGTACAGCCGGCCGGTGGCGGTCTGGAGCGCGGCCGGCGGCGGCGCGCCCGACAGCGCGCCGATCGTGCGGGCATGATCTTGCAGCGACTCCTGAAAGTTCTGCGATAGCGGCGACATATGCGTGGACAGGTGCGCCAAGCGCGCCTGCGTGCGCTCCCGGATCAGCGCGGTCGACACCGAAATGCCGATGGACCCCGCGACGTTGCGGAACATCGTGAACAGCGCGGACGCGTCGTCGTTGAGCCGCTGCGGCACGGTCAGATACGCGAGCGTCGTGATCGGCACGAACAGGAAGCCGATCGCCAGCGACTGCGCGCAGCGGATCATCACCAGGTGCTTGTAGTCGATGTCCGGCACCAGCATCCGCGAATAGATCAGCGCGCCCGACAGCAGCACGAAACCGAAGCCGACCAGATAGCGCGTCTGCACGTGCGGCATCAGGCGGCTCACGATCGGGATTTCCATCGTGATCAGCAGCGCGCCGGGCGACAGCACGAGGCCCGCGAGCGTCGCCGTATAGCCGAGGTGCTGCTGCGCGAGTTGCGGCACGATCACCGCGCTGCCGTACAGCACGGCCGCGAACGTCGCGATCGTCACGCAGCCGAGTGCGAAGTTGCGGTCGCGCAGGCACGACAGGTCGACCACCGGTTTCCTCGCGCGCAGCAGCCACATCGTCGCGCCGATCAACCCGAGCGCGGACAGCGCCGCGAAGATGCGGATGAAGTTCGAGCCGAACCAGTCGTCGTCCTCGCCGCGATCGAGCATGACCTGCAGGCAGCCGAGTCCGATTGCGATCAGCCCGATGCCGATGTAATCGACGGAAATCCCGCGCTCGGCGCCACGCCGCCACGGCGGATCCTCGACGAGCTGCATCACCGCGAGCACGGTCAGCGCGCCGATCGGCACGTTGAGCAGGAACACCCAACGCCACGAGAAATGATCGGTGATCCAGCCGCCGAGCGTCGGCCCGAGCACCGGCGCGACGACGATCGCGATCGCCGAGATCGAGAACGCGCGGTTGCGCTGTTCGGGAGGAAACGTGTCGAGGATGATCGATTGCTGGTTCGGCTGCAGCCCGCCGCCGAACAGCCCCTGCAGCACGCGGAACACGATCAGTTCGCCGAGATTGGTCGCGACGCCGCACAGGAACGAGCACACCGTGAACGCGGCGATGCACAGCACGAAGTAGCGCTTGCGACCGAGCAGGCGCCCGAAGAAGCCCGAAATCGGCAGCACGATGCCGTTCGCGACAAGATATGACGTGAGCGTCCAGGTCGCCTCGTCGTAGCTCGCGGACATCGTGCCCGCGATATGCGGCAGCGCGACGTTCACGATCGTCGTGTCGAGCACTTCCATGAACGCGGCGAGCGTGACGACGATCGCGACGACCCACGGGTTCGCGGCCGGCCGCCAGGCGCCGCCGCCGGACGATGCCGGCCGGTCGGGCGGCCGGTTCATCGGCGGGCCCCGCGTGACGAGGTGGGCGTATGGATGTCGTGCATCGGATCGCTCCGGTGATGGCGGGCCATCGCGCGGCGGCCGGTCATTTCAGGTGCACGGTCGGTTCGGCCGACAAGCCGAGACCGAGCGGCGGATTGCGCGGCAGCGGACCGTCGAGCACGATCTTCACAGGCACGCGCTGCACGATCTTCACGAAGTTGCCGGTCGCATTCTCGGCCGGGAATGCGGAGAAATGCGCGCCGCTGCCGAGCTGGATGCTGTCGACGTGGCCGTGCAGATCGAGATCGGGATACGCGTCGACCGACACGTCGACGCGATCGCCGATACGCATCCGCTCCAGTTGCGACTCCTTGAAGTTCGCGGTGATCCAGACACGCGGCGTGACGATCGAGAAGATCGACGCACCCGCCTGCAGGTATGAGCCCAGTTGCACGTTCCTGCGCGTGACCCACCCGTCGGACGACGCACGCAGTTCGCAGTACGACAGATTCAGATCGGCCGTATCGAGTTGCGCACGCGCCTGGAGCACCTGCTGGCGGCGCTCCTCGACGGCCGTTTCGGCCTGCCGGATCTGCTGCGGCACGAGGCTCGCGGTACGTGCCTGCGCCTGGGCCATCGCGACGTTCGCATCGGCGCTCGCACGCTGGGCATCGGCCGCGTCGATCGCCTGCTGAGACGTCGCACGCGCATCGACCGCGCGCTGCCGTTCCTGCGCGGCGAGCGCCTGACGGTACGCGGCTTCCGCCGATTCGATCTGCGCGCGGGCCTGCCGGTACTGCGCCGGAAACTGCACATGCGCGATGTCGAGCTGCACGCGCGCCGCGTCGAGCTGGGCCTGTGCCAGTCCGAGCTGCGCGCGCGCCGCATCGACTTGCGCGCGGTAGTCGCGCGGATCGATCTCGACGAGCACGTCGCCGCGATGCACGAACGTGTTGTCGTCGACCGCGAGCCGTGTCACGTAGCCGGACACATGCGGTGCAATGGCCACCGCGTTGCCGTCGGTGTACGCGTCGTCGGTGCTTTCCTGGTCGCGCGTCGCGAGCCACCACACGATCCCCGCGATCACCAGCACGAACAGCACCGCGCCGAGGATGATCAGCGGTTTCCTGCCGGGCCGCTTGCGCGCGCCTTCGCCGTTGTCGCCGTCGCCATCGCCGCCGGTGCGGCCGCCGCGATCGTCGTGCGGATGGCCGTCGCCTCCGCCGCCGCCCGGTGCATCGGTGTCTCGCTCGTCATGGCGATGCTGCCCGGTGCCACCGCCGTTGCCGGCGTCGGCATTGCCGTCGCCCGCGCGGTAGACGGTCGGAGGTGCAAACGCGGTCGACGCGCCCTCCGTGGCCCACGTCGCGGCCGAGGGCGAGCATTGCGTCGGCAACCGCGCCAGCCCCGTCCGACTGCCGTGTCGTTCCGGCGCGAACGTGCGCCGGAACGACACGCGCAATCGCTCATCGACGGGCAACGGGAACAGGGTCGCATCGGGCATGAAATATCGCTCCGGGCGGCGGCCGCGTGCGGTATTGCACGCGCCGGCCTCAAGCGTCCAGGCAAGCAAGCGGCGCACCCGGCACGCGCGCCGCCTGCCGGATGCCGCCGGCACGAGCGATGCGCGGCAATCGCGATCCGATCACCACGACAGGCGCCCCGATGAAGCGATCATCTTCGCTCGACACCGATTCGCACGGACAGGACCGCGGCGACAGCACGCCCGGCCCGGAGGGCAAGCGACACGGCACGGACACGCCGCCACCACGCAGCGCGCGCGATCCTGCCGAAGGCAAGCCTCAAGCGCCCGATGAGCGCCGGCCGGCGCAGTTGCCCGACGCGCCGGCACCCCGCACGCGCGCACGCCGCGACACGCGCCAGCCGGGCATCGTCCATGCCGAGCCGCCGCAGCAGAAATGACAACGCGTTGAAAAATCGCGGGCGCATGCATCGCGCCCGACACGACACCCGACAAGACCGATGCGCGGTAGCGATGTCGCCACGCGCCCGCGAGCATCGGGCCTCGCTCCGCACGGCACGTCGGTCTCGCTTCGCCGCACCGCCACGGGCGCGCCCCGTGCTCGGCCTCCGTCGCAGTTGCCGTTCATTTCCCGACACGGAGGTTTCATGTTCATTCACAACACACGGCTTCAGTACACGGTGCGCGTCGGTGCGCCGAATCCGGGGCTCGCCAACCTGCTGCTGGAACAGTTCGGCGGACCGCAAGGCGAACTCGCCGCCGCGATGCGCTATTTCACGCAGGCGATCACCGAAGAGGATCCCGGCCGCAAGGACATGCTGCTCGACATCGCGACCGAGGAACTGAGCCATCTCGAAGTCATCGGCTCGATGGCCGCGATGCTGAACCGGGGCGCGAAGGGCGAGCTCGCCGAAGCCGTCGACGAACAGGCCGAGCTCTACCGCAAGCTGCACGGCGCGGGTAACGACAGTCACGTCACGCAGGTGCTGTACGGCGCAGGCGCGCCGCTGACCAATTCGGGCGGCGTGCCCTGGTCGGCCGCATACATCGACACGATCGGCGAACCGACGGCCGACCTGCGCTCGAACATCGCGGCCGAAGCGCGCGCGAAGATCATCTACGAGCGGCTCATCAACGTGACCGACGATCCGGGCATCCGCGACGCACTGGGTTTTCTGATGACGCGCGAGGTCTCGCACCAGGTGTCGTTCGAGAAGGCGCTGTACGCGATCACCGGCAATTTCCCGCCGGGCAAGCTGCCGCCGAAGCCCCCGTACGACCGCGTGTACTTCCGGATGCAGGATGGCGAGCCGGTGCCGGGCCCGTGGAATCGCGGCGACTCGCTCGCGTTTCGGCGCGGCGAGCCGGCGGTCGACGGCGGCGACGGCGCCGCGAAGGGCGCGGTCGAGCCGCAGCAGTCGCAGGCGCTCGAAGCGATGACACGGCGACTCGCGTCCGACCCGCGCTGCGATCCCGTGACGGGAGCCGATCTCGGCGCAGGTGCACCGCGCGACAGCACGGCGGCGGCGGCGCCGGGTAACGCCGCGCCGGTCAAACGCTGAGCAGCACCCGCATGTTCGCGGCGTGCGCATCGGGTCGCCCGCGTCGCATCCGCCAGGATGCGGCGACGCGGCGCGGGCACGCCCGTTGCCCGATGGGATCATGGACCGTGCCCTTACCCGTCGCCCGCTGGACATGACACTCCCCGATCCGACCGCCTTCCCGGTGCGCGCGGTGCCGCTCGCGCCGCTTGCGAAGGAGCGCGCGACGATCGTGTGCCATCGCAACGATCGCGTATTGCTGGTCGCGCGCCGTCCCTCGTCGCGCTGGACGCTGCCGGGCGGCGTGATCCGGCGCGGGGAATCCGCGCTCGACGCCGCGCGTCGCGAATTACAGGAGGAAACGGGACTCGCCGATCTCGAGCTTGCGTATTGCTTCTTCGTGGACGGCAGCGTGAAGCGTCATCACGTCTTCGTCGCGCGCATGCCGCCCGGCCGGCACGCGTGCCCCGGGCACGAGATCGCGCTGTGCCGCTGGGTCGGCTTCGACGCGGTCGCGCGGTGGCCGGCGAGCACGCCGACGCAGCGCATCGTGCATCAGCTCTCGGCGCTGTGCGGGCAACGCGGCTTGCCTGCGCTCGCCGCGATCACGCGCCCGTCGGCCGCTCGCTGACCGACGGGCTCGCCGGATTGCGCGGCTCGCGCGCGAGCCCTTGCGCGAACACCTTCAGCCCTTCGAGCAGCGGCGTCAGCGCATCCCACAGCGCTTCGTCGTGCAGCAGCCGGTACGCGCCGCGCACGCCGGGCGCGACGTGCTCGTGCTCGTCCGGCTTCCACGCGCCGACGTGATGCAGCGCGTCGGCGGCCGCGAACACGGCTCTGCCGAACTGCTCCGGCGGAATCCGCGACAGCGCCATCAGCAGCGCGGCGAGATTCTGCACGCCGCTCTGCATGCCGGGCTTGTCGAACGCATCGACGAAGGTCTCGGCCATCTGCGCATTCGCGCTGACGACTTCGTTCGCGAAACGCAAGAAGCCATGGCGGTGGAGGCTGCCCAGCAGGCTTTCGAGCGCGTGGTGCGCATCGGGCTCCGGTGCGGGAGGTGTCGTTGCGGAAATCGGGCGATCGGTCATCAGCTGTTCTCCGGATGGGGCGCGGCGTGGCCGACGTTGCGGCAGCCACGCACGCGCCGAATGCGCGTCGTGCTTCGTTTACCGCGTTTGCCGCGCCCGCCGCGCGCGGCCGATGCCGACGTCAGTGCATCGGGCCGCCGGGCGGCGCCTTGTATTCGCTACGCGCGCCCATCGCATCCTCGACGGTCTGCACGCCGCGCAGCGCGGCCACACCGTCGACGACGGCGTGCCGTTCCGCTTCTTCCACCTGCCCGCTCAGGCGCACATGCCCGTGCTCGACGGTCACGTCGACGTCGCGCGGATGCCCGGCCAGATGACCCAGCGCGGCACGCACGCGTTCGGTGACCTGGGCGTCGTTCGCGTCGCCCGCGAGCCAGTCGGCGCGCAGTCCCGCGATCGCGCCGCGCGCATGGTCGGCCGCGCGCTTCGCCTGCGTATTCGCGTAGTCGACCACGCCGTGCCGGCCCGCGGCGGCCTTGTCCCGCACGTACGCGCGCCGCCGCCGGCCCGATGCCGGATCGAAAAAGTACATCGCCGCCGCGCCGCATGCGACGGCCACCGCGAGATTCAACAACGGATTGATCGAGCGAGTTCTGGAAGTCATGGGAGCACCGTAGTCGATACCCGGAACCGCCGGGCTTCGTCGACACGGGCAGCATGTGCCGTTCCTTACCGCGACGCTGCCGCCGCGGCGGTGCGCGCCCGCCCGCGCGGCATCCGGAGCGCGTGCCCCTCTGCAACCGTGCGATCGAAATGACAAGCGCTTGAAAATTCCGCGTTCGGCGAGCGCCGGCGGCAACGGGGACGCCGGGCGTGAAAGCCGGTGCGAGCGTCGTTGATGTGCCCGGAACGACGCGGTACGGGGCCCGGCCGTCCCCTGCAAGCGCAGTTGATGCATGAGCGTCGGGCAACACGGCGCCGTCGCGTCGCGTGCACATCGTGTGGCGGGCGGGAGCGCGATTGACCGTTAGTTGCAATCTAAAGATCGCGCGTCCGGGTCTCGCACGTCGTCGATCGCCGATACCGCGAAAAGCGCCATCGTTGCGCGCCGGATTGCCTGCCTTTGCCCGCAGCGCCTGCGTTCAACGCCCGTGCCCGATGCGGCCGCGCGGCACATGCCTTGCGCGACGCCCGCCAGCGCCGCGCACGACGATCGCCTGCGCGGCTCATCGGCTCTTCCCGAACCAAGGAGAAACGGCATGGCGACAGTGGCGGATTTCATCGTCGAACGGCTGTACGACTGGGGCGTGCGCCGCGTGTACGGCTACCCGGGCGACGGCATCAACGGCTTCTTCGGCGCGCTCGGCCGGGCGGAGGGCAAGATCGAATTCGTCCAGGCGCGCCACGAGGAGATGGCGGCCTTCATGGCGTCGGCACATGCAAAATTTACAGGCGAGCTCGGCGTATGCGTCGCGACCTCGGGCCCCGGCGCCTCGCACCTCGTGACCGGCCTGTACGACGCCCGGCTCGACCACATGCCGGTGCTCGCGATCGTCGGTCAGCAGGCGCGCGCGGCGCTCGGCGGCCACTATCAGCAGGAAGTCGACCTGCCGGCGCTGTTCAAGGACGTTGCGGGCGCATTCGTCCAGCTTGCCGTCGTGCCGGGCCAGGTGCGCCATCTGGTCGACCGCGCGGTGCGCATCGCGCTCGGCGCGCGCACGGTGACCGCGCTGGTGCTGCCGAACGACCTGCAGGAGCTCGACTACGCGCCGCCGAAGCGCGCGCACGGCACCGTGCACTCGGGGGTCGGCTACACGCCGCCGAAGGTGGTGCCCTACGCCGACGACCTGCAGCGCGCGGCCGACGTGCTCAATGCCGGCAAGAAGGTCGCGATGCTGGTCGGCGCGGGCGCGCTGCGCGCGACCGACGAGGTGATCGCGGTGGCCGACCGGCTCGGCGCGGGCGCCGCGAAGGCGCTGCTCGGCAAGGCCGCGCTGCCGGACGACCTGCCGTGGGTCACGGGCTCCATCGGGCTGCTCGGCACGAAGCCGAGCGACGAACTGATGACCGAATGCGACACGCTGCTCGTCGTCGGCTCGGGCTTCCCGTACTCGGAATTCCTGCCGAAGGAAGGCCAGGCGCGCGGCGTGCAGATCGACCTGAAGGCCGACATGCTGAGCCTGCGCTACCCGATGGAGGTCAATCTCGTCGGCGACAGCGCCGAGACGTTGCGCGCGCTGCTGCCGCTGTTGAAGGAACGGCACGACACGAGTTGGCGCGACCAGATCGCGAAATGGAACGCGGACTGGCACGAGACGCTGGCCGCGCGCGCGGCCGCGAAGCCGAGCGCCGGGCGTGGCGTGAATCCTCAGCGCGCATTCACCGAGCTGTCGCCACGGTTGCCCGACGACGTGATCCTGACGAGTGATTCGGGCTCCTGCGCGAACTGGTATGCGCGCGACCTGATGATGCGACGCGGGATGATGGGTTCGCTGTCGGGCGGGCTCGCGTCGATGGGCGCGGCCGTGCCGTACGCGATCGCCGCGAAGTTCGCGTACCCGGTGCGCCCGGTGATCGCGATGGTCGGCGACGGCGCGATGCAGATGAACAACATGGCCGAGCTGATCACGGTCGCGAAGTACTGGCGGCAATGGCCCGACCCGCGCTGGATCTGCATGGTGCTCAACAACGAGGATCTGAACCAGGTGACGTGGGAACAGCGCGTGATGGAAGGCGATCCGAAGCTCGACGCGTCGCAGCAGATTCCGAACGTGCCGTACTACCGCTTCGCGACGCTGCTCGGGCTGAAGGGCATCTACGTCGACGATCCGGAACAGCTCGGCGCCGCATGGGACGAGGCGCTCGCGTCGGACCGTCCGGTCGTGCTCGAGGTCAAGAGCGATCCGGAGGTGCCGCCGCTGCCGCCGCACGTGACGCTGCAGCAGGCAAAGCATTTTGCCGAAACGTTGGTGAAAGGCGACCCGCGCGAAGCGAACGTGATCGTCGAGACCGCGCGGCAGGTGCTGTCGGCCGTGCTGCCGGGCAACGGCGAGCGCGGTGGCAAGGGAGGCAGGCACGAGTCGTAGCACATGACGGGCGGGACGACACGAAGCGTGCGTCGTGCCGTGCTGCCCCGTCGCGTGCGGCGCGATGCGGCACGTCAGCCGGTATCGACGTCGTCGCGCCAGTCGCCCTCCAGCGCGAGCGCCGCGTTGACCAGCCCGACCTGCGCAAGCGTAAACGGAAAATTCCCGCACATGCGCCGCGCCTTCACGTCGTACTCTTCCGACAGCAGCCCGACGTCGTTGCGCAGGCCCAGCAGCCGCTCGAACAGCGCGTGCGCGTCGGCGTCGCGGCCCTGCATCTGGTAAACCTGCGCGAGCCAGAAGCCGGCCGCGACGAACGCACCCTCGTTGCCTTCGCAACCATCCTTGAAACGCGGCGGCCGGTAACGGAACGGCAGGCCATCCTCGACCAGTTCGCGCTCGATCGCGGCGACCGTCGCCGCGACGCGCGGATCCGACGCGTCGAGCATCCCCGTCAGCGGAATCAGCAGCAGGCTCACGTCGAGTCCGTCGCCGTCGTAGCGGTCGACGAAGCGGCCGAGTTTCGGGTGATAGCCACGGGCGAGCACATCCGCGTGCACGGTGTCGGCCCAGCGCCGCCACTCCTCGAGTGGCGCGTGATGGCCGAACGCGCGCGCGGAACGATACGCACTTTCGACGGCCGCCCACACCATCACCTTCGACGACGTAAACGGGTGCCGTCCGCTGCGCACCTCCCAGATCCCCTCGTCCGGCTCGCGCCAGATCGTCGCGAGATGGTCGAGCAGCCGCCGCTCGAGCGTCCACGCATCGTCGTCGGGCGGCAGCCCGTGCCGGCGCGCCTGGTACAGCGCGGCCAGCACCTCGCCGTAGACGTCCAGCTGCAGTTGCTCGGCCGCCGCGTTGCCGAAGCGCACCGGCCGCGCGCCTTCGTAACCGGCCAGGTGCGCGGCCGACCATTCGTCCGCGCGCCGGCCGCCGTCGGCCGCGTACAGCACCTGCAATTGCGCCGGGTGATCGGCGATCGCGCGCACCAGCCAGTCTCGCCAGCGCGCGGCCTCCTCGCGGTAGCCGCAGCGCACCAGCGCGCGCAGCGTGAAGCTCGCGTCGCGCAGCCAGCAGAACCGGTAATCCCAGTTGCGCACGCCGCCGAAGCGTTCGGGCAGCGAGCTCGTCGGCGCCGCGACGATGCCGCCGGTGCGCAAGCTCGACAGCAGCTTCACCGTGATCAGGGCGCGCTCGATCGCATCGCGATACGGGCCTTGCGCCGCATTGCACTTCGACCAGACGCGCCAGAACGCCTGCGTGTCGCGCAACGACGCGTACGGATCCGACAGCGACGGCGGCCGATCGTACGAACGCGCGTAGCTGATGCAGAAATCCGCGCGCTCGCCCGCGGCGATTCGCGGCGCGCCGACGAGCCGGTCGTCCCGCACGTCGAGGTGCACGTCGGTATCGAGCCACATCGCGTCGCCGCCCGTCATCATTCGCCAGCGCCGGCCGAGACGGCGGCACCACGGCAACGCGTGGCCGTAGTCGAAGCGCACGCCGAGATCGACGTCGAGCTCGACCGTGCCGCGCTCGCCGCGCACGCTGCGGATGACGCACGGGTCGCGCGCATCCCAGCTCATCCAGTCGATCATGACGACACAGCCCGACGACGTCTCGAACGTCGTTTCGAGCACCGCGGTGCCAGGCAGGTAGCGGCGCGTCGCGCGCGCATCCGGCTCGCGCGGCGCGATACGGAAACGGCCGTTGTCGGGCGTGCCGACGAGGGCGGCAAAGCATGGCGGCGAGTCGAAGTCCGGCCAGCACAGCCAGTCGATGCTGCCGTCGAGCGCGACGAGCGCGGCGCTGCGGCCATCGCCGATCAGTGCGTAATCCTCGATCCTCATCGCGCTCACCGGTTCAGCTTGCGCGCGGCGACGAAACCCGCCGCGAGCAGCGCGACGTTCGCGCCGCGCCGCGCAAACGCATGGGCGGTCGCGCGGCCGACGCCGGCGCTCGCACCGGTGATCGCGACGGTCTTCACGGTCGATTCCTCCGGTTTTTCTCGCGGTGGGCGGCACGCAGCCGGGACCTACCCCGAGCGGCCTGCCAGAACACGATCGGGGTAGCAAGCAATGTGCCGCGCACCGTGCTCCGAGCACGCCGTGAACGGTCGCCAAATTTACAAGCCGGCTGTAACGCGCAGCCCGTTGCACGGACAACGCCCGGGCCGCGATGCCGACACGGCGCACGCACGGAAATTGCTCCGCCGCGAACGGTTGTCGAACGGCTGTCGTCACGCCGCCGAATCCGAAAAGGAGCCCTGTTGCCCGTCCCGCCACCCGAGAAAGCGCGCCGTATCGTTCGCCTCGCCGCGACCGCGTGCCTCGCCGCTCCCATGGCCGCCGCGCGCGCCGCCAGCGAGCCCGACGCACCGGCCGGGCCGCTGCCGCTCGCTTACGTCGCGCATGCGGCGGGCCCGGCTGCCCGACCGGTGTTCGTGCTTGGCTGGGCGCTGCTGGCGCTGTGCACGTTCGTGTGCATCGCGATCGCGGTGCTGCTGCTGATTGCGATGTTTCGCCGCCGCACGCATGCGGGCGGCGGCCACGACAGCGGGCTGGCGATCGTCACGGTCGGCTCCGCGATCTCGATCGCGCTGCTGTTCGGCGCGCTCGTGTACATGCTGCGCGTGCTGGGCGCGGTGGCGTCGCCGCCGCATCCACCCGCGCTCACGATCGTCGTGACCGCACACGACTGGTGGTGGGCCGTCCGCTATCCGGACGACGCGGGCGGCACTGCGTTCGTCACCGCGAACGAACTCCACATCCCGGTCGGCGAACCCGTCGCGCTCGAACTGAAAAGCGCGGACGTGATCCATGCGTTCTGGGTCCCGCAACTGGCCGGCAAGACGCAGACGATTCCCGGCCAGACGAATCATCAGTGGCTGCAGGCCGACCGGCCGGGCGTGTACCGCGGACAGTGCTCGCAGTATTGCGGCGCGCAGCACGCGCACATGGCATTCGAGGTCGTGGCCGAGCCGCCCGACGCGTTTCGCGCGTGGCTCGCCGCGCAGCGGCAGCCGGCGCCGGCGCCCGCCGTCGGCGCCGAGCGGCGCGGCCGCCACGTGTTCGACGCGCGCTGCGCGGGTTGCCACACGGTGCGCGGCACCGACGCGGCCGGCGACGCGGGCCCCGACCTGTCGCATCTCGGGTCGCGCCGGCTGCTCGCGGCCGGTACGCTCGACAACACGCCCGACAACCTGCGGCGCTGGATCGCGCATGCGCAGCAGATCAAGCCGCAGACGCTGATGCCGTCGTTCGCGCTCGCGCCGCGCGACGCCGACGATCTCGCCGCCTATCTCGCAACGCTGCACTGAACGGAGAATGACGATGGCCGTTGCCCGCGACACGCCCGCTCCGCTCAGCCGCGTGCCCGACCTCGGCGAAGCGCCGCCGGGCTCCACGCACGAGCGCGAACTGGCCGCGCTGTGGGAATCGGAACCCGGCTGGCGCGGCTGGCTCGGCACGGTCGACCACAAGCGCATCGGGCTGCGCTACATCGTCACCGCGTTCGCGTTCCTGCTGCTCGGCGGCGTCGAGGCGCTCGCGATGCGCATCCAGCTCGCGCGGCCGAATGCGACGGTGCTCACGCCCGCGCAGTACGACTCGCTGTTCACGATGCACGGCGTCACGATGATCTTCCTGTACGCGCTGCCGGTGCTGTCCGGCTTCGCGAACTATCTGTGGCCGCTGATGCTCGGCTCGCGCGACATGGCGTTCCCGAGGCTGAACGCGTTCTCGTACTGGGCGTTCCTGTTCGCCGGGCTGTTCCTGTATGCGAGCTTTCCGCTCGGCGCCGTGCCGGACGGCGGCTGGTTCAACTACGTGCCGCTCACGTCGCTCGATTACAGCGCCGGTGCGAACATCGACATCTATGCGCTCGGCATGATCCTGCTCGGCATCTCGACGACCGGCGGCGCCGCGAACTTCGTCGTCACGCTGCTGCGGATGCGCGCGCACGGGATGTCGATCGACCGGCTGCCGATCATCGTGTGGGGCACGCTCACCGCGTCGGTGGCGAACCTCGTCGCGGTGCCGTCCGTCAGCCTCGCGTTCCTGCTGCTGTGGCTCGACCGCAATGCCGGCACGCACTTCTTCGACGTCGCGAACGGCGGGCGGCCGCTGTTGTGGCAGCACCTGTTCTGGATGTTCGCGCACCCGTGGGTCTACGTGGTCGTGCTGCCCGCGATGGGAATCGTGTCGGACGCGCTGCCGACTTTCTGCCGGCGGCCGCTCGTCGCGTACGAAGCCGTCGCGGTATCGACGGTCGCGACGATGCTGATCGGCTTCGAGGTGTGGGTCCACCACATGTTCGCGACCGGCATCGCGCCGCTCGCGCTCGCGTTCTTCGGCGCGGCGAGCATGCTGATCTCGATCCCGAGTGCGGTCGCGGTGTTCGCGTGGCTCGCGACGATCTGGACGGGCCGTCCGGTGTTCCGCACGCCGTTCCTGTATTTCGCGGGCTTCGTGCTGATGTTCGTGATCGGCGGCGTATCCGGCGTGATGACGGCCGCGGTGCCGCTCGACTGGCAGCTGACCGACACGTATTTCGTCGTCGCGCACCTGCACTACATGCTGCTCGGCATCAACGTCTTCCCCGTGCTCGGCGGTGTCACGTACTGGTTCCCGAAATTCACCGGGCGGATGATGAACGAACGCTTCGGCAAGCTGACGTTCTGGATCGTGCTGGTCGGCTTCAACCTCGGCTTCTTCCCGATGCACGTCTCCGGGTTGCTCGGGATGCCGCGCCGCATCTACACCTACCCGTCCGGGATGGGCTGGGATACGTCGAACCTGCTGACGACGATCGGCTCGTTCGTGTTCGGCATCGGAATCGTGATGTTCGTCGTCAACGCGCTCGTCAGCGCGCGGCGCGGCGCGCGCGCCGGCGAGAATCCGTGGGGCGCCGCCGGGCTCGAATGGTCGGTCGCGTCGCCGACGCCCGTCTACAACTTCGCGGTGCTGCCGCTCGTCGCGTCGCGGCACCCGCTGTGGGAAACGCGCGAGGATCCGATGCGCACCAGCATGCGCGTCGGCTATCGGCTCGCCGACGGGCGCGAGGCGCTCGCGGTCACGCCGCTCGCGGCAAAACCGAGCGCGATCCTGAAGATGCCCGAGGACAGCTGCGTGCCGTTCGTGCTCGCGCTGCTCGCGACCGCCGTGTTCGCTGCGATGCTGGCGCGCTCGCCGACGCTCGTGTGCGCGGCCGTCGCCGGTTGCGCGATCGGGACCGCCGTGTGGCTGTGGCCGCGCCGCACGCTCGGGCAGCGTGCGCACCTTCCGGCCCGCGACACCACCCAGGCACCGGCAGCGGCCGGCCTGCATCCGGCCGAACCGCGCTCGGCGACCGCGCCGTCCGGTGCGCCGGTCGCGTGCGTCGAACCGCTGCCGGTCGGCAGTTGCGGCGAACGCGCGGGCGGCTGGTGGGGCGTCATCACGCTGATCGTGACCGAGGCCGGGCTGTTCGGCTACCTGCTGTTCTGCTATTTCTACCTGCAGTCGCAATCGGACGCGCCCTGGCCGCCCGACGGGATGCCGAAGATCGGCCTCGCGGCCGGCAACACCGTCGTGCTGCTGTCGAGCAGCGTGTTCGTGTGGCTCGCCGAGCGCGCGGTGCGGGCCGAGCGGCGCCTGCGCGCGGCGGCCGCGCTCGCCGTCGCGCTGCTGCTCGGCGTCGCGTTCGCGCTCGTTCAGCTGCACGAGTGGCGCGACCATCCGTACGGACCGACCGCGCACCTGTACGGCAGCCTGTATTTCACGATCACGGGCTTTCACCTCGCGCACGTGGCGGCCGGCCTCGTCATCCTCGCGCTGCTCGCCGGGTGGACCGCCGCCGGCTTCTTCGGCCGCGAACGGCGCGTCGCGCTGACGGTCGGCGGGCTCTACTGGCACTTCGTCGACATCGTCTGGCTGTTCATCTTCACCGCGTTGTACGTATCGCCATACTGGCTCAGGAGCGCGGGATGAACGGCGCGCGACGCTCATGGACACCCCTGCTCGCGATCGCGGCCGGCCTGATCGGCGCGCCCGCGCTGTGGTTCGCGCAGATGCTGGCATCCGAGACGCTCGCGTCGACCGCATGCTATCCGCTCGGCGTCGCGCAGGCCGTGCCGCGTTGGGCGCACGTCGGCGTGTGGCTCGCGCTGATCGCCGCATGCGCGTTCGCGCTGGCGACGGCGTTCGCCGCCTGGCTCGTGCGCACGTGGCAACGCCGGCACGACGCGAACGTGCAGGCCGCGACGCGCGACGACAGCACGCGGTTCCTCGCGCGCTGCGGGATGCTCGCCGCGCTCGGGTTCGTAATCGGTCTCGTGTTCACCGGAATCGTCACCGCTTTCGTGGGGCCGTGCAGTCCATGGCGTTGATCTCGTTCGCTTCGTGTGTTTCGTGTGCCGCGCGCGTCGGTCGGCGCCGCCGCGCGGGCGTCGCGCTCGCCGTGTGCGCCGCGCTGTGCGCATGCGACATGCAGCAGGACGACCACGCGGCGCCCGCCGGCGATCCGGCCGAAGCCGCGTCTCCGACGGAGGCGCCCGAGCCCGCGTCGGGCTGGCGTTTCGTGCGGATACGCGCGTCGGCAGCCGATGCCGGCGCGTCGATGTCGGACCGGGTGAACCGCGATCCGCGGCTGGCGCAGCGGCGAGACACGGCGGCCGAACAGGCTTCGACTACGCCGTTGGACGCTTCATCGGCTTCGCCCCCGGCGTCGGCGTCGTCCACCTCACCCGCATCGTCCGCATCGGCCGCTTCCGCCGCCCGCCGCCCGGTGATTGCCGCCGCGGCCGCGAGCGCCGATGCCGCGACGATCGCGCGCGGCCGCTATCTCGCGCTCGCCGGCGACTGCGCCGCCTGCCACGATGCCGCCGACCACACGCCGTACGCCGGCGGCCAGCCGGTCAATTCGCCGTTCGGGCCGATCTATGCACCGAACATCACGCCGGATCCCGTGCACGGGATCGGCAACGACACGCTGCGCCAGTTCGACGATGCGTTGCGGCGCGGCGTGCGCGCGGACGGCAGCCGGCTGTATCCTGCGATGCCCTACCCGTCGTTCGCGCGCCTGTCCGACGACGACGTGCGCGCGTTGTATGCGTATTTCATGCGTGGCGTCGCGCCGTCGGCGAACGCGGTAAAAATCACGCGGCTGCCGTTTCCGTTCAACCAGCGCTGGGCGCTCGGGCTGTGGAGCCTGGCGTTCGCGAACCGCGACCGGTTCGCGCCGCAGTCGTCGCGATCGGCGGAATGGAATCGCGGCGCGTATCTCGTGCAGGGGCTCGGCCACTGCGGCGCATGCCACACGCCGCGCGGCCCGGCCTACAACGAGCGCGGCTACGACGAACGCAGCGCCGCGTTTCTCACCGGCGGCATCAACGATCACTGGTTCGCACCGAACCTCACCGGCGCGGACGCGGACGGCCTCGGCCGCTGGACGGCCGACGATCTCGCCGCATTCCTGCGCAGCGGCCACGCGGTGCGCGGCGCGGTGTTCGGCGCGATGGCGCCCGTCGTCGGCGAAAGCACCGCGCTGCTGACGGATGCGGATCGTCACGCGATCGCCGTGTACCTCAAATCGTTGCCCGCGCAACCGACTGCCGCGACGAATCCGCTCGGCGTCGGCGTCCCGCGGCTGACCGCGGCGGGGCCGCGCCCGGAGGGCGGCCAGCAGGCGCCGGGGGCCGGCGTATATGCGGGATTCTGTGCGCGCTGCCACGGCGCGGAAGGCGCGGGCGTGCCCGATCGCGGGCCGCCGCTCGCCGGCAATTCGGCCGCGCTCGCGGCCGATCCGACCAGCGCGATCCGGATCGTCGTCGAAGGCGCTCGGCCGGCGCCCGGCACGCACGGGCCGGTGCAGCGGATGCCGGCGATGCGCGGCGCGCTGACGAGCGGCGAGATTGCCGCGGTGGTCAGCTATGTGCGCGGCGCATGGGGAAATCGCGCCGCGCCGGTGTCGGAGCAGGACGTGAGACGGTTGCGAGCGGCGATCCGGCGGTAGACGGGCCGGACGTCGGCATCCGATGCGCGCCACAAGCGGTCGGACCGTGTCGTCTCGCCAGCAGCGGCCGCGACTATCCCTGCAGCACGGCAACCGCCTTGATTTCGACGATATAACCGGGCGCCCCGCCGAGCATGTGCGCGCCGACCGCAGTCCACGCCGGCCGCGGATGCGCATGGAGATAACGGTCGCGCACCGTCATGAACAGCGGCAGGTCACGCATGTCGGTATGGAAGGTCGTCAGGTCGACCACGTCGTCGAGCGATGCGCCGGCCGCCTCGAGCACGACCTTGAGGTTCTCGAACGCCTGCACGATCTGCGCTTCGCGTTCTTCGACCAGTTGCATCGCCGCATCGCGGCCGATCTGGCCGGACACGTACACGGTATCGCCGACCTTGATCGCCGGCGCATAGCCGATTTTTTCGTACACGGCTTCCATTCCGGCGGAGATGATCGCTTCGCGTTGGCGCATGAGTGTCTCCGTGGCCGGGCTGTCCGCACCGGCCGGTTGTTCGATGGTCGTCGCGCACGCCTGACCGGAGCGCGCGCATGTCTGAAGCTGCGGGCGAACAGGCCACCCGCCGCTCAACCCGTGTCGCCGCCCGCGACCGGCAGCACCGTGCCGGTGATGTAACTCGCTTCGTCCGACGCCAGGAACAGGATCGGCGCGATCTGCTCGTCGAGCGTGCCGTAACGCTTGAAGAACGTCGAATCGGTCACCTGCCGCACTGCTTCGGCCATCCACGCCTGTTCCTGCGCGTTGTCGCCGGCCGCATTGCGCGGCACCCGGCGCGGCGGCGCCGTGGTGCCGCCCGGCGCGGTCGCGACCACGCGGATGCCGTGCTCCGCGTATTCCATCGCGAGCGCCGCCGTCAGCGCGTTGACACCGCCCTTCGCGGCCGAATACGGCACGCGACGAATGCCGCGCGTCGCGTTCGACGATACGTTCACGATCGTGCCGCCGCCCCCGGCCAGCAAATGCGGCAGCACGGCGTGGCAACTGTAGAGCGTGGGCATCAGCGAGCGGCGGATTTCCGCGTCGATCTGATCGGGCTCGAACTCGGCGAACGGCCGCATCCGGATCGCACCGCCGACGCCGTTGATCAGCACGTCGATCCGGCCGAACGTCGCGACCGCGCACGCCATCGCCGCGCGCGCGCCGTCGTAGGTTTCGAGATCCGCGACGAATCCGGCCGTGTTGCCGCCCGGCGCCTCGGCGGCCACCTCCGCCACGAAGTCCGCGCGATCGACGAACAGCACGCGGCCGCCCTCGGCCGCCGCGCGCAGCGCGACGCCGCGGCCGATGCCCTGCGCCGCGCCGGTGACGACGACGACCTTTCCGGAGAATCGTTGCATGATCATGCCGCCTTTGCCGTCACGTTCGGGGTGAACTTCTCGTAGTGGAAGCTGTTCGGCTTCACGCCTGCGTCGTCGAAGTACTGGCGCACCGCGTCGACCATCGGCGGCGGTCCGCACAGGTAGACGTCCACGTCGCCGTCGTTCAGCGCATCGGCCGGAATGTGCTGCGTGACCCAGCCCTTGCGCGGATGGCTCGACGCCGCATCGGCAACGACCGTTGCAAAGCTGAAGTTCGGCAGCTTCGCCGCATACGCTTCGATCGCGTCGACCAACACCAGGTCGAGATCGCGCGTCACGCCGTAGATCAGATGCACCTTCTGCCGCGAGCCGCTGCGTGCGAGCACCTCGAGCATCGACAGGAACGGCGCGAGGCCCGTGCCGCCCGCGAGGAACAGCAGTGGCCGCGCCACATCGCGCAGGTAGAAGCTACCGAGCGGCCCGTTCAGTTCGAGCGTGTCGCCGGGTTTCGCCGATTCGAGCCACGAGCTCATCACGCCGCCGGGAATCTTCTTGATCAGGAATCCGATCTTCGTGTCGCCCGGCGCGGACGAGAACGAGTACGACCGGTGCTGGCCGCTGCCCGGCACGCCGATGTTCACGTACTGGCCGGGCAGGAACACGGGAGCGGCCGCATCGACGTCGAGTTCGAGCACGATCGCCGCGTCGTGGTGCGGCTCGACCTTCGCGACCGTCGCGGCGAACGCGCCGTGGCCCGTCTTGCATGCGACCGACGAGCTCGGCACCGCGATCACGCAATCGCTTTGCGGCACCATCTGGCACGTCAGCACGAGGCCGCCGTCCTTCTCGTCCTCGGTGAGCGCGTCGTCGATGTAATCGTCGCCGAGGTCATAGCTGCCGCTCTCCGCGCGGCACTTGCAGGTGCCGCACACGCCGTCGGAACAGTCCATCGGCAGGTTGATCTTCGCGCGGAACGCGGCGTCGAGCACCTTCTCGCCGGCCTTGCAGTCGATGAAGCGGGTGACCCCGTCCTCGAAGTTCAGTGCAATCTTGTAGGTGGACATGACATCGTCTCCCTGTGTTACGTGTCGAATCGATCGGCGTCAGACGTGGTACACGTCGAGCACCTGCCGGATGTAGTCGTTCTTCAGCACGATCTTCTTGTTCGAGATCAACCACGCGTCGCCCGAGCGGCGCAACGTGACGAACATCGTGCCGAAGAAGTGATCGGTCACGCGGTAGCGGTGGTTCAGCGTGTGGAAGTTGTAGCGCACGTCCACCTCGCCGTCGCGCTCGGCCAGCACCTCGACGTTCGTCACGTTGTGGCTGGTGCGCGGCTCGGGCGTCGACGCGCCGCTGCGCTCGGTCTTGATCCGGAACACGCGATCCTCGAGGCCGCCGCGATCCGCGTAGTACATCAGCGAGATCTGGCTGCGCGGATCGTCGGTCGGCCGGTCGTCGTCGTCCCACGCGGGCATCCAGTACGTGACGTCTTCCGTGTAGCAGGTCAGCCACTCGTCCCACTCGCGGTCGTCGAGCAGGCGCGCTTCGCGATACAGCGCCGCGCAGATGGTCCGGTAATCGATGTTCATGCTTGCACCTCCCCGCGTTCCTTCTTCAGTGCATCGCGCATCACGTGCACCCAGTGTTCGTGCTGGCACACGAACAGCCCTTCGTCCTCGCTGCGCTCGCCCGACATGCGCGGGTTCAGCCCCATCCTTTTCGCGTTCTCGTCCGGCCCGTCGATCCACAGCGGCGCGCCGCGCGACAGGTCGTTCCACATCGCCGTGATGCCCGCATAGCCGGCCTGGCACGCGCGGAATTCCTCGAGATCGTCGGCCGTGCCCATTCCGGTCACGTTGAAGAAGTCCTCGTACTGGCGAATGCGCGTCGTGCGGTCGGCCTCGCTCTCGCCCTTCGGCGCGAAACAGAAGATGCTGACTTCGGTCTTGTCGACGCCGAGCGGACGCACCACGCGGATCTGCGTGCTGAACTGGTCCATCAGGAACACGTTCGGGTACACGCACAGGTTGCGCGTCTGGTTCACGATGAAGTCGGCCTGCACGTCGCCGACGCGCGCCTTGATCTCGTCGCGGTGCTGGTACACGGGCCGCACCTCGGGGTTCATCGTCTTGGTCCACAGCAGGATGTGGCCGTTGTCGAAGCCGTACACGCCCGCGACCGACTTGCTCCAGCTGTTCGCGTCGACGGCTTTGGTGCCGTCTTCCTTGCGGCGGCCCATCGTCGCCGCGTAGTTCCAGTGCACGGTGCTCACGTGATAGCCGTCGCAGCCGTTCTCCATCTGCATCTTCCAGTTGCCTTCGTAGATGTAGGAGGAGTTGCCGCGCAGCACTTCGAGGCCGTTCGGCGCCTGGTCGACGATCTGGTCGATGATCACGCGCGCTTCGCCGAGATAGTCCTCAAGCGGCAGCACATCGTCGCGGAGGCTGCCGAACAGGAAGCCGCGATAGTTCTGGAAGCGCGCGACCTTCTTCAGGTCGTGCGAGCCGTGCGTGTTGAACTGCACCGGATACTCGGTCGTCTTCTCGTCCTTCACCTTCAGCAGCTTGCCGGTGTTCGAGAAAGTCCAGCCGTGGAACGGGCACGTGAAGCTGCCCTTGTTGCCGTGCTTGCGGCGGCACAGCATCGCGCCCTTGTGCGCGCACGCATTGATCACCGCGTGCAGCTCGCCGGTCTTGTCGCGCGTGATGACGATCGGCTGGCGGCCGATCCACGTCGTGTAGTAATCGTTGTTGTTCGGGATCTGGCTTTCGTGCGCGAGGTACACCCAGTTGCCCTCGAAGATGTGCTTCATCTCGAGCTCGTACAGCGCCTCGTTCGTGAAGATGTCGCGGCGGCAGCGGAAAACGCCGGCCTCCTTGTCGTCCTGCACGGCGGTGGCGAGCAGGTGGTCCAGTTCGGTGGTGTGGTCGATCGTGGCGGACATGTTGGTTCCTCCTGTGCGCGTGCCGGGTCCTGCAAGCACGCTCGCATCGGTATCGATTGAATCTCGCGGGGATCCGGCCGGCGGCGGCGCAGGCGCGCCGCCGTGCCGTCGGGCGGTTATGCCGTGGCGGAAGCGCGCAGGCGTTCGACGATCTGGTTGTCCTTGCCCTCGACGCGCGGCGTCAGGACGAAGTTGAACTCGATGTCCTGGTAGGCGTCGGCCTTCAGCCCGAGCGCGATGCCGCCGGTCTTGCCGGTGACGGGCGGAATCAGCTCCTCGCGCGTCGCATACGCGAAGTCGTCCCAGATCAGCGGGTCGCCGTCGATGTTGAACTGCGTCGTCAGCTTGCGGTGGCCGTCGCTGGTCACGAAGAAGTGCACGTGCGCCGGGCGGTTGCCGTGACGGCCGAGGCGGTCGAGCAGCTGCTGCGTCGCGCCCTGCGGCGGGCAGCCGTAGCCGACCGGCATCAGCGTGCGGAATTCGTACTTGCCGTCCGCGCCCGTCTTCACCGCGCCGCGCAGGTTGAAATCGCTCTGCGCGCCGGTCGGGTCGAAGTGCGAGTAGAAGCCGTGTGAGTTCGCGTGCCAGCACTCGACCAGCGCGCCGGCCACCGGCTTGCCGTCGTGCCCCGTGACCGTGCCGTGGATCACGAGCGGGCCCGCGCCTTCGTCGGCGTCGATGTCGATCTTCGCGACGCCGTCGCGCACCGGCGCGCCGCCGACGTACAGCGGGCCTTCGATCGTGCGCGGCGTGCCGCCGTCGAGCCCGATCGCTTCGTCCTCCGCGTCCATCCGGATGTCGAGATACTTCTCGAGACCAAGGCCGGCCGCGAGTAGCGCCGCCTCGCCGTCCTGACCGAGCTTGTTCAGGTAGTTCACGCCGGCCCACACTTCGTCGGGCGTGATGTCGAGATCGTCGATCGCCTTGAACAGGTCGCCGAGCAGCCGCAGCACGACCTGCCGCGTGCGCGCGTCGCCGCCGTTGGTGCCGTTGGTGCCATTGGCGCCCGCGTTCGACGCGGCCTTCAGCAGATCCTGCACTTCCTTGGTTTCGAATACTTTGACGCTCATGATGGTGTCTCCACGTGTATTTTGGGGAAAGGTGACCCGGTGCCCGCCGTTGCGGAAGAGGCAGCGCCGTGGTTCAAACGTCGCCGTCGTGTACCGACGACGGGTGGCGACACAACGGCGTCACCGAAATCTTCATGTACGGGAACAGCGGCAAGCCGGTCAGGATCTCGTGCAGCTCGGCGTTGCCGGATACGTCGAACACGCTGTAGTTCGCGTATTCGCCGGCGATGCGCCAGATGTGGCGCCACTTGCCGCTGCGCTGCAGGTCCTGCGAATACGCCTTCTCGCGAGTCTTGATCTCGTCGGCCACGCCGGCCGGCATGTCGGCCGGGAGATTGACGTCCATGCGTACGTGGAAAAGCATCGTGATGTCCTGGTGCGTGATCGGGTTGTCGCGGTTTGTCGCGGGTCAGCGGGAGACTTTCGTCAGCCCGTCGCGGGTGAACCGCGCGACCTTCGCTTCGTCGAGCTCGATGCCGAGGCCCGGGCCGCTCGGCACGGTCAGTTCGAAATCGCTGTAGTCGAGCGGGGTCGTGAGAATCTCTTCGGTAATCAGTAGCGGTCCGAACAGTTCGGTGCCCCACTGCAGGTTCGCGAAGCTCGCGAACAGATGCGCGGACGCGACCGTGCTGAACGCGCCTTCGAGCATCGTGCCGCCGTACAGCTCGATGCCGGCCGCGTCCGCGATCGCCGCGACGCGCTGCGCCGCGAAGAGGCCGCCGCTCTGCTCGATCTTGATCGCGAACACGTCCGCGCCGTGATGCTTCGCGATCTCGAACGCGCTGTCCGGGCCCTGCAGGATTTCATCGGCCATCAGCGCGACCGGGAAGCGGCGCATCAGCCGTGCGAGCGCCGCGGCCGACGCGACCGGCTGCTCGACCAGTTCGCAGCCGGCATCGGCGAGCGCCGGAATCGCGCGCGCGGCCTGCGTTTCGCTCCACGCCATGTTCACGTCGACGCGCACCGATGCGCGCTCGCCGACTGCCCGCTTGATCTCGGCCACGTGCCGGATGTCCGCGTCGAGCGCCTTCGCGCCGATCTTCAGCTTGAACACGTTGTGGCGGCGCAGGTCGAGCATCCGCTCGGCTTCGGCGATATCGGTCGCCGTGTTGCCCGATGCGAGCGTCCACGCGACCGGCAGGCGATCGCGCCGACGGCCGCCGAGCAGCTCGCTGACCGGCACGCCGAGGCGCTTGCCGTGCGCATCGAGCAGCGCGGTTTCGAGCGCGCTCTTCGCGAAGTGATTGACCTTCGCGAGCTTGCCGAGGAACGCCATCAGCGTCTGGATGCGCGTCGCGTCCTTGCCGATGATGGCCGGCGCGAGGTATGCGTCGATCGCGAGTTTCATCGCTTCCGGGCTTTCCGGGCCATAGGCCATTCCGGCGATCGTCGTGCCTTCGCCGGTGCCCGTCACGCCGTCGCTGCAGGTCACCTTCACCAGCATCAGCGTCTGGCCGTGCATCGTGGCGACCGACAGCTTGTGCGGACGGATCGTCGGCAGGTCGACGAGGCGGGTTTCAATGCGTTCGATGGTGACGGGAGACATGGGGCACGCTGCGTGTGGGGAGTTCATGGAACGGATTTATACGCGGCGGCGAAATGGACCGTCCAATACTTTTGGTCTCGCTTTTTCATACCTGGCAGGTATCGTAATTCGCTACGATTCGCGAAATATTGCACTGCGCCATACCCGTTTTGTCTGGTTGGCGGGGCGGAAAGGCTTGATGGGAGGCGCGAAACGGGTTTCCGGAACGCGGCTTTGCGGGCGATGAAATGCGCGGGGCGGGCGACGGGCGACGTCGACGGAAATCGAGGTCCGGGGTGGGCGGATCAGGGTTTTCCTGATGCGAATGCGGCGTGGCCGGCCGCCCGTATTCCGCACGAAGGCGCCGCGATCCGGCCACGTCCCCGTGGCCGGATCAGTGCGGTGGCGAAAGACGCCTGAAGCGCTTCCACAGCTTCTTCATCGTCGGACGATCGGCAGCCACGCGGGCGGCCAGGAAACCGCGCGCAAAGGCCGCGCCCGGCGCGGCGGCGGGCGCTGTGCGAGGCAGCGCCTTCAGAAGCTGCTCCGCGACCACGGCATCGTTGCGCCAGCCCAGATCGTCCTGAAGCGCGGTCAGCGCGTCGACGTAGGGCCGGACGGTCCGTCTGGAACAGAGCGACGCGAAGAATTCCGTCGCGTATCGGACTTTCTTCGCCGCGATGCGCGCACGATGACGACGGCGATCGTCGAGATCGGCCAGCCCCTTGCCACGTTCGATCAGCTTGCGATGCCGCCGACGCAGGACATCCGTGGCAAACCGCCTCGCCGGACGACCGATCGCCGCGCGCTGTTCGTCGGACATCCCCGCTCGCCAGCCCTGTCGGCTCAACCACGACGCGAGTTGCAGCGCGAGCCGCGTGTAGCGAACCGATTCGACCGCGGCGGCCGCGCGCTGCCGGTTCCTGACCGCAATCTGCTCGCACGCGTCGCGGGCCGCACGAACCTCGTCCGGATGGCCGTTCGCGCCGGCCTGTTCGAGCGTCGATCCCGCGAGCACTTCCCAGTCCCGCGCGGTGCCCAGCTCCGACGCGATCCAGCGCAGTTCGTCGTCAAGGCCGGGAAACGCGGGAACCGCTTTCCCGAACAGGTCGAGCGCGGAGCGCAAACGACGCAGCCCCACACGCATCTGATGCACGCTCGACGGGTCGTGACCGGACGCGACGCCACGTTCGTTCGCGTTGACCTGGTCCAGGCAGTTGCGCGCGATACGGCAGAACGCGTCTTCGATCGAATCGCGTTTCTTCAGTTGCACCGGCCGCGCCTTGACGGCCGCGCGGTGCTCGCCGACGAGGAGCCCGTAGCCGAGATCGGCCTTGCTCTCGCGATCGATTCGCAATGGCACGATGTCGAGCATGGCCAGCGCGACGCCGTACAGGCTTTCCGGCTCGCCGCGCTTCAGCTCCAGTTCGACGGCGGCGATCGGGACCGAACCCGACGCCGCTTCCACGGTACCTTTGTCGAGCGCGACCTCGAGCTCGTCTCCGGACGGCAGGCGCAGCGGAAAGACCGACCACCTGATCCGCGTGACGAACACCGGCTCGAGCTGGCCGGCCGTCGCCTCGTCGCGGACGAGCCTGCCGCAGTCGCTGTCGTCGGGTATGCGTTCCCGCAGCGGCGCGAGATCGGGGACGTCGCCATCGACGGGCGTTTCGAACTCGTTCCTGTCGAACAGTCCGGCCTGCGACGCCCCGTCCAGCTTCAGCGTCTGGACCCGCTCGTCGCCGGTCGCGCGCACCCGCAGCGAAGCCGCGCACCGGTGCACGCCGAGCGCGGGCGTATCGAAATAGGTGCTCGTCCGCAGTTGCGATGCGCTGGCGCGCCCGGATTGCGCGAGCAACGGCGCGCGACGCAGCTTGTCGAGATCCTTTGCGGAAATCCGCAGTTTCAACTCCCGTTCCATGTCGCCTCCGATGTGCGTGTCCTTGTTTCAGGCTACACCCGATCGGTCGTGCCGGCGGCCATGCGTGCGCGTCGGGACGCGAAACCGCGGCAGCGCGATGCGGCGGGAATCCGCGCGACGGGCCGCACCGACGGCGGATTACGCCACCGCCCGCCGCTCATGCAGCCGCAACGCGGCCCACGCGATCCCGGCGGAGGCGATCCCGACCACCCCGCCGAACGTGCCGATCCACGGCAGGCCGAAATCCCCGGCGATATGGTTGCCGAGCAGCGCGCCGGCGCCGATGCCGACGTTGTACAGCCCGGAAAAGATCGACACCGCGAGATCGGTCGCCTCGGGCGCGAGCTTCAGCACCCACGCCTGCATCGCGAGCCCGAAGCAGACGATCGCGCCGCCCCACACCAGCGTGTGAACCGACAGCGTGACGATGTTCAGCGCGCTCGGGAACAGGATCAGCAGACACGCCGACAGCGCGATGATCGACGCGAGCAGGAAATCGGCCGGCCGCTCGGGAAACACGCGGTTGAAGCAGACCGCGGCCGGCATGCCGGCGACGCCGAACAGGATCAGCACGTAGGTGATCCGGCTGCTGCTCGCATGATTGACGCTCTGCACGAACGGCTCGATGTACGTGTACGACGTGAAATGCGCGGACACGACCAGCACGGTGATCGCATACAGCGATACCAGCGCCGGCTTCCTGAGAAACATGCCGATGCTGGACAGCGATCCGGCGCCCTGGCTCGGCAGCGCCGGCAGCGTCATGCGCAGCATCAGCAGCGCGACGGCCGCCGCGCCGCCGATCACGAGGAACGTCACGCGCCAGCCGAGCGCCTCGCCGATCACGCGCCCGAGCGGAATGCCGGCAACCATCGCGATCGCCGTGCCCATCGCGAGCAGGCTCAACGCGCGGCTCTTGCGGTCGCTCGGCGCGAGCCGCACGGCCAGCGGGACGGAAATCGACCAGAACACCGCATGCGCGCACGCGATGCCGAGCCGGCCGATCATCAGCACCGTGAAATTCCACGCGACGCCGGTGACGACATGGCTGCCGATGAACACCAGCAGCGCGCAGCTCAGCAGCTTGCGCCGCTCGACGTGGCGCGTGACGAACGTCAACGGCAGCGACACGACCGCGACGGCCCACGCGTAGATCGTCAGCATCAGGCCGACGTCGGTCGGCTGCATCCGCAGGCTGTCGCCGATCGCGCTCAGCAGCGCGACGGGCACGAATTCGGTGGTGTTGAAGATGAAGGCAGTGAGTGCCAGGGCCAGGACGCCCCACCACGACTGTTCGGAACTGACGGCGTCCGGAGTTGCCATACGGGAATTCGACGAGGGTTGGGGGCGCGTGCGGCGCGGGCAGGCGGCCCGGCGCATCGGCGCCCGGCGCATCGGCGCGATTGTACCAGCGGCAAATGACACGTCGCCGCCGGGACATGGCGATGACACGGCCGCGCGCCGATAATGCGTCGAAGGCCTTTTCGCGGACGATTCGCCCGAATTTCATCGGGCCAGGAGATTCACATGCGCATTGAAACGTCGTTTCTGTTCGATCTCGACGGCACGCTCGTCGACAGCGTCTACCAGCACGTGCTCGCATGGAAGGAAGCACTCGATGCCGAGGGCATCGAGCTGTCGGTGTGGCGCATCCACCGCAAGATCGGGATGAGCGGCGGCCTGTTCCTGAACCAGTTGCTGCGCGAGACGGCCGGCGACATCGACGCCGAGCGCGTCGAACGGCTCGCGCGGCTGCATGCGGCCGCGTACCAGCGGCTGCGCGCGCAGGTCCGGCCGCTGCCGGGCGCGCGCGAGCTGCTGGCCGCGCTGTCGAACGCGGGCATCCGCTGGGCGATCGCGACCAGCGGGCGGATGGAAACGGCCGCCATCAACCTCGAGGCGCTGGGCGTCGATCCGGCGAAGAACGTGGTCGTCACGCGCGATCAGGTCAAGTATGCGAAGCCGGATCCCGATCTGTTCCTGACGGCCGCCGCGAAGCTGAACGTGCCGATCGAGCATACGGTGGTGGTCGGCGACAGCATCTGGGACATGCTCGCCGCGAGCCGCTGCCGCGCGCTGGGCGTCGGGCTGCTGTCGGGCGGTTACGGCAGCGACGAGCTGGAACGCGCGGGCGCGCTGCGCGTGTACGACGATCCGGCGGATTTGCTGTGGCACCTCGACGAGATCGCGGCGCGGCCGTGAGGCCCGAATCGTCCGCCTGACCCGCGGCGCCGGCCCTCCGGCGTCGCCTTCGTCGGCGCGTCGCCCCGCGTGCACGCATCCGGCCGCGCCGGTCGGGTCGGATCAATCGTCGTCGACGCGCTTGTCGACCAGATAACGCCCGCGCTCGACGCCCGCGCGCAGCGCCTCGTCCTCCGTCTTCCATTCCAGGCCGTCCGGCTCCGGCACGTAGAGCTCGATGCGCGCGCCGTCGACATACACCTGCACTTCGTCATCCCACGCGCCGCGCGCGTTGCGCCGCGCCCAGACGCGAATCTCGTGGCCGCGATACGGGTCGCGCACCTGTGCGTCCTGTTGATGCTGCATGCTGGCCCCCTGTGCTTATCTGCGATGGCGATGCAAAAAATGCGCGCCGCACGATCGCCGCGCGCGCCGTCGGCCCCCCGCGCACAAGCCGTGCCCGCTGTCCGGCCGCCCGGCACGCACCTTGCGTCCCTTTTGCGCACGGACCGCTCCGGAACGCCAGACAAAAAAGGGAGGCCACGATGATCGGCCATTTGGAACTCCTCGGACGCCTGCTGCTCGCCGCGCTGCTCGGCAGCGTGGTCGGGCTCGAACGCGAACGGCTCAACTGGGCCGCCGGCCTGCGCACGCACATGCTGGTGTGCGTCGGCTCGGCGCTCGTGATGCTCGTCTCCACCTTCGGCTTCGAAGACGTGCGCGGGCAAAACGGTGTCGTGCTCGATCCGTCGCGGGTCGCGGCGCAGGTGGTCTCGGGCATCGGCTTTCTCGGCGCCGGCTCGATCCTGCTGCGCGGCGAAGTCGTGCGCGGGCTGACGACGGCCGCGAGCCTCTGGGCGGTGGCCGGCGTCGGCCTCGCGGCGGGCGGCGGCATGTATGTCGGGTCGATCGGCGCGACGGCGATCGTGCTCGCGATCCTCGCGGGCGTGAAGCCGATCGAGCGTCGCTTCATCGCGCAGCGGCAGCAGCGCACGCTGCGGCTCGTCGTCGAGCGCGGCGGCCTGACGCTCGGCACGCTGCACGACACGCTCGGCACCGGCCGCGTGCGCGTGAAGCGGTTCATCGTCCAGCAGTCCGACGACGATCCGGATACCGACGACATCTCGGTGTCGTTCTCGCGCACGAGCGGCGCGGAATTTGCGGCGATCTGCGAAGCGCTGCAAGGCATCGCCGGCGTGCGGACCTGCAGTCCCGACACCTCGTCAAGGAGTTTCGCGTGACCCCGACCGAACTGCTCTCCTACCTCGTGACGAGTCAGCTGGCCGCGCGCATGCGCAGCGGCACATGGCTCACGACCAGCCAGGTGGTCGGCGCGCTGCGCGCATGGCTCGCGTGCCGTCACGCCGAATGCGGCTGGCTCGACCGGATCCGGATCGCGAACGCGTCCACCACGATCGCGCAAGGCATCTACGAGATCGCGGCCGCTTACGGCGATCCCGACAGCGGCGAACGCATCCGGATCGACGCCGATTCGCCGGAACTGCTGGCGCTGCGCGCGCGTTGCGACGCGCTGCTGCAACGCATCGACGGCGACCCGGACGTCGATGCCCGATGATCGTGCCGGACCGCATGCCGCGCACCGCATTCGCGACGGCAGGCCCCGACGACGCGGTTGCCGCCCCCTCGCACACGGACGAGCCGGCAAGACACGGGCTGCTCGAATGCGGTCGCAACTGCGACACGATCCGCGATGCGGACCGCTTCGCGATGCTGGTGGACGGCGACGCATATTTCGCGACGCTGCGCGCCGCGCTGCGGCGGGCGCGCCACACCGTCTTCATCGTCGGCTGGGACGTCGACAGCCAGATGCATCTGTCGCCCGCCGACGCCGGCGACGGCCTGCCCGACACGCTCGCCGCATTCCTGCACGCGCTCGCGGCCGCGCGGCACAACCTGCGCATCTACGTGCTCGCGTGGGACTTCGCGATGATCTACGCGCTGGAGCGCGACTGGCCCCCCGTCTATCGCGCCGCGTGGCGTGCTCACCGCGGCATCCGCTTCCGGCTCGACGACACGCATCCGCGCGGCGCGTCGCATCACCAGAAGCTCGTCGTGATCGACGACCGGCTCGCGTTCGTCGGCGGGCTCGACCTGACGCGCGAGCGCTGGGATACGCCCGCGCACGCGGCCGACGACCCGCGCCGTCGCGATGCACGCGGGATGCCGTACGGGCCGTTTCACGACGTGCAGGCGATGTTCGACGGCGACGCGGCCGCCGCGATCGGCGAGCAGGCACGCTCGCGCTGGCTCAATGCTTGCGGGCGTCCGATCGCGATCCGCGCGCAGCGGCATCTCGAGCGTGACGAAGACGTCGATCCGTGGCCGCCCGGCGCGCGCGTCGACATGCGCAACGTGCGGCTCGGCATCGCGTATACGGCGCCGGGCCACCGCGGTCGCGAGCCCGTGCGGCAGGTGCGCGCGCTGGTCGAGGACACGATCCGCGCCGCGCGCCGCCACCTGTACATCGAAAACCAGTATTTCACTGCGACGGTGGTGCGCGAGACGCTGTCCGCGCGGCTGGCCGACGCGCACGGGCCGGACGTGACGGTCGTCGCGCCGCGCGTGCAGAGCGGCTGGCTGCAGGAAGCGACGATGGGCGTGCTGCGCGCGCGGCTGCACGCGACGCTCCAAGCCGCCGACCGCTTCGACCGCTACCGGCTGCTGTATCCGCATGTCGACGGCCTCGGCGACACGTGCGTGAACGTGCACAGCAAGATCCAGATCGTCGACGACGAATGCATCGTGATCGGCAGCGCGAACCTGAACAACCGGTCGATGGTGCTCGACACCGAATGCTGCATCGCGCTCGTCGCGGCCGGCGAGACGCGCATCCGTGCCGCGATCGCCGGGCTGCGCGACCGCCTGCTGGCCGAACATCTCGGCACGACGCCGGCGGCAGTGGCCGCCGCGTTCGCGGAAGCCGGCCGGCCGAACGCCGCGCTCGACCTGTTGCGCGCGAAACCGGGCCGCACGCTGCGCACGCTCGACCCGGCCGTGGCGCCGCAGCTCGACGCGCTGGTGCCGGTCAGCGCGCGGCTCGACCCCGAACAACCGATCGAGCCGGACCGGTTCGTCCGCGAGTTCGTGCCGCGCGAACAGCACCGCTCGCTGACCGCGCGCTTTTTCGTGCTCGGCGCGGCCGTGCTGCTGATCGCCGCACTCGCGCTCGCGTGGCGCTTCTCGCCGCTCGGCAAGGCGCTGAACGTCGCGTCGCTCGCACATGCGGCCGCCCACGCCGCGCAACTGCCGGGCGCACCCGCGCTGCTGCTGGCCGGCTACGTGGTCGCGGCGACGCTGTCGGTGCCGATCACGCTGCTGATCACAGTCACGGGCCTCGTGTTCGGCGCGTGGCCGGGTTTCGCGTATGCGTCCGCCGGCACGATGGCGGCCGCCGCCGTGACCTACGGAATCGGCCGCTGGCTCGGACGCGACGCGGTGCGCCGGCTCGCCGGCGCCCGCGCGAACCGGCTCAGCGAACACATCGGCCGGCGCGGCGTGGTCGCGATGGCCGTGCTGCGGCTGCTGCCGGTCGCGCCGTTTACGATCGTGAACCTGGTTGCCGGCGCATCGCACATCGGCCTGCGCGACTTCCTGGTCGGCACCGCGATCGGCATGCTGCCCGGCATCGTGCTGACCGTCACGTTCGCGCACCAGCTGACCGCCGCGTTCAGCCATCCCGGGCCCCGCGCGTTCGCGTGGCTTGCGGCGATCGGCGTCGCGTTGGTCGGCGTGTCGGTGCTGCTCGTCAGGGTGCTGCGACGATGGCGCTGAGCCGGCAGCCGGCCCCGCCGCCGGACATCGTCACGTCGGACGCCCCGCCCGCCGCCGCGCCCGGCGGGCGCGACCTGCGGATCGCGACGTACAACATCCGCGGCGGCTACGGCGCATGGCCCGCGCGCGCGGCCGACCGGATCGCGGCAGTCATCCACGAACTCGACGCGGACGTGATCGCGCTGCAGGAAGTGCCGCTCGGCGGGTCGCGCGCGCCCGACGTGCTCGCGCACCTGCGCGACGCGACCGGCATGCACGCGGCGGCTGGTCCGACCATCGACACGCCGGAGCGCCGCTACGGCAATGCCGTGCTGTCGCGCTGCCCGATCCGCGCGGCGCGCACGCTCGACCTGTCGTTCCACCAGCGCGAGCCGCGTGGCGCGCTCGATGCGGACATCGACTGCGGCGCGGGCACGCTGCGCGTGGTCGCGACCCATCTCGGGCTGTCGGCGAACGAACGCAGCGCGCAGGTGCAGCGGCTGCTCGCCGCGTTCGACACCGGCGCGATGCCGGTGATCCTGATGGGCGACATCAACGAATGGTTCGTGCGCGGCCGCGCGCTGCAGACGCTGGTCACGCGGTTTCGCCGCGCGCCGGCGCCGCGCACGTTCCCGACGCTGTGCCCGGTGTTCTCGCTCGACCGCATCTGGATTCATCCTGGCGAATTGCTGGTCGACGTGAACGTGCATCGCAGCATGCTGGCCCGGCACGCGTCGGATCATTACCCGCTCGTCGCGCGAATGCGCTTGACGTCCTAGGGCCTGCTCACGCTAATAACGGGCTTGCGAACGTGCCTTGCCGGTCGTAGTGCAAGGAGCAGGGAGCGCCGTTTGGCCGAGCCAAACGCCCCGAAGGAAGTCCCCTTGGGGGACAAGCGACGTGCGACGCCGCAATGCGGCCGGCAAGGCTCGTTCCCCTGTTCCGAAAAAATTCATTCGTGGGGCTGGCCTCCAGAAGGGCCGATCGCTGCGTCATGCTCCTTGCGAATACGTCGAGTATTCGCTTCGTCGCATTCCTTGCGCTCGGCCCTTCTGGGGGCCAGCGCAAGCCCATTATTAGCGTGAACAGGCCCTAGCCTGGCACGCCGCTTGCGCACGCGCCCCACCGCGTTGACGAACCCTGACGGAGCTTGCCCATGCGAACCGACGAACTCGCCGGAACGGCCCTCGACTACTGGTGCGCACGCGCGTTGTGCGCGGACGACGAAGACACGCTGTGCTTCACGGCCGTCGAGCCGCAACTGATCGTCACCGCCGCGTGCGACGCGTTGCGGCGCCTCGACGCGCGTTTCGCGCCGTCGGCGTCGTGGGCCGACGCGGGAGCGGTGCTCGATCGCGTCGGCGACCTGCGGATCGCACGGCGCGGCGACGGCGTCGAATGCGACGCAAGCTTCATCGACGGCCCGTCGACCTGCGCGGCGCGCGCGCCCGATGGGCGAACCGCGCTGCTGCGCGCATTCGTGCGGGCGCGCTTCGGCGACGACGTCGATCCTCCGCCGCCGTTCGCGCACCGGATCGAGCGCGGGACGCCGGTGCGTTACGACCCCGGAGCGCCGCTTCCCGAAGCAGACGCCGATCCTGCCACCGGCGACCGTTCGGACATCCGCTCGATTCCGCGCATGTGACGGCGCCGAACGCGCCGGCGCCGCCCGGCGCGCAGTGCAGCGACCGTACAGCGCTCATGTAAAAACGACAGGAGTTCCGCATCCGGCGTCCCGCACGCACGTTGCCGCGCGGGGCGCCGCGCCGCAGGCACGCGGGTTGCGGCGCACGGCCGTTACCGTTCGCCGCCGCCCGCTCACGCCATGCCATGAACGTCACGCCACCCTTCGCCCCACACCTCTACTTTTGCGACGCCCGCCTCGTCGGTCCGCTCGACGTATGGCCCGACACATTCGCCCACATCGCGGGCATGGGCTTCGATCACGTGCTGATCGGCGGCTTCTGGGCCGCCAGCGTCGCGGGTTTTCCGCGTCACGTCGCCGACTTCCACCGGCCGGCCGCGACGTTCGCGACGCGCGCCGGCGCGCTCGAGACGTTCTCGCGGCTCGCGCAGATCGCGCACGGCCACGGGTTGCGCGTGATGCTCGAAGTGATACCGGACCGCATCGCGCGCGACAACCCGCTGCGCGCCGAGCATCCGGACTGGTACGTCGAGCGCTCGCACGACGACGCGCTGATCGATCCGCGTCGCGCCGCGCATGAACTCGACGTCGCGCATGCACAGGTCGGCGAGGACGCGACACACGACGCGCTCGCCGCGTGGTGGTGCGCGCATCTCGCCGCGTTCGCGGACGCCGGCGCGGCCGGCTTCCTGATCGACGCGCCGCATCATCTGCCGGCCGCGTGGTGGCCCGGCTGGCGCGCGGCGCTGCGTCGCGCGCGCCCGGACGTCGCCGTGCTGGCCGGCGTGCCCGGCCATGCGCGCGACGCGCTCGCGCAATTCGAGGCGGCCGGCTTCGACGCGGTGTTCTCGTCGGCACGCTGGTGGGATCTGCGCTCGCCGTGGTTCGCGGACGAACACCGGCTGCTGCGGCGCATCGGCTCGCCAATCGCGTTTCCCGACGCCTATGACGGCCCGCGTCTCGCCGACGACTGGCACGACGCGCCGGACGAGACGCTCGCCCGCGCGTATCGCCGCGCGTTGTGGACCGCGGCGGCGCTCGGCACCGGCTGGCTCGTGCCGATGGGCTTCGAGCGCGGCGTCACGCTGCCGCTGATGGCGCGCGACGCGGACGCCACGCGCTATCGCGCCGCGTTCGACGATGCGCGTTTCGACCTGTCCGGCGCGATCGCCGACGCGAACGCATGGCGCCGTGCGACGCCGCTCGCGGCCGAGCGCGGCGAAATCGCGCAACTGAGCGCGCCCGGCGCAGCCGCGACCGCGCTGTTGCGCGGCACCGGCCCGTCGCTCGAGCACGACGACGCGGCGCTGCTGATCGTGCTGAATCCCGATCTCGATGCCGATGCGCCGGTCGATCCCGCCGCGATCCTGCCCGGCGTGCCGGGCGGCTTCACGCACGTCGCGACACCGGACGGACCGCATCGGCACGCGCTCGTCGCGCTGCCCGCCTTCACGCTCGAACCCGGCGGTCATGCGTTGCTCGACGCGTCGCACGCGCCGCCCGCGACCACGCGCGCCGATGCCGCCGACGAGCGCACCGCGCTGTCCGCCGCGCTCGCGGCCGACCGGATCGCGATCGAGCGCGTCGAACCGGCCGTGGACGGCGGCCGCTTCGCGATCAAGCGCGTGATCGGCGAAACGTTGGTTGTGCACGCATCGATCTTCTCGGACGGCCACGCGCATCTCGCGGCCGCGCTGCAATGGCGCGCGGACGACGAGGACGACTGGCGCGAAGTGCCGTTCGTCGCGGAGCCGAACGATCGCTGGCACGCGCGCATCGCGCTCGACCGGCTAGGCCGCCATGCGTTCCGCGTGATCGCGTGGCGCGACGACTGGGCGTCGCTCGCCACCGACATCGCGAAGAAACACGCGGCCGGCCAGGACGTGACGCTGGAAGTGCGCGAGGCGCAGCTGCTGCTCGCGACCGCGCTGAAGCGCGCCGCGCCCGCCGATCCGCGCGCGGTCCGGCAGATGGAGCAGCTCGCGGCCGACTTCAAGGACGCGTCGCACGAACACCGGCTCGCACTGATCGGCGACCCCGCGCTGGCCGACGCGTACGCGGCGCTGCGCCACCGCCCGTTCGTCACGCACGACAAGACCGTCTATCCGGTCGAGGTCGAGCGCCGTGCCGCGCGCTTCTCGAGCTGGTACGAGATGTTCCCGCGCTCGGCGAGCAACGACCCGCACCGGCACGGCACGTTCGACGACGTGATCGCGCAGTTGCCGCGCATCCGCGACATGGGCTTCGACGTGCTGTATTTCCCGCCGATCCATCCGATCGGCACGACCGCGCGCAAGGGCCGCAACAACACGCTGAAGGCCGGCCCGGACGACGTCGGCAGCCCGTACGCGATCGGCTCGCCCGACGGCGGCCACACGGCCGTGCATCCGCAGCTCGGCACGCTCGCGTCGTTCCGCACGCTGGTCGATGCGGCGCGCGCGCAAGGGCTCGAGATCGCGCTGGACTTCGCGATCCAGTGCTCGCCCGACCATCCGTGGCTCGCCGCGCATCCGGGCTGGTTCGCGTGGCGGCCCGACGGCTCGCTGCGCTTCGCGGAAAATCCGCCGAAGCGCTACCAGGACATCGTGAATCCCGACTTCTACGCGCCGGATGCGCAGCCCGACCTGTGGCTCGCGCTGCGCGACGCGGTGCTGTTCTGGGTCGACGCGGGCGTGCGGATTTTCCGCGTCGACAATCCGCACACGAAGCCGCTGCCGTTCTGGGCATGGATGATCGCCGACGTGCGCGGCAAGCATCCGGACGTCGTGTTCCTGTCGGAGGCGTTCACGCGGCCGGGCATGATGTACCGGCTCGCGAAGGTCGGCTTCTCGCAGTCGTACACGTATTTCACGTGGCGCGAGACGAAGCGCGAGTTCATCGATTACCTGACCGAGCTGACGGCCGGCCCGCCCCGCGAGTTCTTCCGGCCGAACTTCTTCGTGAACACGCCCGACATCAATCCGCGCCACCTGCAGAACGCGCCGCGCTCGCAGTTCGTGATCCGCGCGGCGCTCGCGGCCACGCTCGCCGGGTCGTGGGGCCTGTATTCGGGCTTCGAGATCGGCGAATCGGCGCCGCTGCCCGACAGCGAGGAATACGCGGATGCGGAGAAATACGAAATACGCGCGCGCGACTGGAACAAGGCCGCGCACATCGGCGCCGAAATCGCACGTTTGAACCGCGCGCGGCGCGAGCATCCGGCGCTGCAGACCCACCTCGGCCTCACGTTCGCCGACGCGGACAACGACCAGGTGCTCGTGTTCGTGAAGGCGACGCCCGCGCACGACAGCGTCGTCGCGGTCGCGATCAGCCTCGACCCGTGGCATCCGCAGGCCGCGAATTTCACGCTCGACGCGTCGCTGTGGCGCAGCTTCGGGCTCGTCGACGGCGAACCGCTCGACGCGCTCGAACAGGACGCCGCGCATGCCGAAACCTGGCGCGGGCATCGCCAGTACGTGTCGCTCGACCCGCACGTCCGGCCATATGCGATCTGGCGGCTCTCGCCGTCCCCCGGCGCCGCGCGAGCGGCGGCGCCCGAGCCGGGCGACGCCCGACACCCTTCCGGAGCACACGCATGATGAAACGCGAAGACTCCCTCGACGACGTGCGCCGCGCGCAGTTCCCGTCGCTCGCCCCGGCCGGCACGCCGCGCCGGCGCCGGTCGCGGCGCCGCGCGCCCGCGCTCTGCGCGGACGATCCGCTGTGGTACAAGGACGCGATCATCTATCAGGTGCACGTGAAGTCGTTCTACGACTCGAACAACGACGGGATCGGCGACTTCCCCGGCCTGATCATGAAGCTCGACTACATCGCCGAGCTCGGCGTCGACACGATCTGGCTGCTGCCGTTCTACCCGTCGCCGCGCCGCGACGACGGCTACGACATCGCGGATTATCGCGACGTGCATCCCGACTACGGCACGCTGACCGACGTGCGGCGCTTCATCCGCGAAGCGCACGCGCGCGGGATCCGCGTGATCACCGAACTGGTGATCAACCACACGTCGGACCAGCATCCGTGGTTCCAGCGCGCGCGGCGCGCGAAGCCCGGCTCGATGCATCGCGACTACTACGTGTGGTCCGACACCGACACGAAATACGCCGGCACGCGGATCATCTTTCTGGATACCGAAACGTCGAACTGGACGCACGACCCGATCGCCGGCCAGTATTACTGGCACCGCTTCTACTCGCACCAGCCGGACCTGAACTTCGACAATCCGGCCGTCGTGCGCGAGGTGCTTCAGGTGATGCGCTTCTGGCTCGATCTCGGCATCGACGGGTTGCGGCTCGATGCGGTGCCGTACCTGGTCGAGCGCGAAGGCACCAACAACGAGAACCTGCCGGAGACGCACGCGATCCTGAAGCGCATCCGCGCGACGATCGACGCCGAGTATCCGAACCGGATGCTGCTCGCGGAAGCGAACCAGTGGCCGGAGGACGTGCAGGAATACTTTGGCCGCGAGGACGAATGCCACATGGCGTTCCACTTTCCGCTGATGCCGCGCATCTACATGTCGATCGCGAGCGAGGACCGCTTCCCGATCGTCGACATCATGCGGCAGACGCCGGCGCTCGCACCGAGCAACCAGTGGGCCGTGTTTCTGCGCAATCACGACGAGCTGACGCTCGAGATGGTGACCGATTCCGAGCGCGACCTTCTTTGGCAGACCTACGCGTCCGACCGGCGCGCGCGGATCAACCTCGGCATCCGGCGCCGCCTCGCGCCGCTGATGGAGCGCGACCGGCGCCGCATCGAGCTGATCAACTCGCTGCTGCTGTCGATGCCCGGCACGCCGGTGATCTATTACGGCGACGAACTCGGGATGGGCGACAACATCCATCTCGGCGACCGCGACGGCGTGCGCACGCCGATGCAATGGTCGTCGGACCGCAACGGCGGCTTCTCGCGCGCGGACCCGGAACTGCTGGTGCTGCCGCCCGTGATGGGCTCGCTGTACGGCTATGACGCGGTCAACGTCGAGGCGCAGACGCGCGACCCGCATTCGCTGCTGAACTGGACGCGCCGCATCCTGTCCACGCGCCGCGCAACGCAGTCGTTCGGGCGCGGCACGATCCGCTTCCTGCGCCCGGAGAACCGCAAGGTGCTCGCGTACCTGCGCGAACTCGAAGGCCACGAGACGGTGCTGTGCGTCGCGAACCTGTCGCGCTCGTCGCAGGCGGTCGAACTCGACCTGTCCGAATTCGCGGGCCGCGTGCCGATCGAGATGACGTCGGACTCGGCGTTTCCGCCGATCGGGCAGCTCACTTACCTGCTCACCTTTCCGCCGTACGGGTTCCTGTGGTTCGTGCTGTCCGAGCACGGCCGCGAGCCGTCGTGGCGGCAGCCGCACGCGGAGCCGCTGCCCGAATACGTGACGATCGTGATGCGGCGCGGCGACGTGCGGCCCGACGTCGGGCAGCTGCATACGCTCGCGCACGATGCGCTCGCGTCGTGGCTCGCGCGGCGGCGCTGGTTCGCGTCGAAGGACCGCAAGATTGGCGATGCGTGGCTGAATGTCGTCACGCCGATACCGGACGAACCGTTCCAGTATGCGGAGGCATGGGTGTCCGCGAGCGACGGTGGCGTCGAGCGTTACGTCGTGCCGCTGGCCGCCGCGTGGGGCGGCGAGACGTCGCATCCGCTGTTCGCGCAGCTCGCGCTCGCGCGCGTGCGGCGCGGCCACACGGTCGGCTACCTGACCGACGCGTTCGCGCTGCCCGCGTTCGCGCGCGGGATGCTGCGCAAGCTGCGCGACGGCGCGACGGTGCCGACGTCCGACGGCGGCCGCCTCGACTTCCTGCCCGAACATGCGCTCGCCGCGCTCGACCCCGGCGACGACGCCGAGGTGCGCTGGCTCGCTGCCGAGCAGAGCAACAGCTCGCTCGTGATCGGCGACGAGATCGTGCTGAAGCTCGTGCGCAAGGTCGCGCACGGCATCCATCCGGAAGCGGAAATGAGCCGCCACCTGACGCGGATCGGCTATGCGAACACCGCGACGCTCGCCGGCGAAGTCGTGCACGTCGATCCGGACGGCTCGCCGCATACGGTCGCGATCCTGCAGCGCTACGTCGACAACCAGGGCGACGCGTGGACGCGTTCGTTCGACTTCCTGAAACGCGCGGTCGACGAGCTCGCGCTGCCCGCCGTCGCCGACGGCGAAGCGGCCGAGCCCGACGAGGAACCGGACGCGCTGCTCGGCTACGCGGCGTTCGCGGGCATCGTCGGCACGCGGCTGGGCCAGCTGCACGTCGCGCTCGCGCAGCCGTCCGACGACCCGGCCTTCACGCCGGAGCGCGCGACACCCGAACACGTCGACGGCTGGTGCCTCGACGCGATCGCGTCGTTCAGGCACGCGCTCGACGTGCTGGCCACGCGGCTCGATGCGCTCGATCCGGCCATGCGCGCCGCCGCCGACACGCTGCTCGCGTCGCGCGACGCGGCCGTGCAGGCGCTCGGCGAACTGGTGCCGCGCACGCTCGACGCGCAATGCACGCGGATTCACGGCGATTTCCATCTCGGCCAGGTGCTCGACGTGCAGGGCGACGCGCTGCTGATCGATTTCGAGGGCGAGCCCGCGCGGCCGCTCGAGCGGCGCCGCGCGAAGTCGCATCCGCTGCGCGACGTGGCCGGCTTCCTGCGCTCGCTGTCGTACGTGAGCGCGACCGCGCAGTTCGCGATCGAAAAGGCGCCGCCGCAGGCGGCCGGCCGCAAGCGCGCGCTGTTCGACCGCTTCGGGCAGGCCGCCGCCGACCGCTTCGTCGAATGCTATCGCGCGGCCGCCGACCAGGCGCCCGAACGCTTCGTCGACCCGCGCTACGCCGATCGCCTGCTCGCGCTGTTCCTGATCGACAAGGCGTCGTACGAACTCTGCTACGAGGCCGCGAACCGCCCCGACTGGCTCGGCGTGCCGGTCGGCGGGCTCGCCGCGCTCGTCGAACGCCTGCTCGACGCGGACCGCACACCCGACAACGGAGGCACCCGATGACCGACACGCTGTTCGATCGCCGCGATATCGATGCGCTGCTCGCCGGCCGCCACCCTGACCCGTTCGCGTGCCTCGGCCCGCACGGGGATGCCGGGCGGATCGTCGTGCGTGCGCTGCTGCCCGGCGCGCGGCGCGTGCGTGCGGTGACGCCCGACGGCGACGAACTCGGCACGCTCGCGTGCGTCAACGACGCCGGCTGTTTCGCGGGGACGCTCGCGCACGACGGCCATTACCGGCTCGCGATCGACTGGCCCGACACGCGCCAGGTGACCGACGACGCCTATGCGTTCGGCATGCTGCTCGACGACGCGGCGCTCGCGCGTTTCGCGGCCGGCGACCCGGCCGCCGTGCTCGACTGCCTCGGCGCGACGCCCGCGCGCATCGACGGCGTCGACGGCGTGCGCTTCGCGGTCTGGGCGCCGAACGCGCAACGCGTGTCGGTGGTCGGCGACTTCAACACATGGGACGGCCGGCGGCATCCGATGCGGCTGCGGCGGCCGTGGGGCGTCTGGGAGCTGTTCGTGCCGGGCATCGGCGCCGGCGAGCATTACAAATACGAGCTGTGCGCGAGCGACGGACGCGTGCTGCCGCACAAGGCCGATCCGTGCGCGCGCGCGACCGAGGCGCCGCCGCGCACGGCGTCCATCGTCGCCGACACGGCGGCGCTCGACGCGTTCGCGTGGCACGACGACGGCTGGCTGCACGCGCGGCCGCACGCGGACCGCCGCTTCCGCATCCCGTGGTCGATCTACGAGGTGCACGCGGAATCGTGGCAGCGCGTGCCCGAGGAAATGGACCGCAGCGCGACCTGGGACGAGCTCGCCGAGCGGCTGATCCCGTACGTGCACGGCATGGGCTTCACGCACATCGAATTCATGCCGATTTCCGAGTATCCGTTCGGCGGCTCGTGGGGCTACCAGCCGCTCGCGCAGTTCGCGCCGTCCGCGCGCTTCGGGCCGGTCGACGGCTTCGCGCGCTTCGTCGACCGCGCGCATGCGGCCGGCATCGGCGTGATCGTCGACTGGGTGCCCGCGCACTTCCCGAACGACCCGCACGGCCTCGCGCAGTTCGACGGCAGCGCGCTGTACGAGCACGCCGATCCGCGCGAAGGCATGCATCCCGACTGGAACACCTGCGTGTTCAACCTCGGGCGCAACGAGGTCGGCGCGTTCCTCGTCGCGTCGGCGCTCGCGTGGGCACGGCGCTATCACGTCGACGGAATCCGCGTCGACGCCGTCGCGTCGATGCTGTACCGCGACTATTCGCGCAAGGAAGGCGAATGGGTGCCGAACGTGCACGGCGGGCGCGAGAATCTCGAATCCGTCGCATTCCTGCGCACGCTGAACGACACGCTGCACGGCGCGCTCGCGCCGCAGGGTGTCGTCACCTTCGCGGAGGAATCGACCGCGTGGCCGGGTGTCACCGCGTCGACCGGCGACGGCGGGCTCGGCTTCGACTTCAAGTGGAACATGGGCTGGATGCACGACACGCTCGCGTATCTGCGCGAGGATCCGATCCATCGCCGCTATCACCACGACCGGATGACGTTCGGGCTCGTCTATGCGTTCTCCGAGCGCTTCGTGCTGCCGCTGTCGCATGACGAGGTCGTGCACGGCAAGGGCTCGCTCGCCGCGAAGATGCCCGGCGACGCGTGGCAGCGGCTCGCCACGCTGCGCGCGTACTTCGGCTTCATGTGGGCGCATCCCGGCAAGAAGCTGCTGTTCATGGGCAGCGAATTCGCGCAATGGGCCGAGTTCGCGCACGACGCGACGCCGCATTGGGACCTGCTCGACGCGCCCGCACATCGCGGCGTGCAACGGCTCGTGCGCGACCTGAACCGCGTGTACGCAACCGAACCGGCGCTGCATGCGCTCGACTGCCACGCGGAAGGCTTCGCGTGGCTGATCGGCGATGATCGCGACAACAGCGTCTTCGCGTTCGCGCGCCGTGACGACGTCGGCCGCCTCGTGGTCGCGGTCAGCAACTTCACGCCGGTGCCGCGCGCCGGCTATCGCATCGGGCTGCCCGCGCCCGGCCAGTGGCGCGAACTGATGAACACCGATGCGGCCGTGTACGGCGGCACCAATGCCGGCAACGACGGCGCCGTGTGGGCGGAGGCCGTGCCCGCGCACGGCGAATCGTGGTCGGCCGCGTTGCGCCTGCCGCCGCTCGCGACCGTATGGCTGAGTCCGGCCTGACACCCGGCGACCTCGACACGGAGACCCTCCCCATGCCGACCGCCTTGCCATCCCGACTCGATCCCGGCCGCGCCTATCCGCTCGGTGCGACCTGGGACGGTCTCGGCACCAACTTCGCGGTGTTTTCCGCGCATGCGCAGCGCATCCAGCTGTGCGTGTTCGATCCGACCGGCCGCAAGGAACTCGCGCGGCTCGACCTGCCCGAATGCACCGACGAGGTGTGGCACGGCTACCTGCCGAACGCGCATCCGGGTACCGTGTACGGCTTTCGCGCGGACGGCCCGTACCAGCCGCAGCATGGCCATCGCTTCAATCCGACCAAGCTGCTGCTCGACCCGTACGCACGCAAGCTGGTCGGTCATTTCCGCTGGTCCGACGCGCTGTTCGGCTATCGCGTGCATTCGAACCGCGCGGACCTGTCGATGGACCGCCGCGACTCGGCGCCCGCGATGCCGAAGGCCGTGGTCGTCGACGAGGCGTTCGACTGGCGCACCGACCGGCGCCCGGACGTGCCGTGGCGCAGCACCGTGATCTACGAGGCCCACGTGCGCGGCGCGTCGATGCGTCGCGCCGGGCTGCGTGCGCCGGAACGCGGCACCTTCGCGTCGCTCGCGCATCCGGCGTTCATCGATCACCTGTTGTCGATCGGCGTGACCACGGTGGAGCTGCTGCCCGTGCACGCGTTCCTGCAACAGCGCGCGCTCGTGAACCGCGGGCTGCGCAACTACTGGGGCTACGACACGGCCGCGTTCTTCGCGCCGGAGCCGTCGTATCTGTCGACGCGGCGGCTCGACGAAATGCGCATCGCGATCCGTCAGCTGCATGCGGCCGGCATCGAGGTCGTGCTCGACGTCGTCTACAACCACACGTGCGAAGGCAACGAGCTCGGCCCGACGCTGTCGTGGCGCGGCCTCGACAACGCGAGCTACTACCGGCTGCGGCCAGACGACCCGCGTTACCACGTCGACGAGACCGGCTGCGGCAATACCTTGAACATGTCGCACCCGCGCGTCGTGCAGATGGTGATGGACTCGCTGCGCTACTGGGCCACCGCGTTCAACATCGACGGCTTCCGTTTCGATCTCGGCGTGACGCTCGGCCGCGAGGATCACGGCTTCGAGCCGGGCGCGGGGTTCTTCGATGCGCTGCGGCAGGACCCGGTGCTCGCGCAGCGCAAGCTGATCACCGAACCGTGGGACCTCGGGCCCGGCGGCTATCAGCTCGGCCGCCACCCGCCCGGCTTCGCCGAATGGAACGACCGCTTTCGCGACACCGTGCGACGCTTCTGGCGCGGCGATGCCAGGCAGCGCCCCGAACTCGCCGCGCGCCTCGCGGGCTCGGCCGACCTGTTCAATCATCAACGGCGCCATACGTGGGCGTCGGTGAACTTCGTCACCGCGCACGACGGCTTCACGCTCGCCGATCTCGTGTCGTACGCGCACAAGCACAACGACGCGAACGGCGAGGACAATCGCGACGGCCGCGACGACAACTGCAGCGCGAACTGGGGCGTCGAAGGCGCGACCGACGACGCGTCGATCCGCGACCTGCGCGCGCGCGTCGCGCGCTCGATGCTCGCGACGCTGTTCACCGCGCTCGGCACGCCGATGATCGTCGCCGGCGACGAATTCGGCCGCACGCAGCATGGCAACAACAATGCGTATTGCCAGGACAACGAACTGTCGTGGCTCGACTGGGACCTTGCGCGCAGCGACGAAGGCGAGCAGATGATGCGCTTCGTGTCGCGGCTCGCCGCGCTGCGGCGCATGTATCCGGTGATGTCCGCGCCGCGCTATCCGTCGGGCGACCGCGACGGCGCGCCCGGCATGCACGAGATCGACTGGTTCGACGAACGCGGCGGCGCGATGAGCGTGCCTGCGTGGGAGGACGGCGAGCGCCGCGCGCTGACGATGCGCCGGGTCGGCACGGGCCGCACCGGGCGCACCGAGGCGTTGCTCGTGATGCTGAATGCATCGACCCATGCCATTACGTTCAAGCTGCCCGCGCCGGTGCTCGACTACCGCGTGCTGCTCGACACCGCGACACCCGACGCCGGCCCGCGCTCGTGGCCGGAGGCCGGCCTCGACGTCGCCGCGCACGCCGCCGTGATCGCGGTCGCGGCCGTGCCGCCATCCCCGCCCTCGTGAGGTACCGCCATGACGTCACGTACCGCCCCTCCGCCCGGCACGCACGCGTTCGCGTCGTCGTTCGGCGCGACCTGTATCGACGCTACGCACACGCGCTTTCGCCTGTGGGCGCCCGCGAGCCGTACGGCCACGGTCGAACTGCATGGCGAGCAGCGAATCCCGATGCCGGCCGCCGGCGACGGCTGGTTCGAGGTCGTCGCGCCGTATGGCCCCGGCACGTTGTACCGCTTCCTGCTCGATGACGGCCTCGCCGTGCCCGATCCCGCGTCGCGCTTTCAGCCCGACGGCGTGCATGGCCCGAGCCAGGTCGTCGATCCGGCCGCGTATCGCTGGCGCAACGACGCGTGGCGCGGCCGCCCGTGGCACGAGACGGTGCTGTACGAACTGCACGTCGGCGCGTGCGGCGGCTATGCGAACGTCGAACGGCGCCTGCGGGAAATCGCCGCGCTCGGCGTGACCGCGATCGAGCTGATGCCCGTCAACGCGTTTCCCGGTACGCGCAACTGGGGGTATGACGGCGTGCTGCCGTTCGCTCCCGACGCGTCGTACGGACGGCCCGAGGAACTGAAGGCGCTCGTCGACGCGGCGCACGGGCTCGGGCTCCAGGTGTTGCTCGACGTCGTGTACAACCATTTCGGCCCCGAGGGCAACCTGCTGCCGCGCTATGCGCCGGAATTCTTCCGCACGGACCGGCAGACCGCGTGGGGGCCCGCGATCGACTTCTCGCGTGCGCAGACGAGCGCGTTCTTCATCGACAACGCGCTGTACTGGCTCGACGAATTCCGTTTCGACGGCCTGCGCATCGACGCCGCGCATGCGATCGACGACGACGCGTGGCTGCTCACGCTCGCGCGCCGCGTGCGCGCGTATGCGGGTGACGCGCGTCACGTGCACCTGGTGCTCGAGAACGAACGCAATGCGGCGAGCCTGCTCGGGCCCGACGGCTTCGACGCGCAGTGGAACGACGATTTCCACAACAGCGCGCACGTGCTGCTGACCGGCGAGCGCGACGGCTATTACCGCGCGTACGCCGATGCGCCGCTGCGCCATCTCGCGCGCACGCTCGGCGAAGGGTTTGCGTACCAGGGCGAGCCATCGCCGCTGCACGGCGGCGCGCCGCGCGGCGAGTCGAGCGCGCATTTGCCGCCGACCGCGTTCGTCACGTTCCTGCAGAATCACGATCAGATCGGCAACCGCGCGTTCGGCGAACGGCTGCGCGCGCTCGCGAACGACGACGCGGTGCGCGCGGCCACCGCCCTGATGCTGCTCGCGCCGCAGATTCCGCTGCTGTTCATGGGCGAGGAAGACGGCAGCACGCAGCCGTTCCAGTTCTTCACCGACTATCGCGGCGCGCTCGCCGACGCCGTGCGCGAAGGCCGGCGCCGCGAGTTCGCCGCGTTTCCCGCGTTCGCCGATCCCGCGCATCGCGACGCGATTCCCGATCCGAACGACGTCGGCACCTTCGTGCGCTCGTCGCCCGGCCATGCGGGTGAGGACGCATGGCCCGACGCCGACGCGTGGCGGCGCTTCTATCGCAGCGCGCTGACCGTGCGCGCGGCGCTCGTGACGCCGCACCTGCCGGGCGCCCGCGCGCTCGGTGTCGAACTGCTCGCCTGCAACGGCGACGGCGACGGCGCCGCGGAGGCGCTCGTCGCACGCTGGCGGCTCGGCGACGGCAGCACGCTGACGATCGCGTTCAATCCCGGCTCGCACGACGCGATGCTGCCCGCGCTGCCGGTCGGCAAGATCGTGTTCGAGACGCCGCCGCGCGCGCGCGACCGGCTGGCCGACGCGCGGCTGCCCGCGCGCACCTGCATCGCGTGGCGCGACGGCGCGGTGAACCACGATGCGCTGAGCCACCGCTCGAACGGGCATACGCGGCCATGACGACCGACGTCGCGATCGCCGATCTCGCGCGTGCGGCCGGGCTGGAGCCCGACTGGATCGATTCGGGCGGCGTCGCCCGGCGAGTGGACGACGACGCGCTCATCGCGCTCGTCGATGCGCTCGGCTGGCCGTGCGGCACGCCGATCGAGCGGGTCGACAGCGCGGCCGCGCTCGCCGACGCGCGGGACGCGACGCCGCGCGTGGTGACCGGCGACGCCGGCGTGCCGCTCACGCTGCCGCGCGGTGTCGCACCGCCCGGCGCGCGCTTCCGGATTTCACTCGAAACGGGCGGACACGTCGACGGGCGCGTGACCGGCGCGGGCGAACACGGCACGCTGCCACCGCTCGCGCTGCCCGGTTATCACGCGCTCGACATCGGCGAGCAGCGGATCGGCGTTGCGATCGCGCCGCCGCGGACGCGGCCGTTCGATGCCTTCGACGATGCACCGGCCGCACAGCGTCGCTGGGGCATCGCGGCTCAGATTTACAGCCTGCGCCGCACGGGCGACGACGGCGCGGGCGACTACACCGCGCTCGCCGGCCTCGCCACACGCGCGGCGCGCCACGGCGCGCATGCGGTCGCGATCAGTCCGACGCATGCCGGGTATCCGGCGCTGCCCGAACGCGACAGTCCGTATTCGCCGTCGTCGCGGCGCTGGCACAACGTCGCGTATCTCGACTGCGATGCGGTGCCGGGGGCCGACATCGTGCGACGAATGCACGGTGCGGCGCCGGACATCGCCAACGCGGGCGACACGCCGCTGATCGACTGGCCGCACGTGCTGCCGCTGAAGCTGCGCCGGCTGCGCGCGTGCTTCGACGCGTGGCGCGCGAACGGCGAGCCGTCGCGCGACGCGTTCGAGCGGTTCCGCGCGGCGGGCGGCGCGGCGCTCGACGCGCATGCGCGCTTCGACGCGCTGCAGGCGTTCTGCATCGAACACGGGATCGGCGCGGACTGGCGGCAATGGCCCGCGCAGTGGCGGACGCCGGCGTCGTCCGAGGTCGGCGCCTTCGCGCATGCGCATGCCGAGACGATCGCGTTCCATACGTTCCTGCAATGGTGCGCGTCGGACGCGCTCGGCAACGCACAGCATGCGGCGCGCGATGCGGGGATGACGATCGGGCTGATCGCCGATCTCGCGGTCGGCTCCGATCAGGCCGGCAGCGATGCGTGGGCGCACGGCCCGACGTTGCTGCGCGGCGTGTCGGTCGGCGCGCCGCCCGACCTGTTCAATGCGGACGGCCAGGCATGGGGCGTGACGACGTGGATGCCCGTCGCGCTGCGCGCGAACGGCTTCGCGCCGTTCGTCGAGCTGCTGCGCGCGGCCTTCGCGCATGCGGGCGGGATCCGTATCGATCACGTGCTCGGCTTCGCGCGGATGTGGATCGTGCCGGAGGGCCGATCGCCGCGCGACGGCGCGTACCTGCGCTACCCGTTCGACGATCTCGTGCGGCTCGTCGCGCTGGAGGCGGCACGGCATCGCGCGGTCGCGATCGGCGAGGATCTCGGCACGGTGCCGGAAGGTTTTCGCGAGCGGCTCGGCGCGCAGGGTATCGCGGGGATGCGCGTGCTGTGGTTCGAACGTGAAGCCGATCGCGCGTTTCGGCCGCCGTCGGCGTGGGATCGCGAAACGATCGCGATGACGTCGACGCATGATCTGCCGACCGTGGCCGGCTGGTGGCGTGGCGTCGATCTCGAATGGCGGCGGGTCGTGGCCGATGCCGATGCGGCCAAGCATGCAGGCGCGGCGGACCGAAGCGGCCACCTGCAGCGCGTCGCGCGTGCACGCGATGCCGACGACGACATCGGTCGCGCCGCGGCCGCACGCGGCTCGGGCCGCGACGAACGGAACGATCCGGTCATGCGTGACGATACGCCGGCCACGGATGGCAGCCACGGCGCGCCCTCCGCACCGGACACACCGTCGCCCGCCCCGCACCTCGCGGCCGCCCGGGCCGAACGTGCCACCGACCGCACGATGCTGTGGCGCGCGTTGCAGCACGCGGGCTGCGCACCGGCGAGCGATCCGATCCCGCCCGCCGATGCGCCGCCCGTCGGCGCCGTCCTCGCGTACGTCGCGCGCAGCCCGTCGCCGCTCGCGATCGTGCCGCTCGAGGATCTGCTCGCACTGCCCGAACAGCCGAACCTGCCCGGCCCGCCATGCGGCCATCCGAACTGGCTGCGCCGGCTGCCGCGCGCGGTCGACGCGCTGTTCGACGCCGACGTGCGCACACGCATCGCGGCGATCGAGCGCGCGCGCGACGCACCGGAGGACGACGCATGACCCCGCGCGCGACCCTCCGGTTGCAACTGCATGCAGGCTTCACGTTCGACGACGCGGCCGCGCACGCGGACTATTTCGCGCGGCTCGGCGTGAGCCACCTGTACCTGTCGCCGGTCACGACGGCCGAGCCCGGCTCGACGCACGGCTACGACACCGTCGACCATCGCGCGATCAACGCGGAACTCGGCGGCGAAGCCGGCTTCCGCCGCCTCGTCGACGCGCTGCGTGCGCGCGGCCTCGGCGTGATCGTCGATATCGTGCCGAACCACATGGGCGTCGGCGGCGCATCGAACGGCTGGTGGAACGACGTGCTCGAATGGGGGCCGGCCAGCCCGTACGCGCACTACTTCGACATCGACTGGCATCCGCCCGATGCGGCACTCGACGGCAAGGTGCTGCTGCCCTGCCTCGGCGCGCCGTACGGCGACGCGCTCGCGGCCGGCGACATCACGCTGGGCGCCGATCCTTCGGCCGGGTGCTTTTTCATCGCATGCCCGGGCAGGAGGTTGCCGGTCGCCGCCGCCACTTATGCGGAAATCCTGCGCATCACCAATCGTGCGGACCTGAACGCCCTCGCCGAACGTTTCGCTGCCGCGGCGATACGCGGCAGCGCGCGCCTCGCGGATGCGCACACGGCGCTGCGCGACTATGCCGCCACCCATGGCCCGCATGCGTTCGACGCGATCCTGCGCGGCGCCGATCCACGCCGCGCGCGCTCGCGCGCGTGCCTGCACCGGCTGCTCGAACGCCAGCATTACCGGCTCGCATGGTGGCGCACGGCCGCCGACGAACTGAACTGGCGGCGCTTCTTCGACATCGCGACGCTCGCGGCCGTGCGCGTCGAAGACGACGCGGTGTTCGACGCGGTGCACGCGCTGCCCTTGGAGCTGCATGCGGCCGGCTTCATCGACGGCCTGCGCGTCGATCACGTCGACGGCCTCGCCGACCCGCGCGCGTACTGCCGGCGCCTGCATGCGCGGCTCGCCGCGCAGCGCGACGAGCGGCCGTATGTCGTCGTCGAGAAGATCCTCGCGCCGGGCGAGACGCTGCGCGAGGACTGGCGCGTCGACGGCACGACCGGCTACGACTTCATGAACGACGTCGCCGCGCTGCTGCACGACCCGGCCGGCGCCGCGCCGCTCGCCGCGCACTGGGCAGCCGTGTCGGGATCGACGCGCTCGTTCGCTCGGGAAGCCGTGGCCGGCAAGCGGCGCGTGCTGACTCGGCAGCTTGCGGGCGAGCATGAACGCGTCGCGCGGGCGTTGCACCGCGTCGCCCGCGCCGCACCCGCGACGCGCGACATCAGCAGGATTGCGATCCATCGGGTGCTGGGCGAGCTCGCCGTGCATCTGCCCGTGTACCGCATGTACCCGACCCTCGGCGAAGAGGCGACCGCCTCCGATCGCCGCGTGCTGGCGCGCGCGTACGACGCGGCGTGCGCCACGATCGATCCGTCCGACCGCTACGCGCTCGATCGCGTCGCCGGTTGGCTCGGGCTGCCCGGCACGCGCGTGCCGCGCGCGGATGCCGCCGCGCTGCACGCGGCGCGTGTCGCGTTCGCGCAGCTCACCGCGCCACTTGCCGCGAAGGGCGTCGAGGACACGGCCAACTATCGTTACGGACGGCTGCTGTCGCGCAACGAGGTCGGCGCCGATGCCGGCGAGTTCAGCCTGTCGCGCGGCGCGTTCCATGCACGCAACCGGCGACGCGCGCGCACCGTGCCGCATACGCTCGTCGCGACGGCGACGCACGATCACAAGCGCGGCGAAGATGCGCGCGCACGGCTTGCGGTGTTGAGCGAAGTGCCGGACCTGTGGCGCACGGTGTCGCTCGACTGGTCCGCGTTGAACCAGCCTCGGCGCGGCGGCGCACATCGCGATCTTGCCTGGACGCCCGGGCCTTCCGCGGAGGCGATGCTGTACCAGACGCTCGTCGGCTGCTGGCCGCCGGGGCTCGCGCCGGACGATGCGGCCGGACTCGCGGCGCTCACGGAGCGCGTGGTGCGGTGGCAGACGAAGGCGCTGCGCGAGGCGAAACGGCACACGGACTGGCTCGCGCCGGACGCGGACTACGAGCGCGCTTGCGAGGCGTTCGTCCGCGCGATCCTGACGCCGCACGGCACGGGCGATTTCGTGCATCGCCTGCATGCGTTCGTCGCGCGGCTCGCGCCGGCCGGCGTCGTCAACAGTCTCGCGCAGGCGGCGTTGCGGATGGCGTCGCCGGGCGTGCCCGATCTGTATCAAGGTACCGAGTCATGGGATCACTCGCTCGTCGACCCGGACAACCGGCGCGACGTGCCGTTTGCGAAGCTGGCGGCCGAGCGGGTCGACGAGCCGGTCGCCGCGTACCTGCGCGACTGGCCCGACGCGCGGGTGAAGCGCGCGCTCGTCGAGCGGATGCTCGCGTTGCGCGCGCGCTGGCCGACGACGTTCGCGGACGGCGCGTACGTGCCGCTGCGCGTGCGCGGAAAACTCGGGCGGCATGCGGTGGCGTTCGCGCGCTGCGACGAAACCGCGACGGTCGTGGTTGCGGTGACGCGGCTCGCGTGCCGGCTACTCGGCGAAGCGCCTGCGCTGCCGCGCGTGGAACCACGGGAATGGGGCGATACGGCCGTGGTCGTGCCGCGCGCCGCCCGCGAGCGATGGATCGACTGGCTGAGCGACGGAAGCGAAGTCGCAGCGCCGGGCGGCGTGATTCGGCTCGATCGCTGTCTGGCCGCGTTGCCGGTTGCGGTGCTGGTCGCGGCACGCGTTCGGGATTGAGTCGGTCCGGATCGGTATGGATCGTGCTCGCCGCGCTGCCGATATCGATTGCGACTCGCGAGACGACGCACACACCGCGACTTCAAATCGCCCGCTGATTCACCCGCTTCGACAATGCCTCCGCGCTCTCCTTGCGCTCGCTGTACCGGTCGACCAGATACGGACCGATGTCGCGCGTCAGCAGCGTGAACTTCACCAGTTCCTCCATCACGTCGACGACGCGATCGAAATAGGCCGACGGCTTCATCCGCCCCGCTTCGTCGAATTCCATGAACGCCTTCGCCACCGACGACTGGTTCGGGATCGTCAGCATGCGCATCCAGCGCCCGAGCACGCGCATCTGGTTCACCGCGTTGAACGACTGCGAGCCGCCGCTGACCTGCATCACCGCGAGCGTCTTGCCCTGCGTCGGCCGCACGGCGCCGACCGACAGCGGAATCCAGTCGATCTGCGACTTCATGATGCCGGTCATCGCGCCGTGTCGTTCCGGCGAGCACCACACCATCCCTTCCGACCACAGCACCAGTTCGCGCAGCTCGACGACCTTCGGGTGGCTCTCCGGCGCATCGTCGGGCAACGGCAGGCCGCTCGGATTGAACACGCGCACCTCGGCGCCCATCGCCGTGAGCAGGCGCTCGGCCTCCTCGACCAGCAGGCGGCTGAACGAACGCTCGCGCAGCGAACCGTACAGCAGCAGGAAACGCGGCGGATGCGTGGACGGCGACGCCGGCCGCAAGCGGCTCGCGTCCGGCACGCGGAAGAGTTCGGGGTCGAGTTGCGGCAGGTCGGTCAATCGGTCGGTCATGGATGGATTCAGTGGTTGGCTCAGGCGCGCTCGTACCAGCCCTTCGACCGGTTCACGATGCGCACCACCAGCAGCATGACCGGCACCTCGATCAACACGCCGACGACGGTCGCAAGCGCCGCGCCGGAGTGAAAACCGAACAGGCTGATCGCGGCCGCGACGGCGAGCTCGAAGAAATTGGATGCGCCGATCAGTGCGGACGGGCACGCGACGTTGTGCTTCTCGCCCACCGCGCGGTTGAGCCAGTATGCGAGCGCCGCGTTGAAGAACACCTGGATCAGGATCGGCACGGCAAGCAGCGCGATCACCAGCGGCTGCTTGAGGATCGCCTCGCCCTGGAACGCGAACAGCAGCACGAGCGTCGCGAGCAGCGCGGCGATCGACCACGGGCCGATCCTCGCCATCGCGGCATCGAACGCCGCCTGCCCGCGCCGCAGCAGCCGCTTGCGCCAGAGCTGCGCGAGGATCACGGGAATCACGATGTAGAGCAGCACCGACGTAAGCAGCGTCGCCCACGGCACGGTAATCGCGGACATCCCCAGCAGCAGCCCGACCAGCGGCGCGAACGCGATCACCATGATGCTGTCGTTCAGCGCGACCTGCGACAGCGTGAACAGCGGATCGCCGCCCGTGAGCCGGCTCCACACGAACACCATCGCCGTGCACGGCGCGGCGGCCAGCAGGATCAGGCCGGCGACGTAGCTGTCGAGCTGGTCCGCCGGCAGCATCGGCGCGAACAGCTGGCGGATGAACAGCCAGCCGAGGAAAGCCATCGAGAACGGCTTGACGAGCCAGTTCACGGCGAGCGTGACGCCGATCCCCTTCACGTGCTGCCGCACTTCATGCAACGCGCCGAAGTCGACCTTCACGAGCATCGGGATGATCATCACCCAGATCAGCAACCCGACCGGCAGGTTCACCTGCGCGTACTCGATGCGGCCGATCCGCTGGAACACGCCGGGCAGCACCTGGCCGAGCGCGATGCCGGCGACGATGCACAGCGCGACCCAGACCGTCAGATAGCGTTCGAAGAAGTTGATCGCCGGCTTCGCGGCGGCGTTGCAAGGCGGGATGGTGTTGGACGTATTCATCGGACAGAATTCGATGCTGGAAAAACGCACGGGCACACGAGTTCGCGCGTGCCCCGTGCGGGTGCTCAGTTCCGCGAAATGTCGGTCAACGCCGCCTGGAGTTCGGCGTCGCTCAAGCGGTCGAGCGGCAACGCCAGCAGTTGCAGCATCCGGTAACCGATCGCCTCGCGCGTCAGTTCGAACGCGAGCCGCTTGCCTGCATCGCCGCCCTCGGCGTTCGACGGATCGGCGTAGCCCCAGTGCACTTTCACCGGGCTGCCGGGCCAGTACGGGCAAGCCTCCGCGGCCGCGCTGTCGCATACCGTGATGACGATGCGCATCCGTGGCGCGCCGTCGCCGACGAATTCGTCCCAGCTCTTGCTGCGGTAGCCGGTGACGTCGACGCCCGCGCGCGTCAGCGCGTCCAGCGCGAACGGATTGAGCCGGCCGCTCGGCGCGCTGCCGGCGCTGTAGGCGCGCACGTCGCGGCCGAGTTTCGCGGCCCAGTGATTGAGCATGCCCTCCGCGAGCACGCTGCGGGCGGAGTTGTGGGTGCAGAGGATCAGGACGTTGGTGGTCATCGGCGGGTGCGTGGACGTGTGCTTACGTGGGGTCGGAGCAGGAGGTCGAACAGGCGGTGGCCGGCGTGCACGGATTGCCGCCGCAGCAGTTCTCGGTCAGGTAGCCGATCAGCGCGTTCATCGTCGCGAAGTTCGCGCAATAGAACACGAAGCGGCCTTCCTGGCGGCTCGTGACGAGTTGCGCGTGGGCCAGTTCCTTCAGATGAAACGACAGCGACGACGGCGGCACGTCCAGCAGCGTCGCGATTTGCCCGGCAGGCAGGCCCGACGGGCCGGCCTGCACGAGCGCGCGGAATACGGCGAGGCGCGACTCGTGCGCGAGGGCCGACAGGGCGGCGATGGTCTGGTTCGTTTCCATTTTTCGATAATACTCGAAATATGGAAACGATGAGGCGAGTTCTTGTTTCCGGCCGATTCGTGCCGAACAAGAAATAGACGATCAACAGGCAGGCCATTTGTAACCGCAGATGTTTCATTTAATCTGTGCGCACTCAACTTCCGTCAGGAGCCTCTCCATGTCGATCCGTCGTCTGATTTCTTCCCTGTTCGCCGCCGCTGCGATGTTCGGGGCCGCGTCCGCCAGCTTCGCCGGGCCGCTGGCCATCGATGTCTACAATCCCGGCGCCAAGGGAATCTTCCCGGTTTCGTCCGAGATCGTCTCGGGCAAGACCGAGGCCATCCTGATCGACGCGCAATTCCAGCGCAACGATGCGCAGGCGCTCGTGAACCGGATCAAGGCGAGCGGCAAGACGCTCAAGGCGATCTACGTGAGCCACGGCGATCCCGATTATTACTTCGGACTGGACACCATCCACGCGGCATTCCCGGACGCGAAGATCGTCGCGACGCCGCAGACCGTCGCGGCGATCGAGGCCAGCAAGGACGGCAAGCTCGCGTACTGGGGCCCCATCCTCAAGGACAATGCGCCTGGTTCGGTGATCGTGCCGCAGCCGCTCGACGGCGATACGTTGCGCGTCGACGGACAGCCGCTGCGAATCGTCGGGCTCGACGGCCCGTCGCCCAATCGCACATTCGTCTGGATTCCTTCCGAACGGACCGTGGTTGGCGGCATCCCCGTTGCCGCGAACATCCATGTGTGGATGGCCGACACGCAGACGCCGCTGTCGCACGCGAACTGGCTCGCGACACTCGACCGGATCGACGCGCTGAAGCCGGCGCGGGTCGTGCCCGGCCACTTCCTGCCGAATCGGGATGGCAGCCGGCCGTTCACGACCGGCGTCGCGTTCACGCGGGGCTATCTGACGGCATTCGACCAGGAAACGACACGCGCGACGGATTCGGCCGCGCTGATCGCCGCGATGGACGCGCGCTATCCGGGTCTTGGCGCGAAGCCATCGCTCGAGCTGAGCGCGAAGGTCGCGAAGGGTGAGATGCAGTGGCCCGCGCCGGCACCGTTTCCGGCGGCAGGCAAGACCGTGCGCGTGCAATTCGGCGATACCGCATTCGACCTGCGCTTCAAGGACGAAAAGACGATGTCGTTCGTCGGCACGGCCGGCCAGTTCAAGGGCGTGACGGATACGGTGCAATACACCGCGCGCGAGATTCGTCCGCAGGTGTACATGGTGTATTGGCATGAGCCCGGCACCGGTTCGAACGTCGTGCACGTGGAGGATTTCGAGCACGGTACCGTGAACACGAACATCGCGCTGAAAGACGGGCAGTTCCTGCATATGTCCGGTACGCTGAAGCTCGTGGGTCCGGAGTGACCGGAGGCGGCCGTATCGATTCCGGCCCTCGTCACGGCGTCACGACCACTCTTCCGGCGGCATCGCGCCGCCGTCATCCTCCCAATGCGGCTCGGCGCCACCGGGCCGTTCCCGCCGCCGCGTTCGGCCCGCCGCGCATCGCTATGTGACGTCGACGCGCGCACCCGTGCCCGCGTGCGGGTCGGCGCCACGGTCCGCTGTTCGCCGCTGCGGCGCTCGTCGGTCGACGCCGCATCGTTCGTCTGTCGCACATTCGAAGCTGCGTTCACGTGTCCTCTCCTGTGTCGGTGAAAGCATCCGTCGCCCGAGCGCAGCAATTTCGGTGCCGCGCACCGGGCAAGCGCCTTGCTAGCTTCGTTCGTATCGCAATCCTTGCCGGAGGTGAGCATGCCGACCGATCCCAGCACGTCGCCCGCCACGCGCCATCGCCTCGGCGAATGGATGGCCCGTGAGGAATCGCACATGGCCGCATACCGCGAGGGCATCGCGAACGACGCACGCGCGCATGCGGGCGAACGGCTGCGCACGCCGGCCGTGCAGGAACTCGCGCGGCTGTTCGACGACGACGCGGTGCTGCGCATGAGCCTGACCCGCGCGATCGACGAGGCACGCGAAGCGGGCCGCACGCTCGGCTACACCTCGATCGGCGAACTGATGACGGTGATCGATCACCTGATGACCTACACGCCGCCATTCAGCGAAACGAGCCTGATCGTGTGCCCGCTGAACGCGTTCCTCGACTGGCCGATGTGCATGCCGTCGGGCCACGCGGTGTTTCGCGACGCGGCGGTCAACGCGCACCTGAAGCAGGTGCTGAACGTGTGGTGCGATTTCCTCGGCGGCCCGCATTCGCGCGCGCATCTCGACACGTCGCCGCCCGACGGCTGGTTCTGCGACGAAGCGCGCAAGCGCCTCGGCCTGTCGCAGTTCCAGTATCGCGAGGACCAGCCGCACTGGGGCTTCGACTCGTGGAACGACTTCTTCACGCGGCGCTTTCGCGCGGGCGCGCGGCCGGTCGCGGCGCCGGACGATGCGCACGTGATCGTCAGCGCATGCGAGGCCGCGCCGTATCACACCGCATCGAACGTGAAGATCCGCGACACGTTCTGGGTCAAGGGCCAGCCTTACTCGCTGCGCGACATCTTCACGCCCGCGCGGCTGCCGCTCGCCGAACGGTTCGTCGGCGGCGATCTGTACCAGGCGTATCTGAGCGCGTACAACTATCATCGCTGGCACGCGCCGGTACGCGGCACCGTCACGCATGCGTACCGGGTCGACGGCACCTACTATTCGGTCGCCGAGGCGGAAGGCCCGGACCCGGCCGGCCTCAACGATTCGCAGGGCTACATGACGGCCGTCGCCGCGCGCGCGATCGTCGCGATCGACTGCGACGATCCCGGGATCGGAACCGTCGCGGCCGTGTTCGTCGGCATGGGCGACGTCTCGTCCTGCATCGTCGAAGTCGTGCCGGGGCAGCGCGTCGACAAGGGCGACGAGATCGGCTATTTCCAGTACGGCGGCTCGACCTGCTGCCTGCTGTTCGAGACCGGCGTGATCGACCGCTTCCCGTTCGCGCCGCCGTTCGACGGCGATACACCGGTCGTGCAGGTCAACGCGCCGGTTGCGATCGCACGCTGAACCACGCGCCGGCCACGCGTGCGGGTGTCATGCATCGCGTGTCACGCGTCGAGATCGCCGGCGTCGCGGCCGTCGTGCCGCTGCACGCACCGGACGACGGTCAACCCGTCGGCGGTCAGCGCGGGGCGGCTCGTGCCCGATGCGTCCGGGCACATCACGATCAACTGTCGTTCGACCAGCGCGACGATGTCCTCGCGGTCGGTCTCGATCTGTTCCGGTGCGCGATGCACCAGGAACAGCGCGGCGAATTCATGGGCGGTCAGCATGCTTGTTTCCCCGTTGTGACGGCTTCGCACGATGCAGCGGCGGCATCGCGGCGACGCACGGCGCGAAACGTGCGCCGGCGACGACAGAAGCATGCAGGGAGCGTGCCAGATTGTGGGACGCGGCCGCCCCCGTGCGCGACTGGCGCGCGGCGCGATGTGTCACCGCAAACCGCGTGATGGCTGCTGCAAAGTTTTCAATGGTGTGTAAGCGAGCACGCGCACGGTGCGCCGGCCGGCCCGCGCCGGCATTCCGCAGCCGCGCGGATCACGACTTCCTCGAACGAAACAGCCCGGCCCGCGCCGTTTTGCCCGCCGCCTTGTCGCGCACGCGGAAATAGCCGCTGTGCAGCTCCACGCCCCCCTTGCCGTCCGCGAGCACTTCCTCGCACGCGGCCTCGATGCGCGCACGGCCGCGCTCGAACGCGTCGCGCAGGTCGGCTTCGAGCGCGGAGCGCGCGCCGAAATGGTCCTCGAGCGCCTCGACCGTGATCGCGCACGTGAGCGGCTTCCCGTCGACCTCGACGACGAAGCGCATCTGCAGCGCCGCACCGTCGAACTCGGGCGGCGCGTCGGTCAGCGTCACGTGATGGACGGAATCGGCCGGCATCGCTCAGCCTCCCCGCGACGCGAGACACTGCACCAGCGCGCCGTTGAATGCGGGCAGATCGTCGGGCTTGCGGCTCGTGATCAGGTTGCCGTCGCGCACGACCTCCTGGTCGACCCACTTGCCGCCCGCGTTGCGGATGTCGTCCTGCAGGCTCGGCCAGCTCGTCATCGTGCGGCCGTCCACCAGCCCGGACGATACGAGCAGCCAGCCGCCGTGACAGATCGCGGCGATCGGCTTGCCCGCACCGACCGCCGCCGTCACGAATTCGCGCGCGGCCGGCAGCATCCGGATCGCGTCGCCGTTGACGACGCCACCCGGCAGCACGACCGCGTCGTAGTCGCCTTCGCGCGCATCGTCGAACGTCCGATCGACCTTCACGCGATCGCCCTTGTCGACGTGCCTGAGCCCCTGGATCTCGCCGCGCTTCTGCGAAATCACGTCGACCTGCGCGCCTTCGGCCTCGAGCGCGCGCTGCGGCTCGACGAGCTCGGCTTCCTCGAAACCGTCGACCGCGAGTATCGCCACCTTGCAATGGTCCAACTTGCCGATCATGGAGCGCCTCCCTGTTGATGTTGCGGCACCCGTCGTGCCATGCCCGTCGCGCAGCAATTTGCGTGCCGCGCGCACGATCGCGTCGGTGGGGCGCGACCCGCAATCGCCGGGCGGCCTCACGCACGCGCGCCGCCATATGACGCGTGCGAGCCGGCGTCACGCCGCGCCGCGCGGCCTCTGCAACGATTTCAACGGGATGTAACGCGACTGCCGGCGACTGCCGCCCGGCGCCGTCATGCAAGGCCGCGCCCGTGCGCGGGTCGCTATCGGCCCGACACGCTCACTGCAAGTGACGCGCCGCATCGAGCATCGCGTCGGTCAGCTCGACCGTCAGCGTCAGGTCGTCGGTAACGTCGGGCAGCGTGTCGAGCGTGGCCTGCACGGCATCGTGCAGCATCGCGTGCACGCGCATCCGCGCGCCGTCGTCGAGATCCGCATAGCGCTCCATCGTGTCGCAGTCGAGTGCGAGCACCACGGCGTGCCGCGCGGTATCGGGCGGCGCATCGGACGCCAGCGCCCAGGCCGCATGAAACGTGATCCTGCCGGTCTCGACGTCGAGATGCACCGTCGTATCGAGATCGTCGGTATCGACCGCGTCGGTGTCCAGTTCGTCGTGGTCGATCGAGATCCGTGAATTCGATTGCATGATGTCCTCCTGCGTGGTGGCGGTGTGCCGGCCCCGTGGCCGACGCCCGCCATCGCACCGCGCCGGTCGCGCCGGCGCGACACCGTGATCGTCAATAGCCGCTGGAACCCGCGCCGCCCGTACCGCCTGCGCCGCCGCCCGCGCCCGTCGCGCCCGCCCCCGCGCTGCCGCCGCCATTGGAGCCGCCCGTGCTGCCGCTGCCGCCGGTGCCGGCGCCGCTCGGGCCGCCCGGCTTGGTGCGCACATGCGGGCGCGCGTGCGAACGCATGGCGCGCGGCTCCTGCATGCGGGTCGCGGGCGGCGGTGCAGCCGTATTGCCGTTCGACATGCCGTCGCCGGCGCCTTGTGCCGATGTGTCCGGCGGCGACAGGATCGGCGCGCCGGTGCCCTCGTCGGAACGCTGCGAATTCTGTGCCCACGCGGCCGGTGCGGCCGCGACGAGTGCGACGGCCGCGCACGCAAGGATCCGGCGCGCGCCGGATTTCGATTCGAATACTGACTTCATGGAACGTTCTCCCTCAATGGAATGGCTGTCGTGGAATTTCCTGCATCCCTGGTTCAGCAAGGCACGTGCCGTCGGCGACGCGCGGCACGCGATTTGCGCGTTCCACGACCAGCCCATCCCGATCCCGTACGGAGCCCTGTCATGCCTTCAGCTTCCGCTTCCCATCCGCACGGCAAACGCGTGACGCGCCGCCCCGGCCGCGCGCGCAGCAACGATCCGCATCATCGCAAGCGCTGGTCCGCCGACGTCATGAAAAAGAGCGATGCGCTGGACATCGAACCCGCGATCTTCAAGTCCGATGACCCGGGCGAGATCGCGGCGTCGCTCAAGCGCTCGGCCGAACACAGCCGCCGCCGCAAGGCGCCGCCGTTCCAGTCGGCGATGTCGATGCTCAACTTCTATCTGAACCGCGCGGGCCGCAACCTGCCGAAAACACGCCGCGCGACGCTCGAACGCGCGAAGCGGAAACTGCGCGAGGCGTTCGGACGCAAGCCGTGACGCCCCCCGCCCGCTCCTCCGTATCGACCTGCTCTGCCTGCACGCATGCATGAAACGCTGTGGTATCTGATCGTCGGCGCGGTGCTGATGGGCATGGGCGTCGCGACATCGGCGCTGCGTCACCTGCCCTGCAGCAGCGCGATGATCTATCTCGCGCTCGGCGTCGCGCTCGGCCCGTCCGGCGCCGGCCTCCTGCATCTCGACATCGAACGCGACGCGTCGCTGTTGCGCGAGATCGTCGAGGTCGCGCTGCTGGTGTCGCTGTTCGCGATCGGGCTGCGGCTGCGCGTGCCGCTGTCCGACCCGTTGTGGCTCGTGCCCTGCCGGCTCGGCCTGCTCGCGATGAGCGTCACCGTGCCGCTGCTCGCCGGCTGCGCGGTGCTGACGCTCGGGCTCGGCTGGGGCCCCGCGCTGCTGCTCGCGGCGATCCTCGCGCCGACCGACCCGGTGCTCGCGCACGACGTGCAGGTGCACGATCCCGGCGACCGCGACCTGGTGCGCTTCGCGCTGTCCGGCGAAGGCGGGCTGAACGACGGCATCGCGCTGCCGTTCGCGCTCGCGGGCCTCGCGCTGTGCGGCGCGGCCGACACGCCGCACGCGCGGCCGGCGCTGACGGGCGCATTCGCGCTGGCCGCGCTGTGGGGCATCGCGGGCGCGGCCGCGATCGGCGGCGTGCTCGGCGCGGCCGCCACCAAGGCGATCGGCTGGCTGCGCACCCGCCACGCGCAGGCGCTCGGCTTCGAAGGCTTCTTCGCGCTCGCGCTGATCGTGCTGTCGTTCGGCGCCGCGCAGCTCGCGAATACGTTCGGCTTCATCGCGACGTTCGCCGCGGGCGTCGCGATGCGCCGCGTCGAGCATCGCGCGAGCGGCGACCGGCGCCCGCGCGAAGTGATCGGCCGGATCGATTCGGAAGACGTGGTCGCGACCGAGAAGCATCCGGAGAAGGTGCACGCGTTCATGACCGAATCGGTGCTGGACTTCACGATCGAGCTCGAACGGATCGCCGAGGCGCTCATCATGACGATGATCGGCAGCGTGCTCACGACGCTGTCGGCGCCGCTCATGACGTGGGGCGCTATCGCGCTCGCCCTCGTGCTGTTCGTGGCCGTGCGGCCGCTCGCCGTGCTGCTGTCGCTGACCGGCTCGCACGCGACCCACGCGCAGCGGCGGCTGATGGCGTGGTTCGGGATACGCGGAATCGGCTCGTTCTATTACCTGCTGTTCGCGCTCGAACACGGGCCGTCCAGCGCGGTGCGCCCGCTGGCGGCGCCGGTGCTGGCCGTCGTGTCGGCATCGGTGATCGCGCACGGCATCTCCGCGACGCCGCTGATGGACTGGTATTACCGCCTGCAGCAGCGCCGGCGCTGACCGCGCCGGCGACGTCACGACCCATCGAGCCGCGCGCGCATCTGCGCGGAGATGCGCTGCCGCGTCTCGTCGTAGCCTTCCCACGGATCGCGCGCGAGCCGGTCGAGCCGTTCGTGCAGCGTGTCGATCGTCCATTGCGCGCCGCCCGTCGTATCGGGCACCTCGTCCCAGCGCAGCGGCACCGACACGCCCATCCCGGGCCGCGCACGCGCCGAGTACGCCGCGATCGTGCTCGCACCGCGGCCGTTGCGCAGGTAATCGATGAAGATCTTGCCGCGACGATGACGCGGGCCCATCGTCGCGGTGAAACGGTCGGGCAGCGCGCTCGCGACGTGTTGCGCGACGGCGCGCGAGAAGTCCTTCACGTCGTCCCATCCGAGGTGCCGCGTGATCGGCACGACCACATGCAGCCCCTTGCCGCCGCTCGTCTTGCAGAACGACGCGAGCCCCAGCTCGTCGAGCAGCCCGCGCACGAGTTGCGCGGCCTCGATCATCGCGCTCCACGGCAGCGCGGGATCAGGATCGAGGTCGAACACGATCCGGTCGGGCCGCTCGATGTTCGACGCGTGCGCGTTCCACGTATGCAGTTCGATCGTGCCCATCTGCGCGGCACCGAGCAGCGCGTCGACGCTGTCGAGCGACAGCAGCGGACCGTGTCCCGGATCGAGCCCGGCATGTTGCGTGACGAACGGAATCTCGCGGCGTTCCGCGTGCTTCTGGAAGAACAGCTCGCCGGCGATGTCGCCGGGCGCGCGCACGAGCGACACGGGTCGCCCCTTCAGGTCCGGCAACAGCCACGGCGCGACCCATTGCCAGTAATGCGCGAGATCGATCTTGCGCGTGCCGCTTTGCGAGTCGAGCACGCGGTCGGGATGGGTGATGCGCACGCGGCCGAGCTGATCCGGGCCGGCATCGTTGCCGGCCGTGCGGGTGGATGACCGTGAACGCGCGTGGTGTTCGCGGCCATTCGCTTCATGAGCCGCGTGCGACGCGTGCTTGCGGGGATGTTTGTCGTCGTGCGTGGTTCGCTGTCGATCCATCGTCATCTCCGTTTCCGCATTTTCCGTCTGTTTCGGCACTTCGCGGACGATCTGCGTGGCCGGCTTGTCTTCGCGCAGCGCGATGAACGCGGCCTGCCGCACGATGCCGTCGCCGGTCCACTCCGCGAATTCGCATTCGGCGACGAGCGTCGGTTCGATCCAGTGCACGCGCGTGCGCGAGCGTTCGCGCGGCGGCGGATCGAACGGCGGCGTGTCGCGCTCGTGCTTGCGCAGGATCGCGGCAAGCCGGTCGAGCATGCGTGCGTCGAAGCCGGTTCCGACCCGGCCGACATAGCGCAGCGGTGTCGGCCCGCGTCGCCGCTTGCCGGCCGGCGCCGGTTCGTGCACGCCGAGCAGCAGCGCGCCGAAGCCGTGGCGGCTGCCCGACGGCTCGGTATAGCCGCCGATCACGAACTCCTGCCGGCGTCGGCATTTGAGCTTGATCCACGCAGGCGAACGTCCGGCCCGGTAGCGCGAGTCCGCGCGCTTGCCGATCAGCCCTTCCAGGCCCGTATCGCATGCGCTTGAGATCAGCGACGCGACGTCGTCGCCGAGATCGGGCGAAAAGCGCAGTCGCGCGGGGTCGCTGTCGGCCAGCAGCGGTTCGAGCAGCCCGCGGCGTGCGGTGAGCGGCGCGTCGCGCAGGTCGTAACCGTCAAGGAAGGGCAAATCGAATACGAACAGCGTGACCGCATCCGAGCGCCCCGCGCCGAGGGCGTTCTGCAGCGCCTGGAAATCGGGGAGGCCGTGCGCGCCGAGCACGACGGCCTCGCCGTCGAGCCATGCGTCGTCGACGTCGAGCGCGGCGAGCGCATCGCGTTGCGCGCGCAGCTTCGCGGTCCAGTCGCGGCCTTCGCGCGTCATCAGCTTCACATGCCGGCGTGTGCCTTTGCCCGCGATACGCGCGAGGATCCGGTAGCCGTCGAACTTCAGTTCGTAGCGCCAGTCGCTTTGCGCGGGCGGGCCGTCGACCAGCGTCGCGAGTTGCGGCGCGACGCGCTCCGGCAACGGCGCGCGCACCGCGCCTTCGATCCCGGAGGGATCGGCCGGCGGGCGTTTACGCTCGTCGTGTTCGTCGTGCCGCGCGCCACGTGCATCGCGTTTCGCGGCCTTGTCGCCGCGGCCGCGCGGCGTCCGGCGCGCATGCTTCGCGCCGTCGGCCGAATCCGCGCGCGCCGCAGACGCCGCGCCATCATGCACACTCCCCGGCCGCTCGCCGACGACGTCGAATTCGTCCGCGTCGCGCGCGTCGTCGTCGCGCTCCTTGATCAGCAGCCACTGCTCCTGTCGCCCCTGCTGGCGCCCGCTGCGCACGAGCGCCCAGCCGCCGTGGAGCTTTTCGCCGTCGAGCCGGAACGTGAGCTTGCCCGCGCGATAGCCGTCGCGTGCCTGCGCGAGGCCGCCGTCCGGCGTCCACGTGCCTTCGTCCCATACGACGACCGACCCCGCGCCGTAATGCCCGGCCGGAATCTCGCCTTCGAACGACGCATATTCGAGCGGATGATCCTCGACATGCACGGCAAGACGCTTCACCGACGGATCGAAGCTCGGCCCCTTCGGCACGGCCCACGACTTCAGCGTGCCGTCGAGTTCGAGCCTGAAATCGTAGTGCAAGCGCCGCGCATGATGCTCCTGGATCACGAAGCGCAGCGGATGGCCGGCGCGCGCGCGCGTGCGCCGGGAAGGTGTCGCATCCGCCTTCGCACGCCGACGCCCGTGCGCGCCTTCCGGTTCCGGCGTCGCGCCGAAGTGGCGTTTGCGGCGATAGGGATCGAGCTTGCCGGGCATCGCATCACCTCGCTTCGCGCGGCGTCATGCGGCGTGCTTGCGGCGCGCGGTGGCTTTCTTCACCGCATGCTCGCCGTGCGCGGCACGTTTCGCGGCCGGCCGTTTCGCCGCCGCGGTTTTCGTGGCCGCGCCCTTCACCGCGGTTTTCGAAGCCGGTTTGTGGCGCCCGCCGCCGCGCGACGACGAAGATGCCCCTTCCGTATTCGCGTCCTCGTCGTCACCCGCATCGCGCAAATCCGCCGCACGCGCCCCGCCGCCGCCCTTCAGGCTGCGCTTCAGCAACTCGGTGAGGTCGACCACGTTGGTCGCCGCGCGGCTCGTCTGCGCCGGCCGTTCCTCGATCTCCTCGATCTTGCCCGCGCGTACCTTGCGCTCGACCAGCTCGAGGATGTCGTCGCGGAACGTGTCGTGATACTCGTCGGGCGTCCACTTGCCGGCCATGTCGTCGATCAGCTTCTTCGCCATGGCGAGCTCGCGCGCGGTCACGCCCGCGCCCTTTGCGTCGTCGGCCGGCACCGACAGTTCGTCGAGCGGCCGCAACTCCTCCTGCCAGCGCAGCGTGTCGAGCGCGAGCAGCGGCCCGACCGGAATCAGCGCGCCGAGATGCTGTCGGTCGCGCATCACGACCAGCGCGATGCCGATCTTGCCGCTGTCCTTCAATGCATCGCGCAGCAGCGCATAGACCTTCTCGCCCTTGCGGTCCGGCACGAGGTAGTACGGCGTGTCGAGATAGAGGAAGGACACGGCGTCCTCGTCGACGAAGGTCAGGATGTCGACGGTCTGCGTCGATTCGGGGTTCGCCGCGCGGATTTCGTCGTCGGTCAGCACGACGTAGCGTTCCTTCTCGTACTCGTAACCGCGCACGATGTCCTCGCGCGTGACTTCCTTGCCGGTGCGCTTGTTGATCTGCCGGTAGCCGACCGGATCCATCGAGCGCTTGTCGAGCAGCCGGAACGACGGCTTCACGGTGCGCGTCGCGGGAAACAGCTGCACGGGCACGTGAACGAGCCCGAAGCTGATCGCGCCTTTCCAGATCATCCGCGGTGCCATGCCTGTCCTCCTTGCCGCTCGCACGCCCGCCCGGCGAACCCGCTTCCCCGTGCGACGTTCCGCGAGGCGGCGCGATTGCGCGCCGTCGGGTTGCGGTCGATTGCCGGATCGGGGAGATTCGTCATGCGCGCATCCTCGCATCGGTTCGGTGATGGACGGCGGCGTGCGTGGCCGTGTCGCGGCGCACACGCAGCCGTCACGGGAAACGGACGCGCCGCGCGGCGCGTGCCGCGGCGGCCCGCTACGGTGTCGCGACGGGCGGCTGCCGCGCCGTCAGGGCGCGCGCAGCGCGCGATCCAGTTCGTCGCGCGTCACGTCGAGCGCGACGCTGCATTCGATCTCGGCGTCCTCGACGCGCGGCTTCTGTTCGTCCACCGCGCGCCGCGCCATGTCGCACACATGCGTCCGGACGCGCAACCGGTCGGCCGTACCGAGCGATGCATAGCGCGTGAGCACGTCGGGATCGAAACGCAGGTCGACCGCGCAGCGCCATTGACGTGCGTCGTCATCGGACGGCACGCGCACCCACGACACCTGGATCGTCAGCCGCCCCGACGCGTCGTCCGCATGCACGACGACCGTCGATTGCGACGGAAAGCCGTTCGCGAGCGCATGTTCGAGTTCCGCGATGCGCTGCGAACGGTCGGGGGCGATCGTCATCGGCGCACGACTCCCAGCAGCAGCGTGACCAGGAAGATCACGACGAAGATGTAGAACAGGATCTTCGCGATCTCGGCCGCGCCGGCCGCGATGCCGCCGAAGCCGAACAAGGCGGCCACGAGCGCGATGATGAAGAAGATGATGGCGTATCGAAGCATGAATGCCTCCTGCAGTCCTGAATAACGAATCGTCGACGCGTGTCGCCGCACGATCAAGAATCGTGCTTGTGCCGGGGTTTGCCGTGCGCCGGCGTCGAAGCCATTTTTTCGAGTTCCTTCTCGCTCATCGACTTGGCCATCGACTTCGCAGGCGGCTTCAGGTCCTTCATCTTCGTGTCACCGCGTTTGGCCGACAAGGCGGCCCCCGCGGCGCGCTGCTGGGCCTGGGACTTGGCTGGCATGGCTGTTCTCCTCTCGGTGATGCGCGCGGGCACCGCGGGTCGCGGGCCGCGCGCGGTTCGGACGGTATCGTCACGCGGCGTCGCGCCGGCGCAGTTCAGCGGGCGGAATCTTCATCGCCTGGCGATACTTGGTCACCGTGCGACGCGCAAGAAGGATGCCGCGCCCCGCGAGATTCTGCGCGAGCGCGACGTCCGACAGCGGATCGGTATGGCGCTCGGCCGCGATCATGTCGCGGATCAGCACCTTCGCGGCCGACGCCGAGCACACGCCCTTGCCCGCCGCTTCCAGCTTGCGCGGGAAGAAATGCTTGAACTCGAACGTGCCGTGCGGCGTGGCCATGTATTTGTTGCCCGTCGCGCGCGACACGGTCGATTCGTGCAGGTCGAGTTCCTCGGCGATGTCGCGCAGCACGAGCGGCTTCATCGCGATCTCGCCGTAGCGGAAGAAATCGCGCTGCCGCGCGACGATGCATTCGCCGACGCGCTGGATCGTGTCGAAGCGCTTCTGTACGTTGCGGATCAGCCAGCGCGCTTCCTGCAACTGCTGGCCGAGCGGCGAATCGCGCTCGCCGCTCGACTGCGCGAACAAGGTCGCGTAGCGCTCGTGCAAGCGCGCGCGCGGCAGCACGGCCGGATTGATCGTCACGATCCATTCGTCGCGCACCTGGCGCACGATCACGTCGGGTATCACGTAGTCGCCGCGCGTGCTGCCGTAGTGATTGCCGGGACGCGGATCGAGCGTGCGCACCAGCGCGCACGCGGCCTGCATCGTCGGCTGGCTGCAGCCCAGGCGTCGCTGGATTTCCGCCGTCTCGCGCCGCGCGAGCCGTTCGAGGTGCTCGCGCGCGATCGCCTTCGCCTCCGCGAGCGCCGGCGTACCGGCCGGAATCGCGTCGAGTTGCAGCACCAGGCATTCGGACACCGAACGCGCGGCGATGCCGGGACGGTCCAGCATCTGCACGAGCCGCAGCGCGACCGCGAGATCCTGTTCCGACAGCAGCAGCGCCGGATCGGCCGCGACCAGCAGCTCGGCCAGCTCCTGACGCAGGTAGCCGTCCTCGTCGAGCGCATCGATCACGATGCGCGCGGCCTCGCGGTCGCGCTTGTTCAGCGGATAAAGGCGCAGTGCATCGTGCAATTGCTGGTGCAGCGACGGCTCGGCCGCCATCCACTCGCCGGGCGACAGGTCGCTCGCATCGTCGGCCTGACGGCTCGTGCCGCGCGGCGCCGGAGCGGCCGTATACGACACCTCGCCGTCAGGCGGACGCACGTCCTCGCGCTCGGGCGGCGGCTCGGGCGGCGCGGCTTCGGCGGTGGGTTCGGGCGCGTCGGCAGCGGCTTCGTCGTCGCCCTGGCCATCTTCGAGAAACGGATTCGAGTCGAGCGCCTGCCGCAATTCCTGCTGGAATTCGAGCGAAGACAACTGCAGCAGGCGAAGCGACTGCTGAAGCCTCGGCGTGAGTGCCAGATGCTGTCGCATCTGGAGCGCAAGCGTGACGGACATCGATGCCCTCCTGACGGTGTGCGGAATTGCGTTCACACGCATTCACGCAGCTTCCATGCCAAGGCGGCGAAGCACCGTCCGGCGCGGCTCTCGCGGGTTCGCACCCCGCCCGCGGCGGCTCCGGGTGCCGACTTTTTTACAAGCGCCGGCAAGTTAGGGGCACGGAATTCGCGCCGGGCGGACGCACCGGCAGCGCGCCGGCTTATCCGCGTGCGGCCGCCGCGCGCCGTTCCGTGCGTCAGTACTGCATCGGCGGCGGCGTGCCCGGCATCGTCCGGTCGCCCTGCACACCGTTCGGCCCCGGCGGCGGCACGTCGGCCGGCTCACCGCCCGCCGCGCCCGCCGGCAGCGTGTTGTACGGCGACGGACGCGTGTCGTAGCGCGTATTCGCGTCCGGCATCGTCGTGGTCGGAGACGCACCATGGCCGTCCGGCGGCGCCGGCGGCGCGCCGTGCGCGCCGTAGGGGCCCTGCGGTTGCGTGCATGCGCCCAGCGCGCACGCGGCGGCGAACGCACAGGCGCCGATACGCATCGTCTGGATCGGTTTCATCGGAATCCTCCGTTGAGTCGGCGGCAGGGGCCGGCCGTGGCGACACGGCTCAGAGCCGGTTGAAATGGAAATCGCCGGCATACGCGGTGGGCGCGCGGCGCGCCATCATCATGTCGAATTCGGCGGCGACACGGGCCAGCGCGCCGCGTTGCCGCTCGGTACCGGCCTGCTCGAGCGCCGTGAATGCATCGGCGTCGAAGGTGACGGTCAGCGACGCCGGATGGCCATCGACACGAAAGCCGAAATGCAGTGCGCCGGCCGGCTGCTCCTCGACATGGAACGGCATCGCGCGCGCCTCGAAATGGCGGCCGAGCGTCTCGGCCACGTCGCGCAGCATGCCGGGTTTCACGCGAATGCTCATCGTGCCCCCTCCTTGAATCGGGTGAACGCCACCGGCGGCACGCCCGTCGGCGGCGCATGGATCGGCGGCTCCCGCGTCGGCGGCTCGCGTTCCGGTGGCGGCCGCTCCGGCGGATCGCCTTCCGGATCGTGATACGGCTCGGGCGTGCCGGGCGGCAGGTCGTCCGGCGGGGGCGGTTCGGGGTCGGGCTCGACGTCGGGAATCACCGGCTCGGGCCGATGCAGCGACTGAGCGGGATTTCGGACGACATCTCGGTTCATGGGCATTCGTTCGTTGTGCTGTCGTGACGGCATCGGATTGCGGCACGTTCGCCGCTCGATGCGCTACGCACTCGGTGGCCGCAAGCCGCGTGCCGGTCATTCGTGCCGCATTTCGCTTGTCGACGCGCCGACCCGCAAGCGGACATGCAACCCACCGCGCGGCGCGACGTGCATTCGCTACACCACGCGCTGCAATTCTTTCAAGGCCATCGCGTTACCCGTCGTACGCGGCCATCACGAGCCACAACTCGTGGTCGTCGTCGCGCACCCGCGCGGCGAGCGCATACGAATCGGCCGGCTCGCACGCGCGCTGCAGCGCGAAGCGCGCCGGCTCGGTCGAGCCGAAGGTCTCGTCGAGCGGCCGCACGTCGGCCTTGCCTTCGAACATGCGGCGATCGGGCCGGTAAATCAGCGGCTCCTGTTTCCATGTGATGAAGTGGCTCTTCACCGACTCGAACCCTCCGCCGCAGACGTTGACTTCATAGCGCACTCCCGGCCGCCGTTTCGGAATCGTCATCGTGCCCTCCCGTTCGATGTGCGTGTGCATGCGGCGCGTGGCGCCGCGTGTCGTCGTCGTTGCTACCGACATGGCAAGTCGCGTGCCGCCGCCATGCAGCGGGCACGGCCGTTGCGCGATGAGCGCCTCGACGTCACCGACACGGAGGCATGCCATGAAGGATTCGACCCGTTCCGGCCGCGACGCGCCGACGCACGAACCGCATCCCGATCCGTCGTCGCCGCTGAAGGACCAGGACCACACGAAAACGCGCCACTCCGAGCGGCATATCGACAAGCAGCTGGAGGACACGTTCCCCGCGAGCGATCCGCCGGCGACCGGCGGCGTCACGCGCATCGAGCCCGACACGCCGCCGGGCACGCACGACGACGGCCCGTGGCAGGACCCGGCCAAGCGCCGCGACGAATGACCGTCGGCGATTCGACGAACACGCGTGCCGAACGGCACGCCGCTTGCTGACTCGTACGGCCCGGACTCAAACCTGCAAGGAGGACTTCATGCATCGCGTCAACGAAATCATGTCGCAGGACGTCGTGCGCATCGCGCCGACCGACTCGATCCGTCATGCGGCGCAACTGATGGAGCGCTACGACATCGGCGCGCTGCCCGTGTGCGACAACAACCGGCTGATCGGCATGGTCACGGACCGCGACCTCGCGGTGCGCGCGATCTCGGCCGGCAAGCCGCCGGAGACGCGGATCCACGAAGTTGCGTCGGGCCCGATCGAATGGTGTTTCGAGGACGATTCGCTGGACGAGATCCAGCATTACATGGCCGACGCGCAACTGCGCCGCCTGCCCGTCGTCGATCACGACAAGCGCCTCGTCGGCATGCTGTCGCTCGCGGACATCGCGACACGCACTGCCGGCCCCGCGCGCGACGACGTCGCGAACACGCTCGAAGGCGTGTCGCAACCGAAGCGTACGTGACGGGGCGATCCTCGCCCCGCCCGACAACCCCGCGCGACCCGCAGGGCCCATCCCGGGCACGGTCGCGCTCCACGCAACCAGGAGGACAACCATGCAGACTTCCGATCGAGGACAGACGCGCATCATCGGCAAGGGCGCCGCGACGGCGGCCGGCCCGGGCCCCGACGTGATGGCGGCGGACACGCTGGAAGGCGACAAGGTCTACACGACCGACGGCGACGACGTCGGCAAGATCAAGGACATCATGCTCGACGTGCGCTCGGGCCGCGTCGCGTACGCCGTGCTGTCGAGCGGCGGCGTGCTCGGCATCGGCGACAAGCTGCTCGCGATCCCGTGGAGCGCGCTCACGCTCGATACCGAACGCAAGTGTTTCCTGCTGTCGGTGTCGTCGGAGCGGATCCGCAACGCGCCGGGCTTCGACAAGGATCACTGGCCGGCGATGGCCGACCCGCAATGGGCCGAGCCGCTGCACGAGTTCTACGGCAGCGCGCCGTACTGGAGCGCGGGCGACGAGCTCGGGCTCACCGATCCGACCGAGGAACTGAACGATCCTCGCACGCGCGGGCGGCACTGACCGCTCGTGATTCGCCGGTGGTTCAGGCGACGGGCCCCGCGAATGCGGGGCTTTTTTTGGGCTTTTTGACGGATCCCGGAGCCAGCCCGATCCACCGAGGCTGGCCTCGCCGGCCGCCGGCCGTGCATGCGTCCGGCGCGCCGCGCCGCCCGATTGATAACCATACAACATCAATCCTTCCAAAAATCGCACTTATCGTTTGTCCGTCTCCGGGCGAATATTGCCGAAACGACAATCGACCGCTCCCCGGCGCATGCTTCCCGATTTCCTGGAGACACCCTGATGCACCCCTCGCCCAGCCTTCCGACCGCACGGTCGAAGGCCGCCGCGGTATTCCGCGTGACGGCCGGCAACTTCCTCGAGCAGTTCGACTTCTTCCTGTTCGGCTTCTACGCAACCCAGATCTCCGCCGTATTCTTTCCCGCCGCGAGCGAGTTCGCGTCGCTGATGATGACCTTCGCCGTCTTCGGCGCCGGCTTCCTGATGCGACCGCTGGGCGCGATCGTGCTGGGTGCGTACATCGACGACGTGGGCCGCCGCAAGGGCCTGATCGTCACGCTGGCGATCATGGCGAGCGGCACGATCCTGATCGCGTTCGTGCCGGGCTACGCGACGATCGGCCTGCTCGCGCCCGTGCTCGTGCTGGTCGGGCGCCTGCTGCAGGGCTTCTCGGCGGGCGCCGAGCTCGGCGGCGTGTCGGTCTATCTCGCCGAGATGGCCACGCCCGGCCGCAAGGGCTTCTACACGAGCTGGCAGTCCGCCAGCCAGCAGGTCGCGATCGTCGTCGCGGCCGGCCTCGGCTTCGCGCTCAATCAATGGCTGAGCACGTCGGCCATCGCCTCGTGGGGCTGGCGCGTGCCGTTCTTCGTCGGCTGCATGATCGTGCCGTTCATCTTCATGCTGCGCCGCAACCTCGAGGAAACGCAGGCGTTCAAGGCCCGCAAGCATCGTCCGGGCATGAAGGAAGTGTTCGGGACGCTGGCGCGGAACTGGGGCGTCGTGATCGCCGGCATGATGCTGGTCGCGATGACCACCACGAGCTTCTACCTCATCACGGTCTACGCGCCGACCTTCGGCAAGACGGTCCTGCACCTGAGCACGGCCGACAGCCTGCTCGTCACGCTGTGCGTCGGCGTGTCGAACTTCGTGTGGCTGCCGATCGGCGGCGCCCTGTCCGATCGCATCGGCCGCCGGCCGCTGCTCGTCGGCATGACGCTGCTCGCGATCGCCACCGCGTACCCGGCGCTGTCCCTGCTCGCCCATGCGCCGTCGTTCGTCAACATGCTGCTCGTGCTTCTGTGGCTGTCGTTCATGTACGGGATCTACAACGGTGCGATGGTCGTCGCCCTGACGGAAGTGATGCCCGTCGAGGTGCGCGTGGCGGGTTTCTCGCTCGCCTACAGCCTCGCCACGGCCGTGTTCGGCGGCTTTACGCCGGCCATCTCGACGGCGCTCATTCACATGACCGGCGACAAGGCCGCGCCCGGCTACTGGATGAGCCTCGCCGCGGTGTGCGCGCTGCTCGCGACGTTCGCCCTGTATCGCCGGCAGACGGCCACGCTGACGCCGGCGCACTGAAGCCTCACGCCGAACGACCCGTCCCGACTCCACACGTCCAAGACCACGACCATGAAGAACCTGCTCCTGAAACTCTGCGCGACCGCGCTCGTCGCCACCTCGGCGGTCGCCGCGAACGTGCAGGCCGCCGACCTGCACGTGATGAGCTCGGGCGGCTTCACCGCCGCCTACAAGCTGCTCGGCCCGCAGTTCGCGTCCCGCTCGGGCAACACGCTCGAAACCGCGCTCGGCCCGTCGATGGGCAAGTCGCCTGAAGCGATTCCGAACCGGCTCGCGCGCGGCGAACCGGCGGACGTCGTGATCATGGTCGGCTATGCGCTCGACGATCTGATCAAGCAAGGCAAGGTCATCGCCGGATCGCGCGTCGAGCTGGCCGATTCGCGCATCGGCATGGTCGTGCGCGACGGCGCGGCAAAACCCGACATCAGCACGGCCGAAGGCCTCAAGCAGGTTCTGCTGCATGCGAAGTCGATCGCCTACTCCGACAGCGCGAGCGGCGTCTACATCGAGCGCGAGTTGTTCAAAAAGCTCGGCATCGAGGACCAGGTGAAATCGAAGGCGGCCATGATCCCGCGGATCCCGGTCGCATCCGTGGTCGCGAACGGCGACTACGACATCGGCTTTCAGCAGGTGAGCGAACTGCTGCCCGTGAAGGGCGCGACCTTCGTCGGGAAGATTCCCGAATCGCTGCAGTCGGTCACGCGCTTCGCGGCCGGCATCCCCGTCGGCGCGCAGCACCCGCAGGAAGCGAAGGCGCTTCTCGACTATCTCGCATCGCCCGACGTGCAGGCCGAAGTGAAATCGACCGGGCTGGATTCCGTCTCCGCACACTGAGCACGACCGACGGGAAGGTGCGCGTCAGACCGCCTTCCCGTCGGGCCCGGCGCCGGCCTCCGCGTCATCGGCGCCATTCGGGCCAGCCGGTCCGGTCCCGTTCAGCATCCGCGCGAGACGCGCGCGATCGCACGCCCCTTCCCGCATCGAAACGAAGATCACCGCGCACGCGTTGCTGATCACGCTCGTCAGCGCACGCGCCTCGGACATGAAGCGATCGATGCCGACCAGAAGCGCGACGCCGGCAACCGGCAGGTCGGGCATCACGGCGAGCGTCGCGACGAGCGCGACGAGCCCGCTGCCGGACACGCCGGCCGCACCCTTCGACGTCAGCAGCATGACGGCCAGCATCGCGGCGATCTGCGGCGCGGAAAGCGGCACATCGCACGCCTGGGCGATGAACAACGCGGCGAGCGTCAGATAGATCGCGGTGCCGTCCAGGTTGAACGAGTAACCGGCCGGCAGCACGAGCCCCACGACGCCCTTGTCGCAACCGAGCGACTCCAGCTTGACGATCAGCCGCGGCAATACCGGCTCCGTCGACGAAGTCGCGAGGACGATCAGCAACTCCTCGCGGATGTAGCGCAACAGCCGCCACAACGCGAAACCGTGCAATCGCGCGAGCGGCGCCAGCACCAGCGCGACGAACAGCGCGCAGGCCACGTAGAACGACGCCATCAGCCACGCGAGCGAGCCGACCGAGCCGATGCCGAAGCGCCCCACCGTGAAGGCCATCGCGCCGAATGCGCCGAGCGGGGCGAGCCGCATGATCATCGCGAGCACGCGAAACACGATCTGCGCGACGCCGTCGATCAGCGCCAGCACGGGCCGCCCGGCCTGCGGATACGCGTTCAGCGAAAAACCGAACAGCAGCGACAGCAGCAGCACGGGCAGCACCTCGCCCTGCTGGAACGCGCCGAGCATCGTATCCGGGATCACGCTCAGCGCGAACGCGACGAGGCCGCGCGGTTGCGCATGCTGCGCGTATTGCGCCAGGACGCTCGCGTCGAGATGGCGCACGTCGACGTGCATGCCGGCGCCGGGCCGCAGCACGAACGCCGTGACGAGCCCGAATACGAGCGCGGCGGCGGTCAGCAGATAGAACAGCACCAGCGCGCGGACGATCGTGCGTCCGATGGCCTGCCCGTTCGCCAGCGACGTGATGCCGGAGACGATCGTGCAGAACACGATCGGCGCGATCATCATCCGCACGAGAGCGACGAATGCATCGCTGAGCGGTTTGAGCGCCGCGCCGGCCGACGGCCAGAAGTGGCCGACGCTCACGCCGAGCGCCATCGCCAGCAGAACCTGCACGTAAAGCGAACGAAGCGGTCTTGCCAGCCTCATGCTGCGGTCTTCCTCGATGTTCCGGTCGTATTCGTCACGAGCATTACTTCGATGCATCGCTGCGCGTCGCACCGCCGCGCCTGGCGTCGATGACCGCGCGGTGAAACTCCTCCGCGGCGGGCGTCAGCGGGCGTCCGCGCCGTTTCACGATGCCCACCCGGCGCTTGACCGAAGGTTCGACGAGGGGCACGCTCGTGAGCAGCGGATGGTCGTGTCCGGGCATCGCCATCGACGGCACCGCGGCGACGCCGAGCCCCGCTTCGACCAGCCCGAGCATGGTCGTCACGTGGCGCGTCTCGCACACGCTCGGCGCGCGCGGCGCGACGCTCGTCAGTGCCTGGTCGAGCAACAGGCGGTTGCCGGACGTCTTGTCCACGGACACGTACTCGTATTCGTAAAGCTCGTTCCAGGTCACGCGCTTCTTGCGCGCGAGCGGATGATCGCGCCGGCACGCGGCAACGAATCGCTCCTGCAGCAGCAGCTTGAACTCGACCTCGGACTCCTGGCTGCCCATGAAGCTCACGCCGAAATCGGCCTCGCCGCTGATGACGGCGCTCAGCACCTCGTTCGCGCTCGCATCCAGCAGCTTGACCCTGATGCGCGGAAAGCGGCGATGATAGCTGGCGATCACGTTCGGCAGGAAATAGTAGGCCACCGACGGCACGCACGCGATCGTCACGTGACCGAGGCGGCTCGACGAAACGTCGCGGATGCCGAGCAGCGCCGCGTCGAGATCGTCCAGCAGTTGCTCGGCGCTCGGCGCGAACACGCGGCCGACCGTCGTCAGCGTGACGCTGCGCGTCGTGCGCTCGAACAGACGCACGCCGAGCGCTTCCTCCAGTTTGTCGATCCGGCGACTCAACGCGGGCTGCGAAATGCTGATCGCCTCGGCGGCCTTGCGGAAGCTTCCCAGCTCCACCACCGCGCGAAACGCCTGCAAGTCGGTCAAATCGAAGTTGATTCCCACGGGTCCGGTCTCCGCATCTCGAATGCCGCGTATTGTGCACGATTCGGAGAAGCACACCCAGCCGGGACATGCCCGACCGCGACACTCCGGGCGCGCCGTCATGCCGCGTGCGGCGGGCGAATGCGCGCGGCAGGCCGATGCCCGATACCGTTTTACAAGCGCCGTGTAAGGCCCGTGATCGGCCACACTCGATCGCCCGTGGCGGCTTTCGCCTGTAGCCGGATGCCGTCCCGACGCAAACTGTGCCCGCATGTCGACTGCATGCGGCATGCCGGTTGCTGCGCACATTGCACAGCATCGATATGGGAGCCGCCGATGTTCCGACTCGCCCGGATCTTCCCCCCGCTTGTCGTCCGCCGTCGCGCGCACGTCGACGCGCGCGCGGCGCAGATGGGTACAGGAAGCACCCCATGACGCGCCGCGCCCCCGCGAAGCGCGCGTCGGTTTCGATCGCCGCCGACAACGATGCGCCGGCCACGCTCGACGCCTGCCGCCGCTGCGGACTGTGGGAACACGCGACGCAGCCGGTGCCCGGCGCGGGGCCTGCCGATGCGCGCATCATGCTGGTCGGCGAGCAGCCGGGCGACCAGGAAGACCGCGCGGGCATCCCGTTCGTCGGCGCGGCGGGCCGCATGCTCGACCGCGCGCTCGACGAGGCCGGGATCGAGCGCACGTCCGTCTATCTGACCAACGCGGTCAAGCATTTCAAATGGGAGCCGCGCGGCAAACGACGGCTGCACAAGACGCCCGCGCAACGCGAGGTCGCCGCGTGCCGCTACTGGCTCGAACGCGAACTCGATGCGATGCGCCCGCGCGTGGTCGTCGCGCTCGGCGCGACGGCGCTGCGCGCGGTACTGCAGGACAACGAAGCAACGCTCGAGCGCACGCGCAAGCCGGTGCGCTCGCCCGACGGCTGTCTCGTCGTCGCGACCTATCACCCGTCCTACGTGCTGCGCACGCGCGGCGCCGATTCGCGCGAGCACGCATACCGGACGCTCGTGGACGCGCTGCGCACTGCGGCGCGCCTCGCGCGCGGCGCACCGGGAGACGCCGAATGAGCGACCTGCGCGGCGACGACGCGGTGCGCGACCCCGCGAGCGCCGCATCCCCCGCCCGGCCGTGGTACCGACGGCTCGGCCCCGGCCTGCTCGCGGGCGCGTCCGACGCCGATCCGAGCAACGTCGCCGTCTATGCGCAGGCCGGCAGCCAGTTCGGCTTCCACATGCTGTGGATGACCGTGATCACGCTGCCGATGATGGTGGCCGTACAGCTCGCGTCGGCATTCATCGGGCGCGCCAACCGCGAAGGCCTCGTGGCGGCCATCCGCGAGCAGTTCTCCAGCCGCCTCGCCAAGGCCCTGATCGTGACGGTCGTGATCGTCAACGTCGTGAACGTCGGCGCCGACCTCGCCGCGATGGGCGACGCGACCGCGCTCGTCGTCGGCGGCCGCAGCTACTGGTATGCGCCCGTCTACGGCATCGCGTCGCTCGCGCTGCAGGTCCTGCTGTCCTACGAACGCTACGCACGCTGGCTCAAATGGATGACGCTCGGCCTGCTCGCGTACGTGCTCGAACTCGGCTTCGTGCACATCGACTGGCGCAGCCTGCTGCAGGCGATCGTGCTGCCGCACATCGCGTTCACGCACGACTATGCGACGACGGCGGTCGCGGTGCTCGGCACGACGCTGAGCCCGTACCTGTTCGTGTGGCAGGCCGCGCTCGAAGTCGAGGAAACCCAGGCCGAGCGCCGCAACGGCGACACCGCATGCGCGCCCGGCGCGCGCCGCGAGACCGAGCGTCGCATCACGTTCGACACCTGGACCGGCATGATCGTGACCAACGCGGTGTCGTTCTGCATCATGGTGATCGGCGCGGCCGTGTTCTTCACGAACGGCAGGCATGACATCGGCTCCACCGCGCAGGCTGCCGAGGCGCTGCGCCCGATCGCCGGCGAAGCGGCGTTCGTCGTGTTCGCGTTCGGCATCGTCGGCTGCGGGCTGCTCGCGATTCCCGCGTTCGCGGGCAGCGCCGCGTACGGCTGCGCGGAGGCGTGGCGCTTTCGGGAAGGCCTGAACGAGCCGGTGCGGCGCGCGCCGGCATTCTATGCGGTGCTGGCGGCTTGCGTGCTCGTCGGCATCGCGATCTGTTTCAGTCCCGTCGATCCGATCAAGGCGCTTTACTGGAGCGCAGTGCTCAACGGCGTCGCGGCGGTGCCGATGCTGGTGCTCGTGATGCTGTTGTCGCGGCGACGCGATGCGGCCGGCCAGCCGGGCAGCGGCATCGCGTCGAAGGCGTTCGGGTGGCTGGCGGTCGTGCTGATGGCGGGGTCGGTAGTCGTGATGGTCGTGGACATGCTGACCTGACCGGAACCGTGGTGTGGTTGCGTTCGCAACCGTTCAGCCAGGGAGGAAGGACCGGACCGGCGAAGCAACGATATCGGACAGCCGGGCGGCCGCGCGAGCGGCGCGGCCCGGTTGTCCGAGAGGCAGGGTTACATCATCTTGCCGCGCGACTTTTCGGCACGCGCCGCATCGGCCGCCGATTCGACCTTCTTCACTTCCTCAGGCGGCGGCAGCACCGCCTTGAAGCCCATCGAGTCGATCCACATCTCGCGCGCCCAGCCACGGGTGTGATACAGGTGATGGTCCTCGTCGGCCTCGACTTCATCGTGCGCGGCCTTCAGCGCCTTCGCCGCGTCGCCGTCGCGCAACTGGTCGGCCGCGTAGCCGATCAGCTCCCAGTTCAGGTGATCCTTGGTTTCGGCCAGCACCACGCATTCGGCCGCGACGACCTGCGCGACCGCAGGGTCGGCCTGCTTCCTCGCCTGCTCGATCACCTGGACGAGCGACTTGCCGGTCGCCTCCACGGCGGCGCGGCCCGGCGACTTCGTATCCGGATCGAGGCCGAGCGTGTCGAATACCTGACGCAGCACGTCCTGGTGATGCATCGTCTCGCGGTGGTACTTCTCCCATTCCTTGTGCAGGTCCTCGTCGGTCGCGCACTGGAGCGCGGCCTCGTAGATCTTCGCGCCGCCAAGCTCGGTCTCGTATGCCTGGCAGAGCAGTTCGAGGATGCCTGCATGCTTCGATTGCCGTTGGGCCATGACTGCTTCTCCGAAAAAACGGGCCGCCCGCGCGGCCCTGGGGTTGAAACGGGCGCGCGTTACTGCGCGCCCACCTTGCGCTGGAGCGCCTCCGCCATGCTCAGGTGATGCCTGAGCGTCGGCAGCGTGGATGTCGCGAACGCACGCAGTTGCGTGTCCTTGCCGTCGCGCGCCTCGTCTTCGAACAGCGCGACCGCCTTCTTGTGCGCGTCCGGACCGACCGCGGCGACATAGGCGGTGTCGAAGTCGTGCCCGCGCTTGCCGCGCAGCGCCTCGACGTCCGGATCCTGGATCTGGTCGACCTGCGGTTTCATGCCCTTGCGCGCGGCGATCTCGTCGAGCTTCATGCTCGCCTTGCCGTGGTCGGTCACCATCCGTTTCGCGAACGCGCGCACGTCCGCGGACTGCGCCTGCTGCAGCGCGAGCTGGCCCGCCTGCACTTCGGCCTTGCCGGCCAGCGCGGCCTTGTCGACGAATTCCGCATCGACGCCCTGCGGCGCCTTCGCGATGCCCGCATCGCCCGCGCCGGCCCCCGACGTCGGGTTGATCACGCCGCCCGGCACATGCGAATTCGATGCGGGCGGCTCGCTCGGCATCTGTGCACGCGCGAATCCCGACACGGCGAGCACGCCCGCGGCGAGCGCCGCGATCGTCCAGTTGGGTTGTTTCATGCGCTTTCTCCTGGTGTGGACAGCATCGTCACCCGCCGACGATCGAGCCGCCGTTCGGATGCAAGGTCTGTCCCGTCATGTAGCTCGCGCCTTCGGACGCGAGCAGCACGTAGCAGCCGATCAGTTCGTCCGGTTGCCCCGGCCGCTTGAGCGGCACGTTCGCGCCGAACTTCGATACCTGTTCGGCGGTGAAGGTCGACGGAATCAGCGGCGTCCAGATCGGCCCCGGTGCGACGGCGTTCACGCGAATGTCGCGCTCGGCCAGCTCGATCGAGAGCGAGCGCGTGAACGCGACGATCGCGCCCTTGGTCGCCGAGTAGTCGGGCAGCTTCGGGCTGCCGTGATACGCGGTCACCGACGCCGTATTGACGATGCGGCCGCCCGCCTTCATGTGCGGCAACGCGGCCTGCGTGCAGAACATCATTCCGTACACGTTCGTGCGGAACGTGCGCTCGAGCTGTTCCTCGGTCACGTCCTCGATGCCCGGCTGCGGATGCTGTTCGCCCGCGTTGTTGACGAGCACGTCGAGCCGCCCCAGTCGCTCGACCGTGCGCGCGACGGCGTCGCGCGCCTGCCGGCGGTCGCCGACGTCGCATGCGATCGCCTCGCAGCGCCGCCCCGCCTGCTCGATCAGGCGCTTCGTGTGCGCGGCATCGTCCGATTCGTTCAGGTAGACGATCGCGACATCCGCGCCCTCCTTCGCGAAACCGATCGCGACCGCGCGGCCGATCCCGCTGTCGCCGCCCGTCACGAGCGCGACCTTGCCGGCCAGCTTGCCGCTGCCGACGTAATCGGCCGCTTCGTCGTGCGGCTTCGGATGCATCTCCCGCTCGCGGCCCGGCTGTTGCGTCTGCGTCTGCGGCGGCGGTGTCCTGGCGGTGGTCATGGTTTTCTCCTTGAACGGGTGTCGCGAAGGCATCGCAAACGGCGTGCCGTGTACCGCGTGGCCGCACGCCGAGTGGCACGCGCATGCGGAAACGACTCGTTCAGCGCGGACTGCCCTGCGTGGTGCCGTCCGGCCGGCGCACCGGATCGAAGTCGCGCCACTCGCCGTCCTGCCAGTCGCCTTCGACGCGCTCGATCGACTGCGCGCCGGTCGCGCGCAGCACGTCTTCCGCCGCGGCCGCGGTCGTCGCCGTCACGCGCGCGGCCAGGATCACGCCGGTTTCGGTATGCGCAAGCGTGCCCTTGCCTTCGGCCTGCTCGCCGCGCATCCGTCCGAGCGCGCCGCCGAACGCGCCGAGATACGCACCGGCGAGCGCGCCGGCGGCCGGCACGAACCAGTAATGCACGCCGAGCGCATAGACGATCAGCCCGACGATCGCGCCGATCAGCAGCCCGCGCAGCGCGCCGACCATCGCGCCGCGGCCGCCCGGCTTCGCGGCCGTGTCGGCATACACGTCGCCGCCGATCGGAAAGCGCGCGTGCTGGCCGCCCGGGTTCAGGAAGAAGATCGACACGTCGTCCGGGCCGAACGCGCGCTCGTAAAGGTGGCGCGCGCCACCTTCCGCTTCATCGAACGTCGTGAAGCGTCCTGCGACGATCATCGCCATGTTCGTGCTCCTCGTGACCGTAAGGCGCCGCGCACGCGACGGCATGCGCGACGCGACGTTGCGGCGCTCACATCAGCCGCCCGAGCTCCTTCGACACCGATGCCGGCGTGCCGTATTCGCGATCGGGAATCTGCCTGAGCATGTCGAGCACGCGCGGATCGGCATGCGACCGCTCCGCGCACTGGACGACGTCCGCCTTGCTCGCCGGATAGTCCATCCCCTTCAGCGCCTTCTGCACGTCGACGGGGCTCGGCGCCTTGCCGTGCCCCGTCTGGTGGCCGCCCTTGTCGTGATCCTGCTGCGTGCGCTCGCCTTCGTGCGCGCGAGAATGGCTGTATTCGTGGCCCGTATGTTGTCGGGATGACATGGAAACCTCCTTCGAATGAGAAACGGGGAACCGGTAAGGAACACGATTACGACGACGCGCGCCGCGCGCGTGCCAGCGCGGCGACCACCAGCGCCGCCGCGCCGAGCGCGACCGCGCCCGCGACCTTCGGCTGCTGCACCACCGCGTTGTACGCACAGCCGCGCAGCACGGGCCCTTCCATTCCTTCGCGCTCGTGCAGCGCGTGGCGGGACTCGTACAACGCGTTGTCGTCGCGCGGGCGCGCGGGGCGCACCGTGCGCTGGCCGCGCGAGAACAGCGTGGCCGCGACGCGATCGAACAGGCGCGGCGCGTGATACGCGCTTGCCGACGCCAGCTTCGCGGCGCCGCCGACGAACAGCGCGCGGCGCGGGTGCGCGGCGGCGAACAGGATCGCGTCGGCGACGAGGTCCGGGTCGTAGATCGGCGGCGGCAGCTTCGCCTCGACGTTCATGTAGTTCTTCGCGTGCATCACGAACATCGTGTCGATCGCGGCCGGCTTGATGAGCGTGACGGACACGGGCAGGTGATCCGACTCGATCTCGAGACGCAGCGAATCGGTGAAGCCCTTGACCGCGTGCTTCGACGCCGCATACGCGCTTTGCAGCGGCACCGGCGCATCGGACGCCTCGCTGCCCATGTTGATGATCGCGCCGCCGTGGAAATCGCTCTTGCGCCGGAAATGATCCGACGCGACCAGCGAGCCGTGCACGACACCCCAGTAGTTGGTGTCGAACAGCCGGCGCTGATCCTCGAGCGGCACCGACGCCGCCGTGCCGAAGATCGACACGCCCGCGTTGTTGACCCACGTATCGAAGCCGCCATAGGTATCGGCCGCCATCGCGGCGGCGCGTTGCACGTCCTCGAGAATGCCGACGTCGCCGGCGACCGGCACCGCGAGGCCGCCGTGCTGGCGGATTTCCTCGCAGAGCGTGTTCAGCGCGTTCTCGTTGCGCGCGAACAGCACCAGCTTCGCACCGCGCCGTGCCGCCTTGCGCGCCGTGACGAGGCCGATGCCGCTCGTGGCGCCCGTGATCACGATCGTCTGCTCGCCGACCGGTTTGAGCATGCAGTTCATCACTGGACTCCTTCTACGGGGCCGAGGTTATTTCGGGCGGATGGTCAACTGGTTGCGCACGTCCTGCACGCCGTCGATCTGCTTGACGACGCTGGCGGCCTGCATGCGCTGCTGGTCGTCCGGCACGCTGCCGGTCAGCATCACGACGCCGTGGCGCGTCTTCACGTGAATGTCGCCGGCCGACAGGCCGTTCGTGCCGACCAATTCGGCTTTCGCCTTGGTCGTGATGGTCGCGTCGCGGATCTTCGTGCCGGTGCTCGAATGCGTCGACGACGACATGGATGAGGATGACGATCCACTGTCGTCTCCGGCGGCGAACACGTTCGGCGCGACGGCGATACAGGCGGTGGCCGCGGCGATCGCGACCGCCATGCCGAGACGCTTCGCCGCGCGACGGCGGAATCGCGGGGCGCGGGCTTGCAGCGGGAATATCTTCATCGTGACCTCCTGTCGTGTGATGCCGGCATGGCCGACGGACATCCGGGTGGCGCAAATCGCGTGCCGCGCGCAACGCGCCGCGTGCACGCGCGGCACGCTGATCGGACGCCCTTTCATCCAACGCGTTGTAATTTTTGCGGCACACGGGCGGGGCATGCGCCCCGCGAAGTGCCGGGTACGGCGATTGCCGGAGAGGGACGCAACGGGGCTCGCCGGCGCGGCCCCGACCTCGGGAGCAACACCATGCAAAGAATTGCGTTGATCAGTGAACATGCGTCGCCGCTGGGGGTGATCGGCGGCGTGGATGCGGGCGGGCAGAACATCTACGTCGCGAACGTCGCGAAGCAGTTGGCGGAGCGCGGCCTCGACGTCGACGTCTACACGCGCTGCGACAATCCGCACCTGCCGGAAGTCGTGCGGATCGGTCCGCGCATGCGGGTGATCCACGTGCCGGTCGGGCCGCCCGCCGATATCCCGAAGGAACGGCTGCTGCCTTACATGGGCGCGTTCGCGGACTACATGACGGCACGCATGCGGCGCGAGCCCGACCCGGTCGACGTGATGCATGCGAACTTCTTCATGTCGGGCGAGGCCGCGCTGCGCGTGAAGAAGCGTCTCGGGATTCCGCTCGTCATGACGTTCCATGCGCTCGGCCGCGTGCGCCGGCTGCATCAGGGCGCGGCCGACGGCTTCCCCGACGAACGCTTCACGATCGAGGACACGCTCGCGCGCCGCGCGGACCGGCTGATCGCCGAGTGCCCGCAGGATGCGCTCGACCTCACCACGCACTACCGCGCCGATGCCGCGCGCATCGAGATCGTGCCCTGCGGATTCGATGCGCGCGAATTCCGGCCCGTGCCGCGTGTCGACGCGCGTGCGCGGCTCGGCTGGCCGCACGATGCATTCGTCGTGCTGCAGCTCGGGCGGCTGGTGCCGCGCAAGGGAATCGACACCGTGATCGACGCGCTCGCGCGAATGCCGCGTGACCCGAACCGGCCGACGCGGCTCTACATCGTCGGCGGCAGCCAGGCGACGGCCGACCCGGCGCGCGATCCGGAACTCGCGCGCCTTGCCGCGCTCGCGCGCGACACCGGCATCGCGGAGCACGTGACCTTCGTGGGCCGGCGCGAGCGCGACACGCTGCACCTGTACTACAGCGCGGCCGACGTTTTCGTGACGACGCCGTGGTACGAGCCGTTCGGCATCACGCCGGTCGAGGCGATGGCATGTGCCGCGCCGGTGATCGGCAGCGACGTCGGCGGCATCCGCACGACGGTGGACGACGGCGTGACCGGCTACCTGGTGCCGCCGCGCGATCCGGCCGCGCTCGCCGAGCGTCTCGTGCAGCTGCGCGCACGACCGGACCTGTGCGATGCGCTCGGCCGGGCCGGTTATCTGCGCGCGCACCGCTTCTATACGTGGCGCGGCGTGACCGACCGCCTCGTCGACATCTACCGCGACGTCGCGCATCCGCAACGCGCCGGCACGGCGGCCAGCAGCCGCCGAACGCCCGTCGCGACCACGCCGGGCGTACTCGCGCACCGCAAGGAGAACGCATGATGAAGGGCTACGATCGCAAACGGGTGCTCGTCACCGGCGGCGCCGGGTTTCTCGGTTCGCATCTCTGCGAGCGCCTCGTGACGGCCGGACACGACGTGCTGTGCGTCGACAATTTCTACACCGGGACGAAGGACAACATCGCGCACCTGCTCGATGCGCCGAACTTCGAGCTGATGCGGCACGACGTGACGTTTCCGCTGTACGTCGAGGTCGACGAAATCTACAACCTCGCATGCCCGGCATCGCCCGTGCACTATCAGCGCGACCCGGTGCAGACGACCAAGACCAGCGTGCATGGCGCGATCAACCTGCTCGGCCTCGCGAAGCGCGTGAAGGCGCGCATCCTGCAGGCGTCGACGAGCGAAGTGTACGGCGACCCCGACGTGCATCCGCAAGACGAGCGCTACTGCGGCCGCGTGAACCCGATCGGCGTGCGCGCGTGCTACGACGAAGGCAAGCGCTGCGCGGAAACGCTGTTCATGGACTATCACCGCCAGTACGGCGTCGACGTCCGGATCGCGCGGATCTTCAACACGTACGGCCCGCGCATGCATCCGGCCGACGGGCGCGTCGTCTCCAACTTCATCACGCAGGCGCTGGCCGGCGAGCCGCTGACCGTCTACGGCGACGGCAAGCAGACGCGCTCGTTCTGCTATGTCGACGACATGGTCGATGCGCTGGTCCGGTTGATGGACGAACCGGGCGACGCATGCGAGCCCGTGAACCTCGGCAGCGACGACGAGATCGCGATGATCGACATTGCGCGCGAGGTCGTGAGGATCGTCGGCACGACGGTCGCGATCGAGTTCTGTCCGCTGCCGTCCGACGATCCGCGCCAGCGGCGGCCCGATCTCGACGCCGCGCACCGGCGCCTCGGCTGGCGCGCGACGACACCGCTCGCGAGCGGGCTCGCGCATACCGCGCGGTATTTCATCCATCGGCAGGTCGTGCATCACACGCCGGGCGATCTCGTGCGCAGCACGCAGATCGCATCGCACATGCTCGCGCAGATCAGCACACGGAACCGGCCGACGGCGACCTGAGCGGGACGGCGTGACGCGCGACGGCCGGTGCCCGTCGGACGTCAGCGGTCGGGCGTCGTCACGCGCGCGATCTTGTGCGCCAGCTCGCGAACGTCGACCGGCTTGCACAGATAGCCGTCGAAGCCCGCTTCGAGCGCGCGGCGCTCGTCGGCGAGGCCGGCGTGCGCGGTCACGGCGAGCACGCGCATATCGGGCGAGGTGCCGCCGTCCGCGGCGCCGCTGCGCAACGCGTCGAGCAGCCAGAAGCCGTCGCCGTCGGACATCGCGAGATCGGACAGCACGACGGTCGGCTTCACGTCCGCGACGATCGCAAGCGCGTCGCGGCCCGACGACGCAATGGCGACGGTCGCGCCGAGCGTGCTCAGCGCGGCGGTCAGGCTCGCGCGCGTGGTGGCGTCGTCGTCGACGATCAGGATGCGCTGCGAGTCGAGCATCAGCGGATCGAGCAGCCCGTCGTGCTGCGCGACGCCCCACGCCATTGCCCCCACCGGCTGCCAGCCGGCCGGCAACGTCACGGTGAACGTGGCGCCGCGATCGCGGCCCGCGCTTTCGACGCGGACCGTGCCGCCGTGCAGCTCGGCGATATGCCGCACGATCGACAGGCCGAGCCCGAGCCCGCGCCGCGACGACGCGGGCGAATCGTCCGCGCGGCGGAACATGTCGAACACGTACGGGATGAACTCCGGCGCGATGCCTTGCCCGTCGTCGGAGACGGTCAGCGTCGCGTGCGCGGCGTCGCGCGACAGCGTGACCGTCACCGTACCGCCCGCCGGCGTGAACTTCAGCGCGTTCGACACGAGATTCGACAGCATTTGCCGCAAGCGCTCGGCGTCGCCCGACACCACGCATGCCGGCGCGGCGCAGTCGAATCCGAGCGCGATGCCGGCCGACGACGCGACCGTCTGGAATGCGTTCGTCGCATCGGCGAACAGCCGCACCACGTCCACCGGCATCGCCTCGATCCGCAGCTTGCCGGTCGCGAGCGACGATGCGTCGAGGATGTCGCCGACCATGCGCGTGAGCGAACGCGCGCTGCGGTCGATCGCGTCGATCGCCTGCTGCTGCAATGCGTCGTCGCGCGAATTGCGCAGCACCTCGACCCAGCCGTAGATCACGTTCAGCGGCGTGCGCAGTTCGTGCGATACGGTCGCGAGCAGTTCGTCCTTCAGACGGTTCGACGTGTCGGCCTGATCGCGCGCGTCGCGCGCGCCTTGCAGCGAACGGTGCGCGCGCAGGTCGCGGCGGCGCTGCGCGCCGGTCTCGCGCAGCGTCAGCGACAGCGCGACGCAGCTGCGCGCGTCGCCTTTCACCGGGCATGCGGATACCGTCGCGCGAAAGCGCCGGCCGTCGCGGCGCACGCACAGCAGCTCGAGCGGGCCGACCGGTTCGCGCAACGCGTCGAACGTCTCGGCCAGCGGGTTGCGCGCCAGCCAGCGCATCGCGATCAGCGCTTCGAGCGGCCGCCCGCACGCGTCGTCCTCGTCGTACCCGAAGATCCGCTGCGCGGCCGGGTTCCAGCTCACGATGCGGCCATGGCCGTCGATCCCGACGATCGCGTCCGGCGATGCCTCGACGACCGCGAGCTGCAGCCGCGACTTGTCGGCGAGCACGCGCGCCATGCCGCCATCGCGCAACAGCAGCACCGCGCCGTCGATGTTGCCGTCCGCATCGGCGATCGGCGACGCCGCCTCGACGATCGGCACCGGCCGGCTGGCGTCGGCGCCGTGCAGCCAATGCCGGTCGGACAACGCATGCGCGCCGCCGAGCGCACGGTCGAGCGGCGTCGTCTGCACGCGCCGCCCTTCGTGATCGAACTCGCGCAGCACGTCGCGCACGGGTCGACCTGCCGCCTCGTCCAGGCCGCAGCCGGCCAGTTCGGCCGCCGCCGCATTCAGGTAAGTCACCCGGCCTTTCGCATCGGTCGCGATCACGCCGTGCGGCAGCGCCTGCAGCACGGCATCGAGCTGCCGCCGCGCGTCGGCTTCCCGCTGGCGCGCGAGCTCGTTCGTGAGGCGCGCGTGGCGCAGCATCGCCGCGACCGCACACACCAGCGCGCCGACCAGCAAGAAGGTGCCGAGCCGCACGAGGCGGGCCGGCAACGGTTCGGTATACGCGCCGGGATCGGACAGGAACAGCGTCCAGACCAGCAGCCCGCTCGCCGCGGTCGACGCGATCCCGAACACGAACGACGTCGCCCACGCGGCGCCGGCCAGCATCGGGTAGTACAGGACGAGCGACAGGTTGACGCCGCCGAAGCGGATCGCCAGCGCCTGCAGCACGGTCGCGATCGCGACGAGCATCACGGCGGTGGCGTAATTTCCGGCCGGCGGCCGTGCAAAATCAATCATCGGACACGCTCCTGCCGGCGCACCGGCGGCGGCGGGCCACGCGTGAACGGACGGGCACGTCACATGCTCGGCCGCTTACGCCGACCCGGGAGACCTTCACGCCATGACCATTCCGACACACTGGCTCGCCATCTCGCCGCATCTCGACGACGCCGTCTTCAGTTGCGGCGAATTGCTCGCGCAGTCGCCCGGCTCGGTCGTCGTCACGGTCTTCGCGGGGATACCGGCCCGCGGGACGGCCGCGCCGCCGTGGGACCGGCGCGCGGGTTTCCGCACGGCAGACGAAGCCATGCGCGCGCGCCGCGACGAGGATCGGCACGCGCTCGAGACGCTCGACGCGCAGGCGGTGTGGCTCGATTTCCTCGACGACCAGTACGGCATGCCGGCCGCGTCGACGGCGATCGCCGCGCGCGTGGCCGCGGCCATCGACGCGCACCCGGGCTTCGGCGTGCTCGCGCCGGCCGGCCTGTTCCATCGCGATCACGTGCAGGTGCAGCAGGCCATGCTGACGCTGCTGCGCGACGACGGTCGGGCGGGCAATGCATCGCGCATGTGGCGCTTCTACGAGGACGTGCCATACCGGCGGATCGACGGGCTGATGGCCAGGCGCGTGATCGGCTGGCGCGAACGCGGCTGGACCGGCCATCCGGTCGGCGCGCCGACCGGCAGCCGCATGGACGGCTCGGCGGCAAAGGCCGCCGCCGTGGACGCGTATGCGAGCCAGATTGCGCTGTTCGAGCCTCATATGCGTGCCGATCTCCAGGAACCCGAAACATACTGGCGGCTCGAATGCGACGGCTCGTCCGCATAACGCCCGCGCATGTCGTGCTGCCGCCACGCGAAGCGCGCGTGACCGCGGTCGTGCTGACCTGGCGGCGCCCGACGGAACTCGCGCGCACGCTCGCACGACTCTCCAGCCTGCCCGACCGGCCGGCGATCGTCGTCGTCGACAACGGATCGGACGATGCAACCGCGGCGCTCGTACGCAACCGCTTTCCGCACGCGACGCTGGTGCATGCGCCGGTCAATCTCGGCGCGTCCGGCCGCAACCTCGGCGCGGCCGTCGCGCGCACGCGCCACGTCGCGTTCTGCGACGACGACACCTGGTGGGCGCCCGGCTCGCTCGCCGAAGCAGCGAACCTGCTCGATGCGTATCCGCACGTCGCGGCCGTCACCGCGCGCGTGCTCGTCGGGCCGGAGCAGCGCGAGGACCCGACCTGCCGGCTGATGGCCGACAGCCCGCTCGATGCGCCCGTCGCGTTGCCGGGCCGGCCGATCCTCGGGCTGCTGGCCGGTGCGACCGCGTTCCGGCGCGACGCGTTCCTCGCCGCGGGCGGATATCACCCGCGCTACTTCCTCGGCGGCGAGGAAGCGCTGCTCGCGCTCGACCTGTATCGCGCGGGCGCGTGGCTCGTCTATGCACCGCATCTGACGGTTCATCATCACCCTTCGATGCAACGCGACGTGCACGCGCGCGCGCGCGTCGCCGCACGCAACGCGGTATGGACCGCGTGGCTCAGGTGGCCGGCCGGCGCGGCGCTCGCGCATACGTTGCACATGCTGCCGCGCCTGTGGCGCGAACGCGGCATCGCGCCAGCGTTCGCGGGCGTGCCGTGGATCTTGCGCGAGCGGCGCGCGCTGCCGCCGCATGTCGAGCGCATGCGTCGCCGCCTCGACGACGATGCGCGCCGCCGTGCGGGCGCGCGCGCATGAGCCGGTCGGGCACGACATCAGGAGTCCGGTTTCTCCACTTCGTCTTCCAGTTGCGCGAGCCGGTTGTAGATCGTCTTCAGGCTGACGTCGAGCACCTCCGCCGCCTGCGCCTTCACGCCGCCGCATTGCGCGATCGTGCCGAGAATCAGCTTGCGGTCGACTTCCTCGAGCGGCGTGCCGAACGGCACCGTCACGCGCTCCTCGTTCGAGTCGACCATGTTCGACAGTTCTTCCATGATCGGCGGCGGCAGCGTGTCGATCACGTCCGCGTCGCTGAAGATGCTCGCGCGCTGCACGAAGTTGCGCAGCTCGCGCACGTTGCCGGGCCACGCGTAAGTCTTCAGCGCTTCGCGCGCGGCCGGCGCGAAGCGCAGGTTGCGGCCGCTTTCCTCGTTGTAGCGCTGCAGGAACGCATCGGCGAGCATCGGGATGTCGTCGCCGCGCTCGCTCAGCGACGGCAGCGGAATCGGAAACACGTTGATCCGGTGATAGAGGTCGGGCCGCAGCTTGCCGTCCGCCATCGCACCTTCCGGATCGCGGTTGGTGGCCGCGACGATGCGCACGTCGACGTCGATCTCGCGCGTCGAGCCGAGCCGCGTGAGCCGCCCGGTTTCCAGCACGCGCAGCAGCTTGACCTGCGATTCGACCGGCATCTCGGTGATTTCGTCGAGGAACAGCGTGCCGCCGTCCGCGCGTTCGAAGAAGCCCTTGTGCTGCCGCTCGGCGCCGGTGAAGCTGCCGCGGTCGTGGCCGAACATCTCGCTCTCGACGAGGTTCGCCGCGATCGCGCCGCAGTTCACCGCGAGGAACGGGCCGCGTCGGCGCAGGCTCAAATCGTGAACCGTCTGCGCGGCGAGCTCCTTGCCCGTGCCCGACTCGCCGGTAAGCAGCACCGACGCTTCGGTTCGCGCGACGCGGCCGATCGCATCGTAGACGGCCTGCATCGCGGGCGAGCTGCCGAGCATCCGGCCGAAGCGGCCGAGACGCTTCAGCTCGGAGCGCAGTTCGGCGATTTCCTCGTGCAGGGCGGTGGTGCGCGGCACGCGCGCGAAGATGCTGTTCAGCCGCTGCATGTTGAGCGGTTTCACCAGATAGTCGGTCGCACCGCGCCGCAATGCGTCGATCGCGGTTTCGAGGCTTGCGTGACCGGTGGTCAGCACCATTTCGCAATGCGCGTGCTTGGGCAATGCGTCGAACAGATCCATCCCGTTGCCGTCCGGCAGCACGAGATCGCACAGCACGAGATCGGGGGTATGCGTTGAAACGAGCGTGCGCGCTTCTTCGAGCGTCGCGGCCGTGTCGCAGGCGAGTTGCTGCGCCTGTGCGAGCGTCGCGAGCATCGTGCGCGTATCGGCATCGTCTTCGACGATCAGGACATAAGGCATCGAAGCTCCTTGGTGGTGCGGCTCGGGCGCCAAGATCGCCGAAACCGCGGCGGTCATGCGATGCGGGGTACGACGCCGCCCTCTGGCGCCACGTCCGCATTGCACGCGAATGAGCAGACTAGCTGTCCTGCAATGACAAACGAGTGCTTAGCAGTATAGAAGAAGCACGTCGCGCGATCGCCGCTCATCGAATAAATCTATCCCTCGACCACGGTCGCATTGCCAGATTCAATCCGGCAATTCGAGCATAAAAGGTATGATTTCCACATGAAAAAAACGACGCATGACGGTCATTTTTTCATCCAGCCCTCGACGATTTCGGTCAATACTTCCCAACGCGATATCACTCATGTCGAAATCCGACGATGACGGCACGCGATTGTTCGGCCGCTCGCAAACGATCCAGAATCTGCTGTTGAAGGTATCGCGCGTCGCCGCTACGCGCGTCAGCGTGCTGGTGGTCGGCGAAAGCGGCGCCGGCAAGGACATCGTCGCGCGGCTCATCCACGACATGAGCCCGCGCCGGCGCGGGCCGTTCGTGCCCGTCAATTGCGGGGCGATCCCGAAGGACATCGCGGAATCCCATTTGTTCGGACATGAAAAAGGCAGCTTCACCGGCGCCGTTGCACAACATGTGGGCATGTTCGAAGCCGCGCGCGGCGGGACGCTGTTTCTCGACGAAATCGCGGAAATGCCGGCGGAATTGCAGGTGAAATTGCTGCGCACGCTCGAGTCGAACACGATCATGCGCGTCGGCGGTCACGAAGCGATTCCGCTCGACGTGCGGATCGTCGCGGCCACCCATCACGACCCCGTGGAGGCCGTGCGCAGCGGCCGGCTGCGCGAGGATCTCTTCTACCGGATCGCGACGATCGCGCTGCACGTGCCCGCGCTGCGGCAGCGCGAGGACGACGTCGGCGACATCGCGCTGCAGATCGTCGACCGGCTGAACGCCCGGCACCGCACGCGCAAGCGGCTGTCGATGCAGGCGATGAAGGCGCTGCGCGCGTACACGTGGCCCGGCAACGTGCGCGAGCTGCGCAACGCGCTGGAGCGCGCGTTCATCCTCGCGGACGAACAGATCGAACTGCAGTTGCCGCGCCGGCAACTGCCGCGCGACGAAGTCCGGCACAACGCGATGACGCTGCATATCGGCACGACGCTCGCGCATACGCAGCAGCGCTTCATCGTCGCGTCGCTGCGTCATTTCAACGGCGACAAGCCGCGCACCGCGAAGGCCCTCGGCATCAGCCTGAAGACGCTGTACAACCGCCTCGCGCTATTGTCCGAACACGAGCGCAACGCGGCGAACGGCGCGGCAGCGCCGGCGTCGGGCACGAGCAGCGCAAGTGGTGCCAGTGGTACAAGTGGCGCCGGCGGCACCGCGAGCGCGGGCACGCCACCGAATGCAACGAACCCGTAAGCACACCGCCCCGGCGGCTGAACCGCTCACGACGCGACGTCGCACAACGCGCTATCCCACTCACGCACGAACCGCTCGATCCCGAACCGCTCGCACGCATCGCGCTTCGCAGCCGCACCCCACTCGCGCGCGAGATCCGGATCGCGGATCAGCATGCGCATCGCGTCGATCAATACTGCCGGCCGCGTATCGGCGACGCCGTTGCTGCCGCTCTTGACGAGCTGCGCCATCTCCGTCGTTGCGAGCGCAACGATCGGCAGCCCGATCATCATCGCCTCGATCACCGCGAGCCCGAGGCTCGTGTAGCGGATCGGATTGAAGAAGAACCGGTAGTGCGACAGGAACTGCGGCAGCGCCGGGTTCGGCACCTCGCCGATGCCGCCGAGCGCAGTCGAGCCCATGCCGACCAGATCGAGCGGCACGCTGTGACGCACGGACTCGAACAGGTCCGCGCCGAGACGCCGCCCGCGCCGCGCGATGTTGTTCACGACCGTCACGCCCTTCGGCAGCGTGCCCCGATACTCGACGCCGTCCGGAATCAGCACGCCATGTTCGATCACGCGCGTCGGCGTGACGCCGCTGTCCCACATCAGCGCGTTGAACGGCGTCACGTGCACCAGCAACACGTTCGGGTCCTGCACCGGGTGCAGCGTGTCGGTCGGATGCTCGCGCGGCGGATCGTGTTCGACGAACAGCGCCGGCAACGCACGCTGCGCGTCGCTCAGGAGCCGCAACCGGTCGTGCGCGTAGTGATTGTGATGCTGGTACAGCACGCAGTCGAACTCGGTGTCGCGCACGCACTCGACGGGCACCTCATACACGTTGTCGCCCCACGGCAGGTGCCCGACCCGCCCCGCGTAACCGGGCGGATGCTGCGGCTTCGTCACGATGTAGAAATCGTGCGGCGCCTGCGACAGGTAATACAGATAGTTGCCATGCACGTGCCAGGTGAGCACGCGCAACCGCTTACGTGACATGACGTCTCTCCTCCGCGAGCAGTTCGCCCGCTCGTTCCATCACGTCGTCGACGCCGATCGCCGTCGCGCACTCGTGCCCGTACGGGCACGTGTCGAACATGCACGGCCGGCAGGCCGGATAGTTCGCGAGCACGCGATGGCGTTCTGCGTCGAGCGGCGCCCAGCGTCCCGTATCGCTGCCGCAGGCGACGACGATGCTCGGCGTGCCGAACGCCGCCGCGACATGCGACACGCCCGTGTCGTTGCACAGCACGAGACGCGCGCGGCCGACCAGCGCGGCCAGCGCGCCGAGCGGCGTGCGCCCGCACAGGTTCACGCACGGCCGCGCGAGATGTTCGACGAACGCACCGGCCAGCGCAAGTTCCGCGCGCGTGCCGGTCAGCACGATCTGCCAGCCGTCGTCCGCGAGCTGCCGTGCCACGCTCGCGAAGCGCTCGACCGGCCAGCGCCGCGACGCCATCCGCGCGCCCGGATGAACGATCACGTAGCGGCCCGCATCGAGCGCATGTTCGTCGCACAGCACATGCCATAGCGCATAGTCGAGGCCGCCGAGCGGAAATTCCAGGTAATCGCCCCAGTCCGGATAACCGAGCTTGCGCGTCAGCGCCAGGTAGCGCGTGACCTCGGGTTCGCCGTCGCGCCAGACGACCGAGCAGTCGAGCGCGGTCGTGCCGCCGTCGGGCGGCACGAAGCCGGCGGTGCGCGTGGCACCGAGCGACGCGACGATCGCGTTGGTCTGCGCGCCGCTGCCGTGCAACTGGATCGCCAGATCGAAGTCGCGCGCACGGCATTCCGCGACGAACGCCTCGCGCGCGGCCGGCTCGGCGTCCGGCTGCTCGCCCAGGCCCGGCGCGCCGGGAAACGCGATGAAGTTGTCGACGTAATCGGAAAAGCGCGACGCGAACTCGCGCGCCCACGGCAAGCCGATCAGCGTGATGCGCGCGTGCGGCTCGCCGCGCCGCAGCGCACGCAGCGCCGGCACCGCGCACAGCATGTCGCCGAGCTGCAGCGCGCGGAATACCGCGATGCGTGCCGGGCCGGACGATGAAACGGATTCGAGCATCATAGGAAAAACACCCGGAAGTGAAGTGCGCCGCGCACGCGCCAATACAGCGACACGGGCGGAATCGCGATCGACGTGACGACCATCTCGGCAACATGCGACGGCGTGAGCCGCGTGCCGCGCAGCCGCTTCACGCAGAACGCGGCGGTGATCACGGCCCAGGCCACCGCGCACGCAATGCCCGGCGCGCGCCATCCGGCCGCGAAGCAGCCGATCGCGCCGAGCACGAACAGCACGGCCGCGTAGTAATTCCATGGCGGCATCGCACGGATATGACGCCGGTAGGTCGCGCGATGCTTCTTGTACAACAGCGCGTCGAAATACACTTTCGATTGCTGACCGATGCTCGCGCCCCAGCGTGCGGGGCGCACCGGATGCACGATCCGCGCGGCGTCGACGCCGACGATCGGTCCCGCGTGCTCGCGCAGCGCGAACATCAGGTCGGCGTCTTCGCGCCATGCGCGCGTGAAGCGCTCGTCGAACCCGCCGACGCACTCGAGCGCCGTGCGGCGCACGAAGCAGTTCGCCGTCGCGAATTCCGCATGCGCGAGGCCGGCCGCGTCGCGCTCGTAGTCGGTCGGACGCGCGCGCAGCGGCACGTCGATCCGCCCCGCCGCGGCTACCGCCGCCGGTTCGGCGAGCAGCGCGGCCGCGCCATGACGCAGCCAGGTCGGATCGGGAATCGTGTCGTCGTCGGTGAACGCGATCAGCGCGCCGCGCGCGCTGCGCCAGCCGATATTGCGCGCGCCCGCCGGCCCCTGCGTATCGGGCGCGGTCATGTACCGGATCACCGGCACGTCGTTTACGCGTGCGCGGCATGCGTCGACGGTTTCCCATGCGCTGCCGGCCGGGTCGTCGTCGACGACGACGATCTCGTAGGTGGTCGGATCGAACACCTGCACGCACAGCGCTTCAAGGCAGCGCTCGAGCAGGTCGGGCCGCCGATACGTCGGCACGACGACCGACACGACCGGCGGCAGTTGCACGTCGCGCATGTTCATCTCGGCTTCTCCAGCAGGAACGAGCCGATCACGAGCGCGTCGAGCGGCGAGGTCCAGAAGCACTCGATCGCGTCGCGCGGCGAACAGACGATCGGCTCGCCGCGCGTGTTGAACGACGTGTTGACGAGCACCGGCACGCCGGTCAGCGCGTCGAACTCGGTCAACAGCGCATGCAGCAGCGGATGCTGGTCTTCATCGACGGTCTGCACGCGCGCGGTGCCGTCGATGTGGCGCACCGCCGGAATCGTCGCTTCCGCCCCCGGCGCAACGTCGTACACGAACAGCATGAACGGCGCGCGCAGCGGCATGCGCCGGCCGCCGTTGAACCACTGATGCGCCTTGCTTTCGAGCACGACCGGCGCGACCGGCCGGAAGTCCTCGCGATCCTTGATCCGGTTCAGCTTGCGCTGCATGCCCGGATCGATCGGCGACGCGAGAATCGAACGGGCGCCGAGCGCGCGCGGCCCGAACTCCATGCGGCCCTGGAACCAGCCGATCACACGGTTCGCCGCGAGCAGCGCGGCGGTTTGGGCGGCGACGTCCGCGAGCCGCCGATACGGCAGTTGCGCGTCCGTCAGAAACGCCTCGATCGCGTCGTCGCTGTACGACGGCCCGAGATACGCGTGATCCATCCGCCACTCGCCGCGCATCCCGCGCATCCGGAAGTCGGTCCACAGCGCGGCGCCGAGCGCGGTGCCCGCGTCGCCGGCGGCCGGTTGCACCCACACGTCGTCGAACGGGCCGCGATCGCGAATCTTCGCGTTCATCACGCAATTCAGCGCGACGCCGCCCGCCATCGCGAGCTGCCGCTCGCCGGTCTCGGCGGCGAGCCAGTCGACCGCCTGCAGCGTCGTCTCCTCGAGCACCAGCTGCAGCGCGTGCGCGATGTCGCAATGATGCGGCTCGATCGGTCCGCCGCGTGCACGCGATGCGCCGAACAGCGCGACGAGATCGGCATCGGCGATCTCGTAGCGTCCGTCGCCGCGGTAGCTCACCAGCTTGCGCATCTCGTCGGCGAACACCGGCTTGCCGTACGACGCGAGCGCCATCACCTTGTACTCGTCGGACGAATGCAGGAAGCCGAGGTAGCGCGTCACGCGCTCGTACAGCAGGCCGAGCGAATGCGGCAGATTGACCTGACCGAGCCGCCGGTACGACTGGCCGTCGAACGCGCCGTAACTCGTCGTCGCGCGTTCGCCGCGCCCGTCCATCGTCATCACCGCGCAATGCTCGTACGGCGCCGCGAGAAACGCGCTGGCCTCGTGCGCGAGATGATGCTCGATGAAGTGCCAGCGGAACGGCCCGTCGTGCGCGACGCCGCGAAACCGTCGCTGCAGGTGGTGCGGCGCGCCGCCGGCGAGCTGACGCGGCGCGTTCACGATCGACGACAGGAACAACGGATGCCACGGCGACACGCCGTCGGCGCGCGGCGCATGCGCGGACGGCGCAAGCGGCAGCGGCAGCGCCGTCTCGGTGCCATGACGATCGAGCTCAAGCCACGGATCGTACGAATACGCGACGTGGTCGACATCCGCGAGCGCGATGTCCGCTTCCGCGAGACAGTAATCGATCGCGTGATACGGCAGCTCCCACGTCGAGAACGGCACCGGCCGCTTCGCGTGCTTCACGTGCGTGAAGCGTTCTTCCTCGGCCGCCGCGATCACCATGCCATCGCGAACGAGGCAGGCGGCGCTGTCGTGAAAGGCGGCGTTGATGCCGAGCGTATAGGTCGGAGCGGGCATGCGTCAGTTCCTCGTGGTGACGTGCGCGAACGGAATCACGTTCGACGCGTTCGCCGCGGCCGGCTCGGCACCGCGCACGGCGGCCAGCGCGGCCGCGCGTTGCGCATGGCGCGCGCTGCCGCGCAACAGCGCGTGGGTCGCCTCGACGACGTCGTCGACGCTCACGCCGAGCAGGCACGGATGGCCGGGCTGGTCGCATACGCTGCGGTAGCAGTTGCGGCACGGCACGTCGACGTTCAACGCGCGGTGCGGCACACGCCATGGCGTGTGCTGCGGATTGGTCAGCGCGTACAGGTCGACGACCGGCGTGCCGAGCGCGGCCGCGAGGTGCACCGGGCCGCTGTTGTTCGACAGCAGCAGGTCCGCCGTCTCGATCAGCGCGCCGAGTTCGCCGAGCGGCAGCGTGCCCGCGAGCGCCACGGCGCGCGGTCCCGCGCGTTCGCACACGGCATCGACGAGCTCACGCTCGTCGGCGCTGCCTGTCACCGCGATGCCGTCGAACAGCGGCGCAAGCCGCGCGGCCGCGGCGCCGAAGCGCTCGGCGGGCCAGCGGCGCGACGCCGCGCTCGCGCCCGGATGCACGACCAGCCAGCGCGCGCGCGACGGGCCCGGCCGGCGCGGACCGCCGATCCGCTGCAACGCGGCGCGCAACCGCTGGTGCAACGCGCGTCGCGCCGCATCGCCCGGCTCGAACGCCATCCGCCAGTCGGAGGTTTTCGCGCCGACGGCGCGCACCAGCGCAAGCTGGCGCGCGACCTCGTGGCGCACGTGGGAATCCGGCTCGGTTTCGGGCACGCGATCGGTCAGTAGTTCGTACGGATTCTCGCGGCAATGCGCGAGCCTCAGCGGGATGCCGGCGAGCCAGCACATCATCGCGGCGGGCAGCGGGCTCTGGCTGTACACGGTGAAGATCACCGCCGCGTCGAAGCGGCCGGCCAGCAGCCGGTCGATCATGTCGAGATCGGTCACCGGATCGCCGTGCGCGTCCGGATGCTTGACCCATGGCGCGTCATACGTCCACACGTCGTCGACCATCGGCAGGTGTTTCGTCAGCGCGGCGCCGGTACGCGACGTCAGCAGCGTGAGCCGGCGGCCATGCCCGCTCTCCTTCAGCGCGCGCAGTGCGGGCGTCGTCATCAGCACGTCGCCGAGGCTGTCGAGCCGCACGCACAGGATGCGTCGGGCGCGTTCCCAGGCGGTGCTCATCGCCGCACCCACGAGCCGTGACGGCGCACGGCCTCGCGTACGACGATGTCGGCGGCGAGATCGAGACGGTCGACCACATGGTGCGGCGTGCGCGCGGCATCGAGTCGCCATTCGGTCTCGTTGCCGCAGTCGACGAGTATCGTGCTGCAGCGCGCGGCGCGGCCGGCCTCGACGTCGTCGAGAATGTCGCCGATCATCCAGCTCCATTCCGCGACCGCGCCGAACGTGGCGATCGCGCGGCGCACCATCGCGGGGCGCGGCTTGCGGCAGACGCAGTCGCACGTGTAGCGCGGCACGCTGCCGGCCGGGTGATGCGGGCAATAAAAAAAATCCGCCAGCGTCGCGCCGTTCGCTTCGAACAATTCGGCGAGACGCTGACGGACCGCGCCAAGCTTCGATTCGTCAAAGTAGCCGAGCGCGACGCCCGGCTGGTTCGACACGACCGCGATCGGCATGCCCGTCGCGCCGAGCGTGCGCAACGCGCGCGCGGCGCCCGGCGCGAGCCGCATCCGCGCGGGGTCGACGTTGTACGGCACGTTCTCCAGCAGCGTGCCGTCCTTGTCGAGCAGCACTGCGCCGGGCAGCCGTCGCTCACGCCTCAGGGCCATGACGTCTCCTTCATCGGCAACACCATCAGTTCCGGCACGACGGTGCCCGGCGGCTGCGTCAGCACGAACCGCACGGCGGCCGCGACGTGCTCGGGCGGCTGGAGCGTGTCCTCGTCGATGTCGGGGAAGCGGTCGAGCAGGAACGGCGTGCGCATCCCGCCCGCGACGATCGCGGACACGCTCACGCCGGCCGGCCGCAACTCCGCATGCAGCGCATGCGACAGCCCGAGCAGCCCCCACTTCGTCGCGTGATACGCGGATGCATTCGGCCATGCGCGTTTCGATGCGGTCGACGCGATGTTGACGATGTGCCCCGCGCCGCGCGCCTTCATCATCGGCACGACCGCGTGGCACATCAGGTACGGGCCGAACAGGTTGGTCATCAGCACCTGTTGCCAGGCGGCGACGCTGACGTCGTCGATCGGCGCGGTCACGTCGATCGCCGCGTTGTTGACGATCACGTCGAGATCGCCGAGCGCCTCGCGCGCGTCGTGCACGACCTGCAGCACCGACGCCTCGTCCCGCACGTCGAGCGGCCTTCCGACCGCCTGGCCGCCATGCCGCTCGAGGCGCTGCGCGACGGCCGCCGCGCGATCGCCGTCGAGATCGGCGACGATCACGTGCGCGCCATGTTGCGCGAGTTCCTCGCAGATGGCTTCGCCCAGGCCGCGGCCGCCGCCCGTCACGAGCGCGGTGCGGCCGGCGAGCGGCGTTCGGGCTGGATCGTGAGTCGCGTTCAACATGCACCTCCTGCGAGTGTCCGAAGAATCGTGGCCGTGACGCTTGTCGCGACACGCGCCGGTGCAGGAGGTACAGCGAGAACCGTGCCAGACTGCGCACGGCCGCGCCGCATCGGGCCGCCGCGCCCGCCGACGGGCTTTTTTATAAGCTGCTGTAAAAACCGGCGCGGCCTGCGGCGCTCAGATCGCGAGCCCGTCCGGCGTCGCCTGCGCGCGGTGCTTCGCGAGCGCGCGCAGGCAGTGCGCGATGCAGCCCGCGAACGCCTCGTCGAACCACGGCTGCGCGCCCGACACGCCGACCACGATCCCGTGCTGCGCGACGCCGCCCCACAGGTTCGTGTCGCCCGCGCGCAGCCGGTACGGCTCCAGCGCCTGCACGACGTGGCCGTCGCGGCCGGTTTCCCACGACAGTCGCGCCTTCGCGCGCGCATAGGCGCGATAGTCGGCGTCCCAGTCCTTCGGGTCGGGCAGCGAGAACTCGTAGAGGATCGCGTCCTCGAACGCCGCGTCGCGCGGCCCGAGCGCCGGATCCATGATCACGATGTGCAGGCAACCGCTGTCGCCGACGAAGTCGCTCTCCAGCGCGGCCGACAACGTCGGCAACAGCAGTTCGACGGCCGCGACCGCGGCCTGGCGGTTGGCGAATGCGCTACCGGCGCGACGCTCGGTCAGGGCTTCGGATGTCGCCGGGTTCGGAAGGTTCGGCATGGATATCTCCAGAGGAAAACGCGAGCGCACGGAGCGTCGCGGAACACGAAGCCGAGCGCGTTCAGCGGCAGGTTGATCTGAATGATGTACGCGTTGATCAGCACGAGATCATCGATCGTCATCGTGCCGCGAATGAAAGCGCGCGCCCGAGCCTGTGCAGATGGCCGAACGTGCGCACCGTAAACGATGCGGCCGTGTGCTGCGTGACTTGCACGAAAGTCATGTCGCCCACTTCGTTCGGCGCGTTCGCTGCGAAGCGCACGCGAAGGCCGCGTGCGTCGCGATCGTCGCGCGGCCGGTCGTCAGTGCCGGTCGTCATGCGCGCGATGCCTGTGTCCGCGGTTGAATCATCCTCGTATCGGCGGTCAACGGCGCTTTAACGGCGCGTGTCGCGATCGCGGCCGGCACCGCTGCCCGGTTCCGGCTCGCGCACCGCAGGCTGCGTCGGCGTGACCGTGCGCTGGGACGGATGCAGCACCATGCCCGTATCGTGGTCGCCGTTGTTGCGTTGCACGCGCACACGATTTTCGACGTCGCGCACGCACATGCAGCTGTCGGCGATGTCCTCGATGTCGTGCCTCATCCAGCGCGACGGCACGGTCCCGTCGAGTTCGACGCGGCCGTCGCGCACCTGCACGGAAACATCGCTCACGTCGATGTCGAGCGCATGCGCGAGTCGCTCGCAAACGTCCTCGCGAATCCGCTCGTCCGAGCGCGTATAGCCTTTCGGGCCGCGACGGTGGCGCATGGTGTCGCGTTGCGCATCGCTGCCGAAGCGCGACGGATCGCGAGAATCGTAATCGCGCTCGCCGCCATACCAGGCCATCCGGTGATGGCCACGGAACCCCTGCTGGTCGCCGCCGTAGCGGCGGGGACGACCGTTGCCGTCTTCCGGGCGACGGCCTCGGTCGCCATAGCCGCGTTCGGCTTCCCATGCCGGATCGCGCGCGTCGCCCGGTGCGTCGCGCCAGTCACCGCTCGCGCCGCGCTGTTCGGCCGACGAGCGTGCCGAGCGCTCGCTCCATTCGCTGCCCCAGTCTTCCGGGCCGACGTCCTCGCTCGCGAAGCGCCGGTACGCGGATTCGTAGTCGGCATCCTGCCGTCGGGATTCGTCGCCGCGCAGATCGCGCTCGCCGGTGTCCCGGTACGCGCGTGCGCTGCGCTCCTGCCAGTCGGGCGGGCCGCTCCGTTCGGCTTGCCGTCCGGGATATCGTCGTTGCATCGTGTCTCTCCTTGTTCGCGGCTGTGCCGCGCGCGGCCCCATGTCGCGTCGCGGCGCGCGTCGGTCAACCGGTTGCAAGTCACGTGCCGCGTGGCCGGCCGTCGCGCAGAGGCGGCGCGCCGACGTCAATAGTCCAGTCCACGCCGTGATCGCCGTATCTCGCGCCCGATGCCCACAGACGGGCGACGCTGACCGGTCACTCGTCGCCGAATGTCCCTTGCCGGACCTTCCTATCTGCAACGGGATTGCAGTTTTTGCGCGGCCGGTCGCCGTGCAACGACCCTATACGTCGCCCGTGCCGGGTTCCTCAGGCGCGTCCGGATCGTCGACGCCGCCGGGCTCGCTCAGCCGTTCCGTGCGATCCGGCTCGATGTCGGCGCCTTCCTCGAGCCCCGCGTCGCCATCCGCGGACGCGCGCTCGCCGGTGCCCGCGCGGTCCGTATCGCTGTCGAGGGCCGCGTCGCCGCGCTCCAGCGCGTGTTCGTCGAGCGGCGAATCGACGTCGAACGGATGGCGCCGCGCGCCCGCCGTGTCGCTGCCGCTGTCGGACGAGTCGCTCGGCCCCAGCGCGCGGCCGTCGCGCCCGCGCCGCGCGTTGTCGTCGTCCGGGCCGGCCGGTTCGTTGTCGGGGTTCAGTGTGCTGTTCATGTCGATGCCCTCGTGTAGCCGCAAAGCGTCGCACCGCTCCCGGCCGGGGCTCTCGCGCCCGTCCCGTCGCGGCGTGCGGACCGGACGGCGATGCAATCGCCATGCCGCACCGCCGCCGCCCGGCCGTCCGCCGGCAGGATTTCGCGCCGCGCGCGCCGCGCGGCACAGGCCATGCGCCCCCATTGATCAGGTGAATTGACCTCCCTTATGCTTTCGGGCGTGTCAATCCGATTTGAATGGCCGCCGCCGGCCGGGCCGGCTGCGGCGGGGCGGCGTTCCTCCGCCCGCATCCGACTTGCCGTGACGATGAAGACAAACGACACCATTTCCGATCCGCCCCCGCCGCTCGGACCCAACGACGCGCGCGATCTGCTGCACCGCTTCGCCGAGTTTCGCTTCGAGACCGTCGTCGGTGCGATCACCGACTACGCGGTGTTCATGCTCGACACGCATGGCAACGTCGCGACGTGGAACGCAGGCGCCGAGCGCATCAAGGGCTATCGCACGGCCGACATCGTCGGCCACCATTTCTCGCGCTTCTATCCGCCCGACGCGATCGCCGCCGGGCGGCCCGCATTCGCGCTCCGGGAAGCCGTCGCGCACGGTCGCTTCGAGGACGAAGGCTGGCGCGTACGCAAGGACGGTTCGCTGTTCTGGGCCAGCGTGACGATCACGGCCGTGCGCGACCATGCGGGCCAGCTCGCCGGCTTCATCAAGATCACGCGCGACATGACCGAGCGCAAGCGGCTCGCCGAGCTCGAAGTGTCGACGCACCGGCTCAGCGTGTTCATCGCGATGCTCGCGCACGAATTGCGCAACCATCTCGCGCCGCTGCGCCATTCGGTCGGCGTGCTGCAGAGCCTGCCCGATCCGGCGCCCGCGCTCGCGCAATGCCGCGACGCCGTGCACCGCCAGGTCGGACAGTTGACGCGGCTGGTCGACGATCTGCTCGACGTCGGGCGCATCACCGCCGGCAAGGTCGAACTCGACGACGCGCCGGTGACCGTGCGCGACCTCGTCTGCCGCGGCGTGGAAAGCATCCAGCCGAAGCTGGCCGCGCGCGAGCAGCACATTCGCGTCGACCTGCCGGCCGATCCGCTGGTGGTGCGCGGCGATGTGGCGCGGCTCGTCCAGGTGCTGCACAACCTGCTCGACAACGCGTCGAAATTCTCGCCGCAGGGCGGGCGCATCGACGTCTGCGCGCGCGCCGAAGGGCCGACCGTCGCGATCCGCGTAACCGATCACGGCGTCGGCATCGCGCCGGGCGCGCTCGAATCGATCTTCGACCTGTTCGAACAGGAAGGCGCGTCGGGCCGGCGCCCGTCGGACGGCTTCGGGCTCGGCCTCGCGATCTGCCGGTCGTTCGTCGAGCTGCACGGCGGGATGATCGCCGCTGAAAGCAACGGCCCCGGCCATGGCGCGACGTTCACGGTGCGGCTGCCGATCGAGCACGCGACACGCGCGGCGCCCGGCGACGCGCCCGCACCGCGCGCAGCCGAACAGCCGGCCGGTGCGCCGCTGCGCATCGTCATCGTCGACGACAACCGCGACTCCGCCGACACGCTCGCCGTGCTGCTGCAGGTCAAGGGCCACGCGCCTCACGTCGCGTACAACGCGAGCGACGCGCTGGCGCTCGCGAGCGAGGTCGTTCCGCACCTGATGCTCGTCGATCTCTCGATGCCCGACGTCGACGGCTTCACGCTGCTGCACGAACTGCGCGCGATCGATGTGCTGGCCGACACGACCTGCGTCGCATTGTCCGGCCATGCGAGCCCGGCCGACCTCGCACGCACCGCGAGCGCGGGCTTCGACGATCACCTCGTCAAGCCCGTCGAGATGGCGGTGCTCGACGCGCTGCTGCAGCGCGTCGCCCGCCAGGTTCACGACACGCGCTGACCGTTCAGGCCATCGCGCGGCACATCGCGGCGCAGGTATCGCATGCCAGCGCGCAGCGCCGGCAATGGTCGTGCGCGTGCTGCAGGCATTCGGCCGCACACAGATCGCATGCAAGCGCGCAAAGCGCACACACCTGGGGCGCGAGCACGCTGGCGCGCGCCATCGCGCCCGATGCAAGGCGGCACAGCTGCGCGCACTCGATGTCGAGCGCGATGCAGGCGGTCAGGGTCTGCGCCTCGGGTTCCGCCAGGCATCCCGCGATACATGCGTCGCACGCATGCGCGCACGCGTCGCATGCGGCCATGCAGTTGTCGTAGCGATCGTCGATCTCGTTCATCACTGCCCTCCTCCTTCCGGTTCGCATCGTCATGGCGTCAGCTTCACCTTCATCCAGCCAGGCTCGCGCACGTCGAACGCGCGATACGCGTCGATCGCGTTCGTCAGCGGCTCGCAGCGTGTCAGCACGGACGCCGGGTCGAACGCCCCGCTGCGCACGAGCTCGATCAGCCGCGGCGTGATGGTCCGGTGATTGCAGTTGCCCATCTTGATCGTCAGGTTCCGGTTCATCGCCTCGCCGACCGGGAACACGCGCGCCTGCGGCGGATACACGCCGATGATCGCGACCGTGCCGGCCTTCGCGACCACGCGCACCGCCCATTGCAGCACCTGCGACGGCCCGTCGCCGGGTATCCAGTAGCGGCCGTCCGGCTTGCGGCGCGGTGCGACGGCGTCGACTTCCGCATCGAACGCGCGCGCCGCGTCGCGATCGGCGGTGGCCGGACCGTGCGTGGCGCGCATCGCGTCGACGCCGACCGCGTCGATCGCACGATCGACACCGATCCCGCCGGTGAGCCGCAGCACCGTGTCGACGGGGTCCTCCTCGGAGAAGTCGATGGTCTCGGCGCCTTGCGCGCATGCCATCTCGAGCCGCGACGCGATGCGGTCGATCGCGATCACGCGACCGGCGCCCATCAGCTTCGCGCTCGCGATCGCGAACTGACCGACCGGCCCGGCGCCGAATACGGCCACCGTGTCGCCGGGCTTGACCTCCGCGAGCTGCGCGCCGAAGTAGCCGGTCGGGAAAATGTCGGACATCAGGATCGCACGGTCGTCGTCGATCGCGTCGGGCAGCCGGATCAGGCTCGCGTTCGCGAGCGGCGTGCGCGCGTATTCGGCCTGCAGCCCGTCGAACGGCCCCGTGTCTGCCGGACCGCCGTAGAACGCGGTGCCCGCGCGCGGCCCGCCCGGGTTCGCGACGTCGCATTGCGCGGTGTAGCCCGCGCGGCAGTACACGCAGCTGCCGCACGCGATCGTCGATGGAATCAGCACGCGATCGCCGCGCTTCAGGTTGCGCACGTCGCGCCCGACCGTCTCGACGATGCCGACGCCCTCATGGCCGAGGATCGTGCCCGGCTTCATCCCGCCGAGCGTGCCGCGCACCATGTGCAGGTCGGTGCCGCAGATCGCGCTGGCCGTGAGGCGCACGACCGCATCGGTCACGTCGGCGACTTCCGGGTCGGGTACCGTATCGATGCGAATATCGCCGATGCCGTGAAATACGACTGCTTTCATGTCAGGCCCTCCTTGTCGAAAGCGGAAACGGTGTGGATACCGTCGCGCTGTTCGAGCAAGGCGCGCGCCCGTCGGCGAGGGGAACACCGGGCGGTTCGCGTTCGGGTTTGTCGTCGCGAACGCGTCGATGGCGCAACGGGAGTCGCGGTACACCGACCTCGGTGCGTGTCGCGACGCTGCAACGACCGTTGCATACGCAACGCGTTGACCGTAGCGTGCACCGCTCAACGCACGGTCCGCAACCCGCTCACGCGTGCGTCGCGCCCTGCTGCTCGAGCGCCGCTTCCGCGCGCAGGCAATCGAGATCGCGGCCGATCGTCGCGACCGCGAGCCGTGCGTTGCCGCGCCAGTACGTCACCGAACCGTCGTGCGCGCGCAGGTCGCCGTCGATCTCGACGCGATCCCATTGCTCCGCGTGTCCGACATAGCGCACCGTCAGGTCATAGTGCTGGCTCCAGAAGAACGGCACGGCGTCGAACGGCTGCTGCCGGCCGAGCATGTTGCGCGCCACGGCGATCCCCTGTCGCTCCGCGACGACCCAGTGCTCGACGCGAATGCGTTCGCCCGTCAGCGGATCGGGCCAGCGCGCGATGTCGCCGGCCGCGTAGATGTTCGGCGCGCTCGTCTGCAGGAAACGGTCGACGGTCACGCCGCGATCGACGGCCAGCCCCGCGTCCTGCGCAAGCGCGACGTTCGGATGCACGCCGATGCCGACCAGCACGACATCCGCCGGCAGCACGTCGCCGTTCGACAGCGTGACGCGATCCGGCGCGATCTGCGCGGGCGTCGCGCCGAGATGGAACGCCACGCCGTGCGATTCGTGCAGCGCGCGGATCGTATCGCCGAGCGCGTCGCCGAGCACGCGCGCCATCGGCCGCGCATCGGGCGCGACCACGTCTACGTCGAGCCCGCGCGTGCGCAGCGCGGCGGCCGCTTCGAGGCCGATGAAGCTCGCGCCGACCACGACGCAGCGCCGCGCGGTCTTCAGCTTGCCGATCAGCGCATCGCAATCGGCGCGCGAACGCAGCACGCACACGTGCGGAAGATCGGCGCCCGGTACGGTCAGGCGGTTCGGCTCGGCGCCGGTGGCGAGCAACAGCGCGCCGTAGCCGACGCGGCTGCCGTCCGCGAGCTCGACCGCGTGTTGCGCGGGGTCGATCCGCGCGACGCGCGTGCCGCAGCGCACGTCGATGCGCTGGTCGGTATAGAACGACGCGCCGCGCAGCGGCAGCCAGTCGGCTTCGGCCGTGCCGGCCAGATAGTCCTTCGACAAGTTCGGTCGATCGTACGGCGGCTCGCTGTCCGCGCTCAGCAGCGTGACCGCGTGCGGGTAGCCTTCCTGCCGCAGCGTCACGGCCGCCGAGATCGCGGCCGCCCCACCGCCGACGATCACCACCGATTCGGGCAATCCGGGCGCATTCGACACGGGCGGCGACGCGGCAGGCTGCGCGCCGAGCACGACCACGCGGCCGTCTCGACGTTCGACGCGCCAGCATGTCAGGCCGTCGAGCGCCGGCGCACGCTGCCGTTCGCCGGTGCGCAGGCAGAACGCCGCGTGATGCCACGGGCAGCGAATCGTGTCGCCGACCCGCAGCCCGTCGGCCAGCGGTGCGCCGTAGTGAGGGCATTGCGCGCCCACGGCAAACAGGGCATCGGCGCGGCGCACCAGCAGCACCGCGTCGTCGCCGACCCGGCCCTCGATCATCACGCCGTCGGCGATGTCATCGAGAGAAATGCCCTGCGCAAGATCGGGGCGTGAAGACGATGCGTCGCTTCCGGACATGGCGCGGCTCCCGGCTGAGGTAACGATCCCATTATCGGCGTCCTGCCCGAAAAGAGCAGGGACGGACGACCCCGCGGCGCACGCAAACGCGAACCGTGGCTCGTACGCGATCCGCAACCGGCGCGGAACGTCATCGACGTTGCGGCGCAACACGCTGGATACGCGTGCGCGGGTGTCAAGCGGGCGAAGCAATCCGCATGCCGTGCGCGGCGTGCGGCCTGGCGAGCATCCCGGGCGGGCCGGACACGGCGAGCTTGCCGGTTGCGGCCATTTCAACGATGACACCGCTATCGATGTGGAATCCTTCGTTCTTCGCCGACAGCGCCGGCCACGCGCACGCAGGCGGCGTTACCGACGCGGGCGCGCATCTTCTTCGACATCGTCGACTTCCGTCGGAAAACGATGCTGACCGAAGCCGAGGATCAGTACGCCCACCGCGAGCAGCACGATCCCGAACGTGGTCATCAGCATTCGTTCGGGGCTGTCGGTGGCGCCGCGCAGGATCAGGTCGCGTGCAAGCGACGTCATCGCGATGAACAGCGGAAAGCGGACCGGCAGCCGGCCGAGCCGCAGGTAGCGCACGTCCATCGCGAGCACTTCGAGATACAGGAACATCAACAGCAGGTCGGTCAGCGACACCTCGCCCGCGAGCACGACCTTCCACGCCTCCTGCGTCATCGCGAACGCGGTCGCGAGACCGATCACGATCAGCCCGGCCAGTTCGGCCGCATGGAGGAAGTGTCCGAAGCGGCGGCGGATGCGCTCGGCGGCCGTATCGGCGGAAACGGTGGACGTATTCAAAACGATGACCCGTGCAATTGCTTAGGCGCCGCGATCGATACTCCATCGACACGGCGGATGGTTTCGCGAGGATGAACGGTTGCGCACGCATCTATCCGGGCGATAGCACTCATGGAACGCGACGCCGGCATCTCGTCGCCCGTTCGGTCCGGCAACAACCGGCAGCCGGGATACCGTTCGAGGCGATCGAGCCGCGCGTTCACCTGCGCGTTGCCCACCATCAGGTTGGACGCACCGCCATGCTCGATCACTGCACCGAAAATACGCGTCTCTTCCAGAAGGTTCATCATGATGGTTCTCGTCGGCGGGCGGAGCGAATCCAATCTACTGCACGCGCCACGCCCGCTCAAGAGCACAGCGCCGCGCGCTTCAGGAGTACAGCTGCACGCCCGCTGCGCGAAATCGGACCCCGATCAATCCATTCGAATGACAGTTCGCCGATACGTGTTCCAAAGACCCGCCGAAGCTGCTAGATTGCATGCTCGACGCCGTCACGCGGTGCGGCAAGGTCACGCGCCGGGCGAGTGCGCGGCCACCCGTTGCGCCCGGGCGGCAGGCCGCCGCCGTGGCCCGTTGCGCGACGCATGCGCAACGAACGTCCTTCATCCGCATGTCACAAAGAGAACAGTCGCATGACACAGTCCAACCGTTCGTCTTCGCGCGCCGCGGCATTCGCGGCCCGTCCGTCCCGACATGACTGACCGGCAGGCCGCGATGCAAACCCTTCCCCCGCTCTCCCAGGCCGTTCACAGTCCGATCACGCGCAGCGCGATCTTCCTCGTCGCAACCGTCAACCCGGGCGCCGACCGCGCCGACACGATCCGCGCGTGGTGCGGCGACATCGCCGCGCTCGTGCGCTCGGTCGGCAAGCGCGTGCCGGGCGGCAATCTGTCCTGCGTGTGCGGCTTCGGCGCCGACGCATGGGATGCGCTGTTCGGCGATCCGCGCCCCGCGTCGCTGCATCCGTTCCGCGAATTCGGCGCCGGCCAGCGTGTCGCGGTCGCGACGCCGGGCGACATCCTGCTGCACATCCGCGCCGAGGCGATGGACCTGTGCTTCGAACTCGCCACCCAACTGCTCGGCGCGCTCGGCGACGCGGTCACGGTCGTCGACGAGGTGCACGGCTTCCGCAACTTCGACCAGCGCGCGATGATCGGTTTCGTCGACGGCACCGAGAACCCGGAAGGCCGCGAGGCGGTCGACTTCACGGTGATCGGCGACGAGGATTCGGCATTCGCGGGCGGCAGCTACGTGATCGTGCAGAAGTACCTGCACGACATGGCCGGCTGGAACGCGCTCGCGGTCGAGACGCAGGAACGCATCATCGGGCGCACCAAGCTGTCCGACATCGAGCTCGCGCCGGACGTGAAACCGTCGTGCTCGCACAGCTCGCTGACCACGCTCGACGAAGACGGCAAGGAAGTGAAGATCCTGCGCGACAACATGCCGTTCGGGCGCCCCGGCTACGGTGAATTCGGCACCTATTTCATCGGCTACGCGCGCTCGCCGGCGCCGATCGAGCAGATGCTCGAGAACATGTTCGTCGGCCGCCCGCCCGGCAACTACGACCGGCTGCTCGACTACAGCCGCGCGGTCACCGGTTCGCTGTTCTTCGTGCCGTCGGCCGACCTGCTCGAAGCGCTCGCCGATCGCGCCGCACCGGCCGCCGACGCCACCGCCTCGCAGCCGGCACCCACCTCGCCCGAGTCGCGTCGTGACGGCTCGCTGAACATCGGATCGCTGAAAGGAGCCAAAGCCCATGAATAACCTGCACCGCGAACTCGCGCCCGTTTCCGCCGCCGCCTGGGAACAGATCGAGGAGGAAGTGGCACGCACCTTCAAGCGCTCGGTGGCCGGGCGCCGCGTGGTCGACGTCGAGGGCCCGGCCGGCCCCGCGCTGTCGGCCGTCGGCACCGGGCATCTGCGCGAGGTCGCCGCGCCGCGCGAGCAGGTGAGCGCACGGTTGCGCGAAGCGCGTACGATCGTCGAGCTCACGGTGCCGTTCGAATTGAGTCGCGATGCGATCGACAGCGTAGAGCGCGGCGCGCGCGACGCCGACTGGCAGCCGGCGAAGGACGCCGCGCAACGGCTCGCATTCGCGGAAGACGGCGCGATCTTCGACGGCTACCTGGCCGCGGACATCGTCGGCATCCGCGAAGGCACGTCGAACCGCAAGCTCACGCTGCCGGCCGACGTCGGCGCGTACCCGGACGCGATCAGCGATGCGCTGGAAGCACTGCGGCTCGCCGGCGTCGACGGCCCGTACTCGGTCGTGCTCGGTTCGGACGCCTACACGGCGCTGAGCGAAGCGCGCGACCAGGGCTACCCGGTCCTCGGCCACATCAAGCGCATCGTCAGCGGCGAGATCATCTGGGCACCGGCGATCAGCGGCGGCTGCGTGCTGTCCACCCGCGGCGGCGACTATGAACTGCACCTCGGCGAAGACGTGTCGATCGGCTACACGAGTCACACCGACAAGGTCGTTCGCCTGTACCTGCGCGAAACGTTCACGTTCCTGATGCTGACGAGCGAGGCATCGGTGGCCGTGGCGCCGCAGGCCACCGCGGCGACCTGACGTCCCGCCCGCGCGCGATGCCTGCCGGGCATCGCGTGCACCGGCCGCGTTGCCGGCCGCACGTTCGTCGTCGCCGCACCATCCTGAATGGAGGCGTGAAATGAGCGAATCGAATGACGCATTACAGGCGCTGCAAGCGTCGGTCGACAGCCTGAAGCAGGCCGTCGACGCGAACGCGAGCCGCCACGCCAGCGACACCGCCGTGCTCTTCACCGTGGTGGCGCTGATGCTGGCCGAGCTGCCGCCCGACACCCGCAACCTGATCGAGGATTCATTCTCCGTCTGGGCCAACGATCTGCAGGATGCAGCCCTGTCATCCGCCGTGAAGCAGATCGCACGACAGCGACTTGCGATGACGCTCTCCGACTGACCCCGCTTCGCCGCGATGCGCGCCCACGCGCGCGCATCGCGCACCGCCACCTTTTCGTATCCCGCACGCCGCACCCGCGTGCGCGCTCGTCTGTACTCCTTGCATCTCCCGAGCACATGCATGTGAGGGTGCAATTCGCGGCCGCGCCGATGCGGAACTGTGTCTTGGAGGCCCCGGGCCGATTCGCTATTTTGAACGCAGTCGAAGCAATGCCGCGGGCTCCGCGAAGCGCCGGCGTTGCTGGCGTCGAACGCAACCGGTCGCGAAGGCATTCGGCAAGACGTCGTCCGGTGCGAGGATGGACGCGCACTGAAACCCGACGGGCCCGGATGCACGGGCCCGCATGACCGGCTCCGTCCGCGGGACGGGACCGCCCCATGCCGCGACGCGGCGCAACCCGAGCCACCCTGCAGCGGGTCCGGCTCATGGAGAGTCACATGACAAATCGACGCGAAGTGCCGGGCATCAGGAAGTACGATGGGCCCGCCGGCGGTTGGGGCGCGCTTCGCGCGACAGCCGAGGCCGTGCGCACGCAAATGGAAACCATCGAGGCGCCGATCGTGCTGATGCGGACCAACCAGCCCGACGGCTTCGACTGCCCCGGCTGCGCTTGGCCCGACAAGGAACACAAGTCGACGTTCCAGTTCTGCGAGAACGGCGCGAAGGCCGTCACGTGGGAAGCGACGACCAAGCGCGTGACGCCCGAGTTCTTCGCGGCAAACACGGTGTCGTCGCTGCTGCGACTGTCAGACTATGAGCTGGAGAACGAGGGCCGGCTCACGCATCCGCTCGTCTACGATCGCGCGACCGACACGTTCCGCGCAGTCGAATGGGACGACGCATTCGCGCGCATCGGCGAGGTGCTGCGCGCGTTGCCACCCGAGCAGGTCGAGTTCTATACGTCGGGCCGCGCGTCAAACGAAGCCGCGTACCTGTATCAGCTCTTCGCGCGCGAGCTCGGCACCAACAATTTCCCCGACTGCTCGAACATGTGCCACGAGCCGACCAGCGTCGGCCTGCCGCAGTCGATCGGAATCGGCAAGGGCACGGTGTCGCTGGAGGATTTCGACCACTGCGAGCTGATCATCTCCATCGGCCACAACCCCGGCACGAACCACCCGCGAATGATGGGCACGCTGCACGAGTGCTCGCGCCGCAACGTGCCGATCATCGTGTTCAATCCGCTGCGCGAGCGCGCGCTCGAACGCTTCGCGGATCCGCAGGACATGATCGAGATGGCGTCGTTCGGCTCGACGCGCATCGCTTCGACGTACTATCAGGTCGACGCGGGCGGCGACGCCGCCGCGCTGAAAGGCATCATGAAGGCGCTGCTGCGGCTCGAGGCCGAGCGCGGCGACGTACTCGACCGCAACTTCATCGCGCAGCACACCGACGGCTTCGACGCGTTCTCCGCCGACCTGCAGGCGACGTCGTGGGACGACATCGAGCGCGCGAGCGGCCTGAGCCAGGCGCAGCTCGAACAGGTCGCGCTCGCCTACGCGAAGTCGAACGCGACGATCGTCACGTACGGGATGGGCGTCACGCAGCACAACAAGGGCACCGCGACCGTGCGCCTGATCGCCGACCTGCTGCTGATGCGCGGCAACTTCGGCAAGCCCGGTGCAGGCATATGCCCGCTGCGCGGCCACTCCAACGTGCAGGGCAACCGCACCGTCGGCATCACCGAGAAGCCGTCGGCCGAATTCCTGCAGAAGATCGAGGACGTGTGCGGCTTCAAGCCGCCCGCGCATCACGGGCACGACGCGGTGCAAGCGATGCAGGCCATGATCGACGGCCAGGCCAAGGCGCTGCTGTGCCTCGGCGGCAACTTCGCGGTCGCGCTGCCCGATCCCGATCTGTCGTTCCCCGCGATGGCGAAGCTCGATCTGAGCGTGCATCTCGGCACGAAGCTGAACCGCTCGCATCTGCTGGTGGCGAAGGAAACCTACGTCCTGCCCGTGCTCGGCCGCACCGAGCTCGACATGCAGGCGAGCGGCCGGCAGTCGATCACCGTCGAGGATTCGATGTCGATGGTCCACGCATCGGCCGGCAAGCTCAAGCCGGCGTCCGACCAGTTGCGCTCGGAGCCCGCGATCGTCGCCGGAATCGCGCATGCGACGCTGCCGAACAGCAAGGTCGCATGGCTCGACCTGATCGCCGACTACGACCGCATCCGCGACCTGATCGATCGCACGGTGCCCGGCTTCGAGGCGTTCAACGAACGGATCCGCACGCCGGGCGGCTTCCGCCTGCCGCTGCCGCCCACCGAGCGCGTGTGGCCCACGCCGACCGGCAAGGCGACGTTCTCGGTCTACAAGGGCGTGAAGGAAGACGCCGACCTGCTCGGCGCCGAGCAGGTGCTGCGGCTGATCACGCTGCGCAGCCACGATCAGTACAACACGACGATCTACGGGCTCGACGACCGCTATCGCGGTGTGTTCGGGCGGCGCGACGTGCTGTTCATGAACGCGGCCGATCTCGCGAAGTACGGGCTCGAACACGGCGACCTCGTCGACGTCGAGACGATCACCGCATCCGGCCGCACGCTGCGTCTCGAGAAGATCACCGCGATCGAGTACGACATCGCGCCGGGGTCGGTCGGCGCGTATTACCCGGAAGCGAACGTGCTCGTGCCGCTCGACTACATCGACAAGGAAAGCGGCACGCCGTCGTACAAGTCGGTGCCGGTGCGGGTCGCGCGTTCCGTGGGCGTGTGATTCACGGGGCGGGCGAGGTTGCGACGTCCGGTACGACATGCCGCGCGCCTGAACCGGCTCGCCCCCCCTCTTCCCCGTCTCCCGGCCGCCGCATCGCATCCGATGCGGCGGCCGCTTCCTTTCGTCACGTCGAGAGACGATCCGCTTATCGCGCCGCCGACGACGGCAGCTGCGCGCCCGTCTGCCGACGCCGGTACGCGCTGTCGCGGGTCGCGAGCCAGTAGTACAGCGGCGACGTCAGCGCCAGCCCGACGAGCCACGACAGGTCTGCGCCGCCGAGATGCGCGGGAATCGGGCCCGCATACATCGGCGTGTTCATGAACGGAATCTGCACGGCGATCCCGATCGCATACGCGAGCAGCGCCTGCGGATTGAAGCGGCCGTATACGCCGCCGTCCGCCATGAAGATCGACTGGATGTCGTACTTGCCCTTGTGGATCACGTAGAAGTCGATCAGGTTGATCGCCGTCCACGGCACCAGCACGACGAGCAGCGCGAGCACGAGATCGACGAGATTGCCGACGAAGTTCGTCGACGCGCCGATCGCCGCGTAGCAGCATGCGATGAAGATCACCACCGACACCACCGCGCGCGTCTTCGCGGTCGGAATCCACTTGTATGCGAAGGTCTGCACCGAAGTGATGACGGCGAGCACCGCGCCGTACAGGTTCAGCGCGTTGTGGCTGATCACGCTCAGCAGGAACAGCACCAGCATCAGCGGGCCGAGCGGGCCGGTCGCCTGCTTGACCGCATCCATCGTGTCCGCGCCGGCCGGCACCGCGAGCACCGCGACCGCGCCGAAGATGAACGCGAGCGTCGAGCCGATCGTGCAGCCGAGATAGGTCGCCCAGAACGTCGACGCGACGCCGACGTCCTCCGGCAGGTAACGCGAATAGTCAGACACGTACGGCGCGAACGCGATCTGCCACAACGCGGACAGCGACACCGTCGCCAGCCACCCGGCGAAGTCGAAGCCGCCGCGCGTGAGGAAATCGGCGGTGCTCACGTGCGACAGGATCATCCAGAAGCCGACCACGATGCCGATGCCGAGCACCCACGTGCCGATCCGGTTCAGGATGTGGATGAACCGGTAGCCGACGATCCCGATCAGCCCGGAGCCCACCGCGCCGATCACGATGCCGACGGGCACCGGCACCGACGACGCGATGCCGTGCACCGACTTGCCGGCCAGCACGATGTTCGATGCGAAGAAGCCGACGTACATCACCGCCGCGATCACCGTGACCAGCAGCGCGCCCCACGAGCCGAACTGCGCGCGGCTCTGGATCATCTGCGGGATGCCCATCTGCGGCCCCTGCGCCGAATGCAGCGCCATCAGCACGCCGCCGACCGCCTGGCCGACCACGATCGCGACGATCGCCCACATCAGGTTCAGGTGAAAGAGCTGCACGCCGAGCGCGCCGGTCACGATCGGCAGCGGCGCGATGTTGCCGCCGAACCAGAGCGTGAACAGGTCGCGCACCTTGCCGTGGCGTTCTGCGGGCGGCACGTAGCCGATCGTGTGTTTCTCTATCATGGGGGACGCGTTGCGGTCCGCGGTCGTCATGGCGAAGTCTCCTGTCCTGCGCGGCGATGCGCGCGTGCCGTGTCAGCCGGCGCGCGCCGAAGCGTGCGCCTGCAATCGGGTCCGGATACGCTGGCGGCAGTTCGCCGCGCGCATGCGCGCTTTTGTCGCGATCCGGATTGGAGACGATGGTGCGCCACGCATGCGGCGCCCGGAAAATACTAAAAATATTTCCGAGACATACGAAAAAGCTCTGCAGCGGAAATGTCGGCGCCGATTTTCTTCAGGTAAGGTGCTACCCGAAACGATGGACCGATTACGCGCTCCGGCGACGCATGTGCGCCGGGGCCGAGTATCAGAGGTGCCTGTGGCTCACTACACTTTGCGGCAACTGAAATATTTCGTGACGACGGTGGAATCCGGCAGCGTCGCCGAGGCGTCGCGCCAGCTCTTCATCGCGCAGCCGTCGATCTCCAGCGCGATCAAGGGGCTCGAGGAGAGTTTCGGCGTGAAGCTGTTCATCCGCCATCACGCGCAGGGCGTGTCGCTGACGCCATCCGGCACGCGTTTCTACCGGAAGGCGCAGGAACTGCTGCGCATCGCGCACGAATTCGAACAGAACGCGCTCGCCGACAACGACGTGATCACCGGGCAGATCGACATCGGCTGCTTCGAGACCGTCGCGCCGCTCTACCTGCCGCAATTGATCGCGGGCTTTCGGGAGCGCTATCCGGGCGTCAACATCCGGCTGCGCGACGGCGACCAGCAGGAGCTCGTGCAGGGCCTGACGGCCGGCACCTTCGATCTCGCGTTCCTTTACGACCACGATCTCGACGGCACGATCGAAACCGAGCCGCTGATGCCGCCGCAGCAACCATACGTGCTGCTGCCGGAGAACCACCGATTCGCGGGGCAGTCGCACGTATCGCTGCACGACCTCAGCGTGGAGCCGATGATTCTCCTCGACGTGCTGCCGAGCCGCACATACTTCGTCAGCCTGTTTCGCGAGCTCGGGCTCACGCCGAACATCGTGTTCGCTTCGCCGTCGATCGAAATGGTGCGCGGCATGGTCGGCCAGGGATTCGGCTTCTCGCTGCTCGTCACGCGGCCGCACTCCGAATACACGTACGACGGCAGGCGCGTCGTGACGATCGCCCTCAGCGAAACGGTGAGTCCGTCGGGGCTCGTGAGCGCACGGCTGAAGCGCGGTCAGCTGACGAAGCAGGCGCAGTCGTTCGTCGAGTTCTGCCGCGAGCGGCTGGCGCAGATCGTCGCGGAATCGGCGCGATAGCAACAAGAAAACCGCACGCGCCGCGGAGCGGCAGCGTGCGAGATGCGGCATGCGGCTCCGCGGCCTGATCAGTCATCCGAAGCGAGATACGCCGCGAGACGGCCCAGCATCGCGTCGCATCCGTGCAACTGCTCGACCGCGACGAACTCGTCGGGCTTGTGCCCCTGGTCCATGCTGCCCGGCCCGCACACCACAGTCGGAATGCCGGCCTGCCCGAACAGCCCGCCCTCGGTGCCGAACGCGACCGTGCCGAATGCGTCGGATCCGCTCAGCATCGCGAGCAGCCGCGCGGCCTCGCTGTCCGGCGACGTCGCGAGCCCCGGATACGCACCGAGCGGTTGCAGTCGGATATCGGTATCGGGTTGCACCGCGCGCATCTTCGGCAACAGTTCGGATTCCGCATAATCCTGCAGCTTTCTCGGCACGTCATGTGCGTCGAATGCCGGCAGCGCCCGCACTTCGAAGTCGAATTCGCATTCGGCCGGCACGATGTTCAGCGCGCGGCCGCCCTTGATCAACCCGGCCTGCACGGTCGAGAACGGCGGATCGAAGCGGCTGTCGTGATGCTCGGGCCGCGCGAGCGCCGCGCCGATCTCGCCGAGCCGGCCGATCAGCTTCGCCGCGTAATCGATCGCGTTGACGCCGAGCGGCGCGTATGCCGAGTGACACGCGGCGCCCTTCACGTGGCAGCGCATCGCGAGCTTGCCCTTGTGACCGAGCACCGGCTTCAGTTCGGTCGGCTCGCCGATCAGGCACAGGCGCGGCCGGTGCTCGCGCGCGGCCAGCGCATCGAGCATCGGCCGCACACCGAGACAGCCGACTTCCTCGTCATACGAAAACGCGAGATGCACCGGCAGACGCAGCGGCCGCGCGACGAACGCCGGCACGGCCGCGAGCACCGACGCGATGAAGCCCTTCATGTCGGCCGTGCCGCGCCCGTACAGCCGGCCGTCGCGCTCGGTCAGCCGGAACGGCTCGACCGTCCACGCCTGCCCGTCGACCGGCACCACGTCGGTATGGCCCGACAGCGCGATGCCGCCGCGATCGCGTGGCCCGATCGTCGCGTACAGGCTCGCCTTCGTGCGTTCCGCGTTGTAGAACAGCTCGCTCGGGACGCCAAGGCCGTCGAGGTAATGGCGGATGAATTCGACCATCGCGAGATTCGAATCGCGGCTGACCGTCGCGAAGCCGATCAACCGTTCGAGCAATGCGCGGCTCGACGTGTCACTCATCGCCCGGCACTCCGTAGCTCGGCGCGGCGGTCGGGTTCAGCGCGCGTGTCTGGTAATCCTGCATCTGCGGGCGATACGCGCGCCACAGCGCATCCAGTTGCCCGATCGGATCGGCATCGGCCCAGTCGACGCGCAGGTCGACGATCGGCCAGGTCACGTCGCCGACCACCTTCAGCGCGGCCGAATGCACCGGTCCGGCCTCGCCGCCCGCCGCGATCGCCGCGTGCATTGCGGCGAGCAGGCGGTCGGCCAGCAGCCCGGGCGACTGCTCGAACGCACGCGCCATCGCGTCGATCACGCCCGGCGCGGCCAGCAGGTTGCCCGCCGCCACGCATTGCTCGCCCTCAACCGCATGGTGCGTGCCGAGCGCCTCCTTCCCGGTGAAGCACGCGGTCTGCCCCTGCCCGTCGATCACCGTGACCTGCCGGTACTGGCTCCAGCCGTTCGAGCTGAGCGCGCGGTCGAGCGCGGCCGCCGGTGCGAGCTGCCGGTGTTCGATCAGGTCGAGGATCTGCGGGCCGAGCGCCGGCAGCGTGACGTTCTGCGTGGCGACTGCGCCGACGCCCGCGCGCACCCACGGGCAGCGCGCGCCCACCGCGATGCTCGACGAACTGATCGCGATCCCGAGCTGCCCCGTTTCCGGGCAGCGCCCGACGATGGAGAAAGTCATGTCGCCTCCTATGCGCGGTTCGGTTGCCAGTTGTCCGGGATCACCGCGATCACGTCGATCTCCATCAGCCACTGCGGCTGGCCGAGCGCCGAGACGACGAGCCCCGTCGAAATCGGGTAGACGCCTTTCAGCCACTTGCCGACTTCCTGGTACACGGGCTCGCGATAGCGCGGGTCGATCAGGTAGGTCGTCGTCTTCACGATGTGCGTGATGTCGCTGCCGGCTTCCTCCAGCAACTGCTTCACGTTCTTCATTGCCTGCTCGGCCTGCGCGCGCGGATCGCCGAGGCCGATCAGGTTGCCGTCGAAATCGGTGCCGACCTGGCCGCGCACGTAGATGGTGTTGCCGGCGCGCACGGCCTGGCACAGGTCGTTGTCGAGCGTCTGGTTCGGGTAGGTATCCTTCGTATTGAACATGCGGATACGGGTGTGGGTAGGCTGGCTCATCGAGGTCCTTCGAATGACGGTGGGTTCGCCCGCCGCGCCGGGAGCGGTCGCGGCGGGTTCCGGTTGTAGCGGGGTCGCCGCGTCCTGGCGCCTTGCCGGGCGCGGCACGTGCCGCGAGCGCGTATCAGCCGATCGCGTCGACCAGCGGGCGCGCATCGGCCTGCCCCGCATGCGACGAGTCGTCGTGCCCGGTGCGCGTTTGCGCGCGGCGTTGCGACGCGTCGTGATAGTCGAGGTACTTGCGCTGCGTGACGATGTGGTCGGCGATGTGTTTCGCGTCGTGCCACACGCCCCAGATGAAGCTGGAGCCGCGCCGCGACAGCCACGGCAGACCGAGGAAATAGATGCCCGGCTCCTTCGACACGCCGCGCTGGTGCTGCGGCTTGCCGTTCGCGGCGAACGCGTCGACGTTCAGCCAGCCGTAGTCGACCGCGTAGCCCGTCGCCCAGACGATCGATGTGACGCCGGCGCCGGCCAGGTCGAGCGTGAGGATCGGCTGCGTGACGCAATCCGGATTCGGCAGAATGCGGCGGGCCTCAGGCTCTTCGGGCAGGTCGAGGCCGTTGCGCGCCGCGTACGCGTCGGCCGCATCGAGCAGCGCCAGGTAGTTCTCGTCGCCGCGGGCGAGATTGATCGCGAGATCGCGCTCGAACATCGCAACGCCGCCGTCGAACGCCTTCGTCAGCCCCACCAGCGTCACGCCCTGGTGCGCGAGGGCGCGGAAATCGACCGTGTGGCCTCCGCGCGCGCCGCTCACCGCGATCGTCACGTGTTCGCGTCCGGGCGTCGCGACTTCCTTGTCCCATTCGCCGAGCACGCCGAGCCACCAGCAGAAGTCACGGCCGCGATACGCGCGCGGCGGGCGGTCGTGCGGGCCGACCGACAGATAGACCTGCCGGCCCGCGCGCTGCAGCTCGTCGGCGATCTGCACGCCCGACGAACCCGCGCCGACCACCAGCACCGCGCCGTCGGGCAATTGCGCCGGGTTGCGATAATCGGCCGAGTGGATTTGCATGAGGCCGGCATCGTCCGGCGCGATCGGCGAGATGACCGGGCGCTGGAACGGGCCCGTCGCGACGACCACGCGGTTCGCCTCGATCGTGCCGTCCGAGGTGTCGACGATGAAACCCGGCTTGCCCGTGTTGCGCACGACGTTCTTCACTTCGACGCCGGTGCGGATCGGCGCATTGAACTTGCGCGCATAGGCTTCGAAGTAATCGGCGACCTGGTCCTTCGATGCGAACGCATCAGGATCGAGGCCGTCGAATTCGAGCCCCGGAAAACGGTCGTGCCACGCGGGGCCGTTCGCGACCAGCGAATCCCAGCGCCCGGTGCGCCAGCGCTCGGCGATGCGGTCGCGCTCCAGCACGAGATGCGGCACGCCGAGCTTGCCCAGGTGCTCGCTCATGGCCACGCCGGCCTGGCCGGCTCCGACGACCAGCGTATCGATTGAGGTTTTTTCCACTGCCACGGCTGTCTCCTTGAAGTGCGGCTCGCTGCGACGCTCGTGTCGTTGCGCGAGTGGGAATGGAGACATTCTGCTGACAGGCCCGCGTGGGCGAAATGATGTTTTTTGTGGTTGTTGACGAGAAAAAAGCTGGGGGGTGCGACGCCTGCCCGATGTTCGCGTCGCGCGTTCCGGCGGGAGGCCGTAAGGTCACGCGCTCGAGTCAATGCCCGCCGTTGATTTCCGTGTCCTCGAATGCCAGATGCTCGAAATGGGTGCCTGTGAAATCCACGTCCAGCCCCTTGAGTCCATGCGCTTCGACCGTGCTTCCCGTGCAGTCCAGCACTTGCACCGAATGCCACGTGTTGCCGTCGAACCGAACGCCGTTCCACTTGCACCCGAGAAATTTCACGCCTGACATCATGCGGCACGAAATCACGGCGAAAATAGATAAATTAGACCTTTGATTTTATTGACTATTCCCCTTACCTCAACGTGCAACTGCGCCTCCACCAGCCCGCTGCCGGACAATTCTTGACGGTGTGCGCTCTCCCGAACTGGTAGGATGCGCGTCGCCTCGCCTCATGCAATGCGCCACCGGCCTCATGATCGAGCCCTTTATCTGTCCGCACGCGAGCTTCGCGCGAACTCCGTACCGCGCCCGCCCGGCCCCTCGTTGAACCCGTAGCCCCCGGCGCCGCTCCACCCGGCCCCGTTGCAGCAACCGTTGAAGTGGCGCACGTCGCGCCTCCAAGCATGAAGAAACTGAAGCAGCACATCCGCACCCTGAGCGAGATCGACCGTACGCCGGCGGTGCGCGTCTGCGCGCTGCTGCTGATGGTCGGCCTGCTATACCTGCTATGGCCGTCCGCCGAAGTCGCGCGCCTCGCGCTGGAATCGGTCGTGCGCTGACGCACGGCTCGCCGCCGCTACGCTATACTCGCGCAATGGAAACCAAACCTGCCTCGCCGAACGTGCATTGCTGGTGGCGCGCCTGACCCAGGCGGCCCGTTTCCTTTTGCATGTCCCGAACGTGATGCCGCCAGCCATGGCGGCATTGTCGTTTCTGCGCTCACGTCATGGCTGGTGGCTTCGATAACCCGGAGCCAATCCACACCATGACGCACCCGACCCGACCGATCATTCTCACCGGCGACCGCACGACCGGCCCGCTGCATCTCGGCCATTACATCGGCTCGCTGCGCGCTCGCGTGCAGATGCAGCACGAAGCGACGCAGTTCCTGCTGCTCGCCGACACGCAGGCGCTGACCGACAACATGGGCCGCCGCCAGCGCGTCACCGAGAACGTGATCGAGGTCGCGCTCGACTACCTGGCCGTCGGCATCGATCCGGCGATCTCGACGATCGTCGTCCAGTCGCAGGTGCCCGAGCTCGCCGAGCTGTCGCAATACCTGCTCAACCTCGTGACGGTCGCGCGCCTCGAGCGCAATCCGACCATCAAGGAAGAGATCCGCCTGCGCGGCTTCGAGCGCGACATCCCGGCCGGCTTCCTGACCTACCCCGTCAGCCAGGCTGCCGACATCACCGCGTTCAAGGCGACGCACGTGCCGGTCGGCGACGACCAGCTGCCGATGATCGAGCAGACCAACGAACTCGTGCGCCGCTTCAACGCGACGGTCGACAAGCCCGTGCTGGTGGAATGCGAGGCCGTGCTGTCGGCGGTCACGCGGCTGCCCGGCATCGACGGCAAGGCGAAGATGAGCAAGTCGCTCGGCAACGCGATCACGCTCGGCTCGACGCCCGACGAGATCGCGCAAGCGGTGAAGGACATGTACACGGATCCGAACCATCTGCGCGTGAACGATCCCGGTCAGGTCGAGGGCAACGTCGTGTTCACGTTCCTCGACGCGTTCGAGCCCGACGTGCAGAAGGTCGACGAACTGAAGGCGCACTATCGCCGTGGCGGCCTCGGCGACAGCGTCGTCAAGCGCGTGCTGAACGAGCGGCTGCAGGCGCTGATCGAGCCGATCCGTGCGCGCCGTCGCGAATTCGAAGCGGACAAGGCGGAGGTGATGGCGATCCTGAAGCGCGGCACGATGCATGCGCGAGAGGTGGCGGGGGCGACGCTGGCCGAGGTGAAGGGCGCGATGGGGCTGACGTACTTCGATTGAGCCGCGCGCGCGGCAAACGCGACTGGCGCCGTGCTTGTCCGCGACCCGACGGCACGACACCGTGCCGCGGGCGATCAGTCGTCGGCGAGTGCCGTCACGGCCGCTCGTACGCCGCTGGCGCAGCGTGGCACACGGCCTCGATCCGGTTGCCGGCCGGATCGACGACAAAGGCCGCGTAGTAGTCGGCGTGATAGTGCGGCCTCAAGCCGGGGTCGCCGTCGGGCCGCCCGCCCGCGGACAGCCCCGCCTCGAAAAATGCATGCACCTGCTGGCGGGAAGCCGCCTTGAAGCACCAGTGTCGCTTACTCGTCCCGACTTCGGCGGGATCCAGATAAATCGCCAGGAAGGTCGATGCGGTGTCGGTGGCACTGCAACGTTCACCGTAACCGAGCGCGGTGCCGCGGTCATAAACCTTGGTCGCGCCCAGCGCGGCCATGACACCGTCGTAGAAGGGGCGTGCCTGATCGATATCCGGAACGCCGATGGACACGTGGTCAAGAAGTTGCATGATGTTGGCTCCATTGAACGAGCACGAGTCTACACAAACTTCCTTGGTCGACTCCGCCGATGTCGCGCCTGCGCCCTTTCACGCCATCATGACGCCCCACAAAATGATCGACCGGCGCGACTGAAACGAACCCGAGCGGCTCCTCGCGGACAACGCGTCACTTCATCTGCATGAGCTGCACGAGGTTGCCGCACGTATCGTCGAGCACCGCGATCCGCACGGGCCCCGCGTCCATCGGCGCCAGCGTGAAGTACACGCCGAGCGCGTCGAGCCGCGCGTACTCGGCGTCGAGATCGTCGACCTGAAACGACGCCGCCGGGATGCCGTCCTCGTACAGCGCCTGACGATAAGGGCCGACCGCGCGATGATGACTCGGTTCGAGCATCAGCTCGGTGCCGTCGGGCTGATCCTTCGACACGACCGTCAGCCAGCGGTACGCGCCCACCGGCACGTTGTTCTTCAACCGGAAGCCGAGGATGTCGGTATAGAACGCGAGCGCCTTGTCCTGATCGTCGACAAAAATACTCGTCACGTAGATGCGCATGCGAAGTTCTCCCAATCGTGCACGCCGCGACGCGCGTCGCGGTGCCGCTTACGTGATCTGATACGTCGATGCCGGCACGAACTCCTCCGGCATCGCGCGCTCGCCCAGCTCGAGCACCGACCGCTCGACCGTGCGCGCCATCGCATCGAGCGCCAGCGCGTTCGGCGCGAGGCCGAACGGCTCGGCCACCTCGTTCGCGATCGCTTCGAGCGCGATCAGCGTGTACGAGATGAACACGCAAATCAGCGGCGTGAAGTATTCCGTCGAATCGACGAGGCCGAACGGCAACAGCACGCAATAAGCATAGACGGTGCGATGCAGCAGCACGCTGTACGAGAACGGGATCGGCGTCGTCAGGATGCGCTCGCAGCCGCCCACGGCCTTGCCCAACTCGGCCAGTTGCATTTCAAACATCCAGCACGTTGCTTCGCTGCCGGGCGCGCGACCCAGCGCGCGGACGATTCCGCCGCGCAGTTCATCGAGAATCGCGACGGGCTGGTAGCACTTGTGCGCGAACGCGGCGGCGCGCTCGGCGCCGAGAATACGCTGCAGGTCCTGCGCCGGATCGGTATGACGCAGCTGATGCTTCAATGCATACGTGAACGCGATCAGCAGATCGGCGAGCCGGTCGCGCTCCGCATCGCCGACGCTGTCGGGCAAGTAGCGCCGCAGCTGCGACGTGACGGTGCGCGCCGCGATCAGCAGGTTGCCCCACAGAAGCCGCGCCTCCTTGAAACGCTCGAAGCTCGCGTTGTTGCGAAACGCGAGAAAGATCGCGAGGGCCAGCCCGAACAGCGTGAACGGCGCGGTGTTCAGCGGAATCTTCTCGCCGAAGATGCGCCCGTTCGTGAAGACCGCCAGCGTGCTGACGATCGCCATGAACACGAGTTGCGGAATGATCGACTGCAGCACGGAGCCGTTCCATATGAACAGCATCCTGAGCCAGTTTTGTCGTGGTCTGACGATCATGGTGTTGTCTCGACTGCCGATGAAATACGCCATGCGGATCGCCGCCGCCCGATGTGCAACGGCCCGCGCGTGGCGGGCCGCTGCCCGGTCGATGCCGAGCCGGGTGACGCGCTTCACCGCGCTTGCGAATGATGATACGCCCGCGCACGCCCTGCCCCGTCACCGGGGCGCGCCGGTCAGTGATAGCCGGCGTCGCCCTCGCGCACCTTGCCGCGAAACACGCGGTACTGCATCGCGTTGTACACGAGGATGATCGGCAGCACGATCACGGTGCCGACGAGTGCGAACAACTGGCTCGAATGGCTCGACGACGCGTCCCAGATCGTCAGCGACGGCGGCACGATGTTCGGCCAGATGCTGATCACGAGGCCGGTGTAGCCGAGGAACACGAGCGCGAGCGTCAGCAGGAACGGCGTCGCCTCGTGCTCGCGCTTCACCGTGCGGAAGATGCCCCATACGCACGCGACGACGAGGATCGGCACCGGCAGGAACCAGCCGAGGTTGCCGCTGCCGAACCAGCGATGCGCGACGGCCGGCAGCCCGATCACGGTCCACAGGCTGACCACGCCCATCACCGCGAGCAGCACGCCCGCGAGCGGCTTCATCAGCAGGCGCATCTTGCGCTGCAGCTCGCCGTCGACTTTCAAGATCAGCCAGCCGCAGCCGAGCGTCGCATAGGTGACGAGCACGCCGATCCCGCAGAACAGGCTGAACGGCGACAGCCAGTCGAACGGCCCGCCCGCGAACTGGTTGTTCACGATCCGGATGCCCTGCAGCAGCGAACCGAGCGTGATCCCCTGGCAGAACGCGGCCAGCGCGGAGCCGCCGATGAACGCGAGATCCCACAGGTGCTGCGTGCGGTTCGCCTTCGCACGCAATTCGAACGCGGCGCCGCGGAAGATCAGCCCGACCACCATCAGGATCAGCGGCAGGTAGTTCGCCGGCAGCAGCGTCGAGTAGACGACCGGAAACGCGCCGTACAGGCCCGCGCCGCCGAGCACGAGAAAGGTCTCGTTGCCGTCCCATACCGGCGCGACGGTATTCAGCATGACTTCGCGTTCGGCCTTCGCGTCGAAGAACGGAAACAGCAGGCCGATGCCGAGATCGAAGCCGTCGAGCATCACGTAGATGAACACGCCGAGACCGATGATCGCGGCCCACACGACAGGAAGATCGATGTGCATCGCTTACTCCGCTTCGGTGACGTTCAGCGGCGTGGACAGCGCGCTCTTGCGCAGCCCTGGATGCCGGTGCAGCTCGATGTATCCGGCCTGGGCGGCCGGCCCGCGCTTCATCAGTTGCATCATGTAGTAGATCCCCGTTCCGAACACCAGGAAATACACGACCACGAAGATCAGCAGCGACACGCCGACCTGCTGCGCGCTGAGCGGCGCGACCGAATCGACGGTGCGCAGCACGCCGTATACGGTCCACGGCTGCCGCCCGACCTCGGTCGTGATCCATCCGGCCAGCAGCGCGACGATGCCCGACGGCCCCATGCACACGACGAACCACTGGAACCAGCGCGTTTCATACAGGCGTCCGCGTTTTCTCAGCAGCAAGCCGAGCAGCGCGGTGAGCAGCATCAGCATCCCGAGGCCGGCCATGATCCGGAAGGTCCAGAACACGATCGGCGAATACGGGCGGTCCTGCGCCGGGAATTCCTTCAGCCCGCGAATCTCGCCGTCCCAGCTGTGCGTGAGGATCAGGCTGCCGAGGTGCGGCACCTGGATCGCATAGCGCGTCGTCTCTGCCTGCATGTCGGGCAGACCGACGAGGTTCAGCGCGGTGCCGCCCTTCTCGGTTTCCCACAGCCCCTCGATCGCCGCGATCTTCGCCGGCTGGTATTCGCGCGTGTTCAACCCGTGCGCATCGCCGACGACGATCTGGATCGGCGCGAGCAGCAGCAACATCCACAGCGCCATCGAGAAGCTGCGCTTCACCGGCTCGTCGCGGCGCCCCTTCAGCAGGTGCCACGCCCCGCACGCGGCGACGATGAAGCCCGCGACGATGAACGCGGCGATCGTCATGTGCACGAGGCGATACGGGAACGACGGGTTGAAGATGACCTTGAACCAGTCGACCGGCACGACGAGACCGTTCTCGATCCTGTAGCCCTGCGGCGTCTGCATGAAGCTGTTCGACGCGAGGATCCAGAACGTCGAGATCAGCGTGCCGACCGCGACCATCAGCGTCGCGAAGAAATGCGCACGCGGGCTGACGCGCTGCCAGCCGAACAGCATCACGCCGAGAAAGCCGGCCTCGAGGAAGAAGGCAGTCAGGACTTCGTAAGTAAGCAGCGGGCCGGTGATGTTGCCCGCGACGCGCGAGAAGCCCGCCCAGTTCGTGCCGAACTCGTACGCCATCACGACGCCGGAGACGACGCCCATCCCGAAGCCGATCGCGAAGATCTTCGACCAGAACTGGAACATGGATTTATAGGCGGCGTCGCCGGTGACGAGATAGCGCCATTCCAGCACCGCCAGGAAGCTCGCCATGCCGATGCTGATCGCCGGAAACACGATGTGAAACGACACCGTGAACGCGAATTGCAATCGGGCGAGATGGAACGCATCGAAGATTTCCATGACCGTAATTTGCTCGTGATTGTGAGGACGTCAGCTCGAAGCAGGAAATCGCGCGACGGCTTCGCGACGGCACGTGCGGACAAGAACGGATCGCGGGGCGCGGCAACGAAGCGTGAATGACGATATCGCGTTTGCGACGATACTCGCAATCGCGCGAACGTGCGCTGAAACTGTGCTTTCCCCGGGGCCGAAGATGTGTGTACGGAAAACCCGTTGCGGGGCCGCGAGGCTGTCGGCTGTACTGCTTTCCGCACTGCGACGCTGTGCATCCGCGGCACGGCCGAACGCCCGTACCATCGGCTCACGGCCTGCCGGTGGCGCGCCGGCGCGACACCGCGCACCGTCCCTGCGCAGAATTCGCGCCCATCGCTCGGCCCACGCGCCGGGCGATGCCCCAGGAGAAAACAGCATGCGGCCCAGCGACCGGCGGCATCCATGCGGCCGCCTGGTGCGATCGCGACGGCGCCGTCCCGTATTACGATTTCGCGCACTGGCTCGCGTGAGCACGAACATGAGCATGGATTGGCGCGTCATGCCCGCCTTTCGCGCATCCAGGACGACGAACTGTATTCCTGCATTTCGGGCGGGATTGTGTCTCTGCCGATGGAATCCAGCGGCCTATCCTCACGACGAGGCTCGTCACGACCCGTGCGCCGACACCTCTGCGCATGCACGGTCGATCGGCGACGCCGTTCCGATCACTTCATGCAGGCAGCCGAACCCATCGTGAATGCCATCGCTTCCGCGCCGGTCGCCGCCGCAACCGGCGGCGCATCGCCCCGCATCTTCTCCCGCCCGCTCGACACGCTTGCGCGGCCGCTGCGCGACCTCCGGCTGTCCGTCATCGACCAGTGCAACTTCCGCTGCGGCTACTGCATGCCGCGCGACAGCTTCGGCCCCGACTATGCGTTCATGCCGTCGTCCGAGCGGCTGTCGTTCGCGCAACTCGAGAAGATCGCGCGCGCGTTCGTCTCGCTCGGCGTCGAAAAGATCCGCCTCACCGGCGGCGAGCCGCTGCTGCGCCGCAACCTCGAAGCGCTGATCGAACGGCTCGCGATGCTGACGACCGTCAACGGCAAGCCCGTCGAAATCGCGCTGACGACCAACGGTTCGCTGCTCGCCGCCAAGGCACGCACGCTGCGCGATGCAGGCTTGTCGCGCGTGACCGTGAGTCTCGACGCGATCGACGACATCGTATTCCGCCGGATGACCGACACCGACGTGCCGGTGGCGCGCGTGCTGGCCGGCATCGAGGCCGCGCAGGTGGCCGGGCTCGCGCCCGTGAAGGTCAACGCGGTGATCGAGCGCGGCGCGAACGACGACCAGATCCTGCCGCTCGTGCGTCACTTCCGTCATAGCGGCGTGGCCGTTCGCTTCATCGAATACATGGACGTCGGCGGCGCGAGCGCGTGGTCCGGCGACAAGGTCGTGCCGGCCGCGCGGATGCGCGAGCTCATCGAAGCGAGCTATCCGCTCGTGCTCGTCGGCGAACCGGGACACGATGCCACCGCGATCCGTTGCCGGCACATCGACGGCGCGGGTGAGGTGGGTCTCATCGCGAGCGTGTCGCATCCGTTCTGCGGCACGTGCTCGCGCGCCCGCGTGTCGGCCGATGGCCAGCTCTATACGTGTCTGTTCGCGATGCAGGGCACCGACCTGCGGCCGTGGCTCGATGACGCCGCATCGATCGACGGCCTGGCCGACATCGTGCGCGCACGATGGACGCTACGCGACGACCGCTATTCCGAACGGCGGGCCACGAACGCGGCCAGGCCGTCCGGCAAGACCTACCCGACCGTGCGCATGTCGCTCGTCGGCGGCTGACGGGCGGCAGCCGCGCGAAGCGGAGCGAACCGCCTACTGGAGAATCGTCATGACCAGTTTCACCGAATCCCGTGTCACGTCATCAAACGAGCCGCCGCCGGCGATCGCAGCCGGTTTCGAGGTGCGTGTGCAGTACACGGCGATCGACGCCGGCGCCGAGATCGCGCCGATCATTCGCAATCCGAATGTCGGTGCGGTCGTGAATTTCCTCGGTGTCGTGCGCAACGAAGGTGACGTCGACGACGTGATCGCGCTGGAAGTCGAGCACTATCCGACGATGACCGAGCAGGCGCTCTGGAGCATCGTCGAGGAAGCGAGCGCGCGGTGGCGGCTCGAGGCGGCCAAGGTCGTGCATCGCGTCGGGCGCATTCCGTTGGGCCATGCGGTCGTGATCGTCGTCGTGGCCGCCGCGCATCGCGCGTCGGCGTTCGATGCGTGCGAATTCATCATGGACTTCCTGAAGACGCATGCGCCGTTCTGGAAGAAGGAGATCCGGCACGACGGCGTGGCCGGCTGGGTCGAGCCGAAGGCGCATGACGATCAGGCGATGCGCCGCTGGGGATGAACGTGCCGGCCAACGACTTTCCGATTCCGCCGATTGCACCGATTTCGCTCAGGACATCGTAATGAAACTGACGATCAGATACTTTGCGAGCATTCGCGAACAATTGCATACCGACGAGGAAGTCGTCGAGATCGATGCGCATGAGCTCACCGTCGACGCGCTGCGCGCCGCGCTCGCCGCACGCGACGCGCGCAGTGGCGAAGCGCTGCGGCTGAACCGCCCCGTGCGCGCGGCCGTGAACCTCGAGATGGTGACCGGCGCATTCGTCGTGCGGGAGGACAGCGAGGTGGCGTTCTTTCCGCCGGTGACCGGCGGGTGATGCGTTCACATCCGGCAGCGACTGACGGATCGTAGCCGCTCGACGCGCGACGGGTTGGCTAATGGAGCCCGCGAAGAAAATCCGGAACCGGATGGTCGATCGAAGCAAGATAACCCGCCATCGCACCAGCCACTTTCCGCACGGCCGGACGCGCGGTCATCCGTTCGCGCCAGGCGAGCAGGTTCGGCGTCTCCGCCGTCATCGGCGCGCCCTTGCGCGCGCCGAACAACTGCGCCATGTAGAACGCGATGTCGGCGTACGAATAGGTGTCGGCAAGGAATTCCCGGTCCGCCAGCACGCGCTCCATGCGTCGATAGTATTGCCGCGCTTCGTCGCGTGCGGCCTGTGCCGCGGGATGATCCGGCGTCTCTTCGAGGCCCATCAGCCGGATCACGTGCGGAAAATAAACCTCGTCGCTGCAGTGCTCGAGCTGACGCGCCACCGCGCGCGCTTTCGGCTGCGCGGGCCAGAGCGCGGGATCGGGCTTCAAGTCTTCCAGGTACTCGAAGATCTGCGTGGAATCGAAAATCTCCAGGTCGCCGTCGATCAGCACCGGCACCTGACGCTTCGGATTGATGCGCAAGACGTCCGGATGCTTCGGGTCGTAGCCGCGCTGCTGGCTGAACGGCACCAGCACGCGCTCGAAGGCGATGCCCTTCTCGTGCGCCGCGATCTCGACTTTCGCGCCGAACATGCTCAGCGGACCGGTCATGATTTTCATGTATCGCTCTCCTCGACGGGTTTCGCGCAGTGGCCCTCACATGAGCACCGCCCGCGCGTCGGCAAGCCCGCGCCCGACTCCGTTGCGCGCCAGCCGATCGCGGATGTGTCGGATCATAGATCCGATAACATGACATCCCGTGTCATGTATTCCGGATGAGGTGCCACACATGAAAGCCAGCCGGCTGTTGTCGATCATGATGATGCTGCAGGCGCGCGGCCGCATGACCGCGCCGGCGCTGGCCGCCGCGCTGGAAGTGTCCGAGCGGACGATCCTGCGCGATATCGACCAACTGTCGACGGCCGGCGTGCCGATCTGGGGCGATCGCGGACGCAACGGCGGCTTTCAGTTGCAGGACGACTGGCGTACCGATCTCACGGGGCTGACCGAGCAGGAGGCACATGCGTTGATTCTGGCCGGCCTGCCGGGGCCGGCGGGAGAACTCGGGCTCGACGGGATGGCTGCGTCCGCGCGGCTGAAGATGATCGCCAGCCTGCCGCCGGACTCGCGCGAACATGCCGATCGTGTCGCGAGCCGGCTGCATGTCGATACCGTGGATTGGTATCGGGCGCAGGAAACGCCGGCGTTTCTGCGTGAAGTCGCCGATGCCGTGTGGCAGTCGCAGCGGATCGAGGTGACGTACGAGAGCTGGCGCGGTGTGTCGCGCCGCGCACTCGATCCGCTCGGGCTGGTGCTCAAGGGCGGTGCGTGGTACGTCGTGGCGAAGGTCGCCGGCAAGCGCGATGCGCTGACTTTTCGGCTCGCGAACATTCGGGAACTCGCGGCGTCGCGCCGCCGATTCAAGCGGCCCGCGCGGTTCGATCTGGCCCGGCACTGGCGTGATTCGATGAGCCGGTATGAAGCGGAGCTTTACCGGTTGAGCGCGCACGTCGCGGTGTCGGCGCGCGCAGAGAGCTGGCTGATCAATGCACGCGTCAAGGTCGCGCCCGTCTCGGATAGCGCCGGCAGCAGCGCGGTCCCGCCGGGATGGAAGGAATTCCTGATGCCGATCGAATCGATCGAGCACGGTGCGCGCAAGCTGCTTGGATATGGTGCGGAGTTGAAAGTGCTCGGGCCGCGGGAACTCGTGGTTCGATTGACCGACGAGGTTGCAGCGACGAAGGCGCTGTATTCACCCGCGCCGCCGGCGATCGACGACGCTCCAACATTCGCGGCTTGATCGGAGCGAAACTGCTCGCATTCACCGTCTTCACCGCGCACTCCGTCGTGATGGGCGTATTCCTCGAAGACACTGCCCGCCGAGATCGCCTGGATCGGCATCGGTGTCTTCATCTTGCCTATCTTGCGTTGGGATCTTGAAGCTTCACTGCGCAAGATGTCGGCATTTCTGCTTTCATTCGCCCTATTTTTCGCAAATTCGCAACGCCGCGCCTTTTTCGATTGGCGTTTCTGCCCATGCGGACGGCGCGCGCGGCGCCGATATTGCGCAGCCTCGGGCGACCGACCTCGAACGGTTTGCCCCGGATTTTCCACATGATGAAATCGCGTCGGGCGAACGCCGCATCTGCGACCGGCCATACGCCTCACACACAACTCTTATATAAGACATAAGACATTTGACGCCTGACCATATTGCGACTAGAATCCCGTCCAAGCAGTGAAGCAGTGTCCGGAACAGCAGCCTCGGCGTGCCTGGAAAGCCCTTCCCCTGAAACGCAATCTCAGCAGGTCCCCCCATGCTTGAAAACTTTCGTGCTCACGTGGCCGCCCGCGCCGCGCTCGGTATTCCTCCCCTGCCGCTGACGGCTCAGCAAACCGCCGAACTGGTGGAACTGCTGGCGAACCCGCCCGCTGGCGAAGAGCAGACGCTGCTCGACCTGATCACCCATCGCGTCCCCGCCGGCGTCGACGAAGCCGCGCGCGTGAAGGCCGGCTTCCTGGCCGCCGTCGCGAAGGGCGAGACGGCCTGCCCGCTGATCTCGCGCGAGCGCGCGACCGAACTGCTCGGCACGATGCTGGGCGGCTACAACATCCAGCCGCTGATCGAGCTGCTGTCCGACGAAGCAGTCGCGGCCGTCGCTGCCGACGCACTGAAGAAAACCCTGCTGATGTTCGACCAGTTCCATGACGTGAAGGAACTCGCCGACAAGGGCAACGCGCACGCGAAGGCCGTGCTGCAGAGCTGGGCCGACGCCGAATGGTTCACGAGCCGTCCGCAAGTGCCGGAAAGCCTGACCATCACCGTGTTCAAGGTCACGGGCGAAACCAACACCGACGACCTGTCGCCGGCCCCGGACGCCACCACCCGCCCGGACATCCCGATGCACGCGCTGGCGATGCTGAAGAACGCGCGCCCCGGCATCACGCCGGAAGAAGACGGCAAGCGCGGCCCGGTCAAGTTCATCGAATCGCTGAAGGACAAGGGTCACCTGGTCGCCTACGTCGGCGACGTGGTCGGCACCGGCTCCTCGCGCAAGTCGGCCACCAACTCGGTGCTGTGGTTCACCGGCGAAGACATCCCGTTCGTCCCGAACAAGCGTTTCGGCGGCGTGTGCCTCGGCGGCAAGATCGCCCCGATCTTCTACAACACGATGGAAGACGCCGGCGCGCTGCCGATCGAACTCGACGTGTCGCAGATGAACATGGGCGACGTCGTCGAACTGCGCCCGTACGAAGGCAAGGCGCTGAAGGACGGCAACGTGATCGCCGAATTCCAGGTCAAGTCCGACGTGCTGTTCGACGAAGTGCGCGCCGGCGGCCGCATTCCGCTGATCATCGGCCGCGGCCTGACCGCGAAGGCGCGTGAAGCGCTCGGCCTCGCGCCGTCGACGCTGTTCCGCCTGCCGCACCAGCCGGCCGACAGCGGCAAGGGCTTCTCGCTCGCGCAGAAGATGGTCGGCCGCGCATGCGGTCTGCCGGAAGGCCAGGGCGTGCGTCCGGGCACGTACTGCGAACCGAAGATGACCTCGGTCGGCTCGCAGGACACCACCGGCCCGATGACCCGCGACGAACTGAAGGATCTGGCCTGCCTCGGCTTCTCGGCCGACCTCGTGATGCAGTCGTTCTGCCACACCGCCGCTTATCCGAAGCCGGTCGACGTCAAGACGCACCAGACGCTGCCGAACTTCATCAGCACCCGCGGCGGCATCGCGCTGCGCCCGGGCGACGGCGTGATCCACTCGTGGCTGAACCGCATGCTGCTGCCCGACACCGTCGGCACCGGCGGCGACTCGCACACGCGCTTCCCGATCGGCATCAGCTTCCCGGCAGGCTCGGGCCTGGTCGCGTTCGCGGCCGCCACCGGCACGATGCCGCTGGACATGCCGGAATCGGTGCTGGTCCGCTTCAAGGGCAAGATGCAGCCGGGCGTCACGCTGCGCGACCTCGTCAACGCGATTCCGCTGTATGCGATCAAGCAGGGCATGCTGACCGTCGCCAAGCAAGGCAAGAAGAACATCTTCTCGGGCCGCATCCTCGAAATCGAAGGCCTGCCCGACCTGAAGGTCGAGCAAGCGTTCGAACTGTCGGATGCGTCGGCCGAGCGTTCGGCAGCCGGTTGCACGGTGCACCTGAACAAGGAACCGATCATCGAGTACCTGAACAGCAACATCACGCTGCTGAAGTGGATGATCGCGCAGGGCTATCAGGATCCGCGCAGCCTGCAGCGCCGTATCGCGGCGATGGAGCAGTGGCTGGCCGACCCGCAACTGCTGTCGCCGGATGCCGACGCCGAATACGCGGCCGTCATCGAGATCGACCTGGCCGACATCCATGAACCGATCGTTGCCTGTCCGAACGATCCGGACGACGTGAAGACGCTGTCCGACGTCGCCGGCGCGAAGATCGACGAAGTGTTCATCGGTTCGTGCATGACCAACATCGGTCACTTCCGTGCCGCGTCGAAGCTGCTGGAAGGCAAGCGCGACATCCCGGTCAAGCTGTGGGTCGCGCCGCCGACCAAGATGGACCAGAAGCAACTGACGGAAGAAGGCCACTACGGCGTGTTCGGCACGGCCGGCGCCCGCACCGAAATGCCGGGCTGCTCGCTGTGCATGGGCAACCAGGCACAGGTGCGCGAAGGCGCGACGGTGATGTCGACGTCGACCCGCAACTTCCCGAACCGTCTGGGCAAGAACACGAACGTGTACCTCGGCTCGGCGGAACTGGCGGCAATCTGCTCGCGTCTCGGCAAGATCCCGACCAAGGACGAGTACATGGCCGACATGGGCGTGCTCAACGCCAATGGCGACAAGATCTACAAGTACATGAACTTCGACCAGATCGAAGATTTCAAGGAAGTCGCCGACACCGTGCAGATCTAAGCATGCGGTCGAGCTGCGGCGGGCCATGCTCGTCGTGGCGACACGCGATGGCGCCGCGGGCTGAATGCCCGCGGCGCTTTTTTTTGGTTCTTCGTGGATTTCCGGGGGGAGGACGCCGGCGAGGAACGTCGGCGTTCGGCCACTAGCTGACATTTGGCGTCTGAAGTCGAAAATGCTGGCTTCTCGGCTATCTCCGGTCGCTCCTGATGTGAGACCCTCCCGGACAAGCGCACGTCTGCTGCCGAGCAAGCGAGCAGTCTATTTCCCCACCGACGGATCCAGGAGAAACAGGAAACGAGGGCATTCGCCTCCAAGGAAAAGGCCGGCTATCAAACGCAAACTCGACTACGTTAGCGCGTCGTGGCGAATGCACATCACGTAACGAGCATTGCGCGCCACGGACGGGTCTGGATCGGCGGCCAGCCGGGCAAGCAGGGCCGACGCCGTGCCATTGAATTCGGCGAGCGCCTGACAAATACGTACACGGGTCTGGACATCGGCTGGACCGTCTGAGATCGCTGCTTCAAAGCGCTCCACAATTTGCTTTGCGATCGCAGGGTCTTCCGCCAAATCGGCTAACGCATCGGCCGCCTCGACATCGTGAATCCCGCCAAGAACCTGCTCGATCAGCAGGGGAATGGCGTCGCGTATCCCCCATCCGCCAAGCACCCGCGCAGCGCGATACCGCACGCGCTCCGCGGGGTCGAGGAGCGAGCCGCGCAAGCTCTCCACCGCATCGGAACCGCCAAGTTTCGCCAGCGCGAGCACGGCCCGTTCGCGTACTGCCGGATCGGGCTGTTGAAGCGCCGCGCCAAGTACGCTGGTGCCGCTGCCTACGGTTCTTCCCAGCGCCCAGTGCAGCGCACCTGCGACATTCGGCTCTTGTTCCTGGAGCAGTGCGTGGGCGATGAGTGCTGCAAGCGGGGCATCGCTGGACGCGGCGTCAAACGCAGCACGCTGTCTCTCAGGTGCATGCGTCGACTCCAGTCCTTTCAGCAGATGCACGACATCAAGCACAGCTGACCAATCATCGGGAGAGGTGGCGGACACGGCAGTCAGCCGGCAAAGCAACGCTTGCTCTGCGGCCAGCCGCTCGCGGCTGCGAACCATCAGCGCGTCAATGAGCACATCGGGGTGAGGCGCTTGTTGGCTGAGCGCCTGACGCACCTCGGCCAGCCCAAGGCCCAGCGAGCGCAGGCTCTCCACTTGAAACAGGCGCAAGGCATCGGCTTGCGAATACTCGCGGTATCCCGCTTCCGTACGTCCCGATGGGCTGACAAGTCCGATCGCGTCGTAGTGCCGCAGCATGCGCGCGCTGACGCCGGAACGATTGGCCAACTCGCTGATGCGCATCACTTGTCTCCGGTGTCATCTGGTTCACGCCGCCCTGTGTCTCGGCCTTGGCTCCAATCGAGCCTCGAAAATTCTAACAAACCGCCAACGGCTTCCATCACCTCGGCCAACACGTGGCTCATCACATCGATCGCCGTCAACCCGCCTGTTCATCGGCGTCGGGCAACGGTGCACCTGCGCGCCACGCATCGGCTGGATCGAGCACGAACGCACTCTCCGGGTCGGCGATGAGCCTGAGGCTCGCGCAGGCATGAACGCGAACCGCCGGGTCCGTGTGTCGGGCCGCCGCCGCAACGAGCGGGGCCATGGCGTCGTCTCCAAGCATGAGTAATGCCCGGCTCAGACTCCGCTTGAGGTCCTTGTCGCCGCGGCCTAGCTCGCGAACCAGTTCGCGTGCCAAGGCGGCTCGTTGCCAGGTCGGCACCAGCCCCGCTGCGGTGCGCCACGCAGTTCGTGCCACCTCCGGATCGGGGTCATGCAGATGCCCGCTTGTGATCGCTGACCAGGTTGCGGGGTCGCCGATCTTCGAGAGCGTATGTAGCGCCTGGCTACGCGCTTGCGCCAGCGGCGAGCGCAGCTCGTCAAGCAGCAATGGCAAGGTCAGATCCTGCGTGTGCCGGGTGAGCGCCCAGGTGAGCATGTCGCGAACGAAGAAATCCGGTTCGACACCGCAACGCTTCACCAGTAGCGTGATCTGGCCTGGATCGGGAGCCGTGCCGGCACCAAGCGCAGCCGCAAGACGGAGCGAAGCGTCCGGATGCTCGAGTGCCGTGGTCAATGCGTGACGGGAAGTCGGGGGATAGTGACGGGTCATGAACGCCTCCTCGCCCGACAGTGGACACCCTGTCACTATGACAAGGTCAAGTGTTTTTCGGGCGAGGGGGCGAATTGCACGCCCAGGCAGTCGTTCGTGGAGCCGATCACCGCCTCCTCCGCAGGCGACGGGCGGCCAGTTTCAGCCATTCGACCTTCCGAAGAAAATCGTCGACAATTCGGGGCGGTATAGGAATTTCCTTGGAGCTCGTACTGGATGAGGAAGACACTGGGCTACCTGCACGAGGTTTGGCTCTGCCCGGACGAGTTCGGCAACGCTCTTCCCGCATGCATTGCCCATGGACCGGACGGAGATGCTGCCCGGGCTCTCAATGAGCCGGGTAGCGAATGGATATGGACGTTTTGGGCATCGTCACATGCGGAGGCGATGTGCGTTTATTACGAATTCGTCGGCTATGGAAAGTACACGTCCCAAGCCGACGGCGATCTTCTCCCATATCCGCAAGCTTGGTATGAGCGTCAGGTCGCGTATTTGGACCGCAAGTGATCAATGCATAGGCGTCGGCCCAGCTTCCTTGCAAGTCGGTCACGGTAGGCAGCTTCGAGCAATTGCCGGCCAGAAACGGCCGTTCGACACAGCTTTTTAGATCGTCGACAATCGGTGCAGATAAGGGCGTAGCCTTTAGCGGTTACCGTCGATCAGATCGTTCAGCAGCGCATCGAACGCGGCCTGTGCGTCTTCAAGTTCCTGCAGGGCGGCATCAAAGGTTTGCAGCGCGAACGGCGAAGGCTCGCCGCTGCCTTGCGGCGGAAATTGCTTCTGCATCGAGGCGAACGTACTCTGCACGCGCAGCGTGGCGGCCACCATGCGCTCCATCGCCTGGGTTTCTTCGGCTCGGGCCTGTTCCGGATTCATTCCACTCTCCTTGGATGGTTTTCTTGAAGACCAGATCGTACACGCTGTGTCCGTTCTTGCCGCCCTTGGCAGAACGACTCCGTTGAAGGTTCCAACGGCACGCTGCGCGAGAAGCGATTTAATCGGGAATGATTCCGCAGTCGCGCCGAGGCCAAGATACTCATCGAGCGTGACTACAAAATCCCGCCGCAGGTCACAACGATTGGCCGCTTTGGATGAATCTGAAGGGCCGCTTCGGGTCGACAAGCGACGACCACGGAAATCCACGAATAGCCTTTTTTGCCCGTCCCGGTTCGATCGAGGATGGGTTGCCCGCACGATCGTCCCAAGGCGTTGATCCCCCTCCCCGGCCGGATCCACGCGTTGACATAGGAACTGATCAGTCCATATACTGACGCCAAATTGCAGGAGATCTCACCCATGGCACATCCGACCGGTCTTGGACGTCCGCGCGAATTCGAACTGGACGATGCCGCGCGCGACGCGATGCAAGTCTTCTGGGACCGCGGCTACGAAGGCGCGTCGCTGCCGGATCTGATTGCCGGCACCGGCTTGTCGCGCGGCAGCCTCTACAAGGCGTTCGGCGACAAGAAAGGGCTGCTGCTGGCGGCGCTGGACCTGTATATGGCCGACGGGCTCAAGGCAACCGCCGACATCCTGTCGCAGCCCGGCACGGTGAAGGACGCCATTCGCGATTCGCTGCTGCGCTATGCGCGCCTTTCCGTCGGCGAGGCGGGCCGACGCGGATGCCTCGCGATCGCGATGACTACCGAAATGGCGGCCCGCGATCCGGATGTCGCGGAACGCACGGCACGCATGTTCCGGCGTTTGCAGCAGCTTTATGCCGGCGCGATCGTGCGCGGGCAGGCTAGCGGCGAGATGGCCGAACGCGACGAACAGGCGCTCGCGCGTTTCCTGGTCTGTCAGGTCGAGGGAATGCGCGTGCTGGGCAAAACCGGCGTATCGGAAGCGGACATGCTCGCGCTGGTCGACAACACGATGCGCGTTCTCGATTAATTTTTTTGGCCAATTTGGAACTGATTGGTCCCATATGGAGGCTCACCCATGACCCGCAACGATTCCGTCTCGCCGGACCCGCGCCGCTGGGCAATGTTCTCGGTCCTGCTCGTCGGCGCATTCCTGCCTCCGCTGGACTTCTTCATCGTCAATGTCGCGCTGCCGTCGATCCGGGGGGAATTGGGCGCGTCGTCTTCGTCCGAGCAATTCGTCATCTCGTCGTACGCCGGCCTGTACGCCGTAACGCTGATTACCGGCGGCCGGCTGGGAGACCTGTTCGGGCGGGGGCGCATGTTCTTTCTCGGACTGATCGGATTCGCGACGGCATCTGCGCTATGCGGCCTCGCGAGTTCGCCGTGGACACTGATCGCGGGCCGGGCGTTGCAGGGGCTGACGGCGGCCGTCATGGCGCCGCAGGCGCTCGCGTCGATCCAGGCGATCTTCCCCGAATCGGAAAAGCCGCTCGCGCTCAGCCTTTATGGCGCGGTCTTCGGCCTCGCCGCGGTCGTCGGGCAGGCACTGGGCGGCATCCTGATTTCGCTGAATCTATTCAATCTCGGCTGGCGGACGATCTTCCTCGTCAACCTGCCGCTGGCGATCCTGGTCGTGCTGTTCGGCATCCCGCTGCTGAAGGAAACGCGCGCGCAGCATGCACGCAAGCTCGACCTCGGCGGCACGGCGCTGTCGATGGCAACGCTCGGCGCGCTGGTCGTGCCGTTGATCGAAGGGCGTGCCGCAGGCTGGCCGCTATTGGCCTGGATGTCGCTGATGGCGGTACCGGCGCTCGCATGGTTGTTCTGGCGCTACGAGAGCCGGCTCGCCCGCAGCGGCGGCGCCCCGCTGCTCGATCCGGCCGCGCTGCGCGCGCCGGGGCTGGGCCGCGCGCTGCTGATCGCGCTGTTGCTGTACTCGATCGGCGCGTTCTTCCTGCTGTTTTCGATCTATCTGCAAAGCGCGTTGCACGTCGATGCGCTGAGCGCGGGCCTCGTGTTCCTGCCGTTCGGCGTGGGCTTTCTGCTGGGGCCGCTGTCGACGCCGCACTGCTCACGCGTTCTCGGCGCGTACGTCAATCCGTTCGGCATGGGCCTCGAGGTCGTCGGCCTCGTCGGCCTGGCCTGGTTGATCGCCGCGACGCCGCTCGGCATGCCGCTCGCCACGATCCCGCTTGCCGCCGTTCTGTTCATCATCGGTTTCGGGCAAGGGCTCGCGCTGCCGACGCTGATGCGAATGGTCACAGGCCGTGTCGCACCGGCGCTGTCGGGCATGATCGCCGGCATCGCCAGTTCGACCCTGCAGGTCAGCACGTCGCTCAGCGTCGCGATCATCGGCGGAATTTTCTATACGGTCCTCGGCTCGCGTCAGGATCCCGCTGCGATCGCGCACGCGTTCATCGTCGCGATTCTCGGTATCGCGTTCTTCCTGAGCATCGGCGCGGGATTGGGCATCTCGCTCGGGCGGACACCCGCGGGGCGCCCCGCTACCCGTTCCCACGCCCGAGCGACGTTCGGCACCGAACGCAACCGGCCGTGATGCAGGGCGCGAAATCGCGCGCAGCACGTCGATTTCCCGCGCGGACAGGCGCGGGCTGTCATCCGACGCGCGACTCGCGACACGCGTGACGGCGGATGCGCCCTCCGTCAGCAGCGCGCTCACCGCTTCCCCACAAAGCCGGCCGCACGCGACTTCTGCCTGCAACACGTTCGCGGCGGCGGCGACGCTCAACGCCGCGCGCCATGGACGCGCCGAGCGCAATGCGACCCACGCCACCGACGCCGCCAGCCTTAGCGCATGCACGACGCCGCGAGCTTCCCGACCGCGATCACCGCCTGCTCGATCTCCGGCGACCACGCGCTGCTGTAGTTCAGCCGGATGAAGTTCCGGTAGTTGTCGGTGATCGAAAACATGTAGCCGGGGCCGATCGTGATTCCCTGCTCCAGCGCGAGCTGATACAGCCGCATCGCGTCGACCTGCGCCGGCAACTCGACCCACAGCACGTAGCCGCCGGCCGGGCTCGAGATGCGCGTGCCTTCCGGGAAGAATCGCGACACCATCGCGCGCATCAGGTTCGCCTGCTGCGCATATGCCTTGCGCAAGCGTCGCAGGTGATGCTCGTAGCCGTCGCGTTCGAGAAACTCGGCGATCGCGAGCTGCGGCAGCGACGGCGTGGCCAGCGTGTTCAGGAACTTCAGCTTCTCGACCTGATCGCGATACCGGCCCGGCAACGCCCAGCCAACCCGGTAAGCCGCCGTCAGGCTCTTCGAGAACGATGCGCAATGCAGCACGATTCCGTTGCGATCGCAGGACTTCAGCGTGCTCGGATGCGACTCGCCGAAATACAGTTCGTTATACACACCGTTCTCGATGAGCGGCATGTCGACGCGAGTCGCGAATTCCACCAGTTCGCGCTTGCGCTCGTCGGGCATCTGGAAGCCCAGCGGATTCTGGAAATTCGGCATCACCATGCACGCGGCGATCGGCTGCGACTTTGCGATCGCCGCCAGCGCGGCGATATCGATCCCGTATTCCGGATGCGTCGCGACCTCGATCGCCTTCATCCCCATCCGCTCGATCGCGTGCAGCATCGCGTAGAACGTCGGCGACTCGACCGCGATCGTGTCGCCCGGTTTCGCGACCGCCTGCAGGCACAGGTTGATCGCCTCGGTCGCACCGACCGTCACGATGATCTCGTTCGGATCGACCGACATCCCGTTTTCCAGGTAGCGTCGTGCGATCTGCCGGATCAGACGCGGATGGCCGGGCGGCAGCCCGTCGGTCACGCCCCACAGCGACTTGTCCCGGCCGGCCGCATACGCGTAGCGGTTCAGCTTCTCGAACGGAAAGAGGCTCGGGTCCGGATACGGCGAACCGAGCGGCACCGCATCGTCGGTGCCGATCGAGCGCAGCGTCGACAGGACGAGCCGGCTCATGTCGACCGACGACGAAATCGCGATCGGCTTCGACGGCCGCAGTTCGCGCACCGGCGCGTGGTTGTCGTCGCGACGCAGGTTCACGAAGTAGCCCGACTGCGGACGGCTTTCCAGCAGTCCGCGGCTTTCGAGCAGCAGATATGCGTGCAGCACGGTCGTGATGCTGATCCGGTGCTGCTGGCTCGCCTGCCGCACCGACGGAATCCGGTCGCCGTGCCGGTACACGCCCTGGCGGATCAGGCGTTCGATGTCGTCCGCGAGTTTTTCGTAGAGCTTCATCGCGTGCTCTCCGCCGGCCTGCGCACGCCCGATCCGCGCATGTGCCGCCCGCCGACCGGGCTGTCGTGATGCCTGATTGCTCCCTCCGGTTTTGCCTTTTCCATCGTCGTGGCTCGCTTTTGAAGATGCGCCGTCAGGCCCGTGATGTCTGGGCCTGCGGCACTGTGCACTTGATGATGGAATCGTAAGAGCAGAACAGTTGATGTGGAGTACACACATCGGATATGCACACAAGAGTACAGTTCGGCGCGAATTCGCGACTTCGGGCGAACTGTACGTCTTACGATTTGACGCCGGGGCTGGGAAATGGATGCGGTGGCCGGGGATTCGAAGGCGGTACCGTGTGGTCGCGCAGCTCGCGGTCGCGTCTGCGGCATCCGGCAAGATCGAGCTGTATGCGCCGTTCGCGTACGACGCGGCGCTCGCGATGATCGCGGCGATCCGCAAGGCCGATTCGGTCGACCGCGGCAAGATCGTCGCGAGCCTGCCGGGCGTGTCGGTCGCGGGTGTGACGGGGAAGATCTCGTTCGACGAGCGCGGCGACCTGATCAAGCCGCCCTACACGTTGTTCCGCGTCGAACAGGGGCAGTGGCACAGCATTCGCACGGTCGGCGGCGCGTCGAACTGATCGACGCCGGGCAGCCCGGCAACGGGCGGCGTCATCGCTCCGCCTGTTGCCGCTGCACCTCCTGCGCTTTCATCTGCAGATACGCGCCGCGCTCGACTTCGTGCAGTTGCTTCGGATACTGCTCGGTCGCGTCGAACCAGCGTCCAAGGCGCTGGTCGAGCGGCTTGTCGAGCGTCGCGAGATACGTGTCGATCGCGAGGTAGTAGCGCATCGTGTTGCGCTCGAGCAATCCGCGCACGCCGCCGATGTACTGCGGCTGCGCCGCCGATGCGCCACTGGCTGCCGTGAACCCGACCTTGTCGCTGCCGACCGTCGAGAGGTAGGTCTTCATCGCCATGCGGCCGACCGCGCCGAAGCCGTACGAATACGTGAGGTGGAGGAACGTGCGCAATCCGCCGACCGGCACCGCTTCCAGCACGATCCGGTAGTCCTTCGTGCCCATCGGGCCGCTGTCGGCAGCCAGGTCGACCTGGAAATAGTCGGGTGTCGCGGCGGCCACGCGGTAGCGGAACTGCACGCGATAGGTATCCGACAGCTTCTGCTCGATCTTGCGACCGAGGTTCACGTCGAGCACCGGGCCGTCGCTGCCGGTCGACGCACGACAGTACTTCGTGTTCAGGTGCAGGATCAGCACCGCGCACCAGTTCGCGGGGCCTTGCGCGGGGTCGTTGAGCTTGCCGTTCACGACGGAGAACGGATAGTCGACGACCGCGTAGATGTCGCCCTTCAGCGACGAAGACGCCTCGGACGATTCGAGGTACAGCGGGCGATGGAACGAGTTGTTCTTCAGTTGCTCGCCGAGGCTGTGATAGCGGTCGAGCAGCGCCGCCGCGCCGTCCGCGCCGAACGACAGCGCGCTCCAGCCGAGGCACAGGGCCGCGACGAGCGCGTGCCATGCGCGGCGCGCGTAGCGCGGTGCTTGCGGATGTGGGGATGTCTCCATTCTTGTGCTCCAGCAGGTGACGCGGTGGTCGCGCACATGTTTCACAGAATACGCCGGCCGCTATCGACCACGCTTCACAGGCACCGGCAGTTGCGCAGCAGTGATCCGGATCAACGTCGACAGCCATTCGCGGTCGTCCCAGCGCTCGCCTCCGATGACGAGATGCGGTTTCGCCGTCGGATACGGTGGCGCTTCGTCGCAGGTGCCGAGAAACGCACGCCCGTCAGGCGTCGGCTTGACGAACAACCGGTCGTCGCACACCAGCGCGACCATCTTGCCGTCGCAGTAGATGCCGTATTCGCCGAACATCTTGCGGGCCGATACCGTGCCCGCCGCAGCCATCTGCTCGACGACGAAATCGACGGTTCCCTGACTCGATGCCATCCATCCGCTCCGTTACCGAATAACCCTTCTGACCGTCACCGACGCGGTGCCGTTCCGTTCGAATCCCACGCGATCACGCGTGCGTCCTGCTCATTTGTCAGCCGAAAACGCACTCGACATCTGCCGCGCCCGCTTCACGTCGTCGCCGTGCAGATAAATCGACGTCGTCGAGATCGACGCATGCCGCAGGTTGTCGCGCACCGTCGTCAGCTCCGCGCCGCGCGCGAGCGCATGCGTCGCATGGGTATGACGCATCCAGTGCGGGCTCGCCTGGCGCAACTTCTGCGCGAGCGCCGGGTTGTCGTCGTCGACGAGCGCGGCCGTCTGCGTGAAGAAACGCTGCATCACCTTCCACAGCCGCACGCTCGTGATTCCGGCCGCCCCGTCTTCCGCAAGGCTCGGAATCAGCGGCGTATCGGGACGCCAGCGCACCGGCGTCACCGGCAGCCGCCGAGCGACCAGATGACGATCGAGCGCCGTGCGCGCGAGCGGCGGCAGCGCGACGCGCGCGGCCTTGCTGCCCTTGCCGATCACTTTCAGCCACGCATCGCCGTGCGCGTCCGTTTCGATGTCGCCGAGCGTCGCGCCGACCAGTTCGCTCGCACGCAGCCCGGTCGCATAGCCGAAATCGAGAATGAAGCGCAGCCGTTGCGCGGCCACCGGCGTCCAGCCGGACTGCGATGCGCCGGACGGCTTGCCCTTGCGAAACTCGAGCCCGTCCGCGATCGTGCGCACGAGCAACCACTCGCCTTCGGTGAACGCATGCGACGTGTCGAGCGCATTCGCGCCGCGCGTATCGCGCACCTTGACGCCCGCGAACGGATTCGCGAGCAGATAGCGCTGCTCGATCAGCCAGCGGAACAGCGCGCCGAGGACCGACAGCGTGTACGCGGCCGAACGCGCGGACAATCCGCCCGAAAACGGCCGCCAGTCCGGCGCGCCGCGCGGCCGCACCGGGCCGATCCAGCGTTCGTGCGGCGTCGGGTTGCGCAGGAACGCGCGATACGCGACCGCATCCTCGGTGGTCAGCGACGACAGCGCACGCCCGCGCTCGACGATCGCCCATAGGATCAAGCGCTCGGCCTCCTTCCGGTACGCGCGGCGCGTCGCGGCCGATTCGTGCAGCGACAGCCAAGCGTGCACGGCTGCGTAATCGTTGTCCGCGTCGAGCGTGCTGGTCGCGCGCGGCGCGCGGAACGTGCCGGCCGACCCGTCGACCTCGTGCGGCAGCTTCAGTTGCTCCCACGGCACGATGGCGCTGCGCGGGGTCGCCGCGATCAGCGCGCGCGCCCGCTCGGTCAGGTCCGGGTGCGCGGAAAAGAACGCCTCGATATGCCGCGCGCTCGCCATGCCGAGCCCCGCTATTGCGCGCCACCACTGACGCCGCCGCGGAATCCGCACGGTCAGGTCGGCGAGCGTCGCGATCCCGTGCGCACGCAGCGCGACGACCGCGCGTGCGGGCAGCCACAAGCCGATGTCATCGCTGATTTGCGGCACCGGCGCACGCGCATGGCGCAGCAGGCCGATCGCATCGGTCGCGGCCTTCGCCATCTGGACGCGCGCGCTGTCGGCATGCGCGAGCTGCTCCGCGAGATCGGGCCGCCCGACCTGCCGCGCGACACGCACGAGGCGGCGACGAATCCCGCCGATCACGCCGCGCGCCGACCGCCCTTCGCCGAGCCGGTCGGGCAGATAGCGTTCGACCGCCTGACGCACGGTCATACCCGCGTACCACGCGCGCAGCGCGGCCAGTTCGTCGGCGTCGGGATAGCCCGCGGGTGCAGGTGAGGAATCGGAGGAAGGCGGTAAGGCGAGGCGCGGTGTCATGGGCGCCAGTTTGACAGAACTGCGGACGCTCGAAAACGCCCGGCGCGCTGCAAGATGCGTGCGCGACGCCGGCGGCTACCGGCATCGCGCACGAACGCTCAGCCCGTCACGGGCGTACGCCGCACCTCGGACAGATAGATCAGAATCAGCGACACCCAGACGATCCCGTACAGGAACATGAAGCAGGTCGTGCGCACGCGCAGCAGGTCGAGCAGCAAGCCGAACAGGATCGGCAGCAGGAAGCCGCCGAGCCCGCCCGCGAGGCCGACGATGCCCGTGACGACGCCCATGTTGTCCGGGAAATCGTCGGCGACGTACTTGAAGGTCGACGCCATCCCGAACGCGAACACCGCACCGAGCACGAAGGTCAGCGCGACGAAGCCTGCCACCGGCATCGACAGATTCAGCGACGCGGTGCCGTCGATCGTGTGAATCACGAAGTCGGTCGCCGGATACGACAGCAGGAACAGGCAGATCCACGCGACCCACAGCCCCCACCAGGTGACCGCATGCGCGCCGAAGCGGTCGGACAGCGCGCCGCCGAGCGCGCGCAGCACGGAGCCCGGCAACGAGAAGCCGGCCGCGAACGCGGAGGCCATCACGAGCGACATCCCGTATTCGCTCTTCAGGTACTGCGGGATCCACAGCGACAGTGCGGTGAAACCGCCGAACGTGATCGAGTAATACTGGCAGAGCCGCCACACGCGCGGATCGCGCAGCACCTTGAACGCGTCGAGCATCGATCCGCCCCGTTTGCCCGCCCCCGGATCGGGCGCCGACGCGACCCAGAAGATCGCGGCCGTGACGAGCAATGCAACCGCGTAGACGCGCGGCACGAAACGCCAGCCATACGCGGACAGCAGCAGCGGCGTGACGAACAGGTTGACCGCCGCGCCGCACGTGCCCGCACCGAACACGCCCATCGCGAGCCCGCGCCGCTTCGGCGGGAAGAAGCGCGCGACGTACGGCGTGCCGACCGCGAACGACGCGCCGACGCAGCCGAGGAACAGCCCGATCACGAGGAACTGCCAGAGCTGCGTCGCATAGCTGACGATGTAGACGGGAATCGCGCACACGACGAGCAGCACCGTCATCACGATGCGGCCGCCGAAGCGGTCGGTCCACGTGCCGAGCGGCAAGCGCATCAGCGCGCCGGTCAGCACGGGCGTCGACGTGAGCAGCCCGAATTCCGTGCTGTTCAGGCCAAGATCGGTGCGCAGCTGCACGCCGAGCACGCCGAACATCATCCACACGACGAAACACACCATGAACGCGAGCGTGCTCGCAGCCAGCACCGACCACGCACGCAGCGGGACGGCCTGCGTGTCCGCGGCCGGGCCGACGTTACCTTGTTGAGTTGCCATACACAAAGCCTCGTTTCATTGGACGAGCGGCCCGCTCGCGCCGTCGAAGGTCACGCCTTCGACCCGCGCGCCGCCCGCGAGTATCGCCACGTACTGCCGCATCGCCCGCTGCCGCACGCGTTCCGACAGGTACGCGGCGATCTGGCCGGCGGCCTCGTCGAACGGCACCACGTCGCCCGGCACGCGGCGCTCGATGCGCACGATGTGGAAGCCGACGCGGGTGTTGACGAGCTTCGGTAACACGCCGAGCCCGTCCGTGTCGAACAGCGCGGTCTCGAATTCCGGCACGGTGTCGCCGCGCAGGAGCTGCCCGAGGCTGCCGCCGACTTGCGCCGACGGACAGTTCGACGACGCGCGCGCGACCGCTTCGAACGTGTCGGGTGCGGCCACCACGTCGGCGAGCGCGCGTTCCGCGCGCTGCCGCAGCGGGGCGAGCGGCACGCGGTCGGTCACCGCGAACAGCACGTGGCTTGCATACACGATGTCGTTGCGGCGAAAGCGTGCCGGATGCTGCGCGTAATAGCGCTCGCAATCGGCACGATCCGGTTCGGGCACGTGCGTCAGCTCGCGTTCGAGCAATGCGTCGACTGCCGCATCGTCGAGCGACGCGCCTGCGTCGATCAGCGCGAGCGACACCGCGCGCTGCCGCAGCAATTCGCGCACCGCGAGCGCATGCCGTGCCGCGTCGAGCGGATCGGGCGCGTCGCCGTGATGCGCGGCCTCGGCCGCGATGGCCGCATCGTCGATCGCAATGCCGTTGATCGTCAGCGGCGCGCTCGCGATTTCGGAGATAACCTCGTTCATATGGCCTCCTCAGCGCTTGCGCACGAGCTGGTACGGCCGGATCAGGTACGCGACCGACGCGATGCCGCTCCAGATGTGCACCATCCGTGTGAACGGCGACACGAGGAAGATCGTGAAGCCCAGCAGGATATGCAGCCGGTACGTCAGCGGCACGCCGGCCAGCAGACTCGCGATGTCCGGCCGGAACGTGACGACGCCCTTCACGTAGTCGGTGAGCTGCTCGAACATCACGCCGTCCATGTGGCGCGTCGACAACACGACGGTGCCGAGCCCGAGCGCGAGCTGCACCCACAGCATCAGCACGATCACGATGTCGGACTTGCGACTGTTCCTGCGGATGCGCGGGTCGCCGAGGCGTCGCCGGATCAGGATCGTCAGCCCGATGATCGCCGCGACGCCGGCCGCACCGCCCGCCACCATCGCGACGAGCTGGTGCCCGGACGCCGACAGGAACGGCGACACGAGCCAGTGCGGCGCGAGGAAGCCGCCGAAGTGCCCGAGCACGACGACCAGCACGCCCCAGTGGAACAGGTTGCTGCCGAGCCGCAGCATCCCGTGGCGCAAAAGCTGCGACGAATCGCTCTTCCACGTGTACTGCTCGCGGTCGAAGCGGATCAGGCTGCCGACCAGCAGCACCGCGAGACAGATGTACGGATAGATCCCGAACAGGAACTGATGCAAATAAGCGTTCATGTCTTTCCCCAGTTGGGCCCGCGCTTACGCGCCGCGGGCCGGCCGCTTGTCGTGGAACCGCACCGTCTGCTCGGCCGGCGTTGCCGCGCCGACGAAGCGCACCGCCTCGTCCGCATACGACGCGTCGAGCGCGCGATAGTCGTCGGCACTCGGCCGTTCGGCGGCGACGTCGTCGTCCGCGGCCGCGGGTGCGTCGACCGGCGCGAGGCCGGCCATCGGCAGCAGCGCGCCGACGACGACGCTGTAATGGCTGCCGCGCTGCGCGAGCTGGCCGGCCAGCGCGCGCAGGATCTCGCCGGTCTCGCCGAGCAGGTTGCGCGCATCGGCCGCCGGCAGCCGCGACAGGTATTCGAGGAACACGGGCAGGTAGTCGGGCAGCTCGCCCGGGTTCAACGTCAGCCCGTGCCGCTCGTACATCTGCAGCAGGTCGACCATCGCCTGCCCGCGGTCGCGCGATTCGCCGTGCACGTGCTCGAACAGATGCAGCGACGTCGCGCGACCGCGATCGAACAGCGCGACATAGTTCTCCTGCAGCGTCAACAGGTCGCGCTCTCGCACGTAGGCGAAGAAGCGGTCGAGGCCCGCGCGCACCGCCTTCGGCACGCGCACGTTTTCGCGCAGGTGAGCTTCGATCGAATCGAGCACGTCGACGAACGCTTCGTCGGGATAGTCGAGCAGCGCCGCGAACGCCGCATAGGTCGGATCGGGTGCGGTGCTCATCGGGACGCCTCGTGGATCGGAATGGTTTTCGTGCCCTTCTTCGGACTGAACAGGCTGCCCTCCGAACGGCCGTCGGAACAGCCGTTGCCGAACGAGAAGCCGCACGACGCGCGCAGGTCGTATGCGTTCTCCGCATACTCGCGGTGCGTCGTCGGGATCACGAAGCGATCCTCGTAATTCGCGATCGCGAGATAGCGGTACATCTCCTCGACCTGTGCGAGCGACAGACCGACCTGATCGAGCACGCCGCGCGCATCGATGCCGTCGACGTGACGCGCGCGCATGAACGCACGCATCGCGAGCAGCCGTTCGAGCGCGCGCTTCACGGGCGCCTCGTCGCCGGCCGTCAGCAGGTTCGCCAGATAACGCAGCGGAATGCGCAGCGATTCGACGTCCGGCAGGTAGCCGTTCATCCCGAGCGCGCCGCTGTTTGCGGCCGAGTTGATCGGCGACAGCGGCGGCACGTACCAGACCATCGGCAACGTCCGGTATTCCGGATGCAGCGGGAACGCGATCTTCCAGTCGATCGCCATCTTGTAGGTCGGCGAGCGGCGCGCGGCGTCGAGCCACGCGGCCGGCACGCCGTCGCGCTCGGCCTGCGCGATCACGGCCGGGTCCTCCGGATCGAGGAACAGCGATAGCTGCGCTTCGTACAGGTCCTGCTCGTTCTCCGCACTCGCGGCTTCACTGATCCTGTCGGCGTCGTACAGCAGCACGCCGAGGTAGCGGATGCGGCCCACGCAGGTTTCCGAACACACGGTCGGCTGGCCGGCCTCGATGCGCGGATAGCAGAAGATGCACTTCTCGGCCTTGCCGCTCTGCCAGTTGTAGTAGATCTTCTTGTACGGGCAACCCGACACGCACATGCGCCAGCCGCGGCACTTGTCCTGGTCGATCAGCACGATGCCGTCTTCCTCGCGCTTGTAGATCGAGCCCGACGGGCACGACGCGACGCACGCCGGATTCAGGCAGTGCTCGCAGAGGCGCGGCAGGTACATCATGAAAGTGTTTTCGAACTGCCCGTAGATCTCCTTCTGCACCGACTCGAAGTTGGTGTCCTTCGCACGCTTCTCGAACTCGCCGCCGAGGATTTCCTCCCAGTTCGGCCCCCACTCGATCTTCTCGAGCCGCTGGCCGCTGATCAGCGAACGCGGTCGCGCGACCGGCATCGCGCGCGTGATGCCCGCTTCCTGAAGATGGCCGTAGTCGAACGTGAACGGCTCGTAGTAATCGTCGATCTCGGGCAGGTGCGGGTTCGCGAAAATCTGTGCGAGCAGCCGCCACTTGCCGCCCAGACGCGGCTCGATCCTGCCGTCGGCACGACGCTGCCAGCCGCCGCGCCAGCGCTCCTGATTCTCCCAGTCCTTCGGATAGCCGATGCCCGGCTTCGTCTCGACGTTGTTGAACCACGCGTACTCCATCCCTTCGCGGCTGGTCCACACGTTCTTGCAGGTCACCGAGCAGGTATGGCACCCGATGCACTTGTCGAGGTTCAGCACCATCGCGATCTGTGCGCGTACCTTCATGACGTTTCTCCATCCCGTACGGCCTGTGTTGTCGGGTCGACCGCGATGTCCTCGCCGTCGAGCCAGTCGATCTTGCTCATCTTCCGCACGATCAGGAACTCGTCGCGATTCGAGCCGACCGTGCCGTAATAGTTGAAGCCGTACGACAGCTGCGCGTAGCCGCCGATCATGTGGGTCGGCTTCAGCGCGATGCGCGTGACCGAGTTGTGAATGCCGCCGCGCGTGCCGGTGATCTCGGAGCCCGGCGTGTTCACGATCTTTTCCTGCGCGTGGTACATCATCACCATCCCGGACGGAATCCGCTGGCTCACGACCGCCCGCGCGCACAATGCGCCGTTCGAGTTGTAGCACTCGATCCAGTCGTTATCGACGGCACCGATCGCCTTCGCGTCGTCCTCCGACATCCACACGATCGGTCCGCCGCGCGACAGCGTCAGCATCAGCAGGTTGTCCGTATATGTGCTGTGGATCCCCCACTTCTGGTGCGGCGTCAGGAAGTTCAGCACACGCTCGGGGTTGCCGTTCGAGCGCTTGCCGACCATGTGCGCGTAGCTGCCCGTGTCGATCGGCGGCTTGTACACGCACAGCGACTCGCCGAACGCGCGCATCCACGCGTGATCCTGGTACAGCTGCTGACGGCCCGTCAGCGTGCGCCACGGCACCAGCTCGTGCACGTTCACGTAACCGGCGTTGTACGACACGTGTTCGGATTCGATCCCGCTCCACGTCGGCGACGAGATGATCTTGCGCGGTTGCGCCTGGATGTCGCGGAAACGGATCTTCTCGTCCTCGCGCGCGGCGGCCAGGTGCGTGTGGTCGATGCCGGTGATGCCCGACAGCGCACGCCATGCCTTCACCGCGACTTCGCCGTTGGTTTCCGGCGCGAGCGCGAGAATCACCTCGGCTGCGTCGAGCGCGGTGTCGATGCGCGGGCGCCCCTGCGTGGCGCCGCCGGCAACCTGGTAGTTGAGCTGGCCAAGCAGCTTCACTTCGTCCTTCGTGTCCCAGCCGATGCCCTTGCCCGCGTTGCCGAGCTTGTCCATCAGCGGGCCGAGTGACGTGAAGCGCGCATAGGTGTTCGGATAATCGCGCTCGACGGCGATCACCGCCGGCATCGTGCGGCCCGGCACCGGCTCGCATTCGCCGCGATTCCAGTCCTGCACGTCGAACGGCTGCGCGAGTTCGCCCGGCGTATCGTGCGCGATCGGCGCGAGCACGACGTCGCGTTCGACGCCGAGATGCCCGTCGCACAGCTCGGAGAAGCGCTTCGCGATCCCCTTGAAGATCTCCCAGTCGCTCTTTGATTCCCACGCGGGATCGACCGCCGCCGACAGCGGATGGATGAACGGGTGCATGTCGGACGTGTTCATGTCGTCCTTCTCGTACCACGTCGCGGTCGGCAGCACGACGTCCGAATACATGCAGGTGGTCGACATCCGGAAATCGAGCGTGACGAGCAGGTCGAGCTTGCCGCGCGGCGCTTCGTCGTGCCACTTCACTTCCTCGGGGCGCGCGCCGCCCGTCGCGCCGAGGTCGTCGCCCTGCACGCCGTTGGTCGTGCCGAGCAGATGCTTCAGGAAATACTCGTGACCCTTGCCCGACGAACCGAGCAGGTTCGAACGCCACACGAACAGATTGCGCGGGAAGTTGTCGGGGGAATCCGGGTCCTCGCACGCCATCCGCAGCATGCCGGCCTTCAGTTGCCGCGCGACATCGGCGCCGGCCTGAGCGGGGTCGCCGAGACTTGCACCGACCTTCAGCGGATTCACCGCGAGCTGCGGCGCGGACGGCAGCCAGCCCATCCGTTCGGCGCGCACGTTGTAGTCGATCGGCGAACCGTGGAACTGCGTCTTGTCCGCGAGCGGCGACAGCAGCGCGCCCGGGTCCATCGTGTCGTAGCGCCACTGATCGGTGTGCGCGTAGAAGAACGACGTCGCGTTCATGTGGCGTGGCGGCCGATTCCAGTCGAGCGCGAACGCGAGCGCGGTCCAGCCCGTCTGCGGACGCAGCTTCTCCTGGCCCACGTAATGCGACCAGCCGCCGCCCGGCTTGCCGACGCATCCGCACATGATCAGCATGTTGATGATCGCGCGGTACGACATGTCCATGTGGAACCAGTGGTTGATCCCCGCGCCGATGATCACCATCGACTTGCCTTGCGTCTTGTGCGCATTCTCCGCGAACTGCCGCGCGACCGAGATCACGTCCGCGCGCTTCACGCCCGTGATCGTTTCCTGCCACGCCGGCGTATACGGAAGATCGTCGTCGTAGCTCGCGGCCACGTCGCGTCCGCCCAGCCCTTGGTCGAGCCCGTAGTTCGCGACGAACAGGTCGTAGACGGTCGCGACCAGCATCTCGCCGTCGCGCGTCGCGACGCGCCGCACGCCGATCCGGCGCGACAGCTCGGAGCCGTGCTGCGTCGAGTTGAAATGCGCGTGCGGCTGGTTGCCGAAGTACGGAAACAGCACGTCGACCACGTCGTCGTGCTCGGCCGTGCAGGACAACCGCGGCGACAGCGCCGCACCCTTCGACGTCTCGCCGCGCAGGTTCCACTTGCCCTTGTCGCTCGCTCCGTCCTTGGCCTGCTGCCCCCAGCGGAAGCCGATCGAGCCGACCGGCACGACGAACTCCCCGGTCGCGTCGTCGATCATCACGGTCTTCCACTCCGGATGCGCGGCCTCGTCGAGCGCGTCGTCGAAATCGGACGCACGCACGAGACGCTCGGGCACGTAGCCGTCGCCGTGCGGCACGAGGCGCACGAGCGCCGGCATGTCGGTATAGCGCTTGCAGTAGTCGATGAAATAGTCGCTTTTACCCGCGAGGTGGAACTCCTTCAGGATCACGTGACCCATCGCGAGCGCGAGCGCCGCGTCGGTGCCCTGCTTCGGATGCAGCCACAGATCGCCGAACTTCGCGCCTTCCGAGTAATCGGGGAACACCGACACGACCTTCGTGCCGCGATAGCGCGCCTCGACGAGGAAGTGCGCGTCGGGCGTGCGGGTCTGCGGGACGTTGGAGCCCCACATCATGATGAACGTCGAGTTGTACCAGTCGGCCGATTCCGGCACGTCGGTCTGCTCGCCCCAGGTCTGCGGCGACGCGGGCGGCAGGTCGCAATACCAGTCGTAGAAGCTCAGGCACACGCCGCCGATCAGCGACAGGTAGCGCGACCCTGCCGCATACGACACCATCGACATCGCCGGGATCGGGGAGAAGCCGACGACGCGATCGGGGCCGTGCCGCTCGACCGTGTAAACGTTTGCGGCCGCAACGATCTCGTTGACCTCATCCCAGCTCGCGCGCACGAAGCCGCCGAGCCCGCGCCGGTGCTGGTACGAGCGCCGCGCGTCGTCGTCCTCGACGATCGAGCGCCATGCGTCGACCGGCGCGAGCGTGCGGCGGCGTTCGCGCCATAGCTTCACCAGCGCGCTGCGCACCATCGGATGCTTGAGGCGGTTCGCGCTATACAGATACCAGGAGTACGAAGCGCCACGCGAGCAGCCGCGCGGTTCGTGGTTCGGCATGTCGGGGCGCGTGCGCGGGTAATCGGTCTGCTGGGTTTCCCAGGTGACGATTCCGCCTTTCACATAGACCTTCCACGAACACGAACCCGTGCAGTTCACCCCGTGGGTCGAACGGACGATCTTGTCGTGCTGCCAGCGCAGCCGATAGCCGTCTTCCCATTTGCGGTCCTCGTCCGTGACGGCGCCGTGTCCGTCGGAGAAGGTTGGCCTCATGGTGGAGAAATAACGCAATCTATCCAGGAAATGGCTCATGGGGATCTCGTTTTTTCCGGTCTTTTGGCAGACCCTGAATATTTAAGGAAGTGATATCCCGGATGCGAGGGACGGTCGGCATTCGGCTCGTTGCGTTCGCTTCCATCCCTTGCGTCCGGGTCGAATGAATTCTCTTTCGGATCGACATATCACGACTTGATACAAATCACGATGTCGTTGCACCTGCACGCATCGTTGCGAAATGGGGATGGATACAGGCGTGCCAATGGCATGCTCGGCACCGGACTTTCGCGTCAGGGTTTGACGGGTTACAGGCCGGCGCTCGATCACGCGTTTATGCATGCGAGCCGCATTGTTGCGGCGTCACGCGTTTTCGCGGCGCGATGCAATCACGCACGAGTCGCGGCCGCATGCGCGCGACCGGCTGCCGTGTCAGGCCGGATCAAATACGGGCATGCCGCCGAAGGAAAGCGGCGAGGATAGGACTCGACCGCCGCGATGAGATGAGATGAGATGAGAAGCGGCGTGCTCGTGCACGCACGCGTCATTCAATCGAAGCGTGCGCTGCCTGATGCGGAATCGATGAGATGGGAGATGCCGGCGAGGAGATGCTGGCCGGGCAGGATGGCGCGAATGCGCCGGACATGACGGACGGAGAGACGCGGAAAGACGGGCCGGCGGTGCTGCTGCGGTGCCGGTCCTGCATGAAACCGGGGAAGTGCCGCGCGTCACCCCTCGCCCTTCGGTCCCGGGTTGAGCATGATGACGAAGCCGGCCACGCCGACGATCAACGCGACCGCGCCGCCACGCAGCGCGATCGTTTCGTCGAACAGCAGCCCCGTCACCACGGCCATCATCCCGGCGAGCGACACGAATACGGCAATCGCCGCGACGACGATCCGGTATTGACGACGTATCATCGCGCGCCGCCGCGTCAGGCTGCCGCGGCGGAAGCCGGCTCGCCGGTATCGTCGCCGCGAATCAGCAGCACCGGGCACTTCGAGCCACGCACGAAGCGCTCGGCGACGCTCCCGAGCAGCACACGCCGGATGCCGCGCCGCCCGTGCGTGCCGACCACCGCGAGGTCGATCCCGCGCTCCTTCACATAACGCTGCAGGCGTTCCGCGACGTCCTCGCCGATGCTCTCGGTTTCGACGAGTTCGGCCTCGCCCTTCGCGCCGGCCTGCGCGAGGACCTGTTCGGCTTCACGCAGCACCTTGCGCCCGTCGTCGCGGATTTCCTCGATGAGCGCGTGCGGATCGAAACGACCCGCGTACGTGAACAGCACCGACTTGTCGACCACGTACACGACGCTGACGTGCGTATCGCCCGCCACCGCCACCTTCACTGCCTCGGCAAGCGCCTGTTTCGACGAAGCGCTGCCGTCGACGGCCACCATGATCTTCTTGTACATGCGAACCTCGCTGGGGTGAGTTGCCGCGCGCGGTCGCGTGCGGCCATGTCCCCATCATCGGCGGACAGCCGGTTCGAAGCTTGACGGCGATCAAGATCCACCAAAAACGCGGCGTGCGGCAAAGCGCCACGCGCAAAAACGGCGCGCCGTCCGCGCGGCCGCGCCGCGCAACCGGGCGGCCCTGGCGCCGAAGGCGCTATCATCGACGTTGCGACCTTCGTCCGGCCCTTTTTTGCCGGCCCACTTTCAACTCGCTCAACCGACATGACAACGACTACCGAACGCGTGGACGGCGCCGCCCAGCATCTCGTCGCCGCCCGCCATGCCGGCATGCCCGGCCCGCTGCTGCCCGACGCCTTGCGTCCCGAGAACGTCGATACCGCGCTGGCGATCCAGCATCGCGTCGCCGATCTGCTCGGCGAAGCCATCGGCGGATGGAAATGTGCGTTGCCGCCGCCCGACCGCGTGATCGTCGCGCCGATCTTCGCGTCGACGATCCGCGAAGCCGATGCGCCGTATCGCGTCGTCGGCGGCCCGATCGTGCGGATCGAGCCGGAGATCGCGTTCGTGCTCGATCGCGACCTGCCCGCCCGCGCGCAGCCATACGACGAGAACGACGTGCGCGGCGCGATCCGCGAAGTGCGCATCGTGCTCGAGGTGCTGGGTTGCCGTTATGCGGAGCCCGCGCGCGCGTCGAAGTTCGAACTGCTCGCCGACGGGCAGTTCAACCAGGGATTGTGCGTGGGTCCCGTCGTGCCCGACGGATTGAACGCGCCGCTCGAGACGCTCGCGCTGTCGTTCGAGGGTGCGCTGAATCGCACGATCGACGGCCGTCATCCGGACGGCGATCCGCTCAAGCCGCTCGTGTGGCTGGTCAATTTCCTCGCATCGCGCGGCGACGGCGCGCGTGCCGGCCAGATCGTGACGACCGGTTCGTATGCGGGCGCGATCGACGTGCCGCTCGGCGATGCGCTGACGGTGCGCTTCGGCGAACTCGGCAACCTGTCGGTGACGCTGACGGCCTGACGTCCGGCGGCGGGCGACGGGCAACGCGGCGCGTTTCGTCGTCCGCGCGCAGTGGTGCGCCACGCGAACGGCAGCTTAACCGCAGCACACGCTGCAGCATGCGGGCACTGCGTGATACCGTTGCACATCGCCCGTCACGCGCGGACCGCGTGCCTCTCCCGTCATTCGCCATGCCGCCGACACCGTTGCCTGCCCTGCTGGACGAAGTCCTGAGAACCGTCGATCGCCGCTACCGGCTGCCGCCGTTCGTGCGCGCAGCGTCGCTGACCGACGCCGCGAACCCGGCCGCCATCATCGCCATCGTGATCGAGGAAGCGCGCCGGATGCAGGCCGACGGCCTCACGCCCGCCCCGGCATTGCAACGCCGCTTCATCGACGCGCTCGCGCGGATGATCGGCGACGCGATGGACGCACAATCCGGCGACCCCGCATTCCAGGCCGCCGTGCTTCGACATGGTGCCGCGGCCGTGCGCGAATACGCGTCGCTCGCCGCGCATGCCGAGCAGGATCGGCGCACGCTGCGCTCGGCCGTCAACACGATCGCGCATCCGGCCCGGCTCGAACGGCGTGCACAGGCATGGCAACGCGAGCCGCTCGCACGGCTGCATGCGGCCGCGGCCGCCGCGTCGTGGGACGACCTCGATGCCACGCTGCGTCACCTGCTCGCGCAACCGGAGATGGCGACCGATACCGCGTTCGAACAGGACATCGCCAAACTGAAGGACAGCGCCGCGCTCGCCCGGCTGCAGCGTCTCGATGCACTGTCGCCGGATCCGGACGTTCAGCGGTACCGCACGCTGTGGAGCCGCCAGGGGCCGCTCGAAGGCAGCGCGCTCGCCGTCGCGCAAGGCGTCTCGTCGCAACAGCGGGGCGCGGCCGTCGAAGCGCTGGCCGCGCAGGCGCTCGACGCCCTGGCCGCGCAGCTCGATGCGAGCGACGCGCACCGCACGTATCGCGTGGTCACGTCGATGCGCGTGCCGGCCTCGATACCCGGCAAGCACGACCGCGCGAAAACCGAGTGGGATGCGGTGCTGCTGGCGCGCGCGCGGGGCGACGATCCGTCCGCCGCGTGGCACGTCCTGTTTCTCGTCGAAGCGAAAGCATCCGCGGATGCCGCGACCACTGACCTGCCGCGCCTGCTGCGCGGCCTGAGCCTGCTCGCGCAAGCCGATCCGGACACCGTCTATGCGTTCGACACGCGCGAAGGCGCGGTACGCCTGCACGGCGCGTCGCTGCACGCGCTGACGATCGACGACGCGGCACTGCAGCGCGAGGTGCTGTATTGCTGCGATGCGTCGGCAGATCCCGCGCCGCGCCTGCTGGGTGCCGCGAGCCGGATGCAGCTGCTGTCGGCGCCGGCGAGTCTTGAATACGCGAGCGCGCTGGCACGGCACGCGGATGCCGATCCGCACGGCCTCGGCGTCGTGTGGCAAGCGCTGCTGGAACTGCCGTCGTGGCGCGCGGTGCTGCACCAGTACGAATCGCTGCGCCAGGTTCGAGCGCTGATGGTGAGCGTCGACGATCTGATGGCCGCGATCGAAGGCGATGTCGGCGACAGCGCCGCAAACGATGCGTGATGTGTGACGCGTGCGGTGCGGTCCGGCCGCACGCGCGACGCAGCCGACGCGTCGGCTCGGTGGCAAGACGACGCGATGTCCTCGCGCCGCACAACGCACAGGATGCCGAAGCAAATCGGAGTCGAAGCGGCCGGCGTGACTGGCCAGCACGGCGCAGCCCGCGAAAGCGGGCATGCGCCGTTAGCATTACGACTGGATGAAGGCCAGCAGATCGGCGTTCAGCACGTCGGCGTTGACCGTCAGCATCCCGTGCGAATAGCCCGGATACGTCTTCAGCGTGCCGTTCTTCAGCAGCTTGACCGACTTCAGCGCCGAGTCCGCGATCGGCACGATCTGGTCGTCTTCGCCGTGCAGCACGAGCGTCGGCACCGAGATCGAGCGCAGGTCTTCGGTCTGGTCCGTTTCCGAGAACGCCTTGATGCCTTCGTAGTGCGCCTTCGCGCCGCCGATCATGCCCTGGCGCCACCAGTTCTGGATCACGCCCTGGTGCACCACCGCGCCCGGCCGGTTGAAGCCGTAGAACGGGCCCGACGGCACGTCCAGGAAGAACTGCGCGCGGTTGTCGGCGAGCGCCTTGCGGAAGCCGTCGAAGACCTCGAGCGGCAGGCCTTCCGGGTTCGCGTCCGTCTTCAGCATCAGCGGCGGCACCGCGCTGACCAGCACCGCCTTCGCGACGCGTCCGGCCGGCTCGCCGTGGCGGGCCACGTAGCGCGCGACTTCGCCGCCGCCGGTCGAGTGACCGATATGCACCGCGTTGCGCAGGTCGAGCGCTTCGGCCACCGCGAACGCATCCGCCGCGTAGTGATCCATGTCGTGGCCGTCGGAAACCTGCGCCGACCGGCCGTGGCCGCGACGATCGTGCGCGACCACGCGATAGCCCTTCTGAACGAAGAACAGCAGCTGGGCATCCCAGTCGTCGGAAGACAGCGGCCAGCCATGGTGGAACATGATCGGCTGCGCATCCTTCGGGCCCCAATCCTTGTAGAAGATGTCGACGTTGTCCTTCGTGGTGATGTACGGCATGGCTGCAGGCTCCTTTGAGGTAGGTGAACATCACGTGCCGGCCGGCCACCCGGGCGGGTGTCGGTCACGAACTGCGGCGCGGTGGCACACCGCGTCGGTCGACGCAGCACCCCAGTGTTGTAGCGGAAAACCGCGACCGTGTCATGAAGCCAATTACATACCGTCATGCATCGGCCTCCTGCGGGCAACGGCGCCCGCAGGCGTGACTTTCAACACCACCCGCCGTGTGACGCGTCACGCACCGCCGATCGCGCGTCAACCGTCGGTCGACACGGTCACCGCCTCCCACGTACGAATTTCGTCTTCCAGCGCCGACCATTTGGCGCGCACGAGCCGGAGCGCATCGCTGCCGAGCAGCAGATGCGCCGGCGGACGATCCGCCGCGATGACAGCCAGCATCGCGCGTGCCGCCTTCGCCGGATCGCCCGATTGGCGGCCGTTTTTCTCCTCGCGCGCCTGGCGGATCGGATCGAAGAGCGCGTCGTAATCGGCGATCGAACGCAGCGTTCGCGTCATCGAACGGCCGGCCCAGTCGGTACGGAACGAGCCCGGCGCCACCGCCGTCACCGCGATGCCGAACGGCTCGAGCTCCTTGCCGAGCGTCTCGGAAATCCCTTCCAGCGCGAACTTGCTGCCGCAGTAATAGGCAATGCCGGGCATCGTGATGTGGCCGCCCATCGACGTGATGTTCAGGATGCGGCCGCGTCGGCGTTCGCGCATGAACGGCACGACGGCCTTCATCATCGCGACGGCGCCGAACACGTTCACGTCGAACTGCCGACGCATCTCCGACAGCGGCGACTCCTCCATGATGCCTTCGTGCCCGTAGCCGGCATTGTTCACCAGCACGTCGACGGGGCCGACGCTCGACTCGATTTCCGCGACGATGCCGTCGATGCGCTCGAAGTCGGTCACGTCGAGCACACGCCCGACGGCCGCACGCGGGGACAGCGCCTCGAACGCCCGTTTTGCCGCTTCGCTTCTCACGGTGCCGACCACCGTATGACCCTCGGCCAGGGCCGCTTGCGCGAGCGCACGGCCGAAGCCGCTGCTGACGCCGGTGATGAGCATGATGTTGCCGGATGCCATGTGAGCTTCTCCCGAATGTCGATCGAAGCATGCATGCTAGTCTGACGAACCACGTCGAATAAGCCCGATTCCGCTGAATTTCTTGCCTGAAACTATGAGCACCGCACCCTCCCCGCCCCGCTCGCCGTCGCTGCCCGCGCGCGGCCGCAAACGCCTGATCGCGTTGCTGCATGCGTTGGCGCCGGACGAAGGCTACAACCTGACCGCGCTGCCGAGCGTGCGCATCCTGCGTTCGAACCGCGCGCTATCCCGCACGCCGGTGCTGTACGACCCGGGCATCGTGATCGTGTGCCAGGGCAGCAAGCGCGGCTATTTCGGCGGCGAACGCTATCTGTACGACGAGGATCACTACCTGGCCGTATCGGTGCCCGTGCCGTTCAGCATGGAAACCGACGCAACGGCGGAGCGCCCGCTGCTCGCGCTGTATCTGCACCTCGATTTCCCGATGGCCGCCGAACTGGCCGCGCGGATCGATCGCGAGGGAGTCACCGAACCCGTGCAGGCGCCGAAAAGCATGATGTCGACGCCGATGGACGATGCGATGCACGCGACCGTGCTGCGTTTCGTCGAGGCGATGCACCGCCCGCTCGAAGCGGCGGTGCTCGGCCCCGGGTTGCTGCGCGAACTGTATTTCCGCGTGCTCACCGGTGCGCAGGGCGGTGCGATGAGGAACGCGCTGGCGATGCGTGGACAGTTCGGCCGGATCGGCCGTTCGCTGCGCATGATCCACGCCGACTACGCGCAGTCGCTCGACGTGACGCGACTGGCTGCGGAAGCCGGCATGAGCGTGCCGAGCTTCCACGCCCACTTCAAGGCGATCACGCAGGTGTCGCCGATGCAGTACCTGAAGTCGACGCGGCTGCATCAGGCGCGCCTGTTGATGGTGCGTCAGGACCTGACCGCGGAGGCGGCCGGCCATGCGGTCGGTTATGCGAGCGCGTCGCAGTTCAGCCGGGAATTCAAACGGCTGTTCGGCCAGACGCCCGCGCAGGAAACGAAGCGCATGCGCGCGCAGTTCGCGATTCCGGCGGCGTTCGACGATGCGGTGTTCGTGTCGTCGCACTGAATGGCTGAGCCGCGGGCGGCGTCGCGCGCCAGATCCGCCAGCGACTTCAGGAAGAGCGCGGTCACGCCCCGGATGTCCTGCGTCTGGTTCGCCCAGTACCGGGGGCCGGCAGCGTCGAGAACGGAAACTCGAGAATCTCCTCCACTTCGGCCGGGGCGACTTCCCATGCCGCGAACCCGTTGCCCGCGCCAATCCCACATAGTGATTGACTTAACATCATACGATTGCATTATCACATTTATTGTGATTTTATTCTCATTCGTTGCGGCCGCCGTCGATCGCGCACGCGGCCCACCCATTCCAAGGAAGAGACAACAATGGAGACAATCGCCGTCATCGGCAGCAACATGGTCGACCTCGTGACCTACGTCACGCGCATGCCCGCCCGGGGCGAAACGCTCGAGGCGCCGAACTTCGAGCTCGGCTGCGGCGGCAAGGGCGCGAACCAGGCCGTCGCGGCCGCGCGCCTCGGCGCGCGTGTCGTGATGGTGACGAAGGTCGGCGACGACGTGTTCGCCGACAACACGATCCGCAACTTCGAGCGCGAAGGCATCGACACCACGCACGTGCACAAGGTCGCCGGCGTGCCGAGCGGCGTCGCGCCGATCTTCGTCGAGCCCGATTCGAGCAACAGCATCCTGATCGTCAAGGGCGCGAACCGTCACCTGCGGCCGGCCGACATCGACGCGGCCGCGCCGAAGCTCGTCGAGTGCGCGCTGATCGTGCTGCAGCTCGAGATCGAGCTCGACACCGTCTATCACGCGATCGCCTTCGGCGCGCGGCACGGCATTCCGGTGCTGCTGAACCCCGCGCCCGCGGTCGCCGGCCTCGATTTCGAGCGGATCCGCACCGTCGAATTCTTCGTGCCGAACGAGACCGAACTCGCGATCGTGTCGGGCATGCCGGTCGATTCGCGCGACAGCGCGACCCGCGCCGCCGAATCGCTGATCGCGCGCGGGCTGAAGCACGTGCTCGTCACGCTCGGCGGCGACGGCTCGCTGCTCGTGTCGCGCGACGGCGCGCGGCACGTGCCGGGTGTGCAGGTCGACGCCCGCGACACGACGGGCGCCGGCGACGCGTACATCGGCTGCTTCGCGCGCTGCTACGCAGCGACGCGCGATGCGATCGACGCGATGCGCTACGCGTCGGCCTACGCCGCGCATTCGGTCACGGGCCTCGGCACGCAGAAGTCGTACGCCGACGCCGCGACCTTCGAACGCTTCCTCCGCGACGCCGGCCGCTGAACGGCGCCGTCCATCGACGAGACAATCCGGGAAGGAGACACCCATGAGCCGAGCCAGAATCGAACACACGCCCGACGGCTACTACCTGAACCGCACGCCCCTCTTCGCGTTCACGCTGCTCTGCTGCCTGTTCGCGCTGTGGGGCACCGCGGCGAACCTGAACGACGTGCTGATCGCGCAGTTCAAGAAATCGTTCTTCCTGTCCGATTTCGAATCGGCGTTCGTGCAGTCCGCGTTCTACCTCGGCTACTTCTTCCTCGCGATTCCCGCCGCGACCGTCGTGAAGAAGTTCAGCTACAAGACGACGATCCTCATTGGCCTGCTGCTCTATACGACCGGCTGCCTGCTGTTCTTCCCGGCCGCGTCGATGGCGAAGTACGGGATGTTCCTCTTCGCGTTGTTCGTGATCGCGGCGGGGCTGTCGTTCCTCGAGACGGCGTCGAACTCGTATTCGACGCTGATGGGCCCGCGCGACACCAGCACGCGGCGCCTGAACATCTCGCAGACGTTCTATCCGTTCGGCGCGATGGCTGGCGTCTACATGGGCAGCTTCCTGATCTTCAAGGAAGGCGACGCGTCGCACGCGCAGCTCGCGGCGATGTCCGCGGTCGACGCGCATCGGCACCAGCTCGCGATGATCCAGGCGACGCTCGAGCCGTACAAGTGGCTGATCGTCGTGCTCGCGGCCGTGTTCGTCGTATTCGCGCTGACGCCGTATCCGGCCTGCAAGGGCATCGGGTCGAGCGCGGCCACGCACCGGGTCGACGCGCGCGGCACGCTCGCGCGCCTGTTCGGCAACCGGCGCTTCGTCGCGGGCGTCGTCGCGCAGTTCCTGTACGTGGGCGCGCAGGTCGGCGTGTGGAGCTTCACGATCCGGCTCGCGATGCAGATCGGCGGCCTGAACGAGCGCGGCGCATCGCACTACCTGCTCGCGACGTTCTTCGCGTTTTTCGTCGGCAAGCTGATCGCGACGCTCGTGATGAAGCGCGTCGGCCCGGCCAAGGTGCTGATCGCGTACGGCGTGCTGTGCATCGCGCTGCTCGCCTATACGATCGGCGTGCACGACATCACGGCCGTATACGCGGCGGTGTGCGTGAGCGTGTTCCTCGGCCCGTGCTGGCCGACGATCTACGGCCTGACGATCGACGGCCTCGGCAAGGACACCGAATACGGCGGCTCGATCCTCGTGATGAGCATCGTCGGCGGCGCGGTCGTGCCGCTGATCCAGGGGCTGATCTCCGATCGCACGGGCGGCAACATGCAGCTCGCGTTCGTCGTGCCGCTCGCGTGCTTCGTCGTGATCGTCCATTACGGGTTCTACTGCCTGCGCCACCTGCCGGCGGCGACGCCCGACGCGGCGGCCGACAGCGACGCATCCGCGCGCTACGCCGAAACGCGCAACACGTCAGGCGCCTGACGATGCGACACGGGATCGAACGGCGCCGCCGCGCTGCATCAGGTCACGAGCGCGATCCCGTGATCGCGGATCGTCGTTTCGTACCGGCGGCTCAATTGCCCGTCGGAGATCACGTAGTTGAAATCGGTCAGGTCAGCGAAATACGCGGCGCGCACTTCGTCGAACTTCGTGTGATCGACGAGCAGGAAACGGTTCTGCGCACGCGCCATCACCTTCTTCTTCGCATCGACTTCGTGGAAGTTGAAGCACGTGACGCCGCAGCGATCGCTGACGCCGGCCGCCGAGATGAACGCCTTCGACACGCGCACCGTGTCGAGGATGCCCGTCTCGGCCACCGCCTCGAACACCATGTTCTTGCGGTGATACACGCCACCGCACAGGATCACGCTGCAATGCGGTTTCTGCTGCAGCTTCGCGAACACGTTCAGCGAATTGCAGACGGCGGTGAATTCGAGGTCGTCGGGAATGAAGTCGACGATGAACGGCGTGGTCGAGCCGCAGTCGACGAAGATCGTGTCGCCCGTCTTCACGAACTGCGCGGCGAGCTTGCCGATGCGGCGTTTCTCCTCGGTCTGCCGATTGTTCTCGGCGCTGATCAGGTATTCGCCGATGTCGCTGCGCTGCGCGGCGAAATGGCGCGTCACGTAGCCGCCGATCAGGCTGAGGCCGTGCGGATTGTCCGCGAGGTCGCGGCGGATCGTCATTTCCGACACGCCGAACAGATCGGCGACTTCCCTCAGATGAATCGCGTTCTGCCCTTGCAGCACGTTCATCAGCGTCTTGATCCGTTCGCCCTTCTTCGTTTCCATGCCCGTATCCTGCCTGCCCGTCCCACGCGTCGCTCGTCGTGCCGGGCGCGCGTGCCCGGCCGGAATGTCGTATTTGTAACAAACCGATGTGAAAACATCAACTTTCCGTGTACCTTTCCGGCACACGATCCGTGGAGTTTCGACACATGCCGCTTTCCAACGCCCAGCTCGCCCAAACCATCGATCACACGCTGCTCGCGCCCGACGCGAGCGACGCGCAGATCCGCGAACTCTGCCGCCAGGCGGCCGAGCATCGCTTCTATTCGGTCTGCGTGAATTCGGCGAACGTGCCGCTCGCCGCGCGCGAGCTGGCCGACACCGGCGTGCTCGTGTGTGCGGTGGTCGGCTTCCCGCTCGGCGCGGGCCTGTCCGCCGCGAAGGCGTTCGAAGCGTCGGCCGCGATCGCGGCGGGCGCGCGCGAGATCGACATGGTGATCAACCTCGGCGCGCTGAAGAGCGGCCGCGACGACGACGTGAAGGCCGACATCGAGGCGGTGCACCGCGCCTGCGGCACGGTGCCGCTCAAGGTGATCCTCGAAACGGGGTTGCTGACCGACGACGAGAAGGTGCGCGTGTGCGAGATGTGCCGCGACCTCGGCGTCGCGTTCGTGAAGACGTCGACCGGCTTCGGTCACGGCGGCGCGACACTCGCGGACGTCGCGCTGATGCGCCGCGCGGTCGGCCCCGTGCTCGGCGTGAAGGCATCGGGCGGCGTCCGCGACCGCGCGACCGCGCTTGCGATGCTCGAGGCCGGCGCGACGCGGCTCGGCACGAGTTCGGGCGTGGCGATCGTCACCGACCAGAGCGGCAGCGACGCGGCGTACTGACCGGTGGCGGGCCGGCTGCCTGCGCGGCGGCACGTAACGACGCGCAGGCAGCCGACGCCGGACCGTTCGGCACGCCGCCCCCACCAGGCGGCGTGCCGATTGCGATGCACCGCTCGGTCACCACGCACGACCGATCGCGGCACCCCTCATTGCGTCGGGTCTTTCAACTCGATCAGCAGATCCTTCGCCGCGACCCGATCACCTGGCTTCACATGCACGGCCGCGATCTCGCAGTCGCGCTCGGCCGCGATGTGCGTTTCCATCTTCATCGCCTCGAGCGCGATCAGCGTCGTGCCGGCCGACACACGCTGACCCGGTTGCACGGCCACCGTCACCACCGAGCCCGGCATCGGCGCGGCCACGTGCAGCGGATTCGCCGGATCGGCACGCTGCAGGCCATGACGCTCCTTGCCCGCCTGCACGACGCTCTTCTGCTCGACCAGCGCCGAACGCGACTGACCGTTCAGCTCGAACAGCACCTTCACGATGCCGTCCTGCGCATCGGCATGCTGGCCCTGCAGCGACACGAGCAGCGTCTTGCCCGGCTCGATGTCGATCGCCACTTCCTCCTGCGGCTGCAGTCCGTACAGGAATGCCGGCGTCGGCACGACCGACGTGTCGCTGTATGCACGCACGTGCGCGTAATAGTCGACCGTCTGTTTCGGATACATCAGGTACGACGCGAGTTGACGGTCGTCGAGCGGCTGCTCGCACGCGGCCTCGGCCTGCTTGCGTACCGCGTCGAGGTCGACTGGCGGGATCTGGTCGCCGGGACGATACGGCGCCGGCGGCTCGCTCTTGAGCACCTTGCGCGACAGGTCCGCCGGGAAGCCGTCGGGCGGGAAGCCCAGCTCGCCCTTGAATAGCGACACGACCGACTCGGGGAACGCGATGTCCTTGTCCGGGTTGCGCACGTCGTCCACGGCGAGGTCGTTCGCGACCATCATCAGCGCCATGTCGCCGACCACCTTCGACGTCGGCGTGACCTTGACGATGTCGCCGAACAGGCGGTTCACGTCCGCATACGCGCGCGACACCTCGGTCCAGCGATGATCGATGCCAAGCGAGCGCGCCTGCTCTCGCAGGTTCGTGTACTGGCCGCCGGGCATCTCGTGACGGTAGACGTCGGCTGTGCCCGCGCGAATCTCCGATTCGAACGGCGCGTAATACCGGCGCACGCCTTCCCAATACATCGACGCCTCGTGCAGGCGGTCCTGGTCCAGCCCCGGATCGCGCTCGCCGCCGGCCAGCGCCGCCGCGATGCTCGACAGGTTCGGTTGCGACGTGAGCCCGCTCATCGCGTCGAGCGCACCGTCCACCGCATCGCAGCCCGCACCGACCGCCGCGAGCACCGACGCCGCGGCGATGCCGCTCGTGTCGTGCGTATGGAAATGCACGGGCAGCCCGGTTTCTTCCTTGAGCGCCTTCACAAGTGTGGCGATCGCCTGCGGACGGCAGATGCCGGCCATGTCCTTGATGCCGAGCACGTGCACGCCGGCTTGCTGCAATTCGCGCGCGATGCCGACGTAATACTTGAGGTCGTACTTCGCGCGCGACGTGTCGAACAGGTCGCCGGTGTAGCAGATCGCGCCTTCGCACAGCATCCCGCTCTCGCCGACCGCATCGATCGCCACGCGCATGTTGCGCACCCAGTTCAGCGAGTCGAACACGCGGAACACGTCGACGCCCGCGCTCGCGGCCTGCTGCACGAAGAAGCGCACGACGTTGTCCGCGTAGTTCGTGTAGCCGACCGCGTTCGAGCCGCGCAGCAGCATCTGGAACAGGATGTTCGGCACGCGTTCGCGCAGCAGCGCAAGGCGTTCCCACGGGTCTTCCTTCAGGAAGCGCAGCGCAACGTCGAAGGTCGCGCCGCCCCAGCATTCGAGCGAGAACAGCTGCGACAGCTCGCGCGCGTAGAACGGCGCGATCGGCACCATGTCGGCGGTGCGCATGCGCGTCGCGAACAGCGACTGGTGCGCGTCGCGCATCGTCGTGTCGGTCAGCAGCACCTGCTTCTGGTCGAGCATCCAGCGCGCGAACTTCTCGGGGCCAAGCTCGCGCAGGCGATCGCGTGTACCGGCCGGAATCGGCATCGCCGTATCGACCTTCGGCAGCACGGGTTTCGACAACGGCAGCGCCGGCAGCGTGCGGCCGTTCATCTCGGCATTGCCGTTCACGTTCAGCTCGCCGAGATAACGCAGCAGCTTCGTCGCGCGATCGCCGCGCTTCGCGAATGCGAGCAATTCAGGTGTCCTGTCGATGAAGCGCGTCGTCACGTCTCCCGCGATGAAGGCCGGGTGATTGATCACGTTCTCGAGGAACTGCAGGTTCGACGTGACGCCGCGAATCCGGAACTCGCGCAGCGCGCGATCCATCCGGTGGATCGATTCGGCGGCCGTCGGCGCCCAGGTCGTCACCTTGACGAGCAGCGAGTCGTAATACGGCGTGATCACCGCGCCGCCATAGGCGGTGCCGGCGTCGAGGCGCACGCCGAAGCCCGACGCGCTGCGATAGGCCGTGAGCCGCCCGTAGTCGGGCAGGAAGTCGTTCTCCGGATCCTCGGTCGTGATCCGGCATTGCAATGCGTTGCCGTTCAGCGGAATCGCCTGCTGAGCGGGCACGCCGGCCGCACGTTCGACGATAGCGCCGTCGCCGTTCACGACGTCCTCCGCCAGCCCGACCCGGCCGCCTTCCGTGATGCGAATCTGCGCCTTCACGATGTCGATGCCGGTAATCATCTCGGTCACCGTATGCTCGACCTGGATGCGCGGGTTCACCTCGATGAAGTAGAACTGGCCGGTGTCGGCATCCATCAGGAATTCGACGGTGCCTGCATGCGTGTACCTGACCGCGCGCATCAGGCGCAGCGCCGATTCGCACAGCGCCTGCCGGCCCGCGGCGTCGAGATACGGCGCCGGCGCGCGCTCGACCACCTTCTGGTTGCGTCGCTGCACCGTGCAGTCGCGCTCGTACAAATGCACGACCGTGCCGTGCAGATCGCCGAGCACCTGCACCTCGACGTGCCGCGCGTTGCGCACGAGTTTTTCGACGTACACCTCGTCGTTGCCGAATGCGGCCAGCGCCTCGCGGCGCGCGACCGGCAGCAAGGTTTCGAGGTCCTGAGCGTTTTCCAGTACGCGCATCCCGCGCCCGCCGCCGCCCCAGCTCGCCTTGAGCATCAGCGGATAGCCGACTTCCGCCGCCAGCGCCCGGCACGCGTCGAGATCGTGCGGCAGCGGCTCGGTCGCGGGCATCACGGGCACGCCGGCCGCGATCGCCGCATTGCGCGCGGCCACCTTGTTGCCGAGCGTGCGCATCACGTCGGGCGACGGGCCGATCCAGCGGATGCCGGCGTCGATCACGGCCTGCGCGAAATCGGGGTTCTCGGACAGGAAGCCGTAGCCGGGGTGGATCGCGTCGACCTTCGCCTGCCGCGCGACGCGCAGGATGTCGTCGATGTCGAGATACGCGGCGAGCGGCTTCTTGCCTTCGCCGATCAGGTAGCTCTCGTCCGCCTTGAAGCGGTGCAGCGCAAGGCGGTCTTCCTTCGAATACACCGCGACCGTACGCATGTTCAGTTCGGCGGCGGCACGCATCACGCGAATCGAGATTTCCGAGCGGTTCGCGATCAGGATGGACTGGATGGGGTTAGGCGTCACGGCGGCCATGGAAAGTGAATGGTTGAATTGAGCTCGCCGACGCGCCGTCCTCCACCCGCCTGCTTCGCTGGGCGGCGTGCGGATTCACGCGTCGGTCATTCGAGGTTGCATCGTCCCTGGCTTTCGCCAGTCGACATGTTCGCCAGATCGCCGGATGGCCGCTATCGACATCGCGACGACGAATAGCATCCAGCCGACCAGCGGGAAATAAGGGACCGGCTCGCAGGTCGGTCATCGATCGTCGTCGGTCGAACCACGGCGCACCCGTGGCACAACCTGCGCTCGCGACAGGATCAATCGCGGTGATCGAACAGCGGTGCGTGATCCATCCAGTCGTAGCCCGCCGTTCCCTTTGCCCATGCCCAGTTCGTATCGGGTCGTCGTTCACCGGACGGTTCGCGCGTCGTCGCGGATCGATCCGCGTCCGCCTCGCGCTCCGGCGCTACGCGGCGCGCGTCGTTGCCCGGTACCGTGTTTCGTTTACCGCTGCCAGTCATTGCATTCACCTTACGATTGAAAAGCGAGTCGTCTCTCGATGTGTCCGTGTCGTTACGTCAGGAAAGAGTGGTCAGACGAGAGGACATCGAGCATGTCGTCCGGTTAACGCAAAAACCAGGCCACATCCGTTACAGGACGGACGGCGTTGATGTGCGGGGATCGGATGCGAAGCGCGGGCCGGTAGCGGCGCAGATATGGAATCGGAGTTTCAGTTCTGAAATCTCGCGCGCAACGCTGACAGCAATTACCGGCTGTTCGTCGACGAGCCGCTGGCGCGCGACGAAGGCCGACCGTGCGCTGAAGGCGCTCACCGAGCCGATGGGGAGCTTCTGGCCGGTCTACTCGCCGACGCGTTAGCCAATATGGCGCCCAGCGCCACGCGCACGCAACGCGTTCGCGGAGCTGATGATGATTCAGATCGCTCCGGCCGCGCGGCATGCGATCACGTTGCAGCCGAAGGCAGCATGCAGCTGCTCGCGATGTTCAAGCGGACGTTGCCTCGGGATCTGAGAATACTTGACGTTTGAAATCAGTCTATCCGCGATCATGCGAGTTAGCACGATTTGCGAATGCACCCGCTTCAAACAAACTTCATTATGCGATAAATATCGCATAACATGATCGTTCACTCATGACCATCAAATCGGACAATACCAGTCAAGTCACGATAGTAGCCTTTCCACAGCGCATTTCCTAGTAAAGACGCGATGGCGGATACTGCAATCATCCCACCAATCGTCATCCAAATTGACAATGTCAATACGAATTGCATGACAAACAAAACGCCCAATAAGGAACTCAATGCGTACGAACATTTCGCCATCCGTCGCGGCCGCTTCATCGGCATCCAAGTTTCCGGATTCACACCTGCATCAACGAACACATCAAGGTCAAAACGTAAACTGGATTGACTGGCAAGGCCACGTAGGATCGCGACAGTCAGTGCATCGTGATTCTTGAACCGAACGCATCGCTCAATATTGGACGTAAGTCGCATCGGGATACGATGCTCGACGATTTCACCTGTCGCCAAGCGACGCCATAACACGAAATTCTTTGTGAATGATCTGTATGTCCGGTATTCGGTTCGCACGTCACATCCAGCATTCGGTTTGTGGACTATTTCATCCCAGTTAATTCGTTCTCCCGTGGACAACACGTCACCCTCAGACAACGTTCCAGTACCATACGATAATCCGACTTCATCGATTCGGAACCATGCTCCTGCCTTCAATCCCTCGCGCGTCAGCGCAATAGCGGAACCCGCCATTAATAAAATTAATATACCCACTACAATTCCCAGCTCTACCGTCCACTGGATTCGATTGTCCATTACAAGTGCAGCAGCGACACCCAAAAATCCAATTAGACAAAATAACGCCATGGCAAAATTAATGCATCGAGTGCTTAAGAGATCGGGAATTCCATCAACAACAGGAATTCCCAACATATGCTTAGGCAATCGAATGACGCGCGAGGAATCAACGACCGGGATATCTGACGGAACAAACTGTTTCTTCTTACAACGTGGAATATTTCGAGACACGTAAACGCCCGCAAAAGACGAGATGAAAGAGGATCGTGGCGAAAATTTGTCCGGCTCTGCGTTACGCCCCACTCCATCGCCAGATACTATCCGCAAAGGCCATCTCAAAAAATCCCCGATGGAGTTGAGAGATTAGATCTGCACGTTTCGCCCACGCACCCATCTTTTCGAAGGGCCCGCCACGGACTCGAGAGCATTCGACATGTGCCAACACGACACACCCTGTTCGCGTGGCTCGCTTGATACGTTAGCGAATATGTCAACGAACCAATAGGTCGAGCACAAACCGCGCGACATGATCTGCTCCAGATACATCGTGCGGATAGACGAAATCGCACGCCGCGCGTTCGTTCACGTCTATTTGTAAAGATGGCGACGCTAATCGCCATACCTGTTCGCTATGTGATCGAAATGCCGCAGGAAGCGGCACAGCAACGGTTCGATACTCAAACAAACGCTGCTGAAAGGATCCGGGAACGGGATTGATATTTAGAATTTTCTTGCCCGGCACCGACGACCGTCGGTCAGGAAACATGCATGGCCGCGACGATCGGGCACCCGATTCGCCGCGACCATGCGGCACCGCTTACTTACTGTAGTCGTACACCCCACGCCCCGTCTTGCGCCCCAGCCGCCCCGCCGACACCATTTCGCGCAGCAGCGGGCACGCACGGTACTTCGTGTCGCCGAAGTCCTTCAGGAACACGTCCATCACCGCGAGACACACGTCGAGCCCGACGAGGTCCGCCAGCGCGAGCGGCCCGATCGGATGGTTCGCACCGAGCTTCATCCCCGCGTCGATCTCCTCGGCCGACGCGATGCCTTCGGCCAGCACGAAGAACGCTTCGTTGATCATCGGCACGAGGATCCGGTTCACGACGAAGCCCGGCGCATTGCGCACGCCGATCGGCGACTTGTCGAAACGCTCGGTCAGCGCGCGCACGGCGGACGCGGTCGCGTCGCTCGTCTGCAGCCCGCGGATGATCTCGACGAGCGGCATCAGCGGCACCGGGTTGAAGAAGTGCATGCCGACGAAGCGCGACGGATCGGCGAGCAGCGCCGCGAGCGCGGTAATCGAGATCGACGACGTGTTGGTCGCGATGATCGCGTCGGGTCGCGCGACCGACTCGATCTGCTTCAGGATGCGGCTCTTCAGCTCGACGTTTTCGGTCGCGGCTTCGATCACGATGTCGACCGCGGCAAGCTTCGCGTAATCGGTCGATGTCGTGATGCGTGCGAGCGCGGCATCGCGTGCGGCGGCGTCGAGCTTCTCCTTCGACACAAGCCGCTCGAGGCTGCCCTTCAGTGCGGCGACACCCTTGTCGAGTGCCGCATCGCTGACGTCGATCATCACGACGTTCAGTCCTGCAACGGCGGCGGTCTGCGCAATGCCGTTGCCCATGGTTCCGGCGCCCACGACGCCGACGGTTTCGATGGCCATGACGATTCCTGTGTGTTCGGGTGCTGAGCGTTCGATTATCAGATGTTCTCGAAGATCGCCGCAATCCCCTGGCCGCCGCCGATACACATCGTCACGAGCGCATAACGCCCGCCGATGCGCTTCAGCTCGTACAGCGCCTTGACCGTGATCAACGCGCCCGTCGCGCCGATCGGGTGACCGAGCGAAATGCCCGAGCCGTTCGGGTTGACCTTGGCCGGATCGAGGCCGAGCTCCTGCGTGACCGCGCATGCCTGCGCGGCGAACGCTTCGTTCGCTTCGATCACGTCGAGATCGGTGATCTTCAGGCCTGCGCGCTCGAGCGCCTTCTGCGTGGCCGGCACCGGGCCGATGCCCATGTACGCCGGATCGACGCCCGCATGCGCGTATGCGACCAAACGCGCGAGCGGCTTCACGCCCTGCGCGCGCGCGGCGTCCGCGCTCATCATCAGCACCGCGGCGGCCGCATCGTTGATCCCCGACGCGTTGCCGGCCGTCACCGTGCCGTCCTCCTTCACGAACACCGGCTTCAGCTTCGTGAAATCGTCCGGGCCGGCGTCGTGACGCACGTGCTCGTCGGTGTCGAACGCGACCTCGCCCTTCTTCGTGCGGATCGAGATCGGCAGGATCTGGTCCTTGAAGCGGCCTTCCGCGATCGCGCGCGCCGCGCGACGATGCGATTCGAGCGCGAGCGCATCCTGCGCATCACGCGTAATGCCGTACTTGCGTGCGACGTTCTCGGCCGTCACGCCCATGTGGATCGTCTGGAACGGGTCGTGCAGCGCGCCGAGCATCATGTCGACGAGCTTTGCATCGCCCATGCGCTGGCCGAAGCGCGCGGACGGCACGGTGTACGGCGCGCGGCTCATGTTCTCCGAACCGCCGCCGATCGCGACGTCGGCATCGCCGAGCATGATCGTCTGCGCGGCCGACACGATCGCCTGCAGGCCCGAGCCGCACAAACGGTTCACGGTCAGCGCCGGCGTGTGCTGCGCGACACCGCCGTTGATCGCCGCGACGCGCGCGAGATACATGTCCTTCGGCTCGGTGTTCACGACGTGGCCGAACACGACATGCCCGACCGCGTCGCCCGAAACGTTCGCACGCGACAGCACTTCGCTCACGACCTTCGCACCGAGATCGGTCGGCGAGAAATCCTTCAGGCTCCCGCCGAAATCGCCGATCGCGGTACGGACACCGCTCACCACCACGACTTCCTTCGCTGCATTGCTCATCGTTTCACTCCGGTTCGTTCGCGCCCGCGGGCGCGGGGATGCGTTTGCGTTACATGTTCGGGTAATTCGGCCCGCCGCCTTCCGGCGTGACCCACACGATGTTCTGCGTCGGGTCCTTGATGTCGCAGGTCTTGCAGTGCACGCAGTT